>JAZDPL010000006.1:0-43109 GCA_043797665.1 Candidatus Omnitrophota bacterium
GGCTGCGCTACGCCCCGAAACGTTATTTAATTTTGCCTTCGCGGAAAGCGGTGAGGTATCCCAGGCAAAACTGGTCAAGACCCAAAAGTCCTTCGGTGGCAAAGACCGCGGTAAGCATGTTTTGGTCAGTCGGGTCAATCAAAGCCGAATCAAGCCCGGCGCCAATTGCCAGGGTCAAAAAATAACGGTTGAGTATCCGGCGTTCCGGCAAACCAAAAGAGACATTGGAGAGACCACAGGTAGTCTTAACTCCGGGAAACCTTTTTTTGATAGCGGTAACGGCTTCCAGGAAGGTTAAGCCGTTATCGGGGTCAGTCCCTACCGGCTGGACCAAAGGGTCGAGATAGATGTCTTCTATCCGTACACCACAGACGGTGAGACCGGTAATAATCTTCTCCGCAATCTCCAGGCGTCTAGCCACGTCTGAGGGAATACCCCGGTCGTCCATCGTTAAGCCGATAATCTTGCCGGTATAACCTTTCATCAAAGGAAACATCGCTTCCATCTTTGCCTTTTCACCGTTGATGGAATTGACCATTACCTTACCTTTGACCAGGGGCAGAGATGACTCCAAAGCTCTGGAATTAGCACTGTCAAGGCAGAGGTCAATATAACCTGCCTCCTGAACCGCCTCTACCAGCCAGCGTAAGTCCTCGGTTTCGTCTCCGGCACCTAAACCGGCGTTGAGGTCAAGATAAGAAGCGCCCGCGGATACCTGAACCTGTGCTTCCTTCTGAATTAAAGATTTATCACGCGCTCTCAGCGCCTCCGCGATTCGCTTGCGGGTCGCGTTAATCCGTTCTCCGATAATCAGCATACGTCCTCCGAATTATTATACATTTAATACAAACGTAATAAGTAATCTGTCATTCCTGCAGATAGTAAGCAGGAATCCAATCTACCCTTATATACAGGTATAGATTCCCGCTTCAGACATGCGGGAATGACATTTTAATTAATGCGCTTTTATCAGATATGATATAATATTTATCTGTTTTTGGCAATTGTCCCTTGAACCTACAGGAATTTATATCCTTTATACTGCGTAGGTTCAAGGGGGGATTGCTAAGGGGGTGGCGAACCCCCTTACTCAGTAGAGGGAGTAACAGGGAGCGAAGCGACCGCCATAGGGGGTGTAAACCCCCTTTGGGAAGTTCGCCGAAGGCGGACGACTTTACGATGGCAAAGGAACTATTTTTAGGGATTGACGTCGGTACAAGCGGTGTCAAAGCCCTTCTGGTTGACACTGACGGCAACGTGGTGGACCAAACCACGGAAGAGTACCCTTTATTAACACCCAAACCACTCTGGGCAGAACAGAATCCGGAAGACTGGTGGTCAGCCACCATTAAAACCTGTCGGACAATTTCCGGGCGAAGCCGAAGTAAAGGAGACATATCCGGTCTGGGATTAACCGGACAGATGCACGGCTCGGTATTCTTAGACAAAGATGACCGGGTCATCCGGCCCGCTATCCTCTGGTGTGACCAGCGCACCGGCGAGGAAGTCAAAGAGATTGAAGAACGAATAGGACGGGAACGGATAATCCGGATTACCGGCAACCCGGTCTTCACCGGATTCACCGCACCGAAAATTATCTGGTTACGAAAAAACGAACCGGCATCTTACCGCAAAATAGCCAAACTACTTCTGCCAAAAGATTACATCCGTTATAAACTCACCGGCGTTTTTGCCTCCGAGGTTACCGACAATTCCGGAACCAGCCTCTTTGACGTTACGGAAAGGAAGTGGTCTCAGGAGGTTCTGGATATCCTTCAGATTAAAAAAGATTGGCTTGCGGCGGTCTTTGAATCACCGGAGGTTATTGGCAAGATTACTCCTGAAGCGGCACGCCTCACTGACTTGCCGGAAAACATCCCGGTGTCCGCCGGTGCCGGAGACCAGGCCGCCAGCGGCTGCGGGAACGGAGTTGTCTCGGAAGGAATTATCTCGGTAACATTAGGGACGTCGGGCGTGGTCTTTGCCTTCTCGGACCAGGTACGGAAGGACCCGGCCGGGAGAATCCACGCAATGTGCCACGCGGTTCCGGACACCTGGCACCTGATGGGTTGTACTCTCTCTGCCGGCGGTTCTCTGCGCTGGTTCCGCGACAATTTCTGCCTTTCTGAAATCAGCCGGGCGAAAAAGGAAGGTAAAGACCCTTACGAACTGATGACGGAAGAAGCAGGAAAAGTACCGGCCGGTTCTGAAGGAATGATATTCCTTCCTTACTTAACCGGAGAGCGTACTCCCCACGCCAATCCTTTGGCACGGGCAACATTTTTCGGTGCCACCAGCCGGCACACCAGGGCGTACTTTATCCGGGCGGTCTTAGAAGGCATAACCTTTGCCCTGAAGGATACCGTTGAAATTATGAAGGAATTAAATCTTCCCATCAAAGAAGTGCGTATCTCCGGCGGCGGCGCCCGTTCGGACCTGTGGTGCCAGATAGTTGCCGATATCTTTGAAAAAGAGGTGGTGCGCACCGAAAATCCGGATACCACCGCTTTCGGTTCCGCCATTCTGGCCACGGTGGCGGGAAGATTTTACCAAAGCGTTCCCGAAGCCTGCCAAAAGATGGTGCGCACTAAAGAACGATTTCAACCGGACCAAGAAAAAAATAAAGTTCTTCGCCAGAGTTACCAGGTATTCCGCAAACTTTACCCGGTACTGAAACCCTATTTTGACGCCGTCGCCGGTATTGGGATATAATAAAGTAATTAGTATGGTAGAAGTAAGCACCGAAGAAATTAAGTTTAATGAACAGGGGCTGGTTCCGGTGGTAACCCGGGATGTTAACGGCGAGGTTCTGATGCTTGCCTACGCCAACCGGGAAGCGCTGCAAAAAACGCTTCAAACCGGAAAGGCTTATTATTTTTCACGTTCCCGGCAGAAGTTATGGCGGAAAGGCGAGACCAGCGGAAATGAACAGGAAGTAACCGAAATTTTGGTTGATTGCGATGAAGATGCGGTGCTTTACCGGGTCAAACAGAAAGGACCGGCCTGCCACACCGGCAATCCGACCTGTTTTTATCGAAAACTAATGAAATGAAGGGTCTATATTTTAAATTAGTCGGGGTTCTGGCGATAATGGGCTTATCCTTCTGGGCATTATGGCCGCCCAAAGATAAAGTGAAGCTGGGCTTGGATTTACGGGGCGGGATGCAGTTAGTCCTCCAGGTCAAGGCTCCCATAGAAACCGCCAACGTCTCTGCGACCAATCTTACCGATAGAACGATGGAAGTAATCCGCAACCGGGTTGATTCATTAGGCGTTGCGGAACCGCTTCTCCAGAAGGTGGGTACTGACCGGATTATGGTCCAGCTGCCCGGAATTGAAAATCCGGAACGTGCCCTGGAAGTTTTAGGCAAGACCGCCTTCCTTGAGTTTAAATTGGTGGAGGATAACCCTGACCTGACGAAAGAAGCGTTAGCCGGCAACGTTCCGGCAGGTTATCAATTACTCTACGAGTACGAAAAGGATACCCGGGGAATTTCCCAGCCGTCCACACCTTTTCTGGTTCAGGCTGAACCTCTCCTGACCGGACAGGAATTGAAGAATGCCCGCTTAAGTTACGCGGAAGGTGCGCTTCCCGTGGTAGACTTAGAATTAAACTCTGCGGCGGGCAAGAAGTTTGCCGAGATTACCGCCACCAACGTCAACCGGAGGTTGGCGATTGTTCTGGACGGAATTATCCAGTCTGCTCCGGTCATCCGGGAACGCATACCCGGCGGCCGGGCACAGATTTCCGGACGTTTCACCACTCAGGAAGCGGATACCTTAGCCAAGATTCTTGATGCCGGTGCTCTGCCCGCCAAGATTGAGGTGATAGACCGTACCGTCGTAGGTCCGGCATTAGGTCGCGATTCCATCCACAGCGGCATCAAAGCGAGTCTGATGGGTGCGATAATGGTCGTTGCCTTTATGTTGTTATATTATACTGCCGGCGGTCTGGTAGCTGATTTTGCTTTAGCGCTCAACATCCTGATTCTCTTAGGGTTCTTAGCCTATTTCCGGGCTACTCTGACCCTGCCGGGTATTGCCGGCATCGCCCTGACGGTCGGCATGGCGGTTGACGCCAACGTCCTGATATTTGAAAGAATCCGGGAAGAGTTGCGCGCCGGAAAAACCATCCGGGCGGCTTTAGACCGGGGTTACGAAAGAGCGCTGGTGGCAATCATCGATTCCAACTTGACTACGGTCATCGCGGCACTCGCCCTCTTTCTGTTGGGCAAAGGCTCGGTCAAAGGATTCGGCTTGACCTTAACCCTGGGTATTCTGGCTAACCTATTTACTGCGGTCGTCGTTACCAGGCTAATCTATAACCTGGCTTTGTTCAAGTTCCCGGTTAAAAAATTACGCATCGGTTAGTGTTGTCATTCCTGTATGTATTAAACAGGAATCCAAAGGAATCTCTATGAATATCTTTCGCCGCACTCCAAACTTTGACTTTATGGGTAAGAGAGGTATCTTCTTTATCCTCTCAACCGTCATCACCGTAGTCGGCTTAGTCTTTACCTTCATGCGGGGACCATCCCTGCTCTCCTTTGACTTCACCGGCGGTTATCTTACCCAGTTGCAGTTCAGCCAGCCGATAGATATCGGTACCATACGCAACCTCTTAATCAGCCAGGGGTACGCCGACGTTTCTCTCCAAAAAGTGGGTGAGGAAGGTAAAAAGATAATCATCAAGACTAAAAAAGGCGGCAGCGAACTCATTCCCATCATCAAAAACAGTTTCCCGGACCAGACGGTAGAGATTTTAGGCGAAGAACAGGTGAGCCCGACGATGGGCCAGACCATCCGGAAGCAGACCGCTCTTGGTTGCCTTCTGGCGACCATAGGCATTCTGCTCTATATCGCGGTCCGTTTCGAATTCCGCTTTGGCGTGGGAGCCATTATCGCTATCGTCCACGACCTTCTGGTAACCTTAGCCTTTCTGGCTGCGACCGGCCGTCAGATAGACAGTCTGGTCATCGCCGCTTTCCTGACCATTTTAGGATATTCGGTTAACGACACCGTCGTTATCTTTGACCGTATCCGGGAAAACCTCCGCGGTTTACGGAAAGTTGACAAGCCCGAAGACGTTTTTAACCGCTCCATCAACGAAACTCTCTCCCGGACCATCATCACCGGCTTCACCACGCTTCTTATCGCGGTCAGCCTTTTCATCTGGGGCGGACCGGTCCTCCACACCTTCGCCTTCACCATTATCGTCGGCTTAATTACCGGAACATACTCCTCCATTTTCATCGCCTCCGCCATCGTCATCGCCTGGGAAAAACGTGCTCCGCACCGCTTCAAAACCTGACCCCTGCTTACTAATACGAACGCATTAAATATTTTAACGTAGGGGTCGGATTTATCCGACCCGCGGGCTTGATAAATCAAGCCCCTACAAGGTAGCCGCAGGCTTCAGCCTGCGTATCTTCCTATGTATATCCTTGCCGGAAAATTCAAAGGCCGTCGTCTTCTTTACCCTGAGGAGAGTGTTTTGCGGCCCACCACCGGCCTGGTCCGCAAAGCGCTCTTTGACCTTGTGTCACCAAGGATAGTGGGCAGTTATTTCCTTGACCTCTACGCCGGCACCGGTGCGGTGGGAATAGAAGCCCTGAGCCGGGGCGCAGAAAAAGTGGTCTTTGTGGAGAACGACCGTAAAGTAATCCCTTATCTTGAGCAGAACCTCCAGGCTTTTCAATCCCAATACCCCTCCCCCGAATCTTCTATCATCCTCTACCGGAAATCAGTAGAAAAGGCTCTGGGCCTTCTGGCAAGAGACGGTCACCAGTTTGACCTCATCTTCGCTGACCCGCCCTACGCCTTCACCGAAGAACGCCTGCTACGGTTGATTATTGAAAGCCTCAGTCATAAACTGCTTAAACCGGGGGGCATCTTTATTCTCCAGCACCAGTCCGGCCTGGAAAAAAATCCCCTTTTTCAACAAGGCCTGGCGCTCCTGCCTCTTACCAGAGACACCCGTCGCTACGGCGACACATCCCTCACCCTCCTCCACCTCCGCGGATAGTCTTTCCATTGCCCTTTCCAATCCTATGCGGGTTCCCCCTATGTCATTCCTGCGTGTCCTAAGCAGGAATCTAAATTTTCTTGTCATTGCGAGCGACCGAAAGGAGCGTGGCAATTTCGCTATTACAATAATTCCCTCGTATTCCTCTAATTATAGGAGAGACCATTTTACCCTGTCTACAGCCTATAAAGGCTATTTTCATTTGACAAAATCAAACATCTGCGGTACTGTGGCTCGCGCCGCCTGGAAAGAAGGAGAAGTGCTTTATGAAAGCCCCGGATAAGAAAGTTTTAAAAAAGGTAGTTCAATGGCTAAAATACGGTGATGATGACCTGCGACTGGCTCGTCATGGATTAACCTTAAGAAGCGGATGTCCATATCGTTTGATTGCTTACCATGCTCAGCAATGTGCGGAAAAATATCTCAAATCTTACCTGGTGTATAAAAAAGTTGATTTTCCTTATACCCACAATATCTCTATGTTGTTGGAGTTGTGTGTCGCACAAGGACAAAGCGAATGGACTAAATTGCTCCAAGGATGCAGAAGAATTAACTCCTTTTGCTATTACCACCCGTTATCCTGGAGTAGAAGAGAAGGTAACCAAAAAAGAAGCTTCGCGTGCTATTGATATTGCTGAACGAGTGCGGCAGGTGGTTAAAGGTTTTCTCGCAAAGGTAGAAATTGACCTTTCGGCTTAATCAGAGACTATCTCACTTCTCTAAAGCGGTGCGCAGGATACGGTGGGCGCGTTCTATCTCATCCAACGGCTTGGTCTTCAGATAACTGGCTACTTCTTCCGCCAGGGAATACTCTTTACTTCTCAACGGATTGCTAATCGGAAAAAGTTCGCAAACCTCAATCTCCAGAGCCCGGGCTAAATTCTTTATATTAATCAGAGAGATATTCTTCTCGCCCCGTTCCACCGCGCCGACGTAGGTATAGTGCAGACCCGCTTTGGTTGCCAGCCTCTCCTGAGTTAGTCCCCTGACCTTCCGCAATTGCCGGATTCTTTGTCCAAACTCACCCAGCCTCCCCTTATTCATCGGTCTCCCCGCATTCCTTTTAATTATAGGAGAGACCGTTTTACCCTGTCTACAGCCTATAAAGACTATTTTTATTTGACAAAATAGCCTACGAATAGTATACAATAAGTATAAACACAAGGAGGCATAATGCATAAAAAAGGCTTTACGTTAGTGGAACTTTTAGTTGTTATTGCGATAATCTCGCTTTTAGCCGGACTACTCTTGCCTGCAATACAGAAAGGACGTAAACAATCCCTGATTAATAAGGCTAAGGCGGAAATGGCAAGTTTTGCCAGTACCGGCGCCACAATTTATCTTGATTTAAAATCAGAAGGATATGTCCGGTTATGTGATTATGATTCCACCGATGCCGATATTACTCTCAGTGCGCCCAATTTTACGGCACCTCTAAAAATAACCGATACCGCTACGGGTTATGCCACCACAACCTTCACCACCAATGACTTCACTGACCTTGCTGATTTTCAAAACTATTGGGATGGTCCCTATGCAACATATCAACCCGGGGCAACTTTTAGCTCCAGTACTGGAACATACCCCAACGTGAGTGGTACCACCTGGGTTCAAAATCAAACCTACTTTCCTTACGGTACTCCCCTTGACCCATGGGGACACCCCTACGGAATGGGCTGGGAAGATACAAACGAAGAAGTAATGGTAATTTATTCTGCCGGACCGGACGGAAGCTTTCAAACGAATCCAGGGGCTACAACGGTAGCAACGGACAGTGACGATTTGCTCTATAAGTTCAGGTAATACAAACGCAATAAATAATTTGATGTAGGGGTCGGATTCAGATGATAAAACTAAATAACAAAGGCATGGCGATGATAGCCGCAGTATCAACTGCCATCATATTCCTGGGGTTAGTACTGACCGTTACCCTCGTAGCCACTTCTACCCATAAAAAAACCATCCAATCTTCCGACCGGATGACCGCATTATCCCTTGCCGAAGCCGGTATCAACGATGCACTATACCGGATGAACTATCAACATTACGGTGGTGGAATTGCGGTATATCCAAATGATGGAGATTATCTTGACCCCGACACTACGCTTGCTGATGCCTGGACATCAAGTACAACTCTGAATAACCCTTTTAATCTACCAGCAAGTAATGGGTACCAGGTTAAATTCGTTGTTGATATCGGACCGCCGGTAATTCACAAACTGGTGTCCACAGGAATTTATAACCGGAAAAGAAGAGTTATTACTGCTAATATCAGAGGTTCAAACGCAAGTGGTACTGTTCTGAATGGTCCAACCCAGGGTATTTCCGAGGCATTCAACAAACATGTCATATACGCTGACACCGTCAGCGGCACAGGAGCAACGGTTACCGGCAATATTGCCAGAATGAATATTGCCAATATATCAAGTGCTGCTGCGAACTATACCGTAACCACCGTCCCTTCCCCCCTATTTAACCCACCCACTCCTGATGCACCCACAGATTTGCCGACGTACCTTGGCGACCAGGATGTGTACCGGGAAAGTGCGCTTGGAGTTGCTGAATTAAATGGGGGTGCATTACCGGCTGGGGTTACTTATGATAACGTTACGGATACCTTTATTTTCGGTGCCCTTTACGCTAGGACTCTTAGAGTCTATGTCAGAGCATCTGCCGAAGGTTCTCCACCCAATAATGGAAATGCCACTATTAACGGAGCAACCATTCAAAATTTTCTGAAGGCAGATGGAACCATTACCATCCAGGCAACTTCTACCTTTTCTGGAACAGATACCGCATTAAATCCTTTAAGTGGAACTATTACCATTACCCCCGCCATTACCATTACTGGAAATCTTATAGTGAAAGGAGCAAGTTTAACCCTTAACAATGTGATTGTAAACGGAAACGTTGTTTCTGACGGAGATATCACTTTTTCTGGGGCGTCTTCTACAATTGATGCAAGCACTGCCACCGACACTCAACCAGCGATTCTGGTGAAAGCTTCCGGAGCTGCTGCCATAACAATTAGTAGTTCTCCAACCATTATTTTACGTCCAGGTCAAAATGCAGCAGTTATGTGTTATTCTACCGGAGGGGCGACTGTGAATGTAACTGATAATTTAACACCCACCTATAACGATACTAACGGTGCGCAGGCAGCTATCGTCGCCTATTCTTCTGGAGGCACTGCAAATGTAAACATTGGTAGCGGCGGCGCGGTTACCATAGATGAGGCTACTTCTGGTGTTCCTGGAAGAGGTAGACTTATCTATTCCGACGGAACTGGTGGTGGAATTACCCTTAATACCACTGGCACAGTATATGGTATTTTGGTTACAAACAAAACCGTTACTCTCACCTCCGGAACTTTAGAATACGACGCTTCTCTCTTTGTTAACCCACCAAACAATGATTTTGCTACCGATGTTTACAGAGGATTCTCCGGTGGCCGCCGGGTCTATCTTCCGGTACCGGGAAGTTGGAAAGAAAAATAAGATGAGATTCTTCGCGGCGCTCAGAATGACATCTTCACACAGGAGGCAAGGGTTTTCACTTCTGGAAATGGTGATTGCCATATTTATTATTGCTGTTGTTGTCGCCTTCTCGCTTTCTCTCCTGGCCCGCGGCTTGGGAAATTCAGCAAAATCAAGTGATTTAACTATCGCAACCGCCCTTGCCGAACAGGAAATGTCCCGGATAAAAAATATTACTTTTCCGCCGACCACCGTTGACAGACAAGGGAAATATGCCAAAACAAAGACTGACGCGGACATACCTTACAACAACGACTTCCAAGTAGAAGTTACCAGTACCGGTTATGATGGGTCTGATCCCCCCTCTACTACAACAGTAAACGACGACACAATGCTAAGGAAGATTACCGTAAATGTCTATCGCAAAAGAGGCGACGCAAAACTCGTTACACTCATTACCTATATTGCCCGCAATGGAACGATATAAAAAGGCCCCTGCCACGGCATACCTGCCCCCTGTCATTCCCGCATGCTGTAAGCGGGAATCCAGAGGGTTTACTTTAATGGAACTTTTAATCTGTTCCGCGATTTTAGTTATCTTAATGGCATTAATCACGGTTTTGTATAGCCGAGCCGTAAAGATTCAGCGCCTTACGATGCGGAACCGCAATGTTCAAGAAGTCGTCGCGACGCAGATGATAGACACGTTCTTAAACGGCGGGAAGACTTTGTCTGACGGTCTAACGTACGCCACCAGAATTGAGGCGATTGACGAAACTAACGGAGATTCACCACTCTATGTCACTTTTGCAAACTACAGTGACATAGTAAATAATAGCTATGTCCGGATTGAAATTGGAACTGAAAACTCCGTTACCACAGACACCACTCTCTATCAAAAAACCGCGTTGATATCAGGAGAATGGCCACCAGGCTCCTGGACAACAACCAAGAACTTAGACCAAAACGACAAGATTAATCTTGAAAGTGGTTCCTGGTTTGGCTGTTATGACTTAGAAGATAAAAACATCTTTGATGTCTCTGCCTACAATACAACCGAAAAACGAAGGGCGGCTACCTCAAAAGTAGAAATTTGCCTCAAAGCCAAAGATAAATCTATGCCGGAGGGTATAGCCTTTATCCTGCGCCGAATTATCACCATCCGAAACATATATCATATTGATTAAACGCAAAATAGGTGGTACGGGAGAAAAAATGAACAAGATAAAAGGTTCCCTTTTACTTTTGACGCTTCTTCTGCTGAGCAATTCCTCTATCTTGCATTCGCAAGAAGTAGCCGCCCTCCCAGAAGAACTTACCGGCGAGGTACTTTACGAACAGGGGATGGCCCTCTTTAAACAGGAAAAGTACCAACAGACCATCTATGAAAAAGAAGTAACCGTGGAGATGAAGGTGGTGGATTCCTACAATTCCGGCAAGGCCTGTTTCTTCAACTCTCATTCCAACTGGAAGAAATACTTTACCGCAGTAATATTCCGGTCGGACTTCCATAAGTTTTCTTCAGAACCAGAAAATTATTATTATAACAAAAAGATAAGAGTCTCCGGGGTTCTTAAGGAATATAAAGGAAAACCGGAGATAATAGTCAAAACCCCGGACCAAATTGAAATAATAAAGTAGGGGAAAAATCGGCATAAAGAGAGATTCTTCGCCCCTGACAGTTACATTCAGTGGCTCAGAATGACAAGGTAGTTTTAGATTCCTGCTAAAGACATACCCCGAATGACAGAGGGGAAGGGATTGCCACGCCCTGTAGTGGAGCCTTTGGCACACTACAGGGCTCGCAATGACAAATCCGCAGGCTGAAGCCTGCGACTACCAAAACAGGAATGACGTTTTTCTATGGATGCGTTTGAGATTACTGAGTTAATCACCGGAGTGATTATGCTGGTGGCTGGAGGATTATGCCTATGGAAACCGGAAAGGGCGGCGGGAATTGACAGGAAGTGCCTTCCGAAAGTCGCACGACGGGGACAGGGCGCAACACCGATTCAGGAAAAGTTACTTTTTCGGCTCACCGGCGCAGGGCTGGTGGCGCTGGGGCTAACATTATTAAAAGAAATCTTTTAATAAGCAGACTAAAGTTTGTGACTAAGATTTCTAAAATCGTTCTTAATGGCTTAGCCTTTTATAGGTAGCATCCTTTCGCCGGGCTATTAACTCCACTTGAATCACTCTTTCCTTTGTGTCCAGAGAGAAGACTATTCGAATATCACCAAATTTCATTCGATATTTACCTCTTAACCGTTGTTCCATAAGGGGAATTACCTGCGGATGGATGAGAGGATTCTGGAGGGGTACTAATTCTTCAACCTTGGTGAGAATTTTAACCTGCTCTTTTTTATTGAACGCTCTCTTTACAAGTTCTACAAAATCGTCCGGATATCTAATCTGCCAGCCCGAGCCTTCTTTTGAGTTCGTCATGGGTTAGCGTTTCACCTCTTTTAAACTTAACCGCGCTTTTCTGGATAATATCAACCCAATCCGGCCGGGCCAGAATCTCTAAAGATTCTTCCTGGTGGGAAACGTACGTGGCTATTGCTTCCTCAAAAATATCTTTGACCTTTTTGTTCTCAAGAACCGCGAGTAAACGAACCATCTTGGCACTCTCCGGTGAAATTTTAATGCACATCGTCGTTTCCATACCTGCTCCTTCCTTAGTTCCTATATTTATATATATATTATTTTATTACTTCTATAAATTTTTGTCAATGTCATGACAAGTGGTGTTTTTCAACCGTTTGACTAATTCCATTGCCCAGAGGGGAAAGGAGGAGATGGCGATAACCAGGAGCCAGGCAGGCCCGCTTAAAGGCTCGGTCTTGAATACTCCCTGCAAAAACGGCACGTAGACCGCCGCCATCTGCAACAGGAAAGAAAAGACGATTGCCAGTAACAGTTTCTTGTTGGTAAACAAGCCTATCTTAAACAGGGATTCGGTCATATTCCGGCAGTTGAAGGAATGGAATAGTTGGCTGACGGCAAGGACGACAAAGGCGGCTGTCCTGGCCTCGGTAATTCCTCCCCTTTCCACAAAAAGGACAAAACAGAAAGATAGAAGACTGCAAAAAGCGATAAAACCACCCTGGACCAGCATTAAATACGACTGGGTTTTGGTCACCACTTTTTCGTTGACCGGCCGGGGCGGACGTTTCATAACGTCGGATTCAATCGGTTCAACCCCTAAAGCCAGAGCGGGAAACCCGTCGGTTACCAGGTTAACCCAGAGTATCTGAATCGGAAGGAGCGGAACCGGCAGACCGAAGAGGGAGGCGACGAACATAACCAGTATCTCGCCGGCATTGCAGGAGAGGAGATAATGGACGAATTTCCTGATGTTGTCGTAGATGCCCCGGCCCTCTCTTACCGCAGAGACAATGGAGGCGAAGTTGTCATCGGTGATTACCATCCCGGCGACCTCTTTGGTAACGTCGGTACCGGTTATTCCCATCGCGCAGCCGATATCCGCCTCTTTTACCGCGGGTGCATCGTTGACCCCGTCGCCGGTCATCGCCACCACTTCGTTGTGCGCCTGCCAGGCGCGGACAATCCTTAACTTGTGTTCCGGAGAGACCCGGGCATAAACCGGGATATTCTTTACTCTTTCTTTAAGTTCCGCGTCGCTCAGACGGTCTAATTCTTCCCCGGTCAAAGATAGGGAACCTTCCTCAAAAAATCCCAGATGCCGGGCTATCGCGACCGCGGTGTTTTTGTGGTCTCCGGTAATCATCACGGTTTTGATGCCGGCGGCATTACACTCTTCAATCGCTCTTTTTACCTCTTCTCTGGCCGGGTCAATCATCGCGATCAGGCCCAGGAAAGTCAGTCCTCTTTCAATCAGTCCGGATTCATCCTGGGAAGGGAGGCTGTCCAGAACCCGGCAGGCAACTCCCAAAACCCGCATCGCTGAATCGGTTAATCCGTTGTTAGCCTTAAGAATATTTTCCCGGTCTTCTTCGGTTAATCCGCGTCTTATCCCCTTTTCTTCAATGTCAACGCAGTCGTTCAGAAGAACGTCCGGCGCACCCTTGACGAAGGCGACAAACCTTTCTTTCTCCCGGCGCACCACCGTCATCTTCTTCCGCTCGGAATCGAAGGGGAGTTCATCAATGAAAGTATATTCCTTCTCTGCTTCTTCTTTCCATATCCCGGCTTTGGCGGAGAGAGTCAAAATCGCACCCTCGGTCGGGTCACCCACAATCCGGTAGCCTCCGTTATCTTTTACCAGTTGGGCGCCATTGCACAATACGCCGGCGAGCAATGCTTTACTCAAACCAGGATAAAGGGAAAGAGATATTGGCTCTTCGCTGAGTAAAAATTCTCCTTGTGGGTCATAACCGATGCCGGTTACTTTAAATAACCGGTTGTCCGCAAAGACCGCCTGAACGGTCATTTCGTTTTTGGTCAGAGTTCCGGTCTTGTCCGAACAGATAACCGTCGCGCATCCTAAGGTCTCTACCGCAGAAAGTCTTCTAATCAGGACATTCCTCTTTATCATCCTCTGGACGCCCAAAGATAGGACGATGGTAACCACTGCGGGAAGTCCTTCCGGAATTGCCGCCACCGCTAAACTGACTGCGGTCAAAAACATATTCAGGAAACTTCCCCCGCGCAGAATGCCCAGGAGAAACACCATACTGACCAGGACAAAACAGAGATAGACTATCCACTTACCAAATTCCTCTAACTTTCTCTGCAAAGGAGTGGACTCCTGCTCAATCTCCTGAATCATTCCGGCAATTTTGCCCAACTCGGTATTCATGCCGGTTTCCACTACCAGAGCCTTTGCCTTGCCGGAAGCGACCGAGGTCCCCAGATAGGCCATATTGGCTCTTTCCGCCAGGGGAACCTCCTTTTCATTCAAAGGATGGGAGGTCTTTATTACCGGCGTTGACTCTCCGGTGAGGCTGGCTTCCTGAACGCTGAAGTTGGCGCTCAGCCAAAGGAGACGGCTGTCTGCGGGAACGTGGTCGCCGGATTCCAATTCAATTATGTCACCCGGCACCAATTCTGCGGAAGGAATGAGTAAACGTTGACCGTCGCGGATAGTTTTTGAGAAAGGTGCGGATAATTCCTTTAATGCAGATAATGACTTCTCGGCTTTATACTCCTGGATAAAACCCAGGATGGCATTCAGGATAATAATTACGATTATCGCTAACGCATCAACCCATTCTTGCAGGAAAAATGAAACTAAACTGGCACCAATCAGAACCCAGATGATAAGGTCCCGGAACTGCCCATAGAAAATACGAAAAGCAGAATGTCCCCTTTTTTCTTTTAACTGGTTGGGACCAATCTTATCCCGGCGCAGACGGACTTCTGAAGATGTAAGCCCTTTTTCCGAATCAGCGCCAAGACCATTGATTACTTCCTGAATACTCATCTGCCACCAGGGTTTCATCTCCTGTATTTTAGCATAATAAAAGAAATTCGAAAAAAATCCCCCTAAATCCCCCTTTTACAAAGGGAGAGACTCCCCTCTTTAGAAAAGAGGGGTCGGGGGAGATTTTCTGTTCGCCGAAGGCAATTGACTTGTCTGGATTAAAAGCCGCCGGATATGGTAAAATAAAAAAGATGGGAAAAGAGGTGGTCTACCCGGGCAGTTTTGACCCAGTTACGTTAGGACATTCAGATTTAATCAAGCGGGCGCGTACTATCTTTGACCGGGTGGTGGTTGCGGTGGCTGACAATTCCGAAAAGAAACCAATCTTCAGTCGGGAAGAAAGGCTGCAGATTTTGAGAGAAATAACCCGGGATATTCCCGGGGTTGAAATTGACTATTTTTCCGGTCTTCTGGTAGACTACCTGAAGAAGAAAGGGATAAAGACAATCCTGCGGGGTCTGCGGGCGGTCTCTGATTTTGATTACGAATTTCAGATGGTCCTGACCAACCGCCGGTTAGCACCCGAAATAGAGACGGTCTTCCTGATGCCGCAGGAAGACTACTTCTTCTTAAGTTCCAGTTTGATAAAGGAGATTGCCCATTTGGGTGCGGACCTCTCTGCTTTTGTGCCCAAAGCGGTAGAGAAAGCACTAAAAGAAAAGTTGGAGGTGAAAAATGCCAAATCCTTTCCGTAAGCATTCCCATTCGGCCAGCGCAAAACGCCGCCGGGCAAACCCTTTGGAAATACCCGGCTTAACCAAATGCAGTAACTGCGGGGAAGTCGTTCTGCCGCACCAGGTATGTCCGGATTGCGGTTATTACCGGGGCCGGCCAGTGGTGATAATGAAAACCAAGGGTAAATAATAATTCTGTCTATGGTACGGGTTGCGATTGACCTGGCCGGAAGCGAAAAAGGAGCCCGGGAAGTACTGTCCGGCGCTAAAGCGGCGCTCAATGACGGCGGTTTAGAAATAACCCTGGTGGGACAGCGTGCCGCCGTAGCAGGCGAAGACCTCTCAGTCTTTTCTTTTGTGGAGGCGCCGCTGGCGATTCCGATGGCGGAAAAGGTCACCCGGGAACTCCTGCGCAATCCGGACAGTTCTTTATTCCAGATTGTCCGCCTGGTAAAAGAAGGGAAAGTAGACGCTGCGGTAAGCGGCGGAAATACCGCCTGTTTTGTGGCACTTGCCACGTCCCTTCTGGGAACCGTTCCCGGTGTTGACCGACCCGGCATCGCCATCTTCTTACCTAAAACCTCCGGCTCCACCATCCTCATTGATGCCGGCGCTAATACTACTACTATCTCTAAACATCTGGTTTCCTACGCAATAATGGGCAGTTACCTCTACCGGGCAATCTTTAAAAAGGAAAATCCCCGGGTTGGCTTACTCAACGTCGGTGAAGAAGAAACGAAAGGCAACGACCTCTACCGGGAGGCACACACCCTCTTAAAAACAAATCCGAAAATAACGTTTATCGGGAACGTGGAGGGACATGATATTCTTGAACCAAAAGTTGACGTAGTGGTGGCTGACGGATTTACCGGTAACTGTATCCTTAAAACGATCGAAGGGGTCGCGGAAGATTTTGCCGGTTTTCTGAAGCAGGAAGTGACGAAAAAGGGATTGGACAAGGACCCGGAAATTGCTGAACTGGTCAGCGGTTCTGTCCGCCGGGCTGATTTTGCGGAGCACAGCGGCGGTTTTTTGATGGGTGTGGAAGGAATCTGCATTATCATCCACGGCCGTTCTGCGGCTGAGGCTAACCGGAAAGCCATCCTGCGCGCAAAAGAAGCGGTTACCCAGAACCTGATGTCAAACCTGCACCACGTATTTTAGCAAATAAGGGTGGGGTTCCACGGTCACCCGAAACATGTAGGGCAAGGCTTTAGCCTTGCATTCCCCACATTCCCCTTTTTGTAAAAGGGGTGGCAGCCGAAGGCTGACGGGGTATTCCTTCCCCTTCCAGATTTTACAGCATGGAAAAACTGAAACTACGGTATTATCCGGATGCGGTATTAAAAAGAGAAGCCGAAAAAATTAAGAAGTTTGACGCCGAGATTGAAATCCTGGCACAGGAGATGATTTCAGTAATGCAGGAAGCCAAAGGGGTGGGACTGGCCGGTAATCAGGTGGGGAAGTTAAAACGTATCATAGTAATCGGAATTATCCCGGAAATTCTGGACGAACCGCTTGTCCTGCTCAATCCGGAGATAAAAAAGATGGAAGGCTTATTGGTGGAAGAAGAAGGCTGTCTTTCCTTTCCGGGTGTTTTCGCTTCGGTCCGGCGCCACCTTATGGTTCGCGCCAATTTCCGGAACCTGGCCGGCGAGAAGATGCAGATAGACGCAAAAGGAACCCTGGCCCGGATTATTCAACACGAGATGGACCACCTCAACGGGGTTCTCTACCCGGACCGCCTGCCGTTCTTCGCGCGAAAAAAACTCCTCAGGGATTACCGGCAGAAAAGAAAAACAGTGAATACTCAGTGAACGCCGTTCTTTCTCTGTCATTCCCGCATGTGCCTGCCCCTGCATGCGGTAAGCAGGGGTTAATCGGGAATCCATCGGCATATGCCCGCAAAATCAACTCCAGCGCGCCGACATGCTTGTCAAACGGGTCTCGGACATACCTGTATGAACAGAACCATCAAAGCCGTCGTGTTTGAAAAACCCGGTCAGATTACGCTGAAAACCTTCCATTTACCACCCTGCGGTCCGGAAGAAATCATCTGTAAAACAATTTACAGTTTTGTCTCTCCGGGCACGGAACTTCGCATTCTTGGCGGACAAAAAGAATCAAAAGGACGTTTCCCGCTTATCCCCGGGTATGCCTGGGTAGGCCGTGTGGTGGAAACCGGCGCGAATCTCAGGGGCTGGGATGTCGGCGAAATGGTAACCGGCCGCAACCCCTTACCCGTTCCGGGCATCAATGCGCTCTGGGGCGGACAGGCCAGCCTTCACCGGGTAGAAGTATCCGGCTACGACTGCGTCTTGAAACTTCCTGCGGACGCCGACCCCTGGCATTATGTTCACGCGGAAGTGGCGGCCATCAGCTGGCGCGGCACAAGCATCGCCTATCCCGCCCCGGGTGAAACAGCGGTAGTAATCGGACAGGGCATCATCGGCGCCTTCGCCGCCAGATGGCTTATTTATCACAAAACAAAGGTCATGGTGGTTGACCTGGAAGAATCCCGCCTCAAGCAAGCCCGCAAGTGGGGGGCTGCAGCCGCCTTCAACGGCCGGGAACCCGATGTCCGGGAACAAATACTGAACCGGTGTCCAGGCGGTGTTGATATCGTTATTGAAGCCTCCGCCAGTCTCTCCGGCGTTAAACTGGCCGGTTCTCTCCTGAGGCAGCCGGCCCCCAGAGTTCTGAGTTCAAACTATCCAATTGCGGATATGCATACCAATGCCCACCTGTGGCCGCGCCTGGTCTTACTGGCCACCTACTCGCAGACGTTGGAAACCGAACCCGGCGGGCTGTTCAACACTGAGGGGGCTGTGGTCCTGAAACCGGGGGACCGAACCGTAGGAGACCGGCGGGAAGTGATTGAACGCATACGCTGCGGTGATTTACCGATAAGCGATATCGTTGAGGCGCCGGTACCGGTGGAGGATGCGCCGGCCGCTTACGCCCGATTGCGCGACAATCCGGCACAACACAACGCGCTGGCTTTTCGCTGGTAAACACGATTATGGAAACGGTCTCTTCCCTGATTGAAATGGGCATTGACATCCTTCAGGCGCTCCAGTTTGATACCAGAGGGATGGACCCTGTGGTCTTAAAAGAGCAATACGGCAACCGCCTTTCTTTTGAAGGCGGCATCAGTGTCCAGAAAACGCTTCCGTTCGGAACTGCAGAAGATGTAAAAAAAGAAGTTTTAGAACGAATACAGGTTCTGGGTAGAAACGGCGGATATATCCTGGGTCCTTCCCATGCAATCCAAACCGGGACCCCTCCGGAAAATATTGTCATGATGTTTGATACCGCCGGGAAGAGTGGGTCAATAATTTCTGATTAAGCCGGAAAGCTAATTCCTGTCTTATATTATACCCTATCTTACCACCGAACTTGACATTGTTTTTTATTCCTGGTATAATCTGTATATAGTATACAATATACAATGAGTAAAGAAGAAAAGATAAACCGTCCCAACCTGAGTGACGAAGTATACCATGCTTTAGCCAGGAGAATTATTAAACAAAGGCTTCGGGCAGGCACAAGATTAGTTGAGAATGAAATGGCTGAAGACTTTGGTATCAGCCGAATCCCTATCCGGGAAGCACTGAACCGTCTGGCCCAGGACGGCCTGATTGAATTGACCCCGAGAAAAGGAGCGCGAGTGAAGCAGCTGAAAATTCAGGATGTGGAGGAGGTATATGACCTGCGACGGATACTGGAAAGTTTTGCCATAGAGAAAGCGGCTACTTCAATAAAGAAGGAGGAACTGAGTCAGATAAAGAGGCTTTTAAAAAAGAGCGAGGGTCCTTCAAAAAAGAGGTTGGAATACTTTCTTGATTCAGACCTCAGGCTCCATAGTTTGTTTATCAACTGCTGTAATAACGGCCGTTTAATTAAGATACTCAAAAATCTTCACAATTTTATCAATAGTTTCCGTATCCTTGATGCCCAATATGAAGAAAGAATCAGACAGGCACACCAGGAACATAAAGATATTGTAAAGGCGCTGGTTGAAAAAGATGCCAGGCGGGCCAAATCCCTGATTGAAGAGCACATTGAAAATGCCAAGAGACATATTCTGACTGATTTTGAATTCCGGGAGGGGAGATGAAACTGGAAGGGCAGGTGGGAATCGTTACCGGTGCAGGCTCCGGCATTGGTAAAGCCATTGCCTTAGCCATGGCAAAGGAAGGGGCGGATGTCGTCGTTGCGGATTGGAACCCCGAAATAGGGAAGAAAACCACGGAAATGGTCAAAACCATGGGAAGGAGCTCGCTATTCGTGAAGACAAACGCAAGTCAGGAGTCTGATGTGGTGGCGATGACGAAAAAGGTGTTGGACCAGTTTGGGAAGATCGACATTCTGGTGAACAACGCCGGGATTATCCTTCCCAGGAAGATGGTAGAAACGACTGTGGAAGAATGGGATAAGATTCTTAACAACAATTTAAAAAGTTGCTTCCTTTGCACCCGGGAGGTCGCCAAGATAATGATTGTAAAGAAGACCAACGGGAAGATTATCAACATCTCTTCTATTCACGCTACCTTGTCAGAACCCAACGCCTGTTCCTATACCGCGGCGAAAGGAGGAATGGAAGCCTTCGCCCGGACCTGTGCTACAGAACTGGCCCCCTACAAAATTCGTGTCAATACCATTGAGCCGGGAGCTACCTATACAGAATTGACCGTGCCGATGTATACGGAAGCCGTTAAAAAATCTCTTTACCGGCGGATTCCGATGAAAGAAATCGCCCAACCGGAATGGATTGCCAGTGTAGCGGTATTTTTGGCAAGTGACGACTCTCGCTACATGACCGGGACAGTTCTCACCGTAGATGGTGGTTATGTGATGGATGGCAGCCTGCCCGGCGCTGAATACTGGACGAAATAGGAGCAGTATTTTAGAACCCCAGATATTGCCGGGAAAAAAAGTAAGCCAGTCGGAGGGATAATAGAATATCAGTCGGGAAAACTCCTGAAAAGGAGAAAGGAGAAATATGGTTAAGAAAATACTAAAGAGGTTGCTTAATCCCTTCTGGATGGGATTAAGGGTAGGTAGGAGGGGTATTGACCCTTTTGAGACACGTTTCTATTTAAGGGGTAACGAACCACACTTGTTAGCGGATAAAGACAGCCAATATGTCTGGACCAGACACAATCATGCCTTCACCTTGATAGAACTTTTGGTCGTCATCGCCATCATAGCGCTTCTGGCGGCGATGCTGCTGCCGGCGCTCAGTCAGGCAAGGGAAAAGGCCAGGCAGTCACAGTGTATGAACAACTTGAAACAAATCGGACTGGCTATCGTGATGTATGCCAATGACTATGAGGATTGGATGCTTCCCAACAATCAGGTCGACGGTATCCCAAGTTTCTGGGTTAATGTCCTGTCGGGAAGGTACCTGCAAGGAACAGGCGGTGGCACAACGTGGCATAAAGCCTTCCACTGCCCTTCCGACCAGACACCTTACGATCACATCTGGACTGCCGGCAAAGAAAAATTGAGCTACGGTTACAACAACTCGATGGGTGATGCAGAATACTATATTTGGTGGCCTGCGCTGCAGAATAGGCATTCCTTCAAAAAGATGGGGTATGTCCCACCAGACACTGCACTGGTAACAGAAGTAGGGATTGATCAGTCTACCTCCACTTACTATATGCGTTGGAACGTTACCAACTATAACGCAGATTCCCTCATGAGTTTTCCCCACGCTGGGAATAAGATCGCCAATGTCCTCTTCATTGATGGTCATGTGGAATCGGTCTCAACTTCGCAGGCATCATCGTGGGTTTGGCCCAAGTGGTTGGTTTTCCAGTAAACAGGGTTTTATTATGAAAGGGAAGGAGGATTATGGGTAGGTTTTGCAATTTAGGAACAATATTTGTTTTTATGGCACTGGCACTGCCACTGCGGGCAGGAGAACTTGTCCTAGCGGAAAAGGGAACAGTATATACAATTGTCGTATCGGGTAATGCGATTAAACCGGAGACCTATGCGGCTGAGGAATTGGCAGGTTATCTCAAGAAAGTAACCGGGGTGCCGTTTCGTGTAGTAAAAGATGTTACCAGTGTGGATAAATACAGGATTATTGTGGGCCAAAACGCTCTCTCCAGAAAGATACTGGGTGAAGAGACGATATCCGGGCTGGCGGAAGAAGAGTTTATTATCAGAACCGAAGGCAGTGACCTGCTGATTGTCGGCGGGAGACCAAGAGGTACGTTGTACGGAGTTTACGAGTTTTTGGAGAAGTATGTGGGGTGTCGCTTTCTTAACTGGTGGGGAGAGGAGTATGTGCCGCAGAGGGAGAATCTTGCCGTAAGCACCATTGATAGACGTCAGTCGCCGGCTTTCCGCGTACGGGACATCGTCGTTCACACCAATCCCTATGCCAACCGGGAAGTTCTCCGCAACTTCTTGGTTCGTAACCGTTGTCAGGGACCCGAACTGAATTTCACCGGCGGTATGGACACTTATGGAGGGACTACCCACACCTATGTGGTGCCTCCTCACATAGTACACACGTCCTTCTGGCTTATAAGCCCCCTTGATGGTCAGATTCCTGACATTTTTGCAAAGCATCCTGAGTACTTCACTTTCAACGGTTCCAAACGTACACCCAGTCAGCTCTGCTTCTCCAATCCTGGGGTTAGAAAGATTCTGACCGAGAGGATTCTGGACAGGTTTGAAGAGGTTGGGGGAAAAGGCACTCTCTCCCTTTCAGCGCAGGATTCTTCCTCTGGACCGCTCTGTGAATGTCCTGACTGTCTGGAACTGATTGAGCGGGAACATACCCCAGGGGCTCCGCTATTTGACTTTCTGGCAGAACTGGGCCCTATTCTCAAGCGCAAGTACCCGGAAGCGTTCATTTCAACGATAGCGTATCGCAGAGCACAGACAGAGGTGCCGCCGCAGAACATTACCCTGCCGGAGAACGTAATCATTATCTTTGCTCCTATCGACAACAACTTTGGGGCTCCTTTTGAGGACCAGTCAAACGAAGAAACCTTTGAAAATATTAAGGCCTGGACGTCAGCAACCAAACACCTCTGGGTCTGGTACTATACAAACCCTTATTGTGAGGTCCTTCCCATAGGGAACCTTGAAAATACTGCCAAAGACTTTCGGTTTTTCCGAAAAATCGGCGTGGAAGGATTCTTCCTGCAACATGATGCCGGTGTCGCTGAGTCGTATCGCCTTGCGGATTTGCAGACGTGGCTATTAACCAAACTGATGTGGAACCCGGACCAGAATTTCAATACACTCATAGAAGATTTCACCAATCATTTCTATGGTAAGGCCGCTCCTTTTATCCGGAAATATCTCTACGCATTGGAAAAAGCGACTCAAGAAATGACCACCCCCATGTCCTGGCGTGCGCCAGCCGGTGAATATCGTTTTCTGACGCCAGAGTTCCTGGTCGCCTTACAGAAAACCTTTGCTCAGGCGGAAGAAGTGGTTCTCAATGATCCGGTTCTCCTGCTCCGCGTCAGGCAGGCCAGAATGAGTCTGGACCGCGCATCTATCCTCTTCTGGGGAAAGCTTGCGGCCATTCCGAATTCAGGATTAGAACGTAAAGAAATAGCCCGGCGTTACCGTGACACCTATCAGAAGACGATTGAAAAAATACCGCAAAACAGGCCAGACGCTTCCGGAGTGGAAGATTTTCTCAGGCCGCGGTTGATGATGAATCCGACGCTCAAACCCTTGCCTGCCCCACTCAATGAAATTCCCGAAGGGAAGGCCCAACAGGTGACTCCGGATTTTGCAATCGAGCTCTCTGCTTACTTCCCTCCTGCAACGATCGAAAAAGACCCAGACTCGGCTGCCGGAATAACCGTAGCCAGAGTGCCCGGAAGCGAACTTCCCTTCAACTTAGGTTATTATGACGAAATCACCAAACGACAACTGCACCGCAACATAACGGAGAACGAAATATGTTCCAGCGGCTACAATCTTTATAAGATTGGCCGAACAACCTTGAACGAACAGTGTACAGTCTGGATAGGTAGTTCCTGGGTACCACAGTTTCCTGTATCTGCTTTTTACGATGTTCAGGACCCGGAAAAAGAATGGGACATTTACGCCTCTCTCCGGTTTGAAGGACCAACCTACCCTCACGGTCAAAAGGGTACGGTCGACCGGGTCTTTGTGGACCGAGTGGTGCTGGTTCCAGTCGGGGAGTGAAGAAGCAGATAAGATGGCTGATATGGAAAGGAGAAAAATGGTTAAGAAGATGCTGAAGCGGATGGTTAACCCCAAAAACCACCAATATGTGTGGACTAAACACAATGGTTAAAGTAGATATAAATACGGGAAAACTCTTTTCCGCAAAGATGAAGATGGTCTTTGCCGATAGACCTTATTGCTACGGGTTATCCGGTCGGATAATGGGGAAAGGACAAAGGTTTGATAGTGCGGTTCTGCTGGAGAAAAGATGCCGGTTAAGGAAGGATACGATAACCATCTCGGGATGTCTCTTAAATGGTTGTATCCAGTTTTCCCAGGTTTTCCGTCAGGAGGAAGACCATCTGGAAGAAGTGATAATGCTTAAGAACGCCGGCGCAGAACCGATAGAAATATATAATATCAAACTGGGATTTACGGCAGACATAACAATTCGGCCAGAATGGCGGTTCTGCGCTATCCCTTTCCGCGTTCAGCTGGACGGCAGCATGCACGATTACTCAACCGAAGCACTGGTTAACGGCAAATTCGGCAATGCAGTGTACACCGACAAGACGCGTCCCGAACCTCCCCTGGCCGACAAGGGGTGTCTGTGGTCTGAGGCCTGGACCTGGGGCACCAATAAACAAGGTCTGGTCATAATCAAGTACAACAATAAGGATATTGAACTGTCCGTGGCCCACGTTCAAAGGGAAGGTGGAAAATCGACTCTGCGTTTTGGCGGCGCAGGTTTTTCCTTGTACGGAGAACCTTCAGCCGCCAGATCCTTGGCTCCAGGCGAAACTGTCGTTTTCGGAACCACCCTTTATTATCCCTTTGAAGGCGGTCTCACCCGGGCGTTCACCTGCTACCGAAAGTTTCTCGACTCCAGAGGGCATGGATTTCCAAAAAAATACAATCCGCCGGTAAACTGGAATGAATTGTATGACATAGGATGGTTCCACTCGGATGCCAAGTCGCTGAAAAAGCACTATACCCGCCAGGCTCTGCTCCGGGAAGCCGAGAAAGCAAAGGCCTGCGGCTGCGAACTGCTTTATCTTGACCCCGGCTGGGAGAAAGCGGAAGGAACAACCCTGTGGGATGAATCCCGGCTGGGAAAAGTTTCCGGATTGGTAAAGACCTTAAGAAAAAATTACGATCTTAACCTGGGATACCGGACGATATTGCGGTGTTATAAAGACCACTGGCCGCAGAAGTATCTGGTTAAACACTCCCCGGGAGAAGAGTCGGGCCGGGCGATAAAATCAGGGGAGCAAATATTCTGGGAACCTTGTCTGTGCAATGAGGAATTCCGGCAGAAAAAGTTGCAACGCATCCTTAAAATATCAAAGAATGGCATCCGTTTCATGATGTTTGATGAAATGGACTGGCGTGGTCCTTGTTACGACCCCACCCACGGCCATACCGTTCCAACGTCTCCTTTGGACCACATATCGGCTGTTTATGCCCTGTCCGAAGAGGTACGTAAGCAATGTCCGGGTCTTATTGCCGAGGTTCACGACCCGGTCTGGCCCTGGCTCATTTCAAGATACGCACCCACATACTTCCGACAGGGGTTTGGAAAAAACGGTTCTTACGATGAAAACTGGGGTTTTGAATATATGTGGGACTGCATCAATGATTTAAAATCTGGTAAAGCCCTGGCGTTGTATTACTACAACCTTGGCTGTAACGTCCCCCTTTATCTTCACATTACCATGGCCGCCGATAATGACCAGTGTCTCTTCTTCTGGTGGGCTGCCTCCACGGTGAGACACCTGGGAATCGGCGGAAAACAGAGTCACAAATCCATAGAACCCCCGGAGGGATTTCCTGCATATAACCCTGAAAAACGCTTCGCCGCCTACAAAAATCAGATGAAAACATACCGGAAACTCAAACCTTATTTTACAAGAGGTGAATTTCACGGTCTGGCGGAAAACATTCATCTACATACCATTCCAAAAGCGAAAGGAGGGGTCGTCGTCGTTTTCAATCTGGAAGAAACTGAAGAAAAAATCGAGTTTTTTATTCCGGCTGAATTACTGGGCGGGATGTCCAAAATGGCCGTGAGAGGCGCAGAAGCAGAATGGACGGAAAAAGGGGTGAAACTTCAATTGAATCTGCCGGGGATGTCTCCGGGTGTGATATACATCGCGTCTTCCAATAAATAGATATATCGGAGTAAAATATGATGAATAAGACAGGATGTTAGGCTAAAATATCTCTTTTTGATGGACAAATGGAGGATTCCATATGAATTCTATTGACATTTTAAGTAAGCAAAGGCCGAATACACTGTTTATAGAAACATGAAGGCGATTCGTATTCATGGGCCAAATGACGTGAGATTTGAAGAGGTATCTATGCCTGAAGTTAGACCAGATGATGTCCTAATTCGAGTGAGGGCAGCAGGTATTTGTGGTACTGACCTTGAATTGTGTGACGGGACGATGTTTTATATTACAAGTGGCATGACAAAATTACCCATTATTCCAGGCCATGAATGGTCTGGTGAGGTAGTAGAAATCGGCTCTAATGTGAAGGGATTCAATGTTGCTGATAAAGTTACTGGAGAATGTTCTGTTGGGTGTCGTTCTTGTTTATATTGTATTCGTGGGTGGTATAACCAGTGTCAGTTTCGTACAGAGACAGGAATATTGAACCGTGACGGTGGTTTTGCCGAGTATATCGCATTTCCCAAACAATTTTTGCACAAATGCAATGGCCTGGAATACGATGAAGCTGCTTTCATAGAACCGACAGGCATTGCACTTTATCCGACAAAGTTAACCAAGATATCACCTCAAGATCATGTTGCTATTATGGGACCAGGTCCGATTGGTCTATTTGCAGTGCAAACTGCCAAGGCGTATGGTGCACGCAAGGTGATTCTCGTTGGCACAAATGAGGTTCGCTTGGCAATTGGCAAACAAATAGGTGCAGACGTAACGATTAATATAAATACAGAAAATCTTGTTGAAAAGGTGAAAGAGGCAACAGATGGGCATATGGTAGATGTAGTTATTGAAGCAGTTGGCAAGCCTAAGGTATGGGATAATATCGCTTCAATCATCGCGCCACGTGCACGTATTGGCATGACCGGACTTTTTGCCGGCAAAAAATGCAATGTTGACTTTGACCCATTGGTTGTCAACAACATAACCATTTTTGGATGTTTGGGTGGTCCGAGTCTATGGGATGAAGCAATTGACCTGCATGAACGTAAGTTAGTAACGGCCAAACCATTGATAACACATCATTTGCCATTGGAAGATTTTGAAAAGGGGATAGAGATTATGCGCCGTCGGATAGACAATGCTATAAAGGTAGTAATAGAACCATGTTAAAAATAACCTCCTTTTCTCACATTCGAGGATTTAATTATCAACCCAGCTATGGGAGTCACGGTTTGGAAATCTGGGGAGAAAAGTTCAATGCCTCCAAAATCGAAAGAGAAATATTCCTTGGGAAAAAATATTTTCCAAGAATAAACACTATTCGACTGTGGCTTTCTCATGACGCATTTATTAGGAATCCTATCACCTTTACTCGCAATTTTGAGATAGTCTTAAAAATTGGAGAAAAATATGGTTTGTCTTTTATTCCAGTGCTCTTTAATGGATGGCATAGTTACCCTGATTTTGGTGGTATATCACCTGAGCAGATTTTCTACTGGGGTAGCGAATTAAATTTCTTCAAGAAGGTCTACTTTTCGTATCTTAAAGCAATAGTTTCGCGATACAGAAGAGACGAAAGAATCTTGCTTTGGGACCTTTGCAATGAACCATTTAATAGCGCTCCAAGTCAGGAGGCAAAAGATATCATACTCAGATGGCTGACAAAAATCTACTATACGTGCAAGAAATTTGGGGTCAAATCTCCTATTTGCGTTGGTTCTATACCCGGTATCGATGCTATCAAATTGGTTGAACCCATTTCGGATGTCATTACTTTCCATCCATACTATGCCTGGAATGCGTGGGTAAAAAGTAAAAAAGACTTCAAAAATTTCTTGGATGAATCCGTGGTTTTTGCAAACAAGGTTAACAAACCGTTACTTGCCACGGAAACGGGTTGGGGTTCGCTCAACGATAAACAGCGTTCAGAGACACTAATTTTTGAACTCAAAGAATTAAAAAAAAGAAACATTGGATGGACAGCGCATTTATTACATCACACGTTGGTTGCCGATGGACACAAACTAAAATTTGGTCCGATAAGTGCAGCGGGGTACATGGCCTTTATAGAACTAAACGGTTCACTTCGACCTTATCATGAGGTGTATAACGAATATTAAAAATGGAACACACGACTGCTCCGTGACACTCCTTTCCGTTACCACACTATGGTGGTTATCCAGGTAAGGGAATAACCCGAATATGAGAAAGAGGTGAAGATGGGAAACGTTACAAATTTTTTGGAAAAAGTCGCTTACAATGTTATTAACCACTGCCGGCGCGAGGCAATAGCTTATGTAGATGGAAAAGAACAACCAGTAATAGTCTATGTGCCAGGAGGAGATAATAAATACCCGAGTTTTTGGCTACGGGATGCGGCGATGGAATGTGCAAGTGGTGTCATTCCACTGACAGAAATGATCACGATGATAGATATCATCTTCAGTTACCAAAATGATGTAAAGGTAAGAAGATTTGAAAATGGACTCATTGTTCATCCTTGGGCCTTTCCCGACCATATCAACCTGAAAGGAATAGGAGAAGTAGTACCAGGTGCTGTCTTTTTTCCGGGAACCTATGACCCTTCAGATAATCAAGGGGCAGGACGGTTCGGAAACTTGAATGTGGCGGATAGTCCTTATGAAGTGGTGGAACTTGCGTATTTAATATCTACCAGGATGAACAACGAACCTGAAATTGTTAAATTTCTCAATAAACCAATTAACCGCATGCCCCGGATTGAACGGATGGACCTTTCTTTCAGTTCCGTAAATATAGACTCTGAGACCGGGTTACATTTTAATCAAAAAGACCGTTGGGCAGCAGAAAGTTTCCATGATGTTCTTATCAAGATGGGTTTTGTGTTATTAAGTTCCTGCCTGCGTTTTCGAGCGACAAAACGAATGGCTGAGTTTTATAAATGGCTTGGTGAAGACAAAAAGGTGAAGCAGTACATCACCATGTCAAAACAGATTTCGGAAAACATCTCCCATCGGTTTATTCTCAATGACGGTTGGCTTATGGTTGCCACCGAGGTTGACAAACAGGCAGATGTCTGGGGGACAAGCCTTGCAATCTATGAAGGAATTCTTAAGGACGAGGAAGAAGGCAAAGCGTGTCAAGCAATGTTAAAAGAATATCTTTCTGGAACTGTTACTTGGAACGGTTATTTACGAGGTACCCCAACTACTTATGATGCGGTTCCAGGGAAACAGGTGTGGGAAGACGACAAAGACGACGACCCCTTTAGAAAGTATGGTATATATATCGACGGAGGTTATTGGCCACAACCAGTGGGATGGTATGTCTACGCCCTTTCCAAAGTTGACACTGATGCAGCAAGGAAACTAACTACGGAATTTATAGACCATACCCGACGTTTTCTCGAAGAAGGATCCCCATTTGAATGGATAAGTCCAAGCATTCCACTTCTGGAAACCTCCGGCCTGGGACGCTGGTATGGTCCCTCAGTCGCTCTACCGCTCAGTGCCTTAAAAAGATTGGGTTGGTGAAAATGAAAGAAAAAAGAGAACGCCAACCGGACCAGGAACGGATAAAGGGATTGCAAGAAGCCCTGGAAAAGAACGGACTTGACCTTTTGGTCTTACGTCTGCCGGAAAATGTCACCGCGTTCGGCGGCTACTATCCGCTCACCGGACTGAATTTTTTACTCTTTCCCAGAGAGGATGAGCCGGTTCTGTTGGTGCCGGAGAGTGAAAAAAGTGAAGCCGAAGAGGGCTGGTGGAATAATCTAATTACCTTTGAATTCGGAACCATAACCGCAACGGCACCGTACCGGAGGATTGAAGAAATCTTAAAGGAGATAACCTTCCGAAAAGGAAAACAATGGAAACGAATCGGTTACGAAGGTAGTTTTGAGTTTCTGGCACCGGCTCTTTTGAGTGGGGAAGGCTTTTATCCGGCTCGACCTACCCACAAAATTCTGCAAAAAACCTTTGAAAATGGAGAACTGGTGGATTGTACGGACCTGCTCCATAATCTCCGGGCGATTAAGACCAAAGAGGAAATCGTAAAACTCCGGACGGCCGGTAAAATTGCGGAAATAGGACTGGCAAAGTTTAAAGAAGTAGCCGCTCCGGGCAGGAGTCCCGCAGAGATTGCCGGATTGGTCACCTCGGCCATTATGAAAGAGGGCATCGGAATTGGTGGCGCCCAAAAAGTTGGTGTTTTTCCCCAGGTTACCTCTGGTCCGGAAGATACTGCCAAAGCCTGGCGTCCCTGCGTCATTACCACCAATCGTGTAATTCAAGAAGGAGACCTGGTGTTGATAGAATTGGGAGTGGTCGCCGACGGATTCTGGGCGGATGTAACCAGAACCCGGGTGGCCGGAAAGGCTTCGGCAAGACAAAAAGAAGTATTCCGGGTAATCCTGGAAGCCCAACAGGCCGCAAAAGACAAAATCCATCCCGGGGTTGCTTGTTCTGAAGTTGATGGGGCCGCACGTACCATCATAGAAAAGGCTGGCCTCGGCGAATATTTCGTCCACATTACCGGACACGGCATCGGGTTCCGTTACCATGAGCCCATTCCCTTCTTACATCCGGCAAATACCGATATCCTTAAGGCCGGCATGGTCTTTTCTGTGGAGCCGGGAGTATATCTTCCCGGATTTGGCGGCATCAGGATAGAAGACGTCGTAGCCTTAACCGAAAAGGGAATTCTTACCTTAACCAACTTTGAACGTGACTTAGATGTAGGGGTCGGATTTATCCGACCCGCGGGCTTGATAAATCAAGCCCCTACGATTGTTGATGTAAATTAAGTTACAACCATGAAGGCATTGGTGAAGTATCAAAGAGGGGATGGCTTTGTGGAGATTCGTGATGTCCCGGTACCGGTCCCAAAAGAGGATGAGATCCTGATTAAGGTGTCTGCCTGCGGTATCTGCGGAAGTGACCTCCACATTCTCCATGACCAGTTCCCTAACAATCCTCCGGTAATCATGGGACATGAGTTATCCGGCACAATTGTGGAACTTGGCAGCCAGGTGTCTAATTGGTTTCTGAATGACCGGGTAGTAACTGAGCTGCACACCTCTGCCTGCGGAAGGTGTACACTGTGTCGGACCGGAAATCAACATATCTGCCCGGACAAACAGCCTCTGGGCTCAAAGACCGACGGCGGTTTTGCCGAATATATTAAGGTACCGGTACGACTCATCCATCGGATTCCGGATAGCGTGGATCTTGTTGAAGCGGCGCTTACCGAACCCATCGCCATCTGCATCCATGCTCTGTCTGAATTCGGCCGGATAGGGATAGGTGACTTTGTAGTTATTCTGGGTCCCGGACCGATCGGCATTATCTCGGCATTAATAGCCAGGAAAATGGGGGCAAGCCAGGTAGTGCTCTGCGGAACAAACAAAGACCAGGCAGTGCGATTAAAGGTGGCGCACTCCTTAGGAGTTGATACCATCATCAACGTAGAGAGGGAGAATCTCTTGAAGGTTATTGAAGATCTTACCGGAGGGGTTGGCGCGGATGTAGTGGTGGAAGCATCCGGTGCCCCCCCGGCGATAAGACAGGGAATTAAAATATGCCGGCGCCAGGGTACGTTCATTGCCATCGGTCTTACTCAAGAAAAAGAAATTTCTCTGGCCTGGAATGAAGGCATTATTAAGGAGACAAAGATACTTATGCCCTTCAGTTCTACCTGGACAAGTTGGGAATTAGCGCTGCAGGTTTTGTCTCAGGGCATCATTAAGGCAAAGTACCTGACCAATTACCGGCCCTTAAAGGAATGGCAAAAGGCCTTCCAGGATTTGGAAGAAAGCCAGGTGATAAAAACCCTGTTATTACTTTAAAAGAAATGTTAAATCCTGTAAGTATCGTTACCGGTTCCGGTCAGGGTATTGGAAAAGATATCTCCTTAGGCTTAGCCAGAGAAGAAGCCAGGCTGGTACTGGTGGATATTGATGAAAAAAGACTAAAAAGGGTGGGAAGAGAGGCTGAAAAGATAGGAAGTGAAGTGTTATTACTCAAGGCTGACATCTCAAGTCCTGAAGATAGAGAAAGAATAGTTAAGACTACCCTGGATAAGTTTAAAAGAATAGACCTCCTGGTTAACAATGCCGGCTTATGTTCCCGCAAGTCCATCTGCGAAATCTCCGATTCGAAATGGGACCAGATAATGGAGGTTAACCTCAAAGGGACGTTCTTCCTTTCCCAGAAAGTGCTCATCATTATGAAGAAACAAAAGAGAGGAAAGATTGTCAATATTGCCTCGCTGGCCGGTAAGATAGGCGGGATAGCCGTGGGAGCAGACTATGCCGCCTCCAAGGCGGGAATTATCTCTTTGACCAAGTCCCTGGCTAAAGAGGCTGGACCTTACGGGATTAATGTAAATTGCGTCTGTCCCGGAGTAATCAGGACAAGGATGACCTCCTCCCTTCCGAAAAAGGTAATAGAAGGCTACAAAAAGGCTATTCCCTTAGGTAGAATAGGAAGTCCGGAGGACGTGGCCAATGCGGTACTATTTTTAGCCTCGGAGAAAGCAGACTATATTACCGGCGAGATACTGGACGTCAATGGTGGCTTATTAATGGACTGATACAAACGAATTAAATATTTTTTTGACGTAGGGGTCGGATTTATCCGACCCGCGGGCTTGATAAATCAAGCCCCTACTTATGAAGAGAAATAAAAGATTAAGGGTGGCATTTGTCGGGGGTCCCATGTATGATTATCCTTATTCTAAAATCCCGGAGTTTGAACGAGAAACAGGCTATCAGGTTGAGCTGGGAGCAAAACTTATTCATCCTCAACTTAACGAACATATCGCGGATTTATATAGTAAAGGAAAGGGTGCGTATGACCTTATCACCACCCATTCCAAATATGCCCCTTCCCAAAAAGAGTGGCTCAGTTCCCTGGATGAAGATATCGGTAAGGAAGAATTAGCCGGTTATATTCCTGCTACGATAGAACTGATGAGAATCAACGGGAATCTGATGCAATTACCCAGGAACATTGACGTGAAATTAGTTTACTATCGCAAAGACCTCTTCGAAGACCCCAAGGAAAAGAAGGGTTTCAAAAAAAGGTTCGGGTATGAGTTGGAACCACCAAAAATCTGGCCGCATCTAAGGGATATCGCCAGGTTTTTTACCCGTCCACCCGACCTTTATGGATTTGTTTTTCCCGGAAGATATTCCGGGCTCTTTGGCCATTTTTTTGAACTATTGGCCATGGCTGGCGGGACACTCCTGGACAAAAACCTTAAACCAAAATTTACCAGCCAGTCAGGAGAATGGGCTTTGGGATTTTTGCGCGGACTCTATTTTGTAGACAAAAGTTGCCCGAAGGAAGTTCCGGACTGGCACTACGATGAAGTAGCACAATTTTTCCGGGAAGGAAAGGCAGCCATGACCACCGACTGGCCCGGTTCCTTTGCTGACTACAAAAACCCGACCATCTCTAAGGTGAAAGACCGATTTGCGGTGTGTATATATCCGTCTGGTCCATCCGGTAAAAGACGGGTATATGCGGGAGGCTTTTCTTATGCTATCCCCAGGAGTTGTCAGGATAGGTCAGGGGCTTTATCTCTGATGCGTTTCCTCCTCTCTGACCGGATGCAGTATGAAGAGGCAAAGAGAGGAGCAATTCCGGTAAAGAAGGCCGTCCGGGAAAGAATTAAAAAGGAGGCGCAGACAGGCTCAATGGAGGAAAAGCGTCTTCTGATGTTAGAACAGACCGTAAATGAGTCTCTTCTCATTCCACCAAAATTCGCGAAGTACCCCCTGGTTGAAGATGTTCTGTGGAAATTTCTGCAAGATGGATTTACAGGCAAAAGTGACGTAAAAAAGGTACTTGAAAAAGCAGCGGATAAGATTGGTCGAATTCTAAAGTAAATGGAGGGATAGACTATGAAGCTGAAAGATAAAGTGGCGATTGTGACCGGTTCAAGTAAAGGCATTGGCGAGGGTATTGCGCGGGTCTTTTCCCAGGAAGGAGCCCGGGTAGTTATTACCTGCCGGACGGAAAACGAGGGCAGGAAAATGGCCGACGAATTGGGTGCTCCGGGAAAAAAAGCCGTATTTGTCAAAACTGACGTTAAGAACAGCCAGGAAATTCAGGCAATGATTAATGCCACCATCGCGACATTCGGCAAGATTGATATCCTGGTGAATAATGCCGGATATCATCTTTCCAAGAACGTGGAAGAAACGTCGGAAGAGGAATGGGAATTTATCATAAACACAAACCTGCGCAGTACGTTTCTTTGCAGTAAGTATGCCATACCGCATCTGCGTAAAACCAAAGGGAACATAATTAATATCAGCAGTATGGTGGGTTTGGTCGGCCAACCCAATGCCGGAGCTTATTCGGCTACTAAGGGGGGTCAGATAGCCATGACAAAAAACATGGCCATAGACTTTGCGCCGGATGGTATCCGGGTTAATGTTATCTGCCCGGGCTGGATCCAAACGCCGTTGGTTGAAGACTGGTTCTCTCAACAAAAAGACCCGGACGCGGCCCGTAAGTATATCTATGGCCAGCATCCGCTTGGCCGTATCGGCACCATTGAAGAATGCGGTAAGGCAGCCCTTTATCTGGCAAGTGATGATGCGGCTTTTGTCACCGGTATTACGCTCAATATCGATGGCGGCATAACCCTGGGATACTAAATGGACAAAACAATCTACAAAAACTACCTTGATGGAAAGTGGCGGGATTCATCTTCGGGAAAGAAATTTCCGGATATCAACCCCGCTGACCGAGAAGAGGTAATCGGCTACTTCCAGCAATCAAACATCCAGGACATCAAAGAAGCGATTGAATCGGCAGGCAAAGCCTTTGAAGCCTGGAAAAGGTATCCACCTCAAAAAAGGGCCCAGGTTCTCTCGCAGGCCCTTCTCCTGTTGAAGAAGAGAAAAGAAAGATTAGCCAGAGATTTAACCCGGGAAGAGGGAAAAACTTTGAGAGAATCAGAAGCAGAGATTGACTCGGCCATAAAGGAGATGGGATTTCAAATTGGCGAGGGAGAAAGAATCTTCGGCAAGACCTCTTTTTCAGAAAAGGCGCAGACCCTCTCCTATACTATGAGGCAACCCCTTGGCGTAGTCTCAATCCTGAGCCCGTGGAACTTCCCCGTAAATGTTCCCTGCCGAAAGATTGTTCCCGCCCTGGTTGCCGGAAACACCGTCGTTTTTAAACCGGCTTCTTTTACCCCCCTTTCCGGCTTAAGGTTTGTGGAGATATTTATTGACGCCGGTCTCCCAAAAGGAGTTTTGAACTTTGTTACCGGCTCTGGTTCGGAAATAGGGGATGAGATGGTTGCTAATTCCGCGGTTAAGGCCGTATCCTTTACCGGCTCCACCGAGGTTGGAATGAGGATAAACAGCATTGCCTGCCGGAATATGACCAAAGTGCAATTAGAGATGGGAGGGAAGAATCCCGCGGTTGTCCTGGAAGATGCTGACCTGGAGACTGCTTCCGACAGCATCCTGTTTGCTGCTTATGCCTGTTCCGGACAGTGGTGCACCTCAACCAGCCGGCTAATCCTGGTTGAGGAAATAGCCGACAGATTTATAAAAATCCTGGTAAAAAAAGTAAGGAAGATTAATCCTGGCAATGGACTTGACCCACAAACCTCAATGGGACCATTGGCCGGAGAAACACAGATGAAGAGGGTCATGGATTACATAGCGATAGGCAAGCAGGAGGGAGCAAAGATTTTGGTGGGCGGGAAAAAAATGGCCGCCTCTCCCCGGGAAAAAGGCTTTTTTGTGGAACCCACTGTTTTTGTTGACGTTAAACCGGAAATGAGAATTGCCCGGGAGGAAATCTTTGGTCCGGTACTTTCCGTAATAAAGGTTAAATCTTTTGAAGAAGCATTGGAGGTAGCTAATAAAGTTAGGTTTGGACTCTCTTCCTCAATCTATACCAATGATGTCTCAAGAGCCTTAAGGTTTATCGAAGAAAGTCGGGTAGGAATCAGCCATCTTAACCTGCCCACAAGTTACAAGGAAACCCATCTGCCTTTCGGGGGAATTAAAGATTCCGGATTTGGTCTTCCGGAAGCGGGTGAGACGGGGATTGAATTCTTTACCGAAAATAAATCCGTATACCTGAATTATGGAGATAGATAATTATATCCTGGTGGATATGTTAAAGAAGATGCTCACCATCAGATACTTTGAGGAGGCCATTTTTGATGTCTACACCCGCGGCCTGATGCCTGGTCTGGCCCATCTTTATATTGGTCAGGAAGCAATTGCGGTAGGAGTCTGCGAAACCCTGGAGAAAGAAGACCTTATTACCAGCACGCACCGGGGCCATGGCCACCTGATCGCCAAGGGCGGCAACCTGAAGAAGATGATGGCCGAAGTAATGGGTAAGGAAACAGGTTATTGTAAAGGAAAGGGCGGTTCCATGCACATTGCTGACCCGGAACTGGGAATCATTGGCGCCAATGGAATTGTTGCCGGCAGTATCCCGGTGGCTACCGGCCTGGGCCTGGCCTCAAAACTTAAGGATGACGGAAAGGTGATTGTCTGCTTCTTTGGAGAGGGCGCTTCCAATCAAGGTGCCTTCCATGAAGGTATTAATATGGCTTCTTTATGGAACCTGCCGATAGTCTATGTCTGCGAGAATAATCTTTACGGAATTTCGGTCCACCAATCAAGGGCGCAGAAAATAAAGGATGTGGCTGTTCGGGCCGGTTCCTACGACATCCCGGGAGAAATTGTAGACGGGAATGACCTCCCGGCCGTCTACCATATTGCCAAGTCTGCTATTGAACGAGCCAAAAAAGGTGGAGGCCCGTTCTTCATAGAGTGTAAAACATATCGTTGGGGAGGCCACCACGTAGGGGACCCGGGTACGGCCTATCGCCCAAAAGAAGAAGTCAGTTTATGGAAGGACCGGTGTCCGATAAAGAGGTTTAAGGAATCCCTCAGAAAAGAGAAAGTAATAAGTGAACCACAAATAAAGTACCTTGAGGAAAGGATAAAGAAAGACATAGAGGAAGCAATCTCATTTGCTAAAGAAAGCCCCTATCCTCTCCCGGAAGAAGCACTGGAAGATGTCCTGTAAGGAAATGTAGGGGTCGGATTTATCCGACCCGAATAAGCGGGCTTGATGAATCAAGCCCCTACCTTACTATATGAGAGAGATTACCTATGCCCAGGCGATTTCAGAAGCCATTTCCGAGGAAATGTCCCGGGATAAAGACGTTGTCATCCTGGGTGAGGATGTAGGCCTGTTGGGTGGAAACTTCCGGGCCACCGCCGGGCTTTATGAAAGATTTGGCCAAGAAAGAGTCATGGATACTCCGATTTCAGAAGCAGGCATCATTGGTTGTGCCTTAGGTTTAGCCATCAGGGGTATGAGGCCGATAGCCGAGATTATGTTTGGCGATTTTCTTTGTTCTGCCATGGACCAGATTGTCAATCAGGTAGCCAAGGCCAAATATATGTCCGGAGGAAAGATAAGCGTTCCCCTGGTTATCAGGACCAACATCGGTGCCGGAAGGTCTTCGGCCGGGCAACATTCCCAGAGCCTCCAGGCCTGGTTTTTACATACCCCGGGGCTTAAATTGGTAATGCCCTCCAGTCCTTATGAGGTAAAAGGGCTCTTAAAGAGTGCCGTAAGGGATGATAGTCCGGTTATTGTCTTTGAACACAGGATGCTCTACAATAAAAAAGGTGATGTTCCGGAACAAGAATATACCATACCCCTGGGAACCTCTGAAGTCAAAAGAGAAGGCCGGGATGTAACTATTGTGGCCAGTTCCTCGATGGTGGGTGAATCGCTTGCTCTGGCAGAGGACTTAGCCAGGGAAGGGATAGGCCTGGAGGTGATCGACCTGCGCAGTCTTTTCCCTATGGACAAAGAGACTATCGTCAGGTCGGTCAAGAAGACCGGACGATTGGTCCTGGTTGATGAAGGAGTAACCAGAGGCGGCATAACCGCGGAAATCGCCTTTGTGGTTATGGAAAAAGCCTTTGACTACCTGGATGCACCCATGGAAAGGGTCGGGAATGAGAATACCCCTATCCCTTTCAGCCCGGTTTTAGAAAGGTATGTGATACCCACCAGAGAAAAAATTGAAAAGGCGGTCAGAAAGGTCATTAACAAATGATATAGAAAAAGGCAAGTAGTGGTTGATGTTCTCCTGGATTCTTCTGTCCTCGAAAACTGTTCTATTTTCCGCTAATATGATATAATAGAAATAATTACTCCAAATCATGAATTTGGTACGCAGGCTGAAGCCTGCGGCTACCTGGATTCCCGCTTAATACACGCGGGAATGACAACCTAACGGATATACAATTGGGAAATTAAAAAAAGGATTGATTATGGCGGAGACACTTAATTGCTACGCAAGGGAAGAGATTGGGAAAGGGGCGGTAAGAAAGTTACGGAATAAAGGTTTTATTCCCGGAATCATATACGGACACAAAGCAGAAACGGTTTCGGTCTATACCCCGGAAAAAGAGTTTACCAAGATCTGGAGTCATATCGCGGGCAAACAGGTGATGCTGGAAATAATTATCAACAAGGACGGTAAAGAAACCAAAGCAACCGGTTTCCTGCAGGAGTTCCAGCAGAACCCGATAACCGGCCGGTTTGTCCATCTTGATTTCCATCAGGTCCGGGCGGCCGACAAGATTCGCGTGGCGATACCGGTGGAACTGGTCGGCGAAGCGTTAGGCATAAAGGAAGGCGGAATTGTAGACCATCTTTTACGGGAAGTAGAAGTAGAGGCTTTACCCAAAGACCTGCCGGAAAAGTTCACGGTAGACGTAGGAAATTTACAAATCGGGGATACTATCTATGTCTCGCAGTTAACGGTCGGAGAAGGAATTAAGGTTCTCAGCGGTCCGGAAGACCCGATCGCATCGGTTCTGGCGCCGAAGAAAGAAGAGGTCGTTGTCGAAGAAGTCGTTGCACCCGTCGAAGAAGAAAAGGTTGAACCGAAAGTAATCAGCGAAGAAGTAACTGAAGAACGCCGGAAGAAGAAAGAGGAAGAAAAGAAAGAAGAGAAAAAAGAGAAAAAAGAATAGTTGAAAAGCGTCAACGAATGCCGTTCCCGCATGTCATTCTGAGGAGCACAGCGACGAAGAATCTAAAAGATAGATCCTTCGCTACCGCTCAGGATGACACGTACCTTACTGAATATTCGCGATTGAATATCGGAGACAGGTTTTTGATAGTGGGCCTGGGCAACCCCGGAAAAAAATACGAAAAGAACAGACACAATTCAGGTTTTCGCATTATCGACCGTCTGGCAAAGGATACGGATTTCCGAAGGACGTCAAAAGCATTAGCAGCAAAAACAAAGATAGCGGGAAAAGAAGTCCTCCTGGCTAAGCCGCTCACTTACGTCAATCGCTCCGGAGAAGCCGCCTTAAGCCTTCTGACCCGGTATCGCTTAAAAAAAGAATCCCTGTTGGTGGTATGCGATGACTTTTCTTTACCGTTCGGTACCATCCGGCTCAGAATCCAGGGAAGTTCCGGGGGACATAACGGTCTTCAGTCCATCATTGAAACCATCGGCAGCGGATTTGCCCGTCTGCGAATCGGGATTGGCAATCCAACTACTTCCGCGGATTGGTCAAATTACGTTTTAAGTAATTTCAGCCCGGAGGAAGAAAAGAATCTGCCGGAGATTTTAGATAACGCGGTAGAGGAAATTGTTAGTTATCTTAAAGGCAGGAACTAATGCAAACGAATTAAATACTTTAACGTAGGGGTCGGATTTATCCGACCCGCGGGCTTGATAAATCAAACCCCTACAAAATACAGAGGAGAGGTATGAACTGGATAGGCGTAGTTCCGTTAATCGGCACTTTAATTATTGCGGTCTTTGTCTCTTTCTTGATTCGTAAAATCAAGTCCGCGGACGAAGGCGATGAAGAGATGAAAAAAGTCTCTGCCGCAGTCCGGGAGGGCGCTTTTGCCTATCTGAAACGTCAGTACACCAGCGTGGGAATCTACGCCCTGGCTTTTTTTGTCGTGCTGATTATTATGGAGTTGACCAACCTCCTGCCTCTTTTTTCCGGAGCCGCCTTTCTTACCGGAACCCTCTGCTCCGCTTTAGCCGGCTTTATCGGAATGAATATCGCCACCCAGAGCAGTCACCGCACCACCGCCGCGGCCCGTTACTCCTTGAATGGAGCCCTCCGCGTCGCTTTTTCAGCCGGTGCGGTTATGGGGCTAACGGTCGTTGGCCTGGCTCTGGCGAATTTAGGCATCTGGTACCTCATTCTGAAGTGGTACTACCGGTTCTGGCCCGAAGCCGAGACGATACGCAAGATTGGCGCAACTTTGTTCTGTGCCGGAATGGGTGCCAGCGGACAGGCGCTCTTTGCCCGGGTCGGCGGCGGAATCTTCACCAAAGGCGCGGACGTTGGAGCGGACCTGGTCGGTAAAATAGAAATCGGCATTCCGGAAGATGACCCGCGGAACCCGGCGGTCATCGCGGATAACGTCGGAGACAACGTCGGCGACATCGCGGGTATGGGCGCTGACCTCTACGAATCCTACCTTGATTCTATTGTCGCGGCCATTGCTCTTTCGGTTGCGGCCGGTCTTTCTTACGGCGGTGTTGGCCTGCCGATAATTTTTGCGACCGCAGCCGCAGTCGCTTCCATCGCCGCCACCTTCTTTGTCCGGACCGGCGAAAAAGCCTCGCAGGCACAATTGTTGACAGCCTTACGCCGGGGCACCTACGGTGCGTCAATACTGACAGCCATATTTGCTCTTATTCTGGTCAGGGTGATAACACCGGACCACTTCGGAATATTCTGGGCGATTATGGCCGGTTTGGTCGGGGGAAACCTCATCGGCTTTATCACCGAATACTTTACTTCGGACAATTACCGGCCTACTCAACAGGTTGCGGAATCGGCCAGGACCGGTCCGGCGACCGTGATTCTGGAGGGGATTTCCACCGGTATGTTTTCCACCCTGGCACCGGTTTTGATTGTGGTCATTGCCAGTCTGACCGCGTATTATCTGGCCGGCGGAAAAACCATGCCCGAATTAGGTCTTTACGGCATCGCCATATCTGCGGTCGGCATGCTCTCTACGCTGGGAATTACCTTAGCAACCGACGCCTACGGTCCGGTAGCGGATAACGCGGGCGGAAATGCGGAGATGACCCATCAGAAACCGGAAGTCCGGGAACGGACCGATGCCCTTGATTCTCTGGGAAATACGACCGCAGCCACCGGAAAAGGTTTTGCCATCGGTTCCGCCGCCCTGACCGCCTTAGCGCTTTTAGTCTCTTTCCGGGACCAGGTTATCACGCTGGTACCGGGAAAGATGACCTTCTCCGTATTGGACCCCAATCTCATCGCCGGGATATTCCTCGGCGCGGTCTACCCGTTTTTCTTCTGTTCCATGGCAATCAAGGCGGTGGGCCGGAATGCCCAGCTGATTGTGGAAGAGGTACGAAGGCAGTTCCGCACCATTGCCGGGCTTCTGGAAGGCAAAGCCAAACCGGACTATGCCCGGGCAGTGGATATCTGTACCCGGGGCGCCTTAAAAGAAATGCTGGCTCCTTCCATTATCACCATTGTCACGCCGATTGCGGTGGGAATCTTTTTAGGAGTGGAAGGCGTGATGGGGCTTCTGGTGGGTGCCATCACCTGCGGTTTTGCGGTCGCGGTGATGATGGCAAATTCCGGGGCCGTCTGGGATAACGCCAAAAAGTACATTGAAAAAGGACACTTGGGCGGTAAAAAGTCTGACCCGCATAAGGCCGCGGTCATCGGCGATACGGTGGGTGACCCGTTCAAGGATACCGCCGGTCCGGCTCTTAATATCATGATTAAGTTAATGTCCATTGTGGCGATTGTCTTCTCTGCCTTTATCGTTAAGTTCAGCCTCTTCTAAAATGGATGTTTACCAGCAGTCGCTTGCCCTCCACCTGAAACATAAGGGAAAGATTGAAGTCTGCAGTAAGGTTCCCCTTAAGGATAAATCAGACCTTTCTTTAGCCTATACACCGGGCGTAGCAGCCGCCTGCCGGGAAATTGAAAAAGAACGAAACCGGGTTTACGATTACACCAGCAAGGGCAATTTAGTGGCGGTGGTAACCGACGGCAGTGCGGTCCTGGGTCTGGGTAACATCGGGCCGGAGGCGGCGCTCCCGGTGATGGAAGGCAAAGCCATCCTTTTCAAAGAATTTGGCGGGATTGACGCTTTTCCCATCGCCATCGCCAGCCAGAATACCGAAGAAATTATCCGCACCGTAACCTTGATTGCGCCTGGTTTCGGCGGAATAAACCTGGAGGATATCTCCGCACCGCGTTGTTTCTCCATAGAAGAACGCCTCAAGGAAACACTGGATATCCCGGTCTTCCACGACGACCAGCACGGCACCGCGATAGTGGTTTATGCCGCATTAATTAACGCGTTGAAACTAACTTCGAAGAGATTGACTGAAATTAAAGTGCTCATCTCCGGTGCCGGTGCGGCGGGTATCGCCATCACCAAGTTCCTTCTGTCCGCCGGGGTTAACGAAATTATCCTTTGTGACCGGGAGGGTGCCATCTACGAAGGCCGGACGGGACAGACTAATTATGCCAAGGAAGAAATTGCAAACCTAACCAATCGTCAAAAAAAAGCCGGTTCAATCTCCGACGTTCTACCAGGAACCGACGTCTTTATCGGTGTCTCGGTCTCGGACCTTTTGAACGGTCAGATGATAAGGACAATGGCAAAAGACCCTGTTATTATGGCGATGGCTAATCCGGTCCCGGAGATTATGCCGGAGGAAGCGAAAAAGGCAGGGGCAGTGGTGGTGGCAACCGGTCGGAGTGACTTCCCTAATCAGGTCAATAACCTCTTAGCCTTTCCCGGAATTTTTAGAGGTGCGTTTGCCGCCAAAGCCAGGAAGATTACCGAAGAGATGAAACGAGCGGCCAGTATGGCGATTGCGGAATTGGTTTCGGAGAAGGAACTCTCGTCTGACTATATCATCCCCTCCCCTTTAGACCTCCGGGTTGCGGAAGCGGTCGCCTCCGCCGTAGCGCGCGCCACTTCGTCATCCTGAGCGATAGCGAAGGATCCAAGAAATAGATTCTTCGTTTCACTCAGAATGACATGGTAGGAAAATTAGGGTTTATCACCGTTGGGAAGCACCCCAGTCGCTGTATTCGGAAAGGTAGGTGCCGTATTCTTCCGAGGCAATATTGAG
>JAZDPL010000018.1:0-4514 GCA_043797665.1 Candidatus Omnitrophota bacterium
CATTTCACTCCCGAGGTAATTATCGTATGCGCGTTTCTGTAATCCTTTTTTCATATCCATTATCTGCTTATGCGCCCTCGCCTCGGATGTAACCGCCTCTTTTTCTTCAACCAAAGGAATCGGACTTGAAGGACGGCTCATTAATCCATACCTGAGTTCATCATGTATATGGTCAAATTCGCATTCCAAATCGTCAGGATGAATCTCGGAGAAGATAGCCGAAGGAAATAACCGAATAAATGTGCGGCAGGTATCAAAAACGTAGAAACCGGGACTTTCCTTACCGTGCTGGTCTTTCTCTACCCGCAGGTACTCACGTACCCGTCCCCATCCGGTTATCCGGCTATTATCCGCCTTCTGAATGGTTATCAACGAAGTCCTCGGGATACCCAAGTCCTTACGTTTCGCCCAAATCTCCTCATCACCTTCCGAAGGATAGAGTATCCCAGCCATCGTCTCCCCGCCACTCTCCCCTATCATTGTATCGTGGTGCGGTCTGTCCCCCCAAATCGCAGGGTCGGCTACCAGATAGTCTATAACGTCATTACCGTTCGCCTGTAAAATATCATAGGCTAATTCGGAGTAGGTGCGCTTTTGGGTATAAAGTTCACGATACCGGTATACCTTCCCTAAAAAGTCCACCGCATACCACCCAACTGAAGAGAACCCGCCGGAATACCCGTAGTCTAAAGCAATGAACCGCTCCCAGTCGGCAGAGATAGCAATGGGCTTAATTTGGTGCTGTTCGTTCCACTCGTCAAAGAACTGCCCCTCAAATACTGACCAGTCCCCATCACGGAATCTTTTTCTCTTCTTCTCCGGCAACGAGTTCAACGTGTTTAGATAATCCTGTGTAGTATACGGATTATCGTCAAACTTCGCCTGGATATACTTGAATAAATGAGCCTCTTTCTCGTTAGCGTCAAATTGCCGGTCAATCCACATAGACTTTACCCAAGAATTACCTGAAAGCCATACTTTACCATTTTGTCTTAAAAAGAATTGGTGGACATTTGGAATACCAAGGCAATATACTTTTCCCGAATAATTTATTTTCTTAATTTGACTTTTTTCCATCCAACCATCTCTGCCTTTTCTGAAATTCACATCGTAAGATAAACCTGCCCTGTTTTTTCTTTGCCTACTTGAAATGCTTGGACTAAATCCCAATTTTAATCCTATCTCCTGCATATCATTGGCTAATTGCTGGGAAGTAGTATAATAATGAGTTCCACATCCATCTCCCAGCATTGCAGTCTCCCAGAAAACCCTTAATTGTTTTATAGAACTCTCCTTTATGTTGTTCGGAATAAACTTTTCTCTACACTTCCCAAATTGTCGCAAATATGCCCACCAATCAGGGGCGGGAACATTAAATCCGGTCTTATGTTCTCTATAATCAAACCCTGTTTTTTCTAAAAGCAATGCGATTTCTTGTCTATTAACTTCTTTCGTTTGAGCAATACCAAATTCTTTGTCTCTGTCTACCGTAAACCCTTCGGAAAGAAACCAACCCATCAGTTCGCAATAATCATCTCCATTGATTTGATTTGGTTGATTTAATTTCGGTCTCCGATGGCAAGCAAAAGACGGAACAATAAACCTGTTTATGTCCTGCCCCAACCAATTTTTAGCACTTCTAATAAAATTCGTTTGTTCTGCTACTTTCTTAATTTCAATTAAACTTGGTCTATGCCAGATTCTACCCTTTTTATTCTTAGTCTGTGTGCGTCTTGCTATTTTATGGTTAGGGGTACATACAATTTTTGCTGTTACCGATTGAAATTCATAAAGTTCGCCTTCATAAAATTCTTCAATCTTTTGTTCTACCGGCAAATAAACTAACACTTCTTCATTATCCAGCGTCGCAACCATCTCCCCAACCCGCACATCTTTAATCTCTTTCCACCCACACTGTGTTAAAACCTCTCCAAACGGAACGCAATGACCAACACCGCCAGGGTTAGTCCCACCAATAAACTTAGCACGAGGCAGACCTTTCCACCTGGCCCGCCAACGGAGGTCTTCAAATATAGATTTTGGATTCTTCGTCAACTCGTCTACCCCTATCGCCGCAAACTCCGCCGACGCGAATTTACTGCTATCGTCCAAGTTCCGGCAGGACAATATCCCCCCACCTAACGCCTCACATAACTGCCAGTTTTTATCTTCATCCTTCCACTTACAAAGCCACGAAGGAAACTCCGCCTTCATCTTTATCAACTGCCGGTCCCTTAACGCCGGATAATCCTCGCAAAATAACCCCACCTGTGCGTTCTTTAACCCCAACGTCTTATACCAGTGCCCCAGAAGTAGTATCAACGCCCAGCGTAAAAAGTACGACTTCCCACCATACGCCGCACCCCCATACAGCAGAAACTTACAATCATCCGCTTTCAGCGTCTCAAACGCCGTCTGCTGCTTCGCACTGAAGTTTACCAACTTACTCATTGATACGCTTGCCATATCAGCCTTTTAATAACTGTCTTAGATAACCCCTTAACTTCGGCGTCCATTTAATACGCTTCAATCCAAAGTTGCTATGCATATCCTTCTTAGGTGCATACCAGAGAAATTGGATAAATTCCCCTTTAACATCCAATCCGAACCTCTGAATTATATTTGGTGTATATGAAGGGTCTATTGGGTCTTTCGGTAAGGGATGTGCATTTGCAACCTTCTCCCAAGTTTTCCTCTGAACCAATAAGTATCTCATAACTTACACTGTCCTCTCCCATTTAACTTTACCATCCCTCATTTTGAAATACCCCTTCCTTCCACATAAAACACATTTAACTTCACCCAAATCCCAACTCGCCACCACTCCGTGATGAACATCAAGAATGGCTATACATCGGAAAAGGTGAAGAAACTTCTGCAAGAAAAACTTCACCCTCTACCCCCTAAAACCCTAAAAGTGAGATAATCTGGCTGAGGGTTACTATATCGCACCCCCACCCCTTCAATCGGGGGCTGTACCCCCGCCTTCCGTCTGGCGGATAAGCATGCTTTTTTCTCCACGCTCCCGGCCGCCATCCTACTCAGCCGGAGGGCAAACACCTGGTCAGTTAGGCAGTCAGCCTGCCATACGACGCTGATAGGTATCTGGTGTGGTCTGCTCATCGGTTATCTCCTTCTGCGGGTGCTGGTATCTCTGCTACCGGCTTGCCCTCTATCACCTTAACCGGCTTACTGCTGATGTCCCAGACTATGGTTACGCCAGTATCCACCGTCTCCTTTGGCTTGCCGTAAGCTCGGTCAAGTAACTCCTGGATGGCGTGTAACTTATTGCGGTTCTTTGTGTTCTTTATGGTGGCTATCTGGTATAATTGCTGGATTAACTCCGGCGCCCATCTCTTACACTGGGCGACTATATCCGCCTTAGGCATTCTCCCCTCTTTTATTCCCCCCTGGACTTTACCCTTCTTAGCCATACTACGTTACTCGTCCTCTGAAACCATATAAGGAAGAGATATACTCCAGGGGCTATAGTCTTTAAGTGACCTTATGTCTGGATTTTCTCTTATCCCCGGCATAGTGATACCCCTACCCGGTGAGTAACTATGCAATGGCGGGCTATTTGCGGGGGTCATTTTTTTGTTTTTTTGGTTTTATGGTTTTATGGGAACGCTTATGTCCACAGAGGGCGAGTGGCGTAGAGACGGATTTGCCGCAGACGTCGCAGGTATATTGCTTAACAGGTACATAGCCGGAAGTACCTACTGGGTGCGATGCTGTCGTGGTTGCTGGTGGTCCGGGTGAGACTGGGTACGTGATTGTTGGTATGGGACCCTCGCTCTGGTCGTCTTCCCTGGCAAGTGTTACGCAGATGATTTTTGGGATGTAGAGTTTTTTGTTTATGGATCCGGCGCTGTATTCGCATTCAAGGTCTGCGGTGCCTATCTTTGTTATGGTCAGCGGGACAATAATCTGTATCTGGTCTCCGACGGTTATTGGCATATGGTCCTCCTTTTTTTCGTAAATGTAATATGTCCGTATCCTTTGGCGTGCGGAGATTTCCAGTCTTTTTCTTTTGGGGTTTCCCACTCCTCTAAAGCGTTAAGGAATTGAGGCACTTGATTGTGGGTAAATACTTTGGCGAGTTTAATTTTTTTCATATTATTATTTTACCTTACGCTATTATGTTTTGTCAAGCGGGCAGGTGTCCGATGTTACCGGACATCTTGAAATCGCTAATGATACCAACGCACTTGACAAGGTCGCTTTTTTATGATACACTATATGCGATGGACAAATTCCGGGCAAGCGGATTTTTTTGTGTCTCTTTTGAAAAGCCTCTATCTGGTACTTGCCTACCAGGTAGGGGTTTTTCTTTTGGGGGCAGAGATGTTATGGGGATTCACCCCATTACAAAGCACGGCGACATCTCTGCTCACCTATCGTATGCAGGAGGTACTATGGAACGGATAGAGGTTGAAAAGGTGTATGAGAGTCTGAATGACTCGGAGCGGTTCGGTATTCAGTTTGGTTTATTTCCGGCTCGGTTGCTTGAC
>JAZDPL010000024.1:0-12732 GCA_043797665.1 Candidatus Omnitrophota bacterium
ATAAGTCTTTGATGTAGAAACGAGATTGCAGAAAAGACACTCTTCTTTTTTAGAAAAATGGCTGCAATAATTTTGATAGCAGAAAAATAAGCAATCCTCCCCGCCTATCTGGCCAATTTTCACCATCGTATTATGGCTTGAAGTCTGTAGGCTGTAATACGCTGGCCTTTTAACCCACTTAACTCTGCAGATATTTTCCTTACCGCTTGTCAAAATCAAATCGTCTTTATCTATTATAACCTGATATGGTGAACGACTCTTTTTTCTGAACTGAACTACTGTCCCGTCGGGAAGAAGAAAGTCATCTGGCAATGATATCCCGACGTGATCCTCAAAATCCCAGCCAAAAAGACCGTGGTTCTGCTCTTTATATTCGCTTCCCACTCCTTTCAAAGCATCTGGAGTTGCCCAAACCCCTTCGGTAAGCAATTCTGCTTTTAGTCCCAAATATTCATGCTCGCTCATCTGCCGATCTCCTAATCATTAGCCATGTTTTTCATCCATTGGAAATAAGAAATAGTCCTATTGGAAAAGCCAAGTAGTAAGGTATCTTTCCCCAGTATCAGGAAGAACTACCACGATAATCTTTCCTTTGTCCTCTTTTCGCTTGGCTACCTCAAGTGCCGCCCATAGAGCCGCGCCGCTTGAAATACCGGCAAGGATACCTTCCAGTTTCGCAAGCTGCCGGGCGGTTTCTCCGGCGTCATCGTTGCTAACTTGAATAACTTCATCAACAACGTCTCTATTTAAAACTTGAGGGATAAACCCTGCTCCAATTCCCTGGATTTTATGCGGACCGGGCTTTCCGCCGGAGAGCACCGGCGAATCGACCGGCTCAACGGCGATAATCTTCACGGACGGTTTTCTTTTCTTCAATACTTCTCCTACGCCGGTTACCGTCCCTCCGGTACCTACCCCGGAGATAAATACATCCACGTTTCCGTCCGTATCGTTCCACACCTCCTCGGCAGTTGTTTTGCGATGAATCTCAGGATTAGCAGGATTGTTAAATTGCTGAGGCATGAAACTATTTGGAGTAGTCTTAACCAACTCTTCTGCTTTCTCCACTGCCCCTTTCATGCCTTTTGTGCCGTCAGTCAATACAAGCTCTGCGCCGAAGATTTTTAAGAGTTGCCTGCGTTCCAGGCTCATCGTCTCCGGCATCGTGAGTATTAACCGGTATCCTTTGGCGGCGGCAACAAAAGCAAGGGATATGCCGGTGTTGCCGCTGGTCGGCTCGATGATAACCGTGCCCTTTTTGATAAGGCCCTGCTTTTCAGCCGTTCCAATCATCGCAACACCTATCCTGTCTTTCACACTGGAAAGCGGGTTGAAGGATTCAAGCTTCGCCAGAACCGTCGCAGACAGACCCTCCGTCAGCCGGTTGATTCTTACCAGCGGGGTTCTTCCCACCGTTTTTGTTATATCCGGGTATATTTGACCCATGGTTTTCTCCTTTTCTGTCTGCGACGGTTCTTTTGTCGTTACAGCACCGCCTTTTTCAAGGCCTGGTCGATATCTTCCAGTATATCTTCAATTGATTCCAGGCCAACCGACAACCTTACGTAATCTTCAGTTACCCCGGTCTCTTTCTGCTCCTCGGCGGTCAACTGCTGGTGGGTTGTTGAGGCGGGGTGGATGACCAGACTCTTTGCGTCCAGGATGTTGGCCAGGTGCGAAAAGAGTTTTACCGAGTTGATAAACTTCTTCCCTGCTTCAAGTCCGCCTTTGATTCCGAATCCCACAATTGCTCCGTATTTACCCTGCAGGTACTTTTTTGCAACGGTGTGATTCTGGTTATTTTCAAGCCCGGGATAGTTTACCCAGGAGACCGCCGGATGCTTGCTCAGGAACCGGGCAACCGCCAGTCCGTTTTCGGAATGTCTCGCCTGCCGCAGCGGAAGCGTCTCCAGCCCCTGGAGGAACAGGAACGAATTGAACGGACTCAGGCAGGGACCCAGGTCCCGCAGGAGTTGTACCCGCGTTTTGATGATGAACGCAACGTTGCCGAGGCCGGGAAAATTCCCGAATACTTCCCAGAATTTCAGGCCGTGGTAACTTGGGTCCGGCTCAATGAATTCAGGGAACTTCCCTTTGCTCCAGTCAAATTTGCCCGAATCCACGATTACCCCGCCGATGGACGTCCCGTGACCGCCGATGACCTTCGTGGCGGAATTGGCGAGGATATCCGCACCATAATCAATCGGCCTAACGATGCCGACGCCGACGGTGTTGTCCACGACAAACGGAACCCCCGCTTCGTGCGCAACTTTGGCAATCGCTTCGAAATCAGGCACGTCCAGTTTCGGGTTGCCGATTGTCTCAGCGAAGACCGCCCGCGTCTTTTCGTTGATTGCCTTCCTGAATTCGTCGGGTTTGGTAGAATCAACGAACTTCACGTATCTGCCGAGTTTCGGAAAGGTATAGTGGAAGAGTTGGTACGTACCGCCGTAGAGGTTGTTTGCGGAAACAATCTCGTCTCCCACCTGCGTAATCGCCAGGAGGGCGAGTACCTCCGCCGCCTGACCGCTGGAAACCGCCAGGGCGCCGGTTCCGCCTTCGATTTGAGCCACGCGTTGTTCAAAGACGTCGTTGGTCGGGTTCATAATCCGACTGTAGATGTTTCCGAACTCTCTGAGCGCGAAGAGGTTGGCAGCGTGGTCCGTATCCTTAAATACGTACGACGTAGTCTGGTAAATCGGCACCGCGCGCGCACCCGTGGTAGGGTCCGCCACCTGGCCGCCGTGCAGCGCAACAGTTTCAAGCCCAAAAATCCTTTTCTTTTCTTCCGACATTTTAACCTCCGTTTCGGTTGTGAGGAGGGGGCGGTGTTCACCCCCTCCTCGTTTCATACCGCTCAACTTCAGAACGAATACTGGGCGCTTAACACGAAACCTTCGCCCAGGCCGACCTTGCTGGTGGACTCTTCATCTCCGGCGTTAAGATAGGCGGCTATCAACGAAAGGTTCTTGCTGGCGAGCCAGGCGATGTGAGCGTTCCAGTAATCGGCGTTTTTGAAATCATCGAACTCTGCTCCCTGTTTATATTCCACGCCGGTGACCAGGTTGTTTGTCACGATTACATCGGCGTTGGCGAAGAGCGTGGTGTCACTCTTTTTGTTATAACCCAGAACGCCGGTGGCCTGGCCGCTGGTTGAAAGCACTCCCCCGGAAATCAGGACCGGCCTGGGCAGTTGTGTTATCAGTTTGGTTGCGACCAGGTAAAGGTCGGTTCCGCTGTCATCGTGAGCGAATCCTTCCGGCAGGCCGGACGTGCTCTTCCAGATGCTGCCGACGGATACCGCCGGAATGAAATTGTGCCCCTCGGCGTTTTCCGGAACCAGCAGCAATTTGGCTCCCAGGTTGTTCTTGTGCAGGTTCTCGGGGAGGCCGGAGACGGCAATGGTTTCGTAACTGTACGAAACCTCCAGTCTCTTGAAAAAAGTATCCGCAATTCCGATACTCACCCAGTCGGTCTTGACGTCGTTGAGATTGACATACCAGAACCCGAACCTCGGCTTGCTGAGGACCTGACTGTCCGCACCGCTGGAATCGGAGACTGCCGGATAGGCCAGCGGGTTTAACGCAACTCCGCCTACCCCTTCAATGTTTGTAAACGGAACTCCTGCCTGCAAAGTACCAAACGAAAAAACAATTGTTAGTAACGTAACTCCGAGAACTAACCCGATACGTTTCATCCTATTCCTCTCAGGTTGTGCGCCGTGCTCCAGTTGACTGGTCGTATCGGCACTCTTTTTATTTTTTTCCGGCGGTCCGGTATATGGTCACGCAAAGTATGTTTGGATTCAGATACCACCTCCTTTCTCCACAAGCCACCTATCGTCGTAACGTTTTTTCTCCGTTACTTCCACCTGGACGATCCTGGCGTTGTGGACCGTAATCGTAATTGAACCATATTTAATATTCCGGATCGTTTTGTCGATGTCGTTTATGATTGATTCGTTCACGTCTTTCCTGTGTTCGTCCATTAACAATTCCTTCCGTTTCTCTACCTCTACTTTCTCTCGATTTATTACTATTCCTATAGTTTTACTGATATTATACCAAAAAAAATATCCCGTGTCAAGTCCTTCCAAAAAATCAGGTTATTTTTTGCCGGCAACCGCGATTAATGTTTCTTCCAATTCTTTAACCGATATTGTTGGATCGGTCTTTTCCAGCAACCTTTTTGATTCTTGGGCCACCTTTATCCCGGAAAGCAACATTCCGCCAAAGGTCGGCCCCATCCGCGGAATACCGTAGACACTGGAGACCGCCATCCCGCAGACCAGTAATCCTGGATAAACTTCACCGGTTTTAGATACCACTGCATCTTCTGAATTTTCAACATCCATCGGTCCAAAACCGGCGACGGTCAAAAGACCGCGGCGTTCCAAACTCCGGCAGACGACCGCCTCATGGCCGGTGGCGTCGATTACGGCTTTCGATTCCAGGGCGATGGGATCAACGCAGGTAATTTGCCTGGGCAGGGCTGAAACCGGAGCCCAGTTAATCACGACTCCTTCTACCCGGTTGTTGCGGTAAACCACGTCATCAAATTTGGTCAGGTTCAGGATTCTTGCCCCTGAATCGCAGGCGGCGGAGATAAGTTTTGAGCAGGCGGTCGGACCGTCCGCGGTAAATAAACCGTCTGCTGCTTTTTTGTAAGGTATCCTTAATTCGTCAAGGATTTTATCTGCCGGGGCCCTGAAGGTTAAGGTGTTCATGAAATAACCGCCGATCCAAAAACCCCCTCCTACGTAATTGTTGCTTTCAATTACTAATGTTTTTAACCCTGCACTTGCCAGGTCACGCGCCGCTACCAATCCGCTCGGTCCACCTCCTACCACTATTACATCCGAAACGATGTACTCATCAAACCACCGGCTGAATTCTCTCACAATCGCCCTGCTTACCTGCGCCTCCGTTACCTTTTTAAACATTTCCCCATCCTCCCCTTTTGTTTAACCTGAGAAGGATAATTGCGGAGGCAACAAAAAACCCTCATGCCGACAAAAATCACGACATAAGGGTTATGCAGTTTCATGCTTCCCTCCGCTGGTATTATCCAGATCAGGTTCTGCGGGTTATCTGCTCGTTTCTCAGAACTCTCAGGTCGTTCTTACGACCTCCCCGTTTTTGTATTTGTCACTATTAAAACATATTTGCGCCGTTATTGTCAAAAGAGGCAGGTAGCGGTATATCAAAAGAGAAATATTAAGGAGAAAATAATTAAAAGAGGTGAACAGGGGGATTTTTTGCCGTTGGGTGCGTATTCCGTTCAAAGTATCCACTCATTCCGGTGATGGTATCCACCCCCCCCTTTTGAATCGGAACGAAGCGACGGTTGGTTGTTTAATTCAACTAAAAAGAGGGTGCCGCTGCTTAAATCTGTAAGTTTTAGGCTATGGGCCTAAACGACATTTGTAGACCCGCGGCGTTCAGCACACCCATGAACGTCTTGAACTCCGGATTCCCTTTTTTCGAAAGCGTCTTATATAGACCCATTCGTGACAACGATGCCATCTTCGCCGTTTTTGAAAGCCCATGCGCTTTAGCAACTTGAGCGAGCGCGGCAAGTATAAGTGTTTGGTCGTTCTTCTCCGCAACCGCGTTCAAATAACGGGCGGCTTCTTTAGGGTCTTTCAACGCTTCGTCCAAATAATCATCATGGCTTCGATAGGTTCTCATATCGTCCTCCGGTAATCGCTCCAATAATCCATCGCCTTTCGAGTGTCCTTATCCTGGCTGCCTTTATCTCCCGCGCAAAGCAAAACGATTAACTCTTTCCCCTGAAGACCAATATAGACTCGATATCCGGGCCCGAAGTGGATTCTTAATTCAATAACTCCTTGGCCCACACTTCCCCAATCTCCTAGGTTCCCAAACTCTGCTTGGGTTACGCGCGCCCTGATCTTAGCGGCTCCTTCACGATCCTTGAGGGAATCAACGTATTCCACATACGGCTCGCTTCCCTTCGCCGACTTATAGATGATGGATCGTTTACGTATCACATGCATCATAGATAGTGTACACTATAGTTTACCTGTTGTCAAGTGCAAGACCCGGGGATCTCGGACTGTCTGGTGGTTTTTCCGAACCACCGTCGGAAAAACAGCCTTTGGAATACACCAGGACAAGACTTTTTCCTTTCCCCGGTATTCTCATCTGGCGGTTTTCGGAGGACTTCATAAAAGGTGACGAACGTTCCGTGTTAAGAAATCCATTGACAGCCGAGGTACTTTATAAATCAAAAGATATAGAAAAGTGGGGTTCAGGATTAAAGAGAATCGTTGACGAATGTACAGAAAAGGATGTCAAGGTTCAATTTCAGACATTGAAAACCGGTTTTCTGGTTTCTTTCCTTCGGACACCGGAACTGACCGGGGAACCTCCGGGAAAAACCCCCCAGAAAACCCCCCAGATAATTCTAACCGGACTTGAGTCCCGAATTCTGAGAGAGATAACCAGAGACCCCCGGCTTTCGAGAGAGAAACTCGCCCGGGTACTTGAAATAAGTACCGACACTGTAAAAGAATACCTATCCCGGCTGAAAAAGAAGGGGGCTATAAAACGGCTTGGTCCGGACAAAGGCGGCTATTGGGAAATTGCACAATAATATTCTTCCCGGGGATGTCTTTCTCTGGCGGGGCTTGAAAACCGGTTAATTGTCTATGATTCGAGATTCCAAATGGTCCGTACCATCGGTTGAGGTTGAAACACTTATCAGAGAGATATGTGCACTTGAGGTAAGTTATCCGGCGATTGAAATGGAACGCCTGATTGAAATTGGCGAACCCGCGGTCTTGCCAATCATTCAGGTTTTGGACCTGGTGGAAGGAGCGCCGAAACCTGCAGACGAATTGCCGTTCCTGGTAATTTTGGGTGAAATTCGTTCCCCGGCCGCGGTCGACATCCTGTTCAGATTTATGCTGGATGTCGAAAACGATATCCTGGCAAACATCGCCTGTGAAGCACTGGCAAAGATTGGTGAACCAGCGTTGAAATTACTGGAAAAGATCGTCACCGAAGACAAGAACAATCTGAAACGACTGTATGCTTATGGTGCGCTGGGATATATGAAACATCCCCTGTCCCATAAAATTCTTTGTTCGCAGTTAACCGAGGACCCGGAACTGGTAAATGTAATTGCCACCGCGCTTTCCGAATATGGTGATCGGAAGGACATTGAAGCAATTTATTCCTTATATCACCACTCGAGAGAATGTGTTTGACCCAGACCTGGAAGAGGCAATCTATCTGATTGCCAACCCTGCTAAATTGGGGCCCACTCCAGTTGAGAAGAACTGGCGGACTTGCTACCGGAGATTACCTGTTTACGGAGATGCACCTTCATTAAGTGCATTACAAATTGCCGCAATCATCCACAAGGAATTTTTGAAAAACAGGGCGGTTGTGATGAAAAGAATGCCGAGAAGACCAAAGAGAGAACTGGATGAAATTATCTCTGATGAAAAGTATAAAGACGAAAAAAACCAGTATTGCCCTAACTGTGGCGAAAAGGTTACCCTCCCTACCGGATTACCGGTATGCTCTGAGATTGCGTACAAGATAATCTTTCTTCAGGAGACGATTCTCCGGTCGTATCTTTTGACGGGCGTAGAGACCATTCCGGCTGCTCTGGATGTGCTTGATAACGAGACAAAGAAGGTTGGCAGGAGGAGAATCTGGTTCCGGAAAAGTAACCGGAAAGAAGAAATAGGAATAAAGTATGCCACCCTGAACTTCTTTCTGGAGCATAAGGAATATCGGTTAGAAAAGGCTTTGGAAAAGCTGGCAGAAATACGGGGAAGACTAAAAGAACCAAAAATAAAAGAGAGGCGCACCACGGAAAAAGTCACTTCAGACTTAACCCGGTTTATACGGGATAAAAAGTTTACATCAATAGACGAAGCAAATAAATATTTAAAAGAGATGATGAATAGGCACGGAGGCAGAGTTCCGGTGACATTGCCGGGAAACGCGCTGGAATCGGCCCAGGATATAATGTATGAAGCCTGGGACCAGGAAGACAAACAAGAACGAGTCAGGTTGGCCCGGAAGGCATTAGCTGTCTTTCCGGATTGCGCAGATGCCTATGTCCTTTTAGCGGAAGAGACTGCGACCAGTCTTCCGGAAGCAAAAAAACTTTTCCAAAGATGCCTGGAAGCCGGTGAGCGGACACTGGGTAAGGAAGGATTCAAGGAACATGCGGGCCATTTCTGGGGCGTTCTGGAAACACGACCGTATATGCGGGCACGGTTGGGTTTAGCCCAGACTTTATGGGAAATGGGTGAACATGAAGAGGCGATCAGGCACTATCGCGAGATGTTAAGGCTCAATCCTAACGACAACCAGGGGATTCGTTATATCTTAGTTTATTCCCTTGACCGATTATCAAGGTATAATGAATTGGAAGACCACTTAGAGTCAAAAGAATACCAAGATGACTGTGCGCCAGACTGGCTCTATACAAAGGCATTATTGCGTTTCATCAAAACCGGGCCGTCTCCAGAAGCAAATTCCCTCCTTGATAAGGCGAAAAAGTTTAATCCCTATGTACCTGATTATCTAACCGGCAGAAAGAAAATTCCCGATACCCTTCCGGAGGCAATAAAAGTCGGCGGTGAAGACGAAGGCTATTGTTATGCCGAAAAGTTTTTTTCTATCTGGCAGGAGATATCTGGCGCCATTGACTGGCTAAACGTTCGGACAGAAGGAGTATCTTCTTTGAATGGAGTACCTCGGAACGCACCCTGTCCTTGCGGTTCAGGAAAGAAATATAAGAAATGCTGCAGTAAGACAGTACATTAGGTAAATGTTTCGGGAAGGCTTGTGTCGCAAATATAGTGGGGGAAAATATGGGAACGAAAGAAGAACAGATTGAGGGATTAACTTTACTTATGCTTTACTTAACACACTGGGTTGAAAAAGGCAGGTGTTCTTCAGGAGGTGTCTCTCGCTCCTGGAAGGGATATCCGTTTGCCACGATAGACAGATTAGTTGAAAAAGGATATCTTGTTGGTGTCAAACATCCCGGTCAGAGCAAATCAGTAGTATTGACTGACGAAGGAATTGCAAAAGCCAGAGAACTGGAAAAAAAATTTCTAAAATAATAGAAGAATTAGGTCAGTTTAAGTGAAGCCTTTCTTCAAACTTCTTAGACAAGGCCCAAGATTTTCTCTGCCTCTCCTGGATATACCCCTTCTTGGTCAAAAAGATAGCTCTCGAAATTATTTAACTTTTTGATCTGGTTTCTGATTACATCCAGTTCGGCTTTTGAGAGTTTAGTCTTTTTAAGCGCTTTCAAATATAAACCCCATACCTCACTGACAAAACCTTCCGGGAATATTTCTGTGGAACCCCATTCATCATCAAGGGATAGACACCCTTTCACGATTTCATAGCATATACCCATGCAGGGTATATAATCCTTACTTTTGAAGAACCCCCTTGCCCTCTGGAAAAAGGAATCAAGCCTGCGGTATAGGTTTTCAACAGAATTTTCTCCCATTGAATCCGCTGCAAGCAAACTTCTAATTTTTTTACTATATTCAATTACCCGGTCAGATTCATTGCCCAATTCACTCTCAATAACATCTCGTGCCTCAGGAATAGAATTGAAAATGAGCTCAACTATCTCTATGAGCTTTTCCTTTGAAGTACCTTGCAATCTGCGAATTGTCCCTTCAAAACCCTTAAACCATTCTGGATGCTTTTCATAGGCCATTGCTACCGCTGCTATATGTTTACAACTACCACCAAAATTTGCAAAAGCAGGGCAGGAACAATATTCTGAAAGTTCTTTATCTTTAATGGGAACCTTTACACGATATGCATCGGTTCCTAAAACCTGCGCTTCCAAATAATCCTTTGTCTTCCGGCAATTAATCATGCGGGAAGGATTCACATAGAAAGACGGATTTTTTGAAGTCTCACGCATTTTATTACTCCTCGTATTTTTTTAAATCAGTCATTTAGGTTTTCCCCGACCCCCTTTTCGATTCCAATTACCACCTGTTTCTATGTAACGTTCGCACCAGTGCCGTACTTCTTTAGCTCTATCGGTTAAACCGTTCCGCACAAATTCAGGACCAATTACTATTACTTCAACATTGTATGCTTCTTTTCGTATAGTCGGCTGAGAGGATTTAACTGCCCTTTCTATAAGCTGAGCACTCCTTTCGGGAGAGATACGCTTATGTTGTTCACGTATTGCATCCAGAATTCCTAATCAAACCCAAATGGAATTGTTATGTTCAAACTCATCAAAAATTGCAGTTGGATTCTCTGATAACCCCACGAGCCAACGTACTGCATGCCGAGGCAAACTTTCAGGAAAATTCCTATAATCACTCAGAAGTGAATCAACCTTTAACCATTCGTTCAGTTCCGCAGTAGGACGAAGGAAATCTCCATCAATATCATCCGGTTTAATCTCTGGCGGTGGAATAACCATCCGTGGTAAATCTTTCAGTTTGCCTTCAAGGATAATACGACAGAATCTTTCTTTCCATTCAGGTTCAGACACAGGTACTTCCATAATGGTATCAAATACTTTATCTACTTTTCCCCTGATGAATCGTTTTGTACCCAAAAACATCCATACAAAGAGGTCATAGAAACCAGCCATATTTCTCAATGTTTTCAACGACCTCTGAATATCATCTACAGCCTGTTCCCAGGGTTCATTATGCAGACTCTCTAGAACTTGTTGGAATCCCCAAACAAAATTGTAGGAAGTCTCATATATAGTCTTCTTTGACACTTACCTCCTGCTTATTTCCCCCAATACTTAAAATAACCACCACAATGATGGCTTACAATTCATACCCTCGTTTGACCCAATAATGCCAATCTTCAATAGATTCACGCGTTTTATTTCTTACGTTGATTCCATCAAGTTGTGCTAAAGGTACCGCGATAATACTTTTTTGCCAACGAATATTAACAAACATCTCATGTTGACATTCTTCTTCCGGAGCCATCCCTATTACTTCTACTATATCTCCGCTTCTAATAGGAGATATTGACCTTTTCATAATACACTTTGCGGTAAATGGAAAACGTAACTTATCTTCAAGGTAATAATACCATCCCATTGCCTGTTCTTCCTCGTTATAACAGTCAACGATTATCTCATTCGTTATACGATTTTCACGTGCTTTATTTTCTTTGATGGTAACCATACATTGCCCTTATTTACAACCATATTGCAGATTCCTATTTGAGCCCATATTCTTTTAGTATGCTTCATATACCTCGCATGCCAATGAAAGAAAATCTCCTGTTTTTTCTTCAGATATGTATCCATCTTTTGAAAATTCATACAATTGTGTATTGATATCAATAGTTCTACTTATTATTTCGTCTATTTGTTTATCGTCGTATCTACCCCAACCTGCTCCTTGGCCATTATGAAAGGTTATCTGAAAATATTCCGGAGAATCTTCATAAATCATAAGGTCAGGTGGATTGCCTCTAAAACGGGAATTACCTAAAATCTCAAATATTACCAGAGGATTATTCTCTTTTGATAAACCCATAAAAAATTCACTTTCAAGCATCCAACTATTTATTGAACAACTTAACTTCCCTCTAAAAAATGCCTTTCTCCCATCAAAAAGCATAAATGTTAAAGACCTTGTTAGTTCATAACTGAGTTCAAGGTCGGTTTCAGGATTTTCTTTTGGTGCGTAGTTATAATTGGTATTTTTTAGTTTAATCTGTATAATTGGCCAAAATCTGTTTATTAGAATTTCATCAAGATAATGCTTTTTCTGTGGATCTTCAAGAATTATTATATCTTTGGTTTTATCTACTTTCCTACATCCTTGAATAATCCAATCTTTTGCCATGACTATCTCTTTTTTGGGTTGAATTTTCAAATAATTTCCTCCTTACTTTTGTGAAAGTAAGTTTTAGCTTTTTTAAAACATTTTCCTTTTAATTCTATGAATGTTTTTAGTTGTTTTGCGAAATCTGTGCTCACGGTAATTGCTTGAAGTTTTGCTTTCTCGGAGCATCTGGGTTTGGATTCAGACCAGGCATGTAATTCTCCGTCCACTGTATTAAAAATGGCTTTCTCTTCTGGAACGAAAATTTCTTCAATTGTTATAGCAAAACCATGCGTAGAGTTTAAAACGCTGTCATATACATCCAATTTATATCTTAACGCTTTCATATATCCTCTCTTCCCCGCCTTTATCGGGACCGATACGTTGTAACTGCCCCTGCTTTTTAAGTACTCGGATCGCCTTCTCTATGCCCGCAATATTCAGACCGATAGCGTCTGCGATCTCCTGCGTCGTAATCTTAGAATTGGCCATCATCTCAAGAATTTTCTCCTTACCTTTCTCCTTACTTTTCTCCGCCTTTTCAGGGGTAATCCTGGCCGCCATCACCTTCGCTCTTGGATTAATTTTAAGCGTTACCATATGCACCCTTCCTCATTATGAACCAATTATACCACATTTCACCCGTTTTTCTCCCTGAATGGACACCTTATGGATACTGGGATTTTATGCAGAGGAATTTCTCTCATTGAGGTTTAGACCGATATTATGATAAAATACACTTACCGATTTTAACCATGGAGAGGTCGCATAGCCTGGTTTAGTGCGGCGGATTGCTAATCCGTTGAGGCGGGTTTTCCTGCCTCCGAGGGTTCAAATCCCTCCCTCTCCGCAAATCCCCCTCACCCCCTTTTATAAAGGGGGGACTGGATGAGAAA
>JAZDPL010000027.1:0-58388 GCA_043797665.1 Candidatus Omnitrophota bacterium
CGGGAAAATCGCGCCTTTCTGAAAGAACATAATACCGATTACTTAGACGAGGAAAGTTTGAGGATGCATCCGGTTTTGGGTATTTCGGCGGCTAACGTGGCACCGGAATTCGGCGTTGCGGAAACGAAATCCCTAATCAGGATTTCTTACTTAACGCCTTCCGGCGATAAGTTCCGACATGAACTGGAAGAAAAAGTTTTTTCCGAAACCCGCTGGCAGAAGTGGCTGCCGGAAAACCTGAAGGCGGTCGAACCCCGAGCAATCAGGACGAACCCGGCTTTAGCCTACAAAGTAGTAACCAGTTGCGGACATTATTATCTGGATGAACCCGACGTGCTGACGGCGAAAAAGAGCTTCTTCCGGGTACTTAAGAAAAAGAAGATTAACCCGGAAAGAGAAGTTATTGAAAGCATCAAGAAGGCGATGGTCAAATACGTTGACGCGTTTAATTTGAAAGACCTGAATAAAGTAATCCTGTGTGGAGTATGAGTATGAAGAGTATTATTGGGTGTGGGGCAGAACTCAGAAAGACCGGGCGACATCCTTATATCGGACGTAAACCGGTAAACAGTCCGAAAGAAGAACCCGAAATCATTAAAGAATTAAATGCCGGGCGGGATAACAGCCGGGGACCAAACGTGGAAGTGGATTACTATTTTGAAATAGTAAACTCTGCCGGGCCGATGGACGGACTAAAGAACGCAGCCAGGATGGTCATGGAACACGGAACGCTGAAACCCTGGCACAGCGAAGGAGACGCCAATGTTTCCAAACCCGGCGGTTACGACGAAAATATGAGCTGGGCATCCGGAATAAAACTGTTGGGTTACAACAAAAAGGAACAAGTGGAATCCGGTATCGTCACCATCGCCTACCCTCTGGCTTTCTTTGATAAAACTTCTGACGGGACTTTTCCCCTGGCTCAGTTGATGATGGCGATTGCCAGTGAACCGGTCTCCGCATTTTCTTTTTACCGGGGTGCCAGAATTACAGACGTAAGACTGCCCAAAGAATTAAAAAAACGCCTGCCGGGTGCCAGGTGGCCCCACCGCAGAGTCCGGGAATACCTGCATATCCGCCCCGACGAACCAATCATCGGTACCATCGTCAAACCGAAGACCGGCTTAACGCCCGAACTATTCTCCCGGGCCGTGGTGGAAGCAGCCCTGGCCGGCGCTAAATTTACCAAAGCGGACGAGAATATGCACCTGACCCGGAAAGAAATCCCGAAGTTTGTCGGCCGGACCGTAAAAGACCTCCAGAAAGCCGGTCTTGACTTAGGAAAGCACACCGACAAGCCCAAGGGAAGGCGCTTCCTGTTTGCGCCCCACATTACTGCCGACCCTGAAAATATTACGGACTACGCCAGGGCAGCGGTGGATGCCGGAGCAAACGCTTTGATGTTTTCACCCTATTACGGCGGCGGTTTTTTGAAATTGGCCGAAATTGCAGATGCCTTTGACGTTCCCGTTTACAGCCATACCGCCGGGATGAACATCTTTACCGGTACTTCCTCCTGGGGAATTGACCCGGCGGTGATGTACCTCTTCACCGCTTGTTTCGGCGGTGCGTTTATGCAGATTACCGCGATGAAGGGCTATCTTAAACCGGAAGATGTAGAAAAGCCGGTCATTCTGCAGCGTCTTCGCAAAGAAGGCATGGAAGGAAGTAACGGAATGACCCTGGTCATAGCCGGAGGAATCGGACCTTCCAACATCGGTTTCAACATGAAGACGTTAGGAACCGACGGAAGGATGTTCCTTGCCGGGACATCGGTCTACAGCCATCCGGACGGAGTAGACGCGGGCGTCAAAGCCATAATCCTGGCTTACCGCGCCTACCGGGAAAAAGGGTTGACCGACATAAAGGGTCTCATTAAATTCGGCAAATCCCTGGGTGAAGAAGGCAAACCACTGGTAAATGCATTAAAGTAGGGGCGCCATTCATGGCGCCCGCGGGCTCGATGAATCGAGCCCCTACATGGATTCCCGCCTAAAGCATGCGGGAATGACAAATGAAGGAGAACGATGGATAAGGTACGCAAGGAGATTGAGGATTATACATCGGGAATAAGGGAAGTATTTGCCAGGCTGCCGGTGGAAACGATAGGAAAGATAATCAAGGTCATGCTTGATGCTTACGAAAACGGCGGCAAGGTCATCACCATGGGTAACGGCGGCCACGGTGCAACCGCTTCTCACTGTATCAACGACATTGCGAAACATACCATCGTATCGGATAAGAAAAACCAGGTTATCGTAAAAGGCAAGCGTTTTAAAACTCTCTGCCTCAACGACAATGTGGCAACCCTGACCAGTTGGGCAAACGACGTCGGTTATGAATCCATCTTTGCGGAACAGTTGGCTAACTGGGTGGAAAAAGGCGACGTGGTCATCGGCTACACCGGAAGCGGAAATTCGGAAAACGTCCTCCGCGCCTTCAAGGTGGCAAAAGAAAATAAGGCGACTACCATCGCACTCACCGGGTATCAGGGCGGAAAGATTAAGGACATCGCAGACATCTGCCTGATTGTGCCCAGCGACCGGATATCCTTTATTGAGGACATCCATTTCAGCCTGATTCACATCTGGTGCGACAGTTTAAGAAGGATAATCAAAGAAAAGTACGGGATGAGAAGTAAGCAATGATTGTGACGATGAAGGAAATTCTGGTCTAGGCCCGAGCCGGTAAATATGCAGTTTCCGCCTTTGAATTCTGGTCGCTGGATTCGGCCCAGGCGATCGTAGAGGCGGCGGAAATGGCCGGCCTGCCGGCCATCCTTCAGGCCGGCCCCCTGGAAATCAAGTTTGCCGGCATCGAAAACCTGGCCCGGATTGCGAAAATGACCGCGGAAAAGTCTCCCCTGAAATTCGCCTTACACCTGGACCACGGCGACAGTTTTGAAATGGCCGAGGCGGCCGTAAATTCCGGCTTTACCTCCGTCATGATTGATGCTTCCCTGCTCCCCTACCGGGAAAACCTGGAACTCACGCAACGGGTGGTTGCCCTGGCATCTCCGCACGGCATTTCCGTGGAGTCTGAACTGGGCAAGCTTTCCGGTTCCGAAACCGGTAAAACAGTTTCGGAAGAAGAAGCGGCGCAAACGGACCCTGACGAAGCGGAAAGGTTTGTGACGGACACGGGAATTGATGCCCTGGCGGTTGCCATTGGAACCGCGCACGGCTTTTACAAATGCAAACCGAAACTCAACCTGGAACGGCTGCAAAAAATCAGCGAAAGAGTGACTATCCCGCTGGTTCTGCACGGGGGCAGCGACACCCCGAACGACCAGGTCTTAAAGGCGGTGGATTTGGGCGTGGCCAAAGTGAACATCTGCACCGAACTCATCGCCGCGTTCGGAAAAGACTACCTCGTCCAGCAAAACAAGCCGGATTTCAAATACAACGTAACCAACCTTTTTGAATCCGGAAAAAGAGCCGGACGGGAACTGGCCCTTGCCAAAATAAGGCTCTACGGAAAAAGGAGTTGAACGGACAAGCATATGAAACATCAGGAAGCGTTGGCGTTGTACCGGATGATGTTCCGGATTCGCCGGTTTGAAGAAACCTGCCACCAACTTTATCTTTCCGGCAAGATACCCGGAATGTCACCCCACCTTTACATCGGCGAAGAAGCGGTGGCAGCATCCGTATGCTTCTTCCTGAAAAATGAAGACTACATCGTCAGTACCCACCGGGGCCATGGCCACTGTTTAGCCAAGGGCGCCCGGATGGACCGGATGCTGGCCGAAATTATGGGTAAAGAAACCGGATACTGCCGGGGCCGGGGCGGCTCAATGCACATTGCGGACGTTTCCACCGGAAACTTAGGTGCCAACGGTATCGTGGGCGCCGGGATTCCGATTGCGGTCGGCGCCGCCTTCTCCATCCGGTACCGTGAAAAAGACGACGTCTCGGTCTGTTTCTTCGGTGATGCCGCCTCAAACCAGGGAACGTTCCACGAAGCGGTCAATATGGCTGCGGTGATGAAACTTCCGGTGCTCTTCGTCTGCGAAAATAATCAGTATGGTCTTTCCACCCGCATCTGCCTTACCTGCCCTACCCCGCAGGTCAGCGACAAAGCCCTGGGCTACGGAATTGAACATAATACGGTGGACGGTATGGACCCGGAAGCCTCTTTTGAAGCGGCAAAGGATGCGGTAGGCTGCGTACGAAAAGAGAGAAAACCCTATCTGGTAGAATTTATCACTTACCGTTTTTTAGGTCACGGCGCCAGTGATAACCGGAGTTACCGGACCCGGGAAGAAGAGGCCGAATGGATGAAACGGTGTCCCATCCGGAACTTTCGGGAAAGGCTGCTGTCAACCTACGCAACAGACGCCGAAGAAATAAACTCCCTGGAGAAAGAAGTGGAAGAAGAAGTGACCAAATCCCTCGCCTTTGCCCAGGAAAGTCCGCTGCCTTCTCCCTCGGACGTCTTCCAGAACATCTTCGCACCTGCCGGAGGTGAGCAATGAGTCTGATGACTTACCGGGAAGCGATAACTCTGGCGCTGGAAGAAGAGATGGCACTTGACCGGCGGGTCTTTATCATCGGCGAAGACGTGGGCGCATTCGGCGGGGCGATGGCGGTTACCAAAGGTCTTTATGAAAAGTTCGGACCGAAAAGGGTGGTTGATACGCCCATCTCGGAATCAGCCATTGTCGGAACCGCCTTAGGTACTGCGCTAACGGGTTTAAGACCGGTGGCTGAGATTATGTTTATTGACTTCGCCGCAGTCTGTATGGACCAGATAGTCAACCAGATAGCCAAAGTCCGTTATATGTTAGCGGGCCAGGTGGAAGTCCCCCTGGTCATCAGAACCCAGGGCGGTGCCGGTAAAGGCTATGCGGCACAACATTCCCAGAGTCTGGAAGCCTGGTTCTGTCACATTCCGGGTTTAAAGGTCGTGATGCCTTCAACCCCGCGGGATGCCCGGGGTCTCCTGAAGAGCGCCATCCGGGAACCAAATCCGGTCATCTTCATTGAACACAAAGTCCTTTACAACGAAAAAGGTGAAGTTCCGGACAAGGAAGAACTGATTCCAATAGGAAAGGCGGACATAAAGAGACCCGGTAAGGACGTAACTCTCACCTGCCATTCCAGGCAGGTCCTGCATACGCTCCAGGCTGCGGAAGACCTGGCTAAGGAGGATGGAATCGAATGTGAAGTAATAGACCTGATGACCCTCTCTCCTCTGGACGAAACGACCATCTTTGAATCTATCAGGAAGACCAGGCGTCTGGTAACGGTGGAAGAAGGCTACGAGAACCACGGAATAGGTGCGGAAGTGGTGGCACGAGCCATCTCAAAGGTCTTTGATTACTTTGACGCGCCGCCGGTCCGGGTCGCCTTTCCCAATTGCCCGATTCCTTTCAGCAAGGTTCTGGAAGGCAGTCTTTTACCGGATGCGCAAAAGATTGTCACTGCCGTCCGTAAATTAGTTTGAACGCTCCCGAAAGGAGAATTATGGTTAAGGTAGGAATTGAGTTCATCGTCTTTCAGGGAAAAGAGAAGGACGACCTGGACGGAGTTCTAAAAGAATGTGCCGAAGCAGGTTATAGTTGCGTAGAAACCGGATTCATCTTTGACCGATACAGCGGAAGCCAGGTTAAAGCGGCCTGTGATAAATATAATTTAGAGTATGCGGCAGGCCACGGCGGTTACGACACCATCAGCGATGAGAAAAAGTTGGTGGAAACCATCAAAAACATCATTGAGGCCGGCGGAAGTTACATCATCTGCAGCGGGTTAGCCCGCCGGGACAACAAATTCCTTTACCGGGAATCGGTTTCGGTTCTGAACCGGGCCGGCAGGATTGCCAAAGATAACGGACTTGTCTTCTGTTACCACAACCACAACTTTGAATTTGAAACTGAAGGAGGCAAAAAAGGGATAGATATCCTCGGTGAAGAGACCGACCCGGACCTGGTCAAGTTCAACATCGACGTCGCCTGGGTACAGATTGGCGGAGAATCACCCTCTGGATTTATCAAAAGGTACGCCAACCGTGCCGGGTACTACCATTTTAAAGACGCCTTCGTAAAAAGCAAAGACAAGTTTGTCTGGACCGAATTAGGCAAGGGTGACATTGAATTGGAATCCGCCTACAAAACCGCCATGGAATTGGGTGCGACCTACATCATTTACGAAGAGGACGTCAGCCAGATTGAAATCGGCCAGGCAATCAGAGACAGCCGGCAATTCTTACGGAAGTTAGGTGTATAGAAAAATCTTAAACAATTGTCATTCCGGCATGCTTTTAGCCGGAATCTATTAGATTCCTGTTTACTACACACAGGAATGACTAAACGGAGGAAACTAATATGGTTAAAGTAGGTGTGATAGGTCTGGGAATGGGTAAGTGGCACCTGATGCAGTACAACCGGCTTCCTGATGTAAAAATAGCGGCAATCTGCGACGTCGACGAAAAACGGCTAAACGACGCCGCCAAAGAGTTTCAAGTGCCGAAACTATTCCGTGATTACCGGAAGATGCTAAAGATTTCCGAACTGGATGCGGTCAGTGTCGCCTTACCCAACTTTTTGCATATGCCGGTTACTTTAGAATTCCTGGAAGCGGGTAAAGACGTCCTGGTAGAAAAACCGATGGCACGGACTCCGGAGGAAGCGGAAAAAATGCTTCGGAAAGCCAAGGAAATGAAAAAAATTCTAATGATAAATATGAACCACCGCTGGCTACCGGAATTCGCTGCCCTGAAAGAACTTATCCAGGCCAAAAAGTTCGGTGAGATTTATTATCTGAAAGCCCGATGGATTCGGACCAGGACCTTTGACGAAAAACAGAAGAAAGTAATCTGGTTTGCCAACAAGGAAAAAGCCGGCGGCGGAACTCTTCTGGACATCGGCGTCCACTGTCTGGATTTGGGTCTCCACATGTTAGATGATTTTGAACCGGTTTCTGTCTTTGGTACCACGGGTAACAAATTTCATCAGGAAGTTGATGACTTTGCCTCCGCGCTGATAAAGTTCAAGGACGGCAAAACCATACATTTCGAAACGACCTGGGAATCGCATATTAAGAAGGATGATTTTTCCATTTCCATCCTGGGAACCAAAGCCGGGGCAGAAACTTCGCCGCTAAGAACCTACCAGAAAGAAGAAGGCATCCCCACCGAAACTGTGTATAACCTTCCACCCGGCGAAGTACCTGCGGTCCGGACCAGTATCGGCCATTTTGTTGAGTGCGTTACCAAAAGAAAGGAACCGATTACCTCTCCGGAAAAAGGGCTGCGGGTGATGCGCATCCTGGACGCCATTTATCGTTCCAGCCGGACCGGCAAGGAAATCCGCCTCGAATAAATTTAAAAAGCCGATGAAAGATATACCAACTTCAATAAGTCAGACAAGTTTCTCCCCCCCATCCCTCCCTTTCTTCATCCATAAAATGCAACAGGAAGAGATGGGTGCCCACCGGCATAACTTTTTGGAACTGGTCTATATCTGGAAAGGGGAGGCATTACATCTTATTAATAATGAAAAGGTGAATCTACACCAGGGTGATATCTTCTTTCTCAGTATGAGCGACTGCCATCAGTATCAAAAACCTCAGGGTCTGGAACTGATTAACATTCTCTTTTTGCCCTCTTTCCTGGGACCTAAAATCTTTAACCGCAAGGAATTAAAACCGCTCTTTGACTTTGCTTTTCTGTCGCCTATTTTCGGCAAAGAGAGCCGTTATCTCTACCTGACCGGTACGGCCGATGTTAAAATCCGGGCGCTCATAGAAGAAATGCTGGTAGAATTTGAGAAAAAAGCAAGAGGCTTTGAGGAGATATTTAAAAATGACCTGATTAACCTTCTTATTATTCTCAGCCGGATATATGAAGACAAACAGTCTCAGATTGCAGGACTAAAAGAACAGATGTTGTCCCGGCGCCGGAAGTTTGAGGAAGCACTCCGATACATAGAGGGAAATTACACCCGTCCCATCTCTTTATCGGAAGCAGCCAATATATCCTGCTTCACGCCTTCCTATTTCTCCGAGGTTTTCCATAAAGTTACCGGCAAACCTTTCGTACGTTATGTAAACGACCTGAAAATACAGCACGCTGCTTTACTCCTCGAAAACACCGGTTTAAAAACTAACGAGGTCGCCCGTCAATGCGGGTTTTCCGATTACCACCACTTCAACCGGACCTTCCGCAAAACCTTCCACCTCCCCCCCACCACCGAATACCGGAAAAAAGCCCACTGAAACTAAGAGGATTTGACTTTTTAACGCTAATGTGTGTTATAATATATGTATATAAACATCTATAACAAAATTCTTCAAATTAATAAGTTATCAATTACAACTACACATTAGTTCATATGAATAACCATATCCCTTTATATGTTCAGATAGCAGAAAACCTTAAGGAACAAATTCTGGAGGGTAAAAAACCGATAGGAACGAAGTTTGCCGCTGAGCCTGAATTCGCAAAACTGTTTGCGGTAAACCGATTAACGCTTCGCCGGGCAGTTAAGGAACTTTGTACCCTGGGTTTGGTAAAAAGAGTACACGGAAAGGGAACGTTTGTAATTTCCAAAACCATAAGAAATGGGTTCGATACTGACCACAGAAAAAATGAACTCCTTTCATTAAAGGACAAAAAGAATATAACGGTTCTCTTAAATGACGTGCCCAGTCTTTTTACCTCCGAGGTACTAAAAGGTATCCAGGCAAAATTGGATAAATCGGGATATAAACTTATTCTCTGCGAAACTGAAAATAAAAACAAGAAGATTGTGGAATATATTGAAAGGGATAAAGATTCGGCATCCGGGTTTATTCTCGCCCCTCCTCCGGGTAAGCGGGACCACTCTTACCTTGATTTATTCCTGAAGGGCAAAATTCCGCTTGTTTTTGTTGATAGATATTTGCCGGAATTTAATTCTGATGCCGTTGTTTCTGATAACGAAACCGGCGGTTATTTGGCAACCAGGCATCTTCTGAATCTTGGACACAGGACCATCGCCGCGTTAAGCGTCGGTAATGCCACTTCTATTTTAGAAAGAATAAAAGGCTATAAAAAAGCATTAACCGAACACGGAGTAAGGACAAAGGATAAAATAATTCTTACTATTGATAACGATAAGTTTGAAAGCGGGGAAGTTCTTATCGAAAAAGCCTTGAAAAAATACCCGGAAATAACCGCGGCTTTTTGTGTCAACGATAATATCGGCTGGGGTTGTTTGAGAAAACTGGCGGAATTGAACATTAAGGTCCCGGAGGACTTTTCCGTGGTCAGTTTCGACAACCTTTATTTCACTTCCAAACTGACTCCGCCTTTAACAACCATAAACCAGCAAAGATATCAAATGGGATGGAAATCGGCAGAAATCCTGATTAACAGAGCGGAGGGAAAATTGCGTGGCAAAGGAAAGATAATACGCCTCCCGGTAAGATTAGTACAAAGAAAATCAACCGGAAAGGTCAGGAATGATTGAGAAAAATGCCTTATTTTTTTATTTCCAGGGTTCTGGAAAGACACATTTTTTCTCAGTAAAAAGGAGGGAAAGAAAATGGCACGGATAAAGAAAGCGGTACGGAAAGCCTTCACTCTGATTGAACTGCTGGTGGTCATCGCCATCATCGCGCTTTTAGCCTCAATGTTGCTGCCGGCACTCAGCCAGGCACGGGAGAAAGCCCGGCAGACAGTTTGTCTAAACAACCTGAAACAAATAGGGCTGGCTTTCGCGATGTACCTTCAGGATTACGACGATTGGATTTTCCCCATGGCCGACAATACATTTTGGTTCCAAAAGTTATGTCCGGCCTATGCGTCAAATGTAAAGACGTTTGAATGTCCCTCTTCTTTTAGCGAGCGCCCTGACAGAAAACAGACGCCCCCCAACCTTAATACTTCAATAGGTTACGGATATGACGGCAATAACATGGCATATGGGGGCGCTTGGGGATGGATGAAGATGGGACAGATTAACAGACCATCTAATACCGGGGTTATCATGGATTCCTTTGGTAATAGCGTAGATGTGATCGGTGGATATACAGGGGCAAATTCTTATACCGTTTCCCCTGATGGTATGGTGTACCAACTTCCTTCCAGCCGGCATAATAACGGAGCCAACGTGCTCTTCTTTGACTGGCACGTGGCGTGGTACTTGACAAGTTACATTGAGTCTCAATGTCATGTCGGAGAAATGTGGGATAGATAGATTGTAATAAATAACCGGCAGAAAAGATTGATGCTCCGGTTTTAAATAAAAGGAGGGAAATGTTTATACGGAAGATTTTGCGGCCTATTTTCGTCTTACCGATTATTCCTTTTTCATTAATTCTGGTTTCTTATCTTGTCACAAACATCACGGCGGCTTTTTGTGATGAATCCCCCTGGCATAATAAGGTTGTGTTTTACGACGCCACCTATGACACCTCCTGGGCTTTTCACCCGGAGATTCTCGCTGATTACCTGAAAAAAAACGGATTCCAAGTTCTTAACGGAGCAGAGGTCGGCCAATGGATGAGAGAAAAAATAGAAAAAGGCGCCGAGAATACCGTTGCCGTTTTTACCATGGGCATAACACCGGAAAGCGTGCTGGAAAATGAACCGCCGGAGCAGGGTAAGCGGACAATCCAGCGTTACCTGGATAACGGCGGAAGAGTATTGTGGCTGGGTGAATGGCCTTTTATGTACGCCCAAAACGACATTAAGCCGCAGCTTTTTACCCGGGGGGAAAAACCCGGCGGAATATCCTGGATTGATACCAGCAGATTAAAATACGGAGAGGAAGAAATAACGCCTGACGGCACGGCCTGGGGATTTGTTCGTAAGGATAATAACAAGAATCCGTCCCTCCCGGTGGAAAATGTGACCACACCGCTAAACCGATTCTGGTGCGAAGAGTTAGGAAAATATCTAACTTCCGTATGGTTTAAGAATTACTGTCCCCAATATCCCTGGAGCGGACTTATATATGCTTTCAGAGCCGACGATCTGTCGGAACCTGAAATACAGAAACAGGTGTATCGTTTGGCGCTCTATGCCGGGACTCCCGTAGAAGCCCCGTCACCGCTCCCCAAATGGGTTGCCGTACCGGAATCGCCGTTGAAAGTCACCCTGGACGAACCCCGAAATAGGCGCGCCTTTGTCCGTGGAGAGACAATCCCGGTCTTGATACAGGAGGAGAAGAAAAACGCCCCCGGGATTGATAAGGTAAGCCTTATTCTCAAACAGGGTGAAACAGTTTTACGAACGGAAGAACATCCCTGGCCGGCAGATAATGTCCTGAAGACCGCAATTCCAAGCGCTGATTTGGCTTGCGGCGACTACGCTCTTTCCGTAAAAATGCTGTCCGGCAACGAAGTAAAATCAATAAGAGAAATCAATATTTACCTATGCCCCAAACCGGAACCTCTGTCTTTTTTCTATGGTATCTGGTCCCCGGTCAAAGGGAACCCTGCCAGGATTGAAAAAATGCTGCAGATGTTTTCGGAGTCACATATTAATCCCGGCAGTTGTAACGAAGAGGATACCGCTTCGGAATTTTTTGATAATTGTTTGCGTTACGGATTGCGGCCGGCATTAAGGCTCCATGGCCGGGCAGCGTTTTCCGTGGAAAATCAACCGGAAGTATTCAGAAAAGGCCCGAACGGAAACTTTATCACTTGCCCGCTTGATGTGGGGAAACCTTCCGTAGGGCTGATCCATCCTGAGGTAAGAGAAAAGAGGTCCGCGGAACTTGAGAAAAAGATGTTATATTTTTCGGGATACCCTGCTGTTCTGCCCTACATTTTCACCAACGACGATTTCCAGGCCTATTACGGATTTGACTATTCGGATATAGCCAGGCAGGAGTTTAAGAAGGAGACAGGTTTGGAGGCGCCGGTCCCGCCTGAAATAGCAAAAGCAGACACATCCAGCGGTACTTTTAACGCCGGGGTTATCAAAGGACCGCAGGGGGTTATTCCCGATAACGACCCGTGGCTTTTATGGTGCCGGTTTACAACCGATAAGGTTTGCGGCGGTTATAATCAGGCTTTGATGGAAGCCAAAACCAGGGTGTTTCCCGATGGCCGCATGGGACCGCTGGTTGGCCAATGGCCGTGGAGTTACGAAGGACAATACCCGCCACACATGTACGGCCATGGAAAGTTTGACCTTCTTTCCTATTACTGCTACTTTCAATACTGGCAGCCATCCATAGCCCGACTCTATTTTGATAATATTGTCAGGATGAACAACCGGGACCTCCCGCTTTGCCCGACGCCTGACTGCGCCTGGTTGAACGTTGATGAGCCCAGCTATTACCGCAACAACTTCTACCTTGATTTAGCCGGCGGTGCCACCGGTATGGACTTCTATGCTTATTCGGAAGTCAGCGAAACTTCGTGGGCTGAATGTTCCAGGATGGGAAGGGAAATAGTTGGTCCGTTCGGTCCTGTGATTGGAAGACTGCGACCGGTTTCTGCCGAAATAAGCTGGCTCATTCCTTTCGCCCAGTATGCCCATTTTACCCTTTATCCGCTTTCGCAGACTTATACCTTTGCCAACCTTCTGGGAGCCCATATAGATGCTGAGCCCATTTGCGATGAAGAGGTCCTCTCGGGTTACATCAAAGACAAAAGAGCCGTTCTTCTCGGAAATATACAGTGGATAAGCCAGAGTGTGGCGGACGCGCTTGAAAAATACGTGCAGAATGGTGGCATGGTTCTTCTGGACGACAGCACAACGCTCCCGATCAAAGGAGCAAAAAAGATTGGGGTGGATCTGGGGATGGGCGACACCCCAAGCTCGCCGGACCCCAAAGACCCGCGCTTTGGCTCGCCGGGGGTATACGACTATTTGATACCAAAAACGGTAATGTTGATAAAAGAAAATTTGGGTTCCCTCGGAATAACCCCCTGGGCAGACTCTCCCGACCAGAATCTGGTTATCAGGCGGTTTGAAGGCAACGGGGTGACCTATCTCTGGCTGGTCAATATCCACACCAATGAGGAGTTCCGGTTCCTGAGGCCCCGCTCTAACAACCCACCCATGCCCGGGGATGAAAAACTTGACCTGAAAGAAGCGCATAGACAGGCAAAGGAATATCTAACCAAAAAAGGCGCGTACGGCGGTAGATTTAGGACGACGGTGAGCATTCCGGATGGCAAATATCATCCATACGATGTTCTGGCCGGGAAAAAGCTTGATTTTTCAAGGGCAGACGGCCAAATCCAGTTCCAGGTGGATATGGAAAGATTTGGAGGCACGCTGATAGCCCTTTATCCGGAAGAAGTGGGACTCGTAAAAGTTCTTTTACCCAGAGAGGTAAATAGGGGGGGTGGAGGTGCTGAAGTTGTTGTGACTGTATATGGTAAAAGCGGTCGGAAACTGGCCGGTATCCAACCTTTGTCGGTTACCGTAACGACACCAAAGGGACCCTGGCCGGAAATAAATGGTAGTTATGCAGCCGAAGGCGGCGTATGGAGGAAGCGGGTTTCACCGGCAGTGAATGACCCAATCGGAAAATGGCATGTTTCGGTTGAAGAGCTTTCCTCCGGTCAAAAAATCGAAACGTCCTTTGAAGTGAAATAATAGATATGAAGCCCCCGGTTGAATTCAAAGATAAATCGCTGTGGATAAAGGGCGAGCGGACTTTTCTCTGGAGCGGCGAGATGCATTATTTCCGCATCCCGGAGGATACCTGGCAGGACCGCCTGCAAAAGGCAAGGGCGGCGTTCATTAATTGTACGGCGACCTATTTTCCCTGGAACTGGCATGAACCCGAAAAGGGAAAATACGATTTCCACTCTTTTCAACATAACGCCGGCAAGTATTTGGATATGGCTGCAAAAGCCGGTTTATGGATTGTCGCCAGGCCAGGACCGTATATCTGTGCGGAGTGGGACCTGGGCGGACACCCGGGTTGGCTTCTGAAAAGACCGGGAGATTGGCGCACCGGCGACCCCGAATACATTAAAGAATGCCGCAAGTGGTACAAACGCATCAATCAGGAAATTGTTTCCAGGCAGACAGGAAGCGCCGGGAATGTGATTCTCTATCAACTGGAAAATGAGCAGTGGGGGGGGGAACCGGAACTGCTCAAAACCCTCCAGAGCATCGCCTTAAAAGATGGAGTCAGGGTTCCTACATTTACCAATTCCGGAGGGAACGTTCGAAAGAGCGGTTCCAAAGTAATCGATTTGCCGGATGTTTATACCAATCCCTGGGAGATAAAACGCTGGCAGCAGTGGTTTAATGATTTTTATCATGACCTCGGTCCGGAAGTACCGCTGCTTGTTCTGGAAACGCCAGGCGGTTGGTATGCCTCATGGGGCGAGCAGTTACCAGACATAGAACAGGGTGTCCCGGTTGACTGGACCGATATGCTGGTAAAGGCGGAGATCGCTTTTGGCGCCAATGGCGTAACCTTGTATAAATATTCCGGGTGCATTATTCCGAACTGGTATGGCTGCGACCATTGCCCCACTACCTATTTTGACAATGCTTGTATTACACCCTGGGGCCAGCTTCATGAAAGATATTACCGGATGAGGCTTCTGGGGGGTCTGTTGGATTCGCTTGGAAGCAGGCTGGCGGAAACAAAACCGGATAATCTGCGCATCGCCACCCGGGACGGTGAGGCAGAGGCATTTGCTCGGAGGGGAAAAGGCGCTTCTTTTCTCTTCGTCTTTAATCATTCTTTGACCACAAAAAAAATTGAGGTAAACCTCTGGCCTGACAAACTCGAAAGAGAGCCGGAATTAGTCAAGGTTTCCATACCGGCCAGGCAGGCGTATATCCTTCCCTTTGACCTTGACCTGGAGCATGACATCCGTCTTCGCAAAACCAACACTCAGATTTTCCGCATCCTTCATTATCCGGAGTTGATAAGAATTATTGTTTTTGGTCCCCAGGATGAAAAAGGCGAACTCGACTTTTCTTCGTTTAAACCCTGGGAAGTCGTCAGAGAAAAGGCAGCGATAACTGCAGGCGATGGTTTAAGGCTAAAGGTACAGTTTGATTCAAAAGTGCAGGTTTCGATCGTAAAAACCGGCGATATAACCCTGGAAATTTACGCTACAACACAGGATGTTGCCGGCCGCACGTGGTTTTTAAAACAGGATAAAAGGGAAATTCCTGTTTTTTCCAACATCTATTTTATGAGGGATGGATTTATCCGTAAGAACAGCGCCAGTCTGAGTTTTGAGGCTGAACCGGATAAAAAAGCATGGTTTCTGATTCCCAAAGAAAAATTTGTGGGGACGATAGCGGCGAAAACGGGAGAGGGAAAAATAGAGCCCAGAAAGGACGGGTTGATGAAGGCCAGCATTAAATTTATCGCTCCCAAACCAATCTCCTTTCCGCTTCGGGACTGGTTTTTTAAGACCGAACCCGATGCCAGTAGTGGAAAATTCGATGACGAAGACTGGGGTGAAATTCCGGGATGGGAAGCGCCGGAATTGCACGGTTTCCACCAGAACGGATATTTCTGGTACCGTAAAGAATTCGAAGCCTCCGGAAAAGAAAAGAATCTGTTTTTCAGCGGCTTTAACGGCGAAGCGGTATTTTACCTGAATGAAAAAGTTTTAGGTTGTTTACCGGAACAGAGGCTCTCCTCCTATCCGTTAGAGGGACAGCAGGCAGTTTTTGATTTGACCGGTAAACTGCGTAGCGGCAGGAATATTTTGGCAGTCCGTTTAGAATTTATCGGCAGGCATAACCACGGCGTTAAACAGTTTAACGGAATTACCGCGCCGGTGGCCATATCTTCGTTTCCCGAAGAGGAGGTTATCCTGGAAAAATGGAAGGTGAAACCAAGAGAAACGCATGTCTGGGCGGAAAAAGAACTGGACAAAGTTCCAAACGAAGCGCAATTAGAATATGATACAACATCGTGGATGGATGTTTCCATCTCGCCGAAACGGTTAAGCAACTGGGTGCCGGATATCAGGGAATCAAGGCATGTCCGTTGGTACCGAAGCGAGATTGAAATTCCTTATTCCTGGGAGGCGAAAGAAACGATTCTAACCCTTCCCCATGTTGACGAATCCTGGGTTTATATAGACGGAAAGTTGATCGGGAAAAGTCATTCGTGTAACGCCGCCTCCTTCTATCTCACGCCTCACTTGAAGAGAAAAAACCGGATAGGCATGGCCATAGCCATTCGTTATCGATGGCACTGGCTTTGCGGATTGCAGAAACCGCCCAAGATTCATATTTTTGACAGGGCACTTGATGGCGCTTGGAAAGTACGACACGGGACTTTTGGGGAAGAAAAAAACTGGCATGGTATGGAAGTAAGCGAGCCGTCCTGGACACGTACCATACCGAAAAGAGCACATATCGTATGGTGTCGCGCAAAATTTCAACTTCCGGCCAAGAAAAAAAATGCCCCGGCGTTGGCTGTTAGAATAAAGATCTGCTCCAGCCGGGCAGTAATCTATGTCAACGGCGAATCGATCGGGCGTTACTGTGAAATTGGTCCCCAGGAAGATTTTTTCATCCCTGGCCATCTTTTAAGGAGAGAAAACACCCTAACGCTAATGCTTGATGGATACGGTAAAACTCCAAAACTCGGCAAAATTTCCATTGAAACGATATATCAGGTACATCCCCTTGAAATAAAACTATCCTAAATCAGAACTTAAATAGAATGAACATGGGAGGTACAAATGGCCGTTAAGAATCCTGTCATCGCAAAAAATCAAGACCGAATCAAGATAACCTGGTTGGGAAATGTGGAGGTTGAATTTCTGCTTAACAAAGATTATATTTTGGGGATGGGTGCCGTGCGGGTAGCAGAAACGCCTCTCCGTTCGGAAAAATTTCCTATCCGCCCGGTAGTATCTACGCCAAGCGGGGTGCGTTTCGGTAACTTCCGCCTGGCGAACATAAAAACGGAAAAAGATGAAGTCATCATTTCCGCCATCGTAGAAGGAGAGGACTCAGGCACGGACGGCCGGTTGGACCAATACGAACAGCCGGTTTTGGTATTTCACGACCAGCCGGTTGATGTCAAAGGGAATATTGAATGGCACTTAAGATACTGCGATGAGAAAATGGACGGAGAAAGTTTTCTCGGCTTCTCCTACGCCTACCAATTTGCTATTCCAAAAGAACATAAGTTCCATCATCTTCTGGAACTCGGTACCTGGGAGTTAGGCGGTACTGCCGAAGGCAGCCTCATCATAAGCCGCGGTCAGTGTTGCCCACCCGAATTCCTTGGTGGCCAAAAGGACTTCTACTCAACTGCCATTCTTCATTATCCCTCACGGAGACCTTCCATTCAAAGAGTATGCAGATATGCTGAGATGCAATGTTTTGATTTCCAGTACAGACCCTCAGGGATATTCTGGGGTTATTTTGAAAAGCCCGAACATACCTTAAGCTTCATTCAGAAAAACGAAGGCGGAGACGTGTATCACCACTTCAATGATTTCTATTTCCCCTACACAAATAAGATAGCGTTACCCCCCTATAAAGTGCTTTATAGTTCTGGCAGCCGCACGCTTACTCAGGCACGAAATGTGTGGACCAGGGCATTTGACAAGTGTGAAGATAAAGTCAGAAAGTTTTACGGAATTAAACGGGAACCTCCTATTCCCAGTTTCAACGCCACTCAGGATGGCCGCATTAAGGCGGGCAAGGAGGGTAATCACCAACGATTTTTCCAGGAATTGGCCGACCGCTATCTCCCGGAGTTGGCAAAAAATGGTTTTCGGAATTTCTTTATACCAACCTTCCATTCCGCAGATTATACAGAAACGCCTACCATCAGGCCGGGACAGGGTGATGTAATTCACGGAAACAACTGTTGCCCATGGGATTATGCCGTGTGCAATTGGTATGGAGGTAAGAAAGCATTCAGGTATTTCATGAAAAAAGCCAGAGATTATGGTTTAGAAATAATGATTTGGGTGGGAATGGATTTGGGAGCAAACGCACCCATACTCAGGGAACATCCGGAATATAAAGTTTTTGGAATTAATTACTGGGATTCGCCGGTTTTTGCCTCGGGAATACGTCCACTGGCAGTATCCTGGGATTTAAACAGCGACTGTTACGAATGGCTGTTGGCGCAATTGGGAAAAATCAGGAAAGATTACGGAGTAGATTCTGTTTTCATAGATTCCTTCGGTAATTTTGGAATCCTGCCTTTAAACTACAAAGACCCATTATTAAAACCACAGCAGCACGCCGCGGGTAAATTTATCTCCGATTTGCAAAAACGCTGTGGTTATAAACGTATTGAGACCGAAGCGTGCGGTTCGTTGGGTACACCCCACTTTGGTGTTGGACCCATAAACCCTGTCGCATACCAGACTGCGTTAGAATGGTGGCTCGGAAACGGCCGGGAAAATTATCTGTATCGCACAGCCCCTACTGTTCGTATCTTGGAATTTGCCCAAATCATGAATGAAGAAGTATATTTCCGCCTGTTGTCAAATATGTGCATTCCCGGGATATCCCAAGATGTCCCGGTCGGTAAGATACGCGCCCCAAAATTTCCAAAGTGGCTGAAGAAAAATAACGATTTGTATATGTCAGTGGTGAAAAATATGGGTAGACGCACCTTGCTTGAAGATGAACGGGGGGTAATCTGGAAAAGCCCCGGTTCTCAAAAACAGGTTTTGTTTTCTTACAAATCTTTCAAATGTGACCTGGAAAAATCTTGTCGTGTCATAGACATGAGAACCGCCCAAGAGGTTCCTTTGAATGGAAATAAGGCATTTTTTAGAACGAAACCGTTTGGCGTTTATGTGATTACGCCTGTCAATGCAAAAGACTAAATCGAAAAAATCAGCAGGAAGTGATTTGTTTCGTAAATTCAACGAACCCGGTCCATTGTCGCGGCCGGTGCCGTTCTGGTTCCTGGATGGTCAACTGACGCCGGAGGAGAGCGAATCCCAGATTTCGGAGATGAAATCCCAGGGAATACACGCGGCAATTCCCCTGAAGGCAGGCGGCGGCTTGAAACACCCATACCTGTCCGAATCCTGGTTCCAAGCGTTTGGCGATATCTTCCAGGCTGCTGGCCGGCACCAGTTTCAGGTCTGGCTTTACGACGAGGGAAACTGCCCAAGCGGCTCGGTGGAAAAACGCCTGGCGCAAAAGCAGGAATTCCAAGCAAAAGCAATCGTATGTGAACCTCGCTCCGTTTGGGGCACTTCGTCTGTAACGGTTCCGGAAGGCGTTCTTCTTGGGGTCTCCTTCCGCCGGTCCGATGGTACCTGGCGGGAAATCTCCGCCTGGATACAGCCGGAGGGTCTTGTCATCCCCAGGGGCGAGGAACGACCCGCGGCGGTCTATTTCTTTCTGGCCCGGCCGCATATTCTGGAACCGGGAAACTTTAACAGCGGAGATGTGGACCGCACCAATCCCAAAACCGTGGAATCATTTTTGAACCTGACACACCGGGAATACGAATGGAGATTCAAGGATAAGTTTGGTGACACGATCACCGCGGTCTTTACGGATGAACCGGCGATGTTTGAACAACCGGTATATGCTCATAATTTTAGGGAAGAGTTTCGTCGCCGCAAAGGATACGATTTTCAGCCCTATCTCCCTTCTTTATTTTTTGATATTGGTCCAATAACTGTCAAAGTCCGCTGCGACTTTTACGACGTCACCTCTTCTCTCTATGCCGAGAACTTCTTCGGAAAAGCAGCCGAATGGTGCAAAGAACATAACCTGACCTATACCGGACACCTGTGGTCTGAAGAGCATCCCGATGTCATGATGACGCATCAGGGGGATTTCTTCCACATCTACCGCTACATGGATTATCCGGGGATAGATTGTATTTCCGGCGGCCGGGCGGAAGTGAGAAAAGAGAATCCCTTAGTGATAAAGGCGGCCTCTTCGGCTTCCCACCTTTACGGTAAGAAACGTACTATGTGCGAAGCATTTGCCGGTGTCACGCAGGCATTTTGTTACCAGGAGATGAAGTGGATGACCGACTGGTTGATGGTCTGCGGAGTAGACCTTATGGTCCCCCACATCATCTACTATACGGTGAGCGATAACTATTGGAATCCAAACATGTTCTTCCAGAATCCCGGCTGGCCGTATTTTCACCTCTATTCCGATTATGTGGGTAGGGTAAGCGAACTTTTGCAGTCCGGTGTCCACGTATCCGAAGTTGCGGTCCTCTACCCCCGGGATTCCATCTGGGCCAATACGACCGCTCCGCAGAGCGGGCTTAAAAAACATTATGTACGGGGAGACGGATACGGATATTTTGACAGCGTGCCGGAGTGCCCGCCGGCAATCGAACCCATCATCGAAGACCTGACTGCGGTCGTGGACGAACTTATTAACGAACAGGTTGACCTTGATTTCATCAGCGCCGAACTGCTGATTCAAGCCGCGGTTGAGGACGGCCGGTTAAAAATAGGAGATGAGAGCTATTCCACCCTTATTCTTCCCCGCATAACGGTCGAATCTGTCGAGACGATGCGAAAAATAGAAGAATTTGCCCGGAAAGGCGGCCGGGTGATCGCTTATGGTACGCTTCCCGAATATGCCAGCGACGGGGAAGACAAAACCGGCAAACTTAAGGATATCGTGAGCCACCTCTTTTCTCCGGCCGGCAAGGCCGTATTTGTCAGGGATAACTACAGGAAAGTGGTTGAAGCGGTGACATCCCGGGATTTGGTAATTGACGTGGACTTTGTAAAGACCAGAGACCGTAACATCCATTATCAGCACCGCCGGGCCGGGGAGACAGACATCTACTTTCTGGTGAACCACTCCAGCCGCCGGGAAAAAGTACAAGCGTCATTCCAGGTTTCCGGTCAGCCTGAACTCTGGAACCCGGAAGACGGTCACGGCTGTCTTCTGACTGCGGCCCGGCAAGAAAACGGACGAACTGAATTAAAGTTGAACTTTGAGCCGTACCAGGCCTGCTTTATCATATTCCGTAAACAGGCCGATAAGACTCTACCCGCCTGGACCGAAGAATTCACGCCGATACTCCAGCTGGACGGGGAATGGGATATTGAGTTTCTTCCCAATTCGAGGCACAGGTTCTTGGGCCAGTTCGACCGGCTCTTTACATTTCAGAATTATACAGAACCTTTAATGTCGTGGTCGAATTTGGGAATGCCGTGCTTCTCCGGCCGGGTGCGTTACACTAAAAAGTTCCTCCTGGCGGAAAAGCCCAAAGGAAGCGTGTGCCTTGATTTGGGAACGGTCAAACACAACGCGGAAGTCACGCTAAACGGAAAACCTCTCGGCGCACGGGTCTGGAAACCTTACCGTTTCAATGCCGGTGACGCCCTGCAGCCCGGTAAAAATCTTCTGGAGGTGGTTGTATCAAACACGCTGGCAAACCTCTTCTCTCACCCGGGAATCAAAAAGCCCATAGGTTACGAATCTGCTTCCGGGTTCGTCACCGCAGAACGGCTCCAGTCAGGACTGCTGGGGCCGGTCAGATTATATGCTGCGAGATTGTGAAAAAACATCAACCGCGTCTTGAGGAAAGACACCTTTTTTCTTTCTCAGCCCTGTGATATAGAAGCGGTAAATGATAAATAGTGAATTGTGAATAGTGAATGTTTAACAATGTAAAAAGGAGGCAAAAAAATGGCACGGATAAAGAAAGCGGTACGGAAAGCATTGGGATTCGCTCTGATTGAACTGCTGGTGGTCATCGTTATAATCTCACTTTTGGCGGCGATGCTATTGCCGGCACTCAGCCAGGCAAGAGGGAAAACCACACAGGAGGTCTGCGTTGACAACCTGAAACAAATAGGGCAGGCTTTCGCGATGTACCTTCAGGATTACGACGGTTGGGTTTTTCCCGTGGCCGATAACACCTTTTGGTTCCAAAAGTTATGTCCGGTCTATGCGTCAAATGTAAAGACGTTTGAATGTCCCAGTTCGCTGAGTGAGCGTCCTGACAGAAAACAGACGCCTCCCAATCTTAACACTCAAATAGGTTACGGATATGACGGCAATGACTTGGCCCGGGGGGGCGCTTGGGGATGGATGAAGATGGGACAGATTAAAAAACCATCTAATACCGGGGTTATCATGGATTCCTTTGGTAATAGCGTAGATGTGATCGGTGGATATACAGGGGCAAATTCCTACACCGTTTCCCCTGATGGTATGGCGTACCAACTTCCTTCCGGCCGGCATAATGACGGAGCCAACGTGCTCTTCTTTGACTGGCACGTGGCGTGGTACTTGACAAGTTACATTGAGTCTCAAAATCATGCCGGAGAAATGTGGGATAGATTGTAATAAATAACCCGCAGAAAAGATTGAGGCGCCGGCTTTAGCGATAAGATACCCCCGGCGGCACCCATCGGTTTCTTGGCCGTTAATGATGCTGAGGGTATCTTTAATTCTATAAGCCAATGATTTTCTGAACGCTTCCATATCTTATAAGATTATGTCTGCTATTAATGTACCTGAGATTGTGAAAAAACATCAACCGCGTCTTGAAGAACGCAGAAAACGGCTTGAAAAATTCTGGTCAGGCGGAGATATCGGACGACCCCCCATTTCTTTTATCCCGGGGAATTTATCACCCAGGCAGATTTATGACGACGAAACAAAACAACTAGATTGTATGGCAAAATATTTTCAAGCAGTTTTGGCGTTTCCCGGAGATACCATACCCATTTTCTGGCCGGACATGGGAACTGTTTCTCTTGCTTCCACATTTGGCGGGACAATTATCAGAGAAGGGACCGGAGAAAAACAATGGATAAAACCGGTTTTATCCTCCCTGGAAGAAGTTGTATATCTTGAACCATCTAAACCAATAAGCAATCTGGTAAAAAAGGAATTTGACCGATGCTGCCGGTGGCGTGACATAACGAAAGGGCTTTCATGCGTTGCGCCACCGGATATGCAAGGGCCGGTAAATATTGCATGTATGCTGATAGACACATCGGAATTACTTGTCGGCATGTATACCTGTCCGGAACTGGTCCACCGTCTACTTCGTACCTGCACAGACCTGATTCTTAAGGTGTTGGAATCCTACAAAATTGAGTTTGGCAAAGCCTTTGCTCCCATAACATGGCCCTTGGTTTGGTTTCCTTGTGGATACGGTTTGACGCTTACGCAGGATTCAATACCTTTTCTTTCGCCTAACCTATACCGGGAATTCGAACTTCCTTATGTGCAGGAAATATCAAGAGCGATGGGCGGGGTTTATATGCATTGCTGCGGTAGATTGGAACACGTTCTCGGCGAAGTAAAGAAAGTAGATAACCTTAGGGGTATTGACCACGCCTACCCGGAGTCTCATCTTGAGAAAATCTTGCAGAACCTGGGTAACCATATCACCGTTACCTCCAATATAGCGAGCCGAGGTGAAAAAGATTTTTCCACCTACGACCTTTATGTCCAATATCTGTTGCCCCGCCTACCAAAAGGAACCAGAATGTGGCATATTCTACCGGCTGACCAACCGGAAATTACGATAAAAACCTTGAATATACTTGGACTTTCTGAAGTTTGCGAAGAATACCAAGCCGCATTGAAGGTAAGATGAACAACCGGGAAAGATTTATGAAAACAATGCATTATGAAAAGGTTGATCATCCGCCTTTTTATCCAGATTCGCCATGGGAGGAGACAAAGGAAAGGTGGTATAGGGAAGGTTACCCTCAAAATGTGAGCTTAGACGATTTTTTGGAGACAGAACGTTTGAATCCTAAATTGCTCCCCATTGATACCTGGTTAATTCCATCTTTTAAAACTAAGGTCGTATCCGAAGATGAAAAAGAGGTTATCAGGATTAACCAGTATGGTGCAACCATTAAAACCTTTAAGAATTCCCCCCATCAGTCACAGTGGCTTGATTATGTCGTCAAAACCGAATCAGACTTACTGGGTCTCGTTGACCGGTTAAAGCCTGACATGGAAAAGAGAATTCCGAAGAATTGGGAGAAAACCAAGAAGACCTGGGCGGAGGATCCAAATTCGGTTACCATGGCGTGGGGCGGCAGTTATTTTGATAGTCTGAGAAATCTTATGGGACTGGAGAGATTGTGCCTAATGTTTTATGACTCGCCGGGTGCGATTAAAAAATTCTTGGATGCATATCATAATATTGTTATGGCCGTTTTGGAAACGACTCTTGGTGAAGTCCGGATTGACTGCATTCAGTTCGCTGAAGACTTTGCCTATAAGACCTCATTATTACTTTCTCCGGATATGTATCAGGAATTTATTCTGCCCAAACATAAGACCTTAACCGACTTTGCGCGAAAACGGGGTGTTGACATTTTCTATTTCGACAGCGACGGAAATCTTGACAGAATACTTCCTTATTTACTTAAAGGCGGCATTAATCTCATTTTCCCAGTCGAGTGTGCGGCCGGCATGGATCCTTTGGTGCTGCGAAAAAAGTACGGGAGAACTCTCCGGATGATCGGAGGCATCGATAAAATGAAAATCGCTAAAGGGAAGGAATCTATTGAGCAGGAACTCAACAAAAAAATTCCGCCGCTTATTAGAGAGGGCGGATATATACCCTGCATCGACCATTCGGTATCTTCGGATATTTCACTGGAAAACTTCGTTTACTACGTAGATTTGTTAAAGAAAATTTACGGCGTGCATAAATAGATGGTTGTAGGAAAGATTGAAAACTCCGGTGATATTATCGGGGAAGAGGGGTAAAGGGGAGGCTTTATGAGAGGTGAAAAAATGAGTACTCGGTTGAAGAATCCTTTAGAATTTGAGATTTCCGAATGTAAGTTCGTGCATTAAAATGGTCACTGTGTTTGTCAAGTAGACATCTTTTCGAATTGCCTCCGCGCTGATAAAGTTCAAGGACGGCAAAACCATACATTTCGAAACGACCTGGGAATCGCATATTAAAAAGGAGGATTTTTCCATTTCCATCCTGGGAACCAAAGCCGGTGCAGAAACTTCGCCGCTAAGAACCTACCAGAAAGAAGGCGGCATCCCCACCGAAACCGTGTATAACCTTCCACCCGGCGAAGCACCTGCGGTCCGGACCAGTATCGGCCATTTTGTTGAGTGCGTTACCAAAAGAAAGGAGCCGATTACCTCTCCGGAAGAAGGACTGCGGGTGATGCGCATCCTGGACGCCATTTATCGTTCCAGCCGGACCGGCAAGGAAGTGCGCCTTAAATAAATCTACACCAGGGTGATATCCACCGGATACCGAAAAAAAGCCTACTGAAACCCATCTTCTACAGTTGAATTTTAAAAAACCTATTTCTCAATCTACCTCCGCCTTCTGGAAGGCACCAGGGCATGGGCCCGGTCTGGTAAGCTAAAAACACTTGACGGAATTTTAAAGATAGTGGTATGCTATTCTTGCGGAGGAAAAAGATATGCAAACAATAGAAGAAATGGTGAAACGGTTACCCCCAGAATTTCAGGTGGAAGTGGCTAATTTTGTAGAATTTTTGCTGAAAAAGAGGCAACCAACGCAAAAAAACCTGCGTTTAACCTGGGCCGGTGGTCTCCAGGAATTTCGGGGGAAGTTTACCTCTTTACAATTGCAGAAAAAGGCGGTGGAGTGGTGGGGCGATTGAATGTATCTTGTTGATACTAATGTCTGGCTGGAATTACTACTGAACCAGGAGAGAGCAGAAGAGGTGCGGTCTTTTTTCAAAATGGGTGATGCCTCTCTTTTAGCCATCACAGAATTTTCTCTCTATTCCATTGCAGTCATTCTAACCCAACTTAAAAAGGATGCCCTCTTCCAAAATTTTCTCACAGACACCCTTTTGGACTCTGGAGTTATGCGTATCTGTCTGCAGATTGAAGACTTTAGTGATATCATTGAGTTTCGTCAGCACTTTTTCCTTGATTTTGATGATGCCTACCAATACGTTGCTTCCCAGAAACACAATTTTTCCTTGGTAAGTTTTGACAGTGATTTTGACCGCACCCCCCGTGGTCGGAAAACCCCAGCCGAAATTCTTGCAGATAAAAACCCGCTGGCTTTCTAAAGATAGAAATTTTACTCTTCCTCGTCTCTTTTCCCCCACCGAATACCGAAAAAAACCCATTGAAACCAAGGCTTGACTTTAACAAACAATAACATTATAATGTAATTGTATGTTAAATTTAATGACATTCAACCGCTGGTGGGATACCGGACGGGTTGAGCCAATCTATCTCAAACCTTACAAAAGGCCCTTATTTTTTGAACTAATAAAATTCTTAGACACCAGACAGATTCTTTTAATCTATGGCCTGAGACGAGTAGGAAAAACAACCTTAATGTACCAGTTGATAGATTTTCTTTTGGAAAAAGGGACGGAAAAGAAAATAATTCTTTACTTCTCTTTTGATGAAAGAATCTCTTCTTTAGAGGAACTCTTTAGGACCTATGTAGAACTTGTGCTGGGAAAGGACATCTTAAAAGAAAACCGAGTCTATGTCTTCTTGGACGAAATCCAAAAATTACCCGATTGGCAAAATCAGTTAAAACTCTTTTATGACCTATATCCCAACGTAAAATTTGTCGTCTCTGGTTCAGCCAGTCTCATAATAGCCAAAGGAACTAACGAAACACTGGCGGGAAGGGTGTACGAATTTATCTTGTCCCTTCTGAACTTTCCTGAGTATCTAAGTCTGGTTGGTCCAAATGTCCCGCCGTTTCACGACATCTTTGATTTTTCAACTCTTAAGGAAATTTACCTGAAGAGAGACAGTCTCTCCCCTTTTTTCTTTTCTTATCTTAAAAAGGGAGGGTTTATTGAAATCGCTACCGAGGAAGATGATTTAAAGATTAAAGAATACGCAAAGTCTATTCTGGATAAGATGGTCTTTGGAGATATTCCCTTAAGTTTCAGTTTGAGAGAACCACAGGTTTTGAAAACAATCGTAGAACTTGTCGCTTCAAACCCTGGCTTTCTCCTTGATTATTCAAAACTGGCGGAAACTTTAAATAAGGACCAGCGAGTAGTTGCCAACTATATCTTTTATCTCAAATATTCGCTACTGGTAAAACTTCTTTATAACTTTTCTCCGTCCAAATTTGTCAGCGAAAGAAAACTTAAAAAAATCTACCTTATTTCCACAAACTTTATCTACCAACTTTTCTCTGAAAGGTTTAGTAATCCGGACTTTGTCGGCAAAATCGTTGAGAACTTGGTGGTTACTTCTTCTCAGAGTACATTCTTCTGGCGGGAACGCCAGGCAGAGGTAGACCTGGTCATGTCCGAGACAATCCCTTTAGAAATTAAGTATAAAAATACCTTAGATAAAGACGATGTAAATGGGATTTTAAGGTTTGCTGACCGGTTTAAATCACGAAAAGCTATCATCCTAACCAAAGAAATACTGAAGGAAGATAAAATTGAAGGTCTGCCCGTCTATTTTATACCGGTGTGGCTTTACCTTCTGAAAACTTAATCAGTCTTAAAAAAAGCGGGTCCCGCCGGCCCCCACCGGATACCGAAAAAAAGCACACGGAAACCAAAATTTAGTTTGCTTAAAAAAGGCAAGAAGTGGTATACTTGACGAAGATTGGGTTGGAAGTGAACGTTGAGGTATGATATGCAGTTTGAAGGGATAACAAAGATTGCACAAGACTTCAGTCTTTCTGCAGTAATTTTATTCGGTTCGCGTCTCCCCGAGAAAACGAGGTTTAAAAATGATTATGACTTCGCGGTTCTTATTCCGACTCAAAAATTGGAAGTGGATAAGGAATTATCTCTTATTTGCAAATTCTCGCAACTTTTAAAAACAGATAATTTTGATTTAGTAGTATTAAACTTTGCTTCCCCTCTTCTTCAATATGAAGTTGCCCGGGGAGGCAAGGTGATTTACGAAAGAAAACCAGGGCTGTTTAATAGATTCAGATGGCATGCTATCCAAAGGTGGAACGATAACAAAAAATTTCACGCATTAAAAACAAAATACATTAACGAGTATTTAAAAGGAAATGGTTGAAATAAAAATAATAAAAGATAAATTGGCTAAGATTGTTCAGTTTTTGAAGGAGTTAGAAAAAGTAAAGCCAAAAGGAACGTTGCACGAATATGTTTCCAATCCGGCGATAAGACGTTCCTGCGAAAGATTAATTCAACTTATCGTCGAAAGCGCTGCTGATATTAATACCCAGGCAATTATTGGTTCAGACGAGACACCTCCTGAGGATTACTACGATACCTTTATTAAAGCAGAGGGCGTTGGATTCATCTCCCCCACACTTGCCAAAAGGTTAGCGCCCTGGGCAGGGTTACGGAATAGGATCGTTCACGAATACCAGGACATCAAGGATAAATTAGTTTTTGAGAAAATAGAACCCACCCTCCAGAACTTTTCAGAATACGTCCGCGAAGCACAACATTTCATTGAGAAATCGGAGTCTTGAAGAAAAAAAGCCCACTGAAACCGTTGGAGGGATGCAGAGGAAAGTCAATTTAAACGGTATTGCCTTGGACCAAGAATTTCAATCTTCCCTTCCCGTTGCCATCTTTCCCAGCGTACTTTAGTCATAAGGAAAAGAACCTCCTGGTCTTTTCTTTTCCGTGGTCTTCCGCCAATTTTTCTCTGCTTTTTTTCGGAAGAAGTTAATCGGAGCCGAATTTCAGCAAATTTGGCTAAGTTTTTCCGGTAATAGTTATCAAAATCAATCCTGCGCATCTTTACTCCTTCCGGACACGGTCCTTAAATCTTTTCAGCGCTTTCAAAGTCTTTTCTTGTAAAGACCGGTTTTCTAAATACGACCAGTCAATTTCTGAAGCATGAATCTTCATCAACTGTTCAACCAACTCCCCATCTTTAGTTGATTTCCAATAAACATAAGCATTAAGCCGGTCTATTATCAAATCCTCAATGCCAATCAAATAGACGATCAAGTCTTCTATTTTTACTTCCACAATTTTAGACTCATTATCGCCGGCCAACGAAGCCGCCGGTATTTCGATTTCCAGGTCAATCTCGGGTAAGAACCAATGTCTTCCTACTTTCCGGAATCCCCAAGATTTCAACAACTTATCGATGATTTCGTAACCGGGCGAAGCTAAATCAACATCACTGGTGGCATAAGTGCCTAACGTATAAAATTCTACCGCATTTCCTCCTACTATAATGGGCCTGATTCCTCTATTTTTTAAGTATTTAGTCAGGATGCCGACAAAATATAAGCGCTGCTTAAAAGGAGGCGTGATGTTAAAGAGCCGTTTGAATTCCAAAGGCTTAACCGAATTTTTACTCATCAAAAAAATTATAGCATGATACAGCCAAGGAAGACAACCTCCCCCCCACCGAATACCGGAAAAAAGCACACTGAAACCGAAATTCAGCCCTTGTATTTCACCGGCCGGTATGCAATAATAATGAGATTAAAATTATGATTCTTATCAGGGAGGAAATGTGGAACGGGAAGAATTGATTGGAGGATTTAAGGAACCGGGGCCGGAGTACCGGAGCGCACCTTTCTGGTCCTGGAACGAAAAGATGAAACCGGCAGAAGTATGCCGGCAATTGGATTTGATGAAACAGGGCGGATACGGCGGCGGATTTATGCACAGCCGGGTCGGCTTGATTACACCTTATTTAGGCAAGGAGTGGATGAAGGCGATAAAGGCTGGCATTGATTATGCAAAAAAGAATAACCTCCTGGCATACCTCTACGATGAAGACCGCTGGCCCTCGGGTTTTGCCGGAGGGCTGACGACCAAAAAGAAAGAGTGTCAGTCACAGATTCTGGCAGCAAGAAAAGTTAAGAAGAGGAATACTCCGTCTGCTAACGCAGACACCCCTTTACAAAAGGGGAAGTGGTCATTTAAGGTGGAGACTGCACCGGCAACCGAGTGGTTTAATAACACCCCTTATCTCAATACTTTAAAAAAAGAGGCGGTGGCTGAATTTCTCAGAAATACCTATGACGTTTACGCTAAAGAAGCAGGCAAGGAATTCGGTAAGAGCGTACCGGCCATCTTTACCGATGAACCAAACTATATTTGCTGCTGGGGCGGGGGTACAAAAAGGGTTGAAACATTTTTCCTCCCTTACACCGACGAACTCCCGTCTCTCTTCCGGAAAGAGTACGGCTACGAAATAGAACCAAACTATGTTTCTCTCTTTGAAAAATCCGGCAACTGGAAAAAGGTGCGTCATCATTACTGGCGCTTGGTGGCGAAACTCTTTCAGGAAAACTTCGGCAGGCAGATATACGACTGGTGTGAAGAACACCATATCGCCTTAGCCGGTCACTATCTGGCGGAAGACAACCTGGAATCACAGACTTCGGTTATCGGCGCGGCAATGCCCCTTTACGAATATATGCAGATTCCGGGCGTTGACCATCTCTGTAATAATATTCGCGACCTTCTCACCCTAAAACAGTGTTCCTCTGCGGCGCACCAGTTAGGCAAAAACAGGGTTCTCTCGGAACTGTACGGCTGCAGCGGTCAGAATATGACCTTTCTGGACCGGAAATGGATTGGCGACTGGCACTTTGCCTTAGGAATTAACCTTTTCTGTCCCCACCTGTGGCTTTACTCTATGGCGGGCTGCCGAAAACGTGACTACCCGCCTACCCTCTCCTACCAGCAGCCCTACTGGCTTGACAATAAACCCCTGGAAGACTACTTCAGCCGGACCGCTTACCTCCTTTCCCGGGGTAAATTTGTGGCGGATATTCTGGTGTTACATCCGATAGAAAGCGGTTTCATGCTCTTTGAACCAGGAAAACCCTGCCGCCAGAACAAAGAAATCTGGCAGATGAACGACTCTTTCGTCTCTTTGTTGGAAGAACTACTGGCTAACCACTTTGAGTTTGACTTAGGAGACGAGACGCTCCTTGCCAGACATGGCAAATCTTCTGAAGAACGCTTAACCGTAGGCCAGATGACTTATCGGGTAGTGGTACTCCCGGAGATGTTAACCATCCGCCGGACGACCTTTGACCTTCTTCTGAAATTCATCAATGCCGGCGGAAAAGTGTACGCCTTAAAAACTCTTCCGGAATTAATAGAAGGCGAAAAAGACGAAACGGCGCTGAAAACCTTGAGAGAAAAAATCAGGGTTGTACCGGACATCACCAACCTCCTTTCGGAATTAGAGAAGGCTTTGCCGGAGAGAATCAGCGTAAAGGATGGCGAAGTAGAAGCCAAAAACATATACCTTTATCGCAAACGGATTTCTGACAAGGAAGAGGTTATCTTTTTAGCGAACACCAGTAAGAAGGATGGTTGCCAGGTGACTTTATCTTTGCCCCAGGCCGGTCTTCTGGAAAAATGTGATGGTTTTACGGGAAAGATTTCACCCGTGGAAGTTGAAAAAGACGGGAAAGGAATTAAAAAATCCCTGGATTTACCACCCGGCGGTAGTTCCTTATTGATGTTCCATCCGGATAAAGAACCGGTTTGGGCAGGGATAAAAAAGACGGAAGAAATACTAATCGCGGAAAGTTCTACCCGGGATTGGCAGGCGATGCCTCTTAATCCAAACAGTCTGACTCTGGATAATTGTGCCTATCGCCTGGGCAGACAAAAGTGGCAAAAGGCAATACCGGTTATAAAACTCCAGGGAATGCTGGAAAAAAATACCCCGTCTGCTAACGCAGACACCCCTTTACAAAAGGGGAATAAGAATAAGGCGATGCCGGTCAGTCTGCGGTTTACCTTTAAAACAGAACTCAAAGAAAAACCGAAAGACTGTTACCTTATTCTGGAGCGTCCGGAACAGTTCCGGATAACGATAAACGGGAAAAATGTTAAAAATAAAGACCTTGGCTTCTGGGTTGATACGGCGTTCCGGAAAATTGATATCAAGAACCTGCTCCGATTAGAAGGCGAAAATGTAATTGAACTGAAGACAAAGTTCAAACCTCCTAAAAAACCCAAAACACTTATCTTCCGGGAAGGCGGTACCGAGTTAGAGTCTATCTACCTGATGGGTGATTTTGGAGTTAAAGGACAGTTCTGCTCGGTAAGCGACGGGTTCTGGGCAAAAGGGTTCGTTATCACTTCCAAAACCGGGGCTGCACCGGTCAGCCTTATTGATAACGGTTATCCGTTTTACGCGGGCAGACTCCGTTATTCGGGGGCGATAAGGTGTAGTGCGACCATTTCAGGGTCGCCAGCAAATGGCTCCAGGTTCTTTTTAGAATTGGTTAAACCTTCAGCGATTACCCACCGGATAAAAATCAACGGAAAGGAGGCCGGCTTAATTTTATTACCGCCTTACCGGATAGAGGTAACCGGCTTATTAAAGGAAGGCGGAAACAGAATTGAAATTGAAGCCGCTACTTCCCTGCGCAATCTTTTGGGCCCGCATCACCACAAGTTAGGAGAGGCACCGGATGGGGTAGGTCCAGGAAGTTTCTTAGTCCCTGAGCATTGGTCTGACGACTACCACTTAGTTCCCCTGGGGCTGAAGGGAATCAGGATCTATCTGGGTAAGATGTAGGGGCTCAATTTATTGAGCCCGAAATCTGCGGGTCGGATGAATCCGACCCCTACACTAACGGCATTTACTGAATATTTACACGTCAGTGAAGGCGCAAAAAGAGTAAGGTAAGGTCACTGGCGCGGAGACCATCAATTCGCCTGGCTTCTTCCAAGGAGGTCGGCCGGAACTTCTTCAGTTTTTCTCTTCCTTCCGCGGATAAACCGGGGATTTTATCGTAGTCAAATCTTTCCGGAATCCTGGTCTTAAAATCGCGATTCATCTTTTCCGCTAATGAGCGGTCCTGGGCAAGGTATCCTTCGTACTTTATTTCGATTTCAACTGATTCCTTGACCCTGCGGAAATACATATCTTTATTGTAGGGGCTTGATTTATCAAGCCCGCGGGTCGGATAAATCCGACCCCTACATTTAGTGGGCGTAAGTTTCTCCAAATCCTGGTAGGAAACTTCCGGCCGGCGGAGATATTTTGCTAAACTTACGTTTTCGTTGGGCAAGGAAACGAAAGTTTTATTGAGCCTTTCTATCTCTTTTGCTATCGCCTGGCGCTGTTGGCACATCTTTTCGTAAATATCTTTTGAAATCAGACCGAATTGATAGCCGTAGTCCATCAGCCGGAAATCCGCGTTGTCGCTCCGAAGAAGAAGCCGGTATTCTGCCCGGGAGGTAAAAAGCCGGTAAGGTTCGGAAATCTCCGTCATCGTGGTTAAGTCGCTGGCCATAACTCCTAAATAGGCTTCATCCCGTCCGGGCACAAAAGGTTCTTTCCCCTGGAGGCTCAACCCCGCATTAATTCCAGCCAGAAGACCCTGTCCGGCTGCTTCTTCGTAACCGCTGGTACCGTTAATCTGTCCGGCGAAGTAGAGTCCTTTAACCTTTTTCGTCTCCATCGTAGGCTTTATCTGGTGGGGCGGGAAAAAATCATACTCCACCGCATAACCGAAACGGATAATCTGAACGTCTTCCAAGCCGGGAACGGTACGTAACGCTGCCTCCTGGACGTCCGCGGGAAGACTGGTGGAAAAACCGTTCACGTAGACCTCATCGGTAACGTATCCTTCCGGTTCCAGAAAAATCTGGTGTCTGGTCTTGTCCGGAAATTTCTTCACTTTTACTTCCAGGGACGGACAGTATCGGGGACCGGTCCCTTTGATTTGTCCGGTGTAAAGAGGAGCCCGGTCAAGATTCTCGTTAACGATACGAATTGTTTCCGGTGTGGTACGGGTAAGATAACAGGAAATCTGTTTCGGTGCGAAATCACGGGTGCGAAAAGAGAACGGGACCGGCTTTTCGTCCCCGGGCTGAACAATGAGATTGTTTAGATTCAGGGAACGAAAAGAAACCCGGGGGGGCGTTCCGGTCTTAAAACGCCGGACCTCAAACCCTGATTTTACTAAGGACTGACTCAGGTTTTGGGCCGGTTCCTCACCCATCCGGCCGCCCGGGATGATTGTTGGACCAAGGTGGAGAACCGCAGAAAGGAAAGTACCCGGTGCAATTATGACCGCCTTTGACTGACAGGTAATCCCTTCTCTGGTCCGGACGCCGGCCACTTTTCCGTCTTTGGACAGAACCTCCTCCGCCATTCCCTGGCGCAGAATGAGGTTCTGTTCATTCTCTAATGTCCTGCGCACCAGGGTCTGGTATGCTTTCTTATCGCTCTGGGCTCGCGGACTGAAGGCGGCCGGACCCTTTCCCTGGTTAAGAATATGGAACTGAATGCCAGTCTGGTCCGCCCATAATCCCATCATTCCGCCAAGCGCATCAATCTCGCGGACCAATTGACCTTTTGCCACGCCGCCGACAGCCGGGTTACAGGACATCTGGCCCACGGTATCTAAATTCATGGTCAGAATAAGAACCGAAAAACCCATCCTGCCGGCAGAAAGAGCCGCTTCGCAACCCGCGTGACCGGCACCAACTACAATAATGTCAAACTCCATAACAATTTGTCACCCTGAGCCCTTCGCTTCGCTCGAGGGTAAACTCTGCGAAGGGTCTGAAAGAGAGATTCTTCGTTACACTCAGAATGACATCCGAATTATTTTACCATAGTAGACATAAATACAGGAAAGGATTAAAATATTAGGTGTAATGGTTCTGGAGAAAATAAGCCAGCCGGAGGATGTAAAAAAATTAACCCCTGAGGAGTTATCTACCCTTGCCTCCGAAATCAGGCAGATGATTATTAAGGTCGTAGCCAGAAATGGGGGGCACCTCTCGTCAAACTTAGGAGTGGTGGAACTGACCATTGTCTTACACCGGCTCCTCAATTTCGAAAAAGATACCCTCATCTGGGACGTAGGACATCAAACCTATACCCACAAAATTCTGACCGGAAGGAAAGACGCCTTTACCCGTCTGCGTACTTACCGCGGCCTCTCCGGTTTTCCGGAACCGGACGAAAGCGCAACCGACCCTCTGCGCACCGGTCACTCCAGCACCTCAATCGCCACCGGTTTAGGTATCGCCTGCGCCAAAAAAGAAGGTAAAGTCGTTGCGGTCATCGGCGATGCTTCCCTGGGAGGCGGAGTTGCCTTTGAGGGACTTAACCAGGCCGCGGCAGAGAAAGCCAACCTTTGCGTTATCTTGAACGCCAACGAAATGGCTATTTCGCCTACTACCGGAGGGGTCGCCCTTTGCCTGACCCGGCTCATTACCAACCCGCACCTGGAATCTTTCCGGCAGCATACCCGCTCGCTTCTGCAAAAGATGCCTTTCTTAGGACCAGAGACGGTCAGTGTCTTTGAAAAAATGGAAGAAGGGGTTAAAAACCTCCTGGGACCAGCGGCGCTCTTTGAAAGTATCGGTCTCCGGTACTTCGGACCATTTGACGGCCATAACCTGACGCAGTTAACCGAGGTGCTGGCAAAGGTCATGGAATTAACCGGTCCCAGATTGGTCCATATCGTTACCAAAAAAGGCAAGGGCTACCAACCGGCTGAAAAGGACCCGGAACGATTCCATTCCGCAGTACCGTTTGACATAACCACCGGGCAGCAAATTTCTCCACCTGTCAGAACCTACCGGGAAGTATTTTCAGAAACTTTGCTTACCCAGGCAGAAAAGAACCCCGAGATTTTCGCGGTCACCGCCGCGATGCCCAGAGGTGCCGGACTACAAACCTTCAAAGAAAGATTCCCGGCAAGGTTCTTTGACGTCGGCATCGCGGAACAGGGAGCGGTCGCCTTTGCTTCCGGTCTGGCTAAGGCGGGAAAACATCCGGTTGTCGCGGTTTACGCTACCTTTTTTCAACGCGCCTTTGACCAGGTCTTCCAGGAGGTTTGCCTCCAAAGTCTACCCGTAACCTTTCTCTTACCCAATAGCGGCTTAGTGGGTGAAGATGGGTCCACCCACCACAGCCTCTTTTCCTTCTCGTATCTGCGTTCTCTGCCGAACCTGTCCGTACTGGCTCCGTTCTCTTATCAAGAGATGCGGCGTTTGCTGACAGAAGCACTCCAAACCCCTTCACCTGCCTTCATCCTCTTTCCCAAAGACGACGGACCGGAAGCCATCACTCTTTTAACGGAACCGGAACCTCTTATTTCGGTGGTGGCGGTGGGCAGTATCGCAGAAAATGCTTACCGGGCAACAAAACGATTGCAAGATGAAGGAATACCGATATCCTTTTTGCCCACTTCTGAAGTTAAACCGCTGAATGCAGAAATTATTGACCGGGCGGCAAAAGCAAAGATACTGGTAACCGTAGAAGAAAATACTCTCTGCGGTGGTTTTGGCAGTGCGGTTTTGGAGCACCTTTCAAAAAATGGCCTAACGATTCCGGTAAAATTAATCGGAGCGCCGGACCGGTTCGTTACTTTTGGCACACGTACCGAACTTCTGGCGGAAATCGGCCTGGACGAAGAAGGAATCTATAAACAGATAAAATCTTTTAAACTGTAGGGGTTCGATTTATCGAACCCGCGGGTCGGATGAATCCGACCCCTACGTTTGGATTATATGACGAGACACAAAAGGGGTGTAAAGTTCCGGGTGAAGGTTGATAGGGAGCGTTGTAAGGGCTGCAGCCTCTGCGTTACCTTCTGTCCCAAAAAAGAGCTACGCATCCTTTCGCAAAACAAGAATAGCAAAGGCTATCGTTACGTGACTTTTTCCGGGAGTAATTGCATCGGTTGTCTGCGCTGCGGTCTCATCTGTCCGGATGTCGCCCTTACGATTATTCAAACGTAATTAATACCAAATTGCCCTTTCCAATCCTATGGAAAGGGGACTCGTATTCCTGCGGATTGTAAGCAGGAATCTAAGGGAGGTTGGGTATGAGTAAATTCTCTTTACTGCAGGCGCTTATCGGACTGATCTTTCTGATTCTGGGACTGGTGATAACCTTCAATCAGAGGTTGAATTACCAAAAGGAAGAATTAAAAGATTTCATCGCGGTCATCGGCCTTCTTCTGATGGTTACCGGCGTCATCATCCTTGCCTCTCCCCTGCTCCGGTAGCCTCCCCGCCTTGTTTTTGACAAGAAGACCCCACAGGTGGTATAATTAAAAACCTATATACACAATATAGCGGGGGTTTACTTATGGAAAAATATGATGCGACCAGTATTCAGGTTTTAGAAGGAATTGATGCGGTACGCAAGCGGCCGGCGATGTACATTGGCGACACTTCTACCGCCGGTCTACACCACCTGGTCTATGAGGTGGTTGACAACTCGATTGACGAGGCGATGGTCGGCTACTGCAACCGGATTTCCGTCACCATCCATATTGACGGAACCATCTCGGTTGACGACAACGGACGGGGTATTCCGGTAGATTTACACAAGACCGAAAACAGACCTGCCCTGGAAGTGGTAATGACCGTTCTCCACGCCGGCGGAAAGTTCGACAAGCGTTCTTACAAAGTCTCCGGCGGACTCCACGGTGTCGGTGTTTCTGTCGTCAACGCCCTCGCGGAATGGTTAGAGGTGGAAGTTCACCGCGACGGGAACATTTACCACCAGCGTTACGAACGCGGCCGGGTTGCCAGTACGGTGGAAGTCACCGGTAAGACTAACCGAACCGGAACCAAGGTTGTCTTTAAACCGGATGACAAAATCTTTGAGACTACGGAATTTGATGCGGACATCCTTTCCAACCGCCTGCGGGAACTGGCTTTTCTTAACCCGGTCATTACCATTGCCTTTGAAGACGAGCGTAGCGAACGTAAGGAGGAGTTCCACTACGAATCCGGGTTAATCACCTTTGTGGAACACATTAACCGCAATAAAAATCCCCTCTTTACTCCACCATTTTTCTTCCGAAAAACCGAAGACGAAATAGAGGTCGAGGCTGCTCTCCAGTACAACGACGGATATACCGAAAACGTCTTCTGTTTTGCCAACAACATCAACACCCGGGAGGGTGGAACCCATCTCACCGGATTCCGTTCGGGCTTAACCAAAAGTTTAAATGACTACGGAAGAAAGTATGGCCTTCTGGAAAAGGAGAACGTCTCCGGCGAAGATACCCGGGAAGGACTCACCGCCATCATCTCGGTAAAAGTCCCTGACCCGCAGTTTGAGGGACAGACCAAGATGAAACTGGGTAATTCCATAGTCCGTTCCCTGGTAGATAGATTAGTTTCCAATGGTCTTACGGAATTTATGGAGGAAAATCCTCCGGCGGCACGTACCATCCTCGGAAAAGTTCTCCTGGCCGCACAAGCCCGGGAAGCAGCCAGAAAAGCCCGTGATTTAACCCGCGCCAAAAGTAGTTTAGACGGAGGGATTTTACCGGGGAAATTAGCCGACTGCAGCAGTCGTAACCCGGCAGAACGCGAACTCTTCATCGTGGAAGGTGACAGTGCCGGTGGAAGTTGCAAACAGGGACGGGACCGGAAGTTCCAGGCAATCCTGCCCCTGAAAGGAAAGATTATTAACACGGAAAAAGCGCGCCTGGATAAGGTCTTGCGGAACGACGAAATAAAGGCTTTAATCTCCGCTTTGGGAACCGGAATCGGCGATGAGTTTGATTCCACTAAATTGCGTTACCACCACCTGATCCTGATGGCTGATGCCGATGTTGACGGTGCGCACATCCGCACCCTTCTCCTGACGTTTCTCTACCGGCAGATGAAACCTCTAATTGAACAGGGCTACGTTTATATCGCCCAGCCGCCTCTTTACAGAGTAAAAAAAGGTAAAAAAGAGGTCTATGTCCCGGATGACCGGGAAATGAGCCGGCAACTCCTGGGTTTAGCGCTGGAAGATCACACCATCTTCACCTTACAAAAGAAAGAGATACGCCGGGAAGAAGTACGGGAATTAGCTAAACTCTTCCAGGCTTTGGAAGAGATTGAAAAGAGCTTGCGCCATAAAGGTTTACATATGGTTCCTTTCCTGCGCAAGGCATCTCCGGAAGGCAGGCTGCCGCTCTATCTGGTGCGGGAGGATAACCCGGAGATTGCCAACGGTTCTGCCAAAGAAGAGTTCTTCTTCTATGATGAGAGCAGCCTTTCCGAATTTTTTGTTGAGCGCGGCAAAGAATCCCCGGCAATTTCAATCTACGAAAGCAAGGAACTGGAACGCATTTTGAAGAAATTAGAACCTTTTGGCGTTAAAGCCACAAACCTGGGAACCCCTTTCTTTGTTATCCGTAATGAAAAGACAAAACGCCAGGTAACTCCGCTTCAGTTAATTCCTGTCCTGAAGGAATTAGGAAGGGAAGGTCTTAATATTCAGCGCTACAAAGGTTTAGGCGAAATGAATCCTTCGCAGTTGTGGGAAACCACGATGGACCCGAAAAACCGCCGGCTCCTTAAGGTAAACCTTCAGGATGCGGTACGTGCGGACGAAATATTTACCATTCTGATGGGTGAAGCGGTGGAGCCGCGGAGGGATTTCATCGCCAACCACGCCCACGAGGTAAGATATCTGGATATATAAATCCCTCACAGGAAGAAATTCAGGGTGGCTTAGGGGAGGGACGTTCGTATCATCTGTCTGGTGGACAATTTTACCTTAATACTGCCTGTTTTTCCAATGCCCGCCTGATATTTTGGTGTGTTTTCTTACTATACCCTACCCTGCCACTCACTATATCTCTATTTTGATGGCTCACCTTCCCCACCATCCAGTCGCAATTGGTTTTGACTTGCCCCCAGCAAGGTGATAAGATGTAGAAAAGTAGACCTATTAAAACAAGCTTATATTTTGGATGATGTCAAACCGCAATATAAAATTAAATGAAGTTGGTTCAAAAGGTTTTAAAAACCACTCACCTTCAACCCTTATTACCGTAATCGCCATCTGCCTTTTAGGTGTTCTCGTCTATTCCAATACCTTCCACAGCTCGTTTCATTTTGATGATACGCAAAACATCGTTACCAATTATGCTATCAGAAACATTTCGAACCTTCGAACCATATGGGACTTCTGTCCTACCCGTTTTTTTACTTTTCTCTCCCTCGCCTCTAACTATCATTTTCACAAATTGTCCCTGCCCGGATACCATCTCTTTAACTTAGCCGTACACATCGGCGGAGCGCTATTAGTCAGATGGCTCATAATCCTGACTCTCTCTACTCCGGTGATGAAAAATTCTCCGCTAATAAAATACGCACCGCTCATCTCTTTCTTTGCCGGACTAATATTTGTATCCCATCCGGTCCAGACCCAGGCGGTGACCTACATTATCCAACGTGCCGCTTCTCTGGCGGCGTTCTTCTACCTGTTCTCTCTCTGCCTGTACGCCAAAGCAAGGTTAGCGCAGAATGAAAAACTGAAATTATCCCGCTGGCGTATTTACTATGCGGGTTCGGTGCTAACAGCGGTATTAGCCCTTTTTACCAAAGAGAACACAGTAACTCTGCCGTTTCTCTTCTTGTTTTACGAATTATCTTTCTTCCGGTTCGATAAAAAGACCACGGTTAAACACCTCCTGCCGTTTTTCCTCATTTTACTGGCGGTTATCGTAACGATGCGGTCAACCGGTTCGGTAAAATTTTCCGAAATGAAGAACCTGAATGAAGAAAACACCCCTTCCAGTATTATTTCTCCCAGGCAGTATCTTTTGACCCAGTTCCGGGTAATAGTCACCTATCTAAGGCTTCTTTTGATACCCGTAAACCAAAACCTCGATTATGATTATCCGCTTAGCCAAACCTTATTTAATCTGCCAACGTTAGCCAGTCTCTGTCTGCTGACTTTGTTTCTGATAACTGCGGTTTTACTCTTTCGGAAAGAACGATTGATTTCGTTTTCGATCTTCTGGTTCTTCCTCACCCTGATGCCGGAATCGAGCATCATACCCATCAGTGATGTCATCTTCGAACACCGCCTCTATCTGCCGATGGTTGGTTACTGCATCTTTTTACCGGCTACCGGCTATTACCTCTTTGGAGGTAAAAGACTTAAACCCGTAATCTATAATACCTTATTGGCAATAGTTATCTGCTATTCCGCACTCACTTATGTAAGAAACCAGGTCTGGAAGGATGATTCAACCCTGTGGAATGACACGGTAAATAAGTCTCCGAATAAGGCGAGACCTCATTATAACCGGGGGGTGGTGTACCGGGATAAGGGTGATTCCGATAAAGCAATTGCCGACTGTAATCAGGCGTTAAGGATTAACCCGAACTACGCATATGCTTATAATAACCGAGGGGCGGCGTACTGGGATAAGGGTGATTCCGATAAAGCAATTGCCGACTATAATCAGGCATTAAGAATTAACCCGAACTACGCAGATGTTTATAATAATCGAGGAGTGGCGTATAAGAGCAAAGGTGACTATGATAAAGCGATTGCCGACTATAATCAGGCGTTAAGGATTAATTCAAACTACGCAGATGTTTATAATAACCGAGGAGTGGCGTATCAGAGTAAAGGTGACTATGATAAAGCGATTGCCGACTATAATCAGGCGTTAAAGATTAATCCAAACTACGCATATGCTTATTTCAACCGGGGGATGGCGTATCGGGATAAGGGTGATTCCGATAAAGCAATTGCCGACTGTAATCAGGCGTTAAGGATTAACCCGAACTACGCAGATGCTTATTATAACCGAGGAGTGGCATACTGGGATAAGGGTGATTCCGATAAAGCAATTGCCGACTATAATCAGGCATTAAGGATTAACCCGAACTACGCAGATGTTTATTATAACCGGGGGGTGGCGTATTTCATTAAAAAAAACTATGCTAAAGCATGGGAGGATGTTCATAAGGTACAAAGTTTAGGCTCCCACATCAATCCGGCATTTCTTGAAGAACTCCGTAAAGCATCGGGAAGGGATAAATGAGTGTGCATCGTTGAGAACCCAACATCTTCCTTTCCCTACCGATTGGTATCCCCCCTGTCTGTTGGAGAATTCTGACCTTCGATATACCCCTTACTTCCTAACGCCAACCTTTTGAATCCGGGGCTTTTCTCATCCACCATTCTTAATTAAACTTACTCCGCTCTTATGTCAATAATGTTAATAACTTATTGAGAACCTCTTTAACGGTTGCCTCTGGCAAAGCACACACGAATTCTGCATTCCGTGTACGCCAGTCAAGATTCTTGACCTGATCCGATAAAATGACACCCGTCACAGGGAGTCCCTTCGGAACACATACTTCAAACGGGTATCCCTTGATTTGACCGGTAATCGGACACAGAACCGCTAAGCCGACCTTTCGATTGTATGCTTCAGGAGACAGTACAACGGCAGGACGACGGCCTGATTGCTCATGTCCAGTCTGCGGACTCAACGAAATCCATACAACGTCTCCGCGGGCCGGAAAATACTCCTTTTTCACCATACTTCCTTTCCGGTCCGTTTCCCCGTATCAACCCCATCGTGAATATTATCCCTATTTACTTCATCAAGCAGTTTTTCTAGCGTCCACTTTCCTTGTTTCACGGGATTCACAAGCATCTTTCCTTTCCAAAATGTTATCTCAACGGTGGAATTGTTTTGTATGTGCATGTTCGCGGCAAAAGCCATAGGAATTCGCATTGCCAAACTATTGCCCCATTTTTGTACTCGTGTTCTCATTGTCATCCTCCTCGTTTCTACATTGAATATACAATAAGTCTCTACAAATGTCAAGTCGGCCGCCTTCGGCTTTCACTACGCCCTCTTTCCAATTCAATGGATAGAACCCGCAGGTCTGCCATTCGCTAATTCGTCTCAAATCAGAAACTTAGACACAAAGGCACCTTATGATTCTACCCCGCCCAAGCCTTTTTCATCTATACCCACATTTAACTTACCAGTCGCAGGTAGTGTTCGCTAGGTTCCAGAATCCCGGCGCTGCAGGCGTAGAAATCGTCATCCAGGCGGAAGAGGCCGTTGGCGGTTTTTGTCCAGGGAGCATTGTAGCGGGGATGGTAGGACCGCATCGTTTCCCAGTTCCGGTAGTTCTGATGGCCGTTGGTTTCCAGGAGACCAATCTTCAGCCCCGGCAGGGGAGCCAACCGGGCGGCTACGTTCTTGTTCCAGTCCACCAGGATGGGGTTTACGGTCAGGTCAGCGCAGAAACACGGCACGCCTCTTTCACTGGCCAGTTTGGCTATCTTCAAACTCATACTCATCGTCTTGGCGATGGGCTTGAGGGCGATGGCTCGGTAACCTAATTCAATCCTTTCCAGGGCGTCCTTGTCCGAATGGGCGCTTTCGTCCGCAGCCAACCGCACCGGCACGTCCCTGACGTCAACCTTGTATTCTTCCGGGAAGGGCTCTTCCATAATCATAATTCTTTCCAGGGCGCCGATTTTCCCGGCGTGTTCCAGCAGTTGCATCAGGCGTTCCTTGCTGTCGTAGCGGCCGTTGGCGTCCAGATAATAAGGTATGCGGCCGTCTTTGGTATAAGGGATTTCCCGGTCCTTGACCGCTTCGTGGATGGCTGACAGCCGTTCCTTGTCCCAGCGGAGCATCTTCTCCGGGTCGCCGTCCTTGTCCGGGTCGGAGCCGATTTTTATCTTGAGAAAGAAACAGCCGTCTTTAACCGCGGCGACGATGTCTTTCAGCGATACGCCGTAACTCATCAAGGGGATGCTGGCCAGTTCCCGGTGCCGGTAAGTGAGGGCGGACATCAGTTCCGCAGGCACCATCTGGTCAAAACCGATTATGCCCTTTTCCGCGCAGTACAATTGCCAAGCCGCATTATCCACGGCTACCAGGGCGTTAAGGACAAAAGTCAGCCGCAGGTTCTGCTTGCCGGTTACCTTCTTTCCATATTCGTAGGAAAGGGGGACCAGTTTTTCCAGCAGGTCAACCGGTGTTTCAAACGGAATCTCTTTTGCCAGCCGCAGGGCCTCTTCAGTTATCCGGTACATCATTTCGTTTCCGGCATTCTCGGGGTTCTTCAGGAAGACCTCGGCGTCAGACCACAGGGTACTCTGCGTGCCGAGTCCGAGTCCCTGCCTGCCGTTTTCGCTCTCCATCAAAGCGACGGTCTGCCACGCCCCGCTCAGGTAACCGCCCTTGAAGCCGAACGGCGCCAGGAACGGCTCATCCTCAAAAGCAATCTTTGTTTTTCTTATCCTAATCATTTATACAATGTGTAGGAATTTAGTTAACGGAACAAAAGAATGCCAAATTTATCCGGACTCCAGTTGTTACCGGCAGTAAATGTCCAGCCGCTTATTTCTTCATCTTTTTGCTTTTTTTCCCGGCGCGCACGATTAAAATTCACTTTCCATTGAGACCCCTGGATAGGTTTTTGCTCGGTATCGGTAAAAGAGGCCAAAGGAAGAGCCATCTCTACCGTCCAGAACAAATCTCCCGTATAAACCTTTGCTGAGTATTCCGGGTTCCATCCTGTTGGATTATTACTAGCATAGTGGGCATCATATTTTATGCCGGCGGCCGAGACTATCATGTGATAGAAATTATCTCCCTCGGCTGCTGGAATTACAAAAAATTCCACACAATCATCTTCCCATACAGCAGGACTATCGTGCTCCTGAAATTCAGTTACTAATTTATCAGTGTCGGTTTCTAAGCATAGATAGGCCAAATAGAGATTATTTGCATCATATGTACCCGCTACCAACGTAGGTTGTGATACTATAGTGTCACTTCGATACTCTCTGAAATTGTCAACCTTCTCCGCTTCCTTCCAGCATTTATCATTTAGAATACCGTCTATCCGGGGCGGGACAGAGGTTGGTATTATTGAAAGAGTCTTCTTTCCTATGTCAGATGGCTGGAGACCACAAACAAAAGGTTTTAACCATATTACCGTAGACTTACCCCAGGGACTATTGTCAAATGATTGTGCCCAGGCTCCTTTCTTGCCGGCTTTCTCCATCAGTAACCCTGTTTGCAGGTAGAGGGAATCGGTTAAAGAGCCCCCCGGAGATTTATCCAGAAAATTCTTATAGGTGGTAACTCCAAAGAGTAAACTACTGCCTTCCAGAGACGTCAAGTTTCCCAATCTTTTAACCTGTTCAAAATCATTTAAATTTCGGGTGACCGTTTTTCCCCACGTCTTAAAGGATGATAAAAAGAAGTCAGCACGGAGCTTTTCTTTCTCCCCTTTTGCTTTTGCTACTACCAACCTTAATAGTTCTTCACATTCGTTAATATCCTTTCCGGTAAGCATATTGAGATAAGAATTTGATCCAAAATTCAGAAATTGAATTTTCCTGGCGTCTTTAAACCAGATTGACTGGAGAATGCGTTCGGTCCAGAATTTCTCCCAGAACGCAAAATAGTTTGATAGATATGGAGCGGCATCCTTGCCAACGGCACATTTATACCACTCCATCAGAGTCTCATCAACATCCAGGTAAGGATTCCACTGTAGTTTCAGGGATAAATATAGTTTGGGACCTTCCCTCCAGTCCTCAGCAGGATAGGCTTCCGCATAAAGGTAACGTACCTGATGCTCATAGCCAAACCGGTAGTAATCTGCCATTTTATGAAACCATACCCGGGGGACAAGATAATTCTTGCACGGCCTTCCGTAGATGTAGTCATACCAGCCCAGCGTAGAAACAGCTTTTGTCCACTCTTTCGTTAATTTATGACCCTCTTCCTCTATTTCTTTATCCGCCCATTTCAAACGTTCGTAGGTCATATAAGGGATAATATGGGAATTCAATTTTACATTAGCGGGAGGCTCAAAAGCTTCACTATAAGCCAGCAAACCAAAATACTTATCGGGATACTGTTTTAATACCCCCTCAACTACTGCATTGCACCATTCATAATATATATCTGAATAGTTTTTCATTCCTAAAATGTTCTTCTTGCCGGGAACTCTTGCAAGGCATTTCTCACACTCGCAGTGTCCGCCTAAATCATTGACTCCCAGAGAGTAAGATGTGGCTTCCGGATGGTTAGCAAAATACTCACAGATATTATTTATTGCTTCCTCAACAATACCTTCGGCGAAAAAACAGGGTTGCCACCCGTGGACATTATTCCTCGCAGGCAGATAACGCTCCCCGCTAATAATCGGGAAGAATTCCGGGTGCGTCTTGGTATATTTCTCCGGTGGAAAGAGCCAGAGAAGATTTTCTGAAAATTTCACCCGATTATGCATCCGGTTGCGCCGTGCCCATGTTTCTCCCTGGGCTCCTAGTCCACTGAATGAACGAGAAAAAAATGCCGGCTCTTGCCGTACTTCATCTGCGGGAATTCTCAGCGTTTTGTGCTCCGGGATATACTCTCCCAGGTCCCCGGGAAAGAGCCAGCGGATACCAAGATACCTTTCCAAAAACTCATAAACAGCGAACTCGGTACCCCACTCAGAAGCGCCACAAATAACTACGTTTCTGGCATCAGGGAAAGCGATAATAAAGCCGTCGGCATCAATCTTTTCTATCCCTAAATGAAGCGCATTAACATAGGCAGTATATCCAAGATGGAGCTTAATAATATCTGGAGCGAGAGTGACATTTTCTCTTTCAACAGGAATTTTGGCCCGGGTACTTAAAAGGATATACCGGGAGAGTAAGTGAGCCGAGTTTTGCACTGAACTATTGGCATCAACAGGAATAATGATGGCAGCCAAAGATTTTTCGTTCTCTACCAAACAAAGTGTCATAGGTGCTCCTTTTGCTAAAAGAAATCCGGCAGAGAGAAAAAAAAGCATTAAAACAAACAATAACTGCTTTCGCCCCATATTAAAAATATCTTCCATAGTCCGCACCTTCTCACCTCAGACTCTGTACAATTTCTACTATTTTTCTGTATTCTTCGGAGATAACATCAAGACGCGTACCTGTCTGCCTGCAAGAGGAACAACGGCAATTTTGTTAGCCGTTCTGATTTTCCGTTCTTCAAAAGGGTCCCGGATTATTATTTCCGAAGGAAGTCTTAATTTTGCGGTGCATCGTTTTTCAGACGGGTTCTGGAGAAAGACAACCCGCTGTTTCTGATAGTGCGCCGTATTGACCCAAACCGGACCTTTTATGTCCATGGGCGGTTGGATGCCGCAGGTCCGTAAATGCTTATCAAGCCAGGCAGTAAGCAATCTTGAGCCGACTGCATAGTCCGCCCCGACAAAAGAGGTCAGATACGTCAAGGTCCCCTTTCCGAAAGAACGTTTCAACGCCGCCGGTTTTCCTTTCCATTCAAGCAATACCTCGGTCGCCTTCTGTGTATGCACGTATTCAAAAAGAAATTTGCCTGATAGGCGTTTTGTTTTTCCGCCGGGTTTATTGAAATCGAACCGCTCTCCGCTTACGCGTTCGGTTACGTGCAGACCGAACAATTCAGCCAATCCATCTCCGGGGAATTTCTCAAACGTCTCGCCCCGCGGGTTAAAGACGCCGGTAAAAGGTCCAGCAATGAGATGGCCTCCGCTTTGAATCCATGGCGCTAATTTTTCAACCAGGCCGTCTCTCAAAACAACCAGGCTGGGGGCGATAATTACCTTAAGGGACTGCCCGGGTGCCGTTGAGCAGATACTTTCAGTGCGCAGGAAATCCGGGCTGTAACCGAGGTCAAGGATTGCGCGGAGCCATTGTTCAAATTCGTTGCATTCCTGCCAGGGTTGTTTCCACCAGCATTCACTGGCGGAGCGGAATACCATATCCAGCGGTTCGAAAAGTAATCCAATCTCGGCGGGGTCATATGTCAGAGTTTCCGCATTCCAGGTGCTTAAGATTCTGGAAAGGCGGGAAACGGCTTCCACGCGTTCCGAAAGAGTTCCGTCCTGGTTCAGTAATCCAAAGTTCGGGGCTTCCTGTCCGACAATCTCATTCCGGTATTGCCAGAAACTCACGTTCGCGGCGCCGTGTCCCGCTGCTCTCAGAACGTCACTGACCATGTTCTGGGCGGTGTAAGTGTAATGGCCGTAGTAATAAGCCATGCGGCCGCCGGAGTGTTCCGTTAACCACCATTTTCCGGGACCTTTGATAGAGCGCTGTTTGATACAGGACATGGTGTCGGCAAACGCATCCTGATTGTAAGTACTGTTGCCGTAAATATCTGCGTGGAGGGCGGCAAACCAGTCATCCCGGTCACCCGGATAAGGACTGTTTGTATTGGTGTGCATTGAAACGGGTCGAGACGGGTCTATTTCACGGACCAGACCGGCGCGGCGTTTTGCTTCCTCTATGGTTGCATTCCATTTGAATTCGGCGAAATCTGCGGCATCGGACAGAAGGATTAAGTCGGCCTGAATCGCCGGGTTGGGCATAATTACTTCGGTGAAGTCAAGGAATTGGGCGCCCTTCTTCCGGTTATAGGCATCTATGGTGCCGTATTTCTCTTTTATCCACGCCTGGTATGCGGTTTCCGTGTACCGGTCATACGAATCCCACGGGTGCTGGATTTCGTTCCATACGTTCCAGGTCAGAATGGAGAGATGGTCTTTTAGTCGGCCCACAACCTGCCGGTAATAGTCGTCGATGAGGGCACGGGCGGTCGGATGATGGGAATTCAAGCCAGGCCAACCGCCCAGCTGGAGCATGGAATGGGCGTGGAGATATACGGCTTGGCCGGCGCTGCTGACTATGAGCGTCTCCGGAAAATCCCGGACTACCCAGTCGGGAGCCGACTCCGGAACGAGTTGGACTCTTACGCCCAATTCATATTCACGGGCGATGTCAAACAGGCGCCGATATTTATCCGGATTCCACCGGCCGCGTTCAGGATTGACATAACGCCACGGTATCCAGCAGCCGATGAACGAGAATCCTTTTTCTGCAATGTTCGCAAGGTCATTCCGCCAGAATTTCTCCGGCGGATTGGGATCGCGGTAATATTGCGTTCCAATCTTCATTTTATTCCTGAACCATCCTTACCATTGTCAGATACTGCAATTGCGGGACGATAAAATGGACATAACCTCCCTCGGAAATGAATCTGATTCTTTTATGTTCCGGTTCCAGGGTTATCTCTTTCACTTTCGCAGTTTTAACGCTGCATTTTATTCTTTTTACCGGCATCACTTTTTCAATGACCGCCGGTGCGCCGGGGTCGCCGATTGTCCCTAATTGATATTGCATCAAATTGAGAAGTAAATACTTCCCTTTCTTCATCAAATTCGCCTCAATTAACGGCGTGGCTTCAATGCGAAAAGGCGGTTCCGGGCACAGGTAATCCAGGAGCGATTCTATCAACCGGCGCAACCAGTGATGGTTAGTGTTCCAGTAAAGCCGAAAGATATTTCCTGCGATGTAGACCGCCGTTCCCTTTCCATAGACGTTGACCGTAATAAAAGGGTAACCGGCCGGTTCTTCAACCGGCGGAGCGTATTCGGAACGAAACGCCCTTTCCGGGTCATATTCCGCCACCGGGAAATGAAGGTCAGCCAGGACTCCGGCTTGTTTGGCCTTTATTTCAAAAGTTTTTGCCCTGACGTTAAGCGGCATCGACTGAGAATCGTTTCTTATTTGAGGACGCAGTTTGTAATAACCGTGGGAATAGACGGAGGGTTTCCGGTATTCTATGCCAAAGACGTCCGCCATGGCAAACTTGCCGTCGGCGAGGAGGGCGTCTCCTTCCGCAACCAGAATTCCTCCTCCCCGAACGAAATCCCGCAATCTCTTCAGCGCTTTTTCCGAATAACCACCCGGCTCCGGCATTACCGCTATTTTGTACGAGTCTAATTTTTCGATATCAAGCGCATTCAGAATATCGTACTGGATGTGATTTTCCTGGAGTATTTTAGCGGCGCCGCTGATTACCGGCATCACTCCGGGCAGCGCCTCGTCGCGGCGCCGGCACGGGATTAAAAGAGCGCAGTGTTTCACGCTCCTGGCACCCAGGAGCAGGGGTTCCCGTTCCAATACGAACGAAAAACATTTCCCAAAAAGGTCATAGACCGGTTTCTCCAGGGTACCGTCAATCTTCAGTTGGTCTCCGATGGATGCCGGAGCTCCATTTCCTATCAGCAGGGAGACCTCCGACAATAATTGCGCTTCAGGTTTGATGGTTGTTTCACCCCAGCCTCCGGTAAACCGCGAGGTCATAACCTGGACCGGTTTTGGAAGAGTCCTTGCCCAGCGCGCCGACCGGCTGTGTGAAAGAAAAGAACAGTAATGAGGGTGAGATTCTACCACGCCGCAGTCGCTCACTTCGGAGAACTCCCGGGCATATTCCGGTTTCCAGGCCTGGTTACAGGCGATGAGCATTTCCGGGTTCCGCCTGACTATTATCTTCTTTAGCCGTTTCATGAATCTGGCTGCGGTAAGTTGTTGAAAGCGGAGTCGTTCGGATTCAGGAAGGTCCGGAGTTAATTCCCGGCCGGTATCCCGGTTATATCGTTCCCGACAGTATCGGCAGTAGCAAACCAGAGGTGTAACGAACGGAATGTCAATGAAGAATCCGTCTACCGGATATCCGGCCGCTACCTCCTCTAGTTGAGGAAGCGCCAGTTCATCTGAGTATGGCGAATTTGGGCAGACCAGGCGGAACTGCTGTCCCAGCGGCGGGGATTTCCCTTCTGCGTCCAAAAATCGCCAGTCTTCATGCTCATCCCAGGCGCGGTTGTCCCCGCATAGTGAATAATAAGCGGATGTTTTGATTTTGTGCTTGCGGCAGGCAAGGCCGGCTTCCTTCAGGATGTCCTTTTTCAGGCCCGAATGCCGGTAACCGACCCTGGTGTAATAGTAGGAATTTCCAAAATGGCACTTGGCGTAGAGGGAGACGTAATTTACGTGCGCCCTGGTAAGTTCCCTGACGAACTTCTCAGGGTCAAATTGTGACAGCACGCCTTTCGGGAACTCCGGCAATATCCAATCAAGATGCACCTGCCGGATATGGTCGTAAAACCAGTTAGGCTTCATATCAGGACCAGCCGTATCTGCCAGGACGGAATCGGCGGCATTGGGAAGACGCGGTATGGCTCGTCACTTCCGGAAAATCCGGATTTGGATTCCCGGCAAGCCATATCAAATACCTGCGCTTCTTTTTTGCCGGTCAGGACGGACAGTTTCACGCCTTCGGCTTCGTCCAGGGACGTATTGAGTAAGATTACCGCCAGCCGGTTCGCCTCCAGTTTTCTAATCCAGACGCCGATTCGGTGATAGGAGGAAACATAGGCGGGCAAATTATCTCTGGAAATCCAGCGCATGACCGCTTTAATCTGTGATGATTTTGAAAGGTTCTGGAGGAATTTCCAGGGGTAATATCCGGCGGTGCATACGCGGCCGCCCAGTCGGTTTTCAAACACGCCTATACAGCAGGGGAAAATCTCCCTGCCGGCGTAGTCTATCCCTTTAGCCAGAATACGGCATTGTTTGGAAACCGGTTTCAACGCAACGGCGCTCTGCCGCCACCAGAATGACTGTCTGGCGTCTCTCTTGTGCCCGGCAAAACGGCCGTTCAGGGGGTCGCCGGTGAATTCCTCCAGGCAGTCCTTGTCAATCCGGTCTTCAACCGTGAATCCGGTCAGATCCCCGTACCCCATTTCATTTAACCTTTCCAGCGCCTCGCCGTCCATATAAAGGCCGGAAGAGAGTATTTTCAGTATTTCTTCTTTCTTAAGTCCCGGGACAATCTGCCCGGTCAGCACGGCTGCCTGGCTTCCGTCCAGGGAATATGCCGGGGAAATTCCAATCTGCAGCATTTCATTGCAGATGCCCAGCCCTTTCCAGAATCCTGAATCTTCGCCGAACCATTCACCTTCGGATAAGTTGCTTGTTGCGTAACTATCCTTATTCCAAACGGTCCGGATTCCCTGGGTTTCCGTTCCGGCGGTGGTTCCGGCCAACAGGTCAAAAAATGGTCGGTAGTGTTGCAGCGTTTTGATTAGAGACCGATATTCGGTAAGCGGTTCATCGTAGAGGGAAAGAACGTTAAAAGCCGTGCCGGTACAGCCGGCCGCGATATAGACCGCTGATTCCAGGGCGGTGATTCGCTCGGATTTTTGCAGACGCTGATACGTAAAATTCTCAACTTCCGATTGGATTAAGACGATGTCTTTTGGAAGTACCGATACCTGGCGTCCTATGGTGTCCGCTTTTTCCATGACTTCGACCGGGCATCTGTCCGTGTAAAAACCGCCGCCCGGTCTCCACCTGACTTCAGACCCGTCCGGGCCGGAAAGCACCCTTGCCCAGTTGTCTAAATCATAGCCCTCTTCGAACCGGTCGCCGGTCATAAGCCCGAGAGAAATTCCCGGTTTTATGCCGTGCACCGCCTTTTCTATGATTTCCAGTAATCCGGTAATCGTGCTGCGGTTGTGTTTCAACCACGCCTGCCTGATTTCCATCTTTTCCCCGGCGGTTCCGTTGTTGAAGGATTCTTTCAGGGTTTTCCGAGTGTAGCTTTTGCCGGTCTCCTTTGCGAAAATGGCAAGGCAGGCGTCACAGAAACAGGCGTATTTTATCGGCCGGTGATTGGCAAGACGGACGTCGTCGTCAATCCAGATGAAATCCGGATTTGCCGCGGCAGCGCTTTCATAAATCTGTTTTACGTAATTTTGCACCCCTTTATCGGTTGGACAGAACGACCCCAGGCAAATTTTACCATCTATATCGGTCATGGGGGTATATTCGCCTGACAGGGAATTGGGAAGGTTCTCTTCGTGGTGGCTCAGGGTGGCTAAGACGTTGATGCCGGCATTAAGGCCTGCCGTTTTGACAGACCTTATCCGGTCGGCTGCCACTCTTGCCCGTTCCTGAAATACTTCAAGGGGAAGCGGTGAATGCGTCTCTGCGGTAAAGAGCGCAATCTCGTCCGTGACTCCGCCGTAATCCTTGAAGATGGAGAGCAATTCCCGGAAACGCGTTTCCGGGAGCCACGAATTGATTCCTACCCGGAAGGAAATAGATGCTTTTTTGACCATTTTTTCATACCAATTCACTTCAATCATATGACATCGTTACCTGCGTCGTTAAATCGTCTGCTCTGTTTCTATCACGACCGTTCCCCACAGTCCTGTTTTTGGCACCGTGATTTCACTGAAGCCTTCCTTCGTTGTAAAATTCAGTTTTTCCATTGAAGGCACCAGGTACGTCTTGGATATGTTGCCATTAACTAACACCCTGATTCCGTATACCGGGTTTGTCTCTTCAAATATTATCTTTCTCGTTGTCACGCCAGTATTAATTTGAGTTACCAAATCGTAATGGGATTCTCCTCGTCTCTGCTCGGGACAATTGACGAAATGAAGTATTTTCCTCCCCTTGTCTTTTTGTTCGAAGAATGTAACTTCAACATTTAGCGGCGCGGCGATTCTTATCTGAGGTTTTTCAGGGGCCACATGCAGCACGGCATTGTTCAGCAATTGTCTGAACACTTTGAATCCAAAGCGAGCGTAATTATCTTCAGCATTACCCGAAATATAAACCACCTTGCCTTTTCCGTAATTGTTTGAAATTACAAATGGGTTGTTGGTTACGCGTCCCGGTGGGCTCATGAAATTTCCATACCATTTCTCGGCACTCTTTTGTCCGATGGGATTCACCATCCAGCCGTGTACGTTGACATCCTCGGTGGGTATGACCTCCAATGTTGAGCCGCGATGCAGATGAAACCTTTTTTCAATACCCTCGGTAAGTTGTGTGCACTCGAACTTTATGTAATTATCCGTAAACTCGGAAACTCTCTTAAATCTGCATCCAAATATTTCGCTGAGTCCGAAATTGTCTTTGAATTCATAGTTCTCGTTAGCCAGGGAAGTCAGGTGCGTGGCGACTAATCCGCCCCCGTTTTTAACAAACTCGGATATTTGTTCTACCTGGCGGTCGCTCAGGCACACGGCGTTGGATAACACGAGAACCTTGTACTTGTTCAGTTCTGCCTGGTTGAGATGTCTGTCTGAAACGATGTCAACGGCCTGGTGCCCTTCAAACAAAGCACGGTATCCTCCGATAAAGGAAGGAACGTACTTCTCGAGGTTGTCTGCACCATGGTAATCTTTTGTTTTCTGCGAGTAATAAAGGGCAATAAATTTTGTTGGTTCTGCGCCGGCCAACCATTTTTCCCTTTCTTCTATCTCTTGATACGCCTCTCCCAAAATGTCATATACCGCCTTTTCAAGCCGGCCAGTGTGATATGGCTGGTCTATGACCGTAACTCCCGCACCGTTAGCGGCAGCGGTGAAGATTTCAAATTTCAGCTGCTCGGCGGGTTTGATGGAATAATCCCAACCTTGGACAAAACGGTGTGTCATTACATCATAGTGCTTGCCGCCGCTAACTCCTCTCATGAACCTGGCTAACTGGCTGGGACACATGGCTTCGGTTTCTCCTGTCACGTAATCGGCAGATTCCGTAAACTCCTCGGCAGTAACTCCTACCCGCCAATTAACAATCCAGTAACCATGGAAGTTATGAGAAAAGGAAACGTTCGGCTTCACGCTCCTAATCAATTTCTCCATATCAAAGATGCATTCGCGCAGGCACTTGCTTCTCCAATCTAAGTATCTCCTCCATACCAAAGATTGCCAATCAATTACAACCGGAATTTCTCCGCCAAGTTCTTCTCGGTATTTCTTCTTACAATAATCGCAATAGCATAACTGTTTCTGGGTGTGATAAACGAACATATCCAGAAATATACCATCCATATCATAATTTTTTGCTATTTCTTTTACCTGCGAGATTGCGTACTCGCGGTAAGGACTGTTTAAGCAAACGATATGCCAGGGAGCAGAAACAAGGTTGCTGTTTTTTGCGGGGGTCCCGTCCGGCTCACGACATGACCAATCAGGGTTTTTCATCGCCGCTCCCGTGTCCCAACTGATGCAGTAATATGCGATAGCTTTTATCCCCACGGCGTGAGCAGCGGACAGCCATTCGCTTAGCAGGTCTCTATCCTTCAGGGCAGAATGCTTGTGCCCCACGGCAGTATTGTAGTACGAATTGCCATAGCAGTCTTTAGCTGAAAAATACGCGGCATTTATGTGCGCCCTTTTAAACTCTTTTATTATTTTTTGGGGATTCAACTCCGTAAACAATCCCGAAGGCCACTCAGGGGTATGAAAATCCAGCAGCAGTCTCCTTTTGTTCTCAAGGAACCATTCGCGCGCCGTCACACTTTCCTTTTTGCCGTTGGTGTCTTTTCTCATCGTATGTTCAGCATTTCTATTTCTGGTCATGTATACATCTTCCTTCTCCTTCAGGCAATTCTTTCCAGTATATCTTTTGTTACCGGATAGACCGGCTTCTTTCCGGAAAAGAAGCGCTCCAGTTCAGTCACCTCGTAATTGCCCTGACGGAAGCGATTATTGGCAACCGCGCCGGCTATGTGCGGGATAAGGACGACGTTCTCCAGCGTCCGCAAAGGGCTGCCCTCGGCCGTCGGCTCCGGGTCGGTGACGTCCAGAAGGGCAAAGATTTTTCCGGTGCGCAAGACCTTAATCAGCGCTTCTTCATCGATGAGCGAACCCCGGGCGGTATTGACCAGAACCGTATTTTCCTTCATCAGGGAAAGGTTCCCTTCATTTATCATGTGGTAAGTGGCCGGAAGGGAAGGGGCGTGCAGGGAGACCGCTTCACAGGTCTGCATCAATTTCTTTAAGGAGGTTTTCTCCGCGCCTAATTTTGCGGCTTCTTCTTTGGTCACAAACGGGTCATACAGGAGGATTTTGACATCAAAGTTTTTCAGGAGTTTAATCAGGTGTCTCCCGACGTATCCGGCGCCCACCACGCCAATGCTGATTTTATAAAACTCTTTCACTTTTGAGGTCTGCGCATCGTCCTTCCAGATTCCCTGTTTGGTGGTCTTGGCGAACGGGTAGACCCTTTTCAGGCCGGTGATCAGGAGGCCCAGGGAAAACTCGGCGACACCGATGGCGATGGAAGAAGCGGCCGAGGTTACCGTTATCTTCCTTTTCCACACCTCATCGCCGACAACAATGCCTTTAACCGAACCGGCGGAATGGGCAATGATTTTCAGGTTCGGCGCGGAATCCAGCATTTCCTTTGTCAGCGTCGGGGTTCCCCAGCCGGTGATGATGCCGTCTGTTCCCCGGATGAGTTTTCCGGCGGCCGCTTCGTCCAATTCCCGGAACTCTTCAAACTGAACGGCCGCGAATTTTTTTAATCTTGCCATTTCCTCCCGGTTGAGAATCTGGCTTTTCATCTTTGCATCCAGCAAAATTCCAACTCTTGGTTTTTTCATGCTTTTCCGTCCCCCTTCAGGTTTTTATGGTGTAAGACATGCCGCCCATTTTAGCCCTGACTTTCCGCGAACGTTCAAAGTATTGGTACAGGGTTATAATCTTGAATTCCCTGATGAGTTCGGAGACCTCCAGGCCTTTTCTTAAACTGGTGATGATGCAGAACGCCTCTAGCCGCAAGTCCTCTAAGAGGACGTCCCCGGGGTACTTCTTTTGCATGGCCTCTATTCTTTCCAGGTTCTTGTCCATGTGTACCAACCGGCGGTTAAGATTCAAGGTATAAGTGGCCGTCGGCAGAAAATCACTTGTCTGACCGACTGTCCGGCCGGCGCAGTCAATTATCCGGTTGTAATCGTACCAGGTGCTTGCGGCAACGTTGAACCCATAACGTACCGCCCAGACGTCAAGCAGACGACCTCCCGGAAAGACGGACGAGAAAAGTATCAGTTCTGTTGCCTGTTTCAGATAGATTTCCGCCAGTTCCAGGAAGTTGATGTCAAAACAGATGGCTCCTCCGATTCGGCCGAAATCGCATAAATAGGAGTTAAACTCCCTGCCCGGCTTAACGCCCGCATTCATTTCGTACAGGGTCGGCGTAATCTTATCGAACGTCCAAACGTGTTTCCCCTGCCGGTTCAGGAGCAGCAGACTGTTGTAGAGCGTCTTGCCGCTGCGCCGGAAGAGACCAAAGGCGATATATGTCCGGTATTTTCTGGCCAGCGGCGCGAGTTCTTCAAATATGGGTCCGGGAACGGTCTGGCTGATACGGGCCAATTCGGCGGTCGTCCATTTTTCCACCAATGAATTGCCGAAAACCTCCGGCAGCAGAATAAGGTCCGCCTTATCCCTTCCGGCACGGGCGATTCGTTCCTTCACCCGGGAAATGACCGTGGCGTCATCCTGTACTATCACTCCTCTTCTGGTATTGATGATGGAAATGCGTACTTCCCGCATGGTGCCTCCTTTTAACCCGGGACTCTATCCGGGTTTCTTGCCAAGGGTTCTATCCGCCTCGCGATATATTTTTTCAATCGCCTCGCGTTTGTCTCCAGGCAAACTGAAATTGTGTTCGGCAATCTTTTTCCGGGCAGTTTCCCTGGCTTTTTCCTTCAACTCTTCCCCTGAGAATTTGAAGAATAATTCCGGCTCAAGGTAAATTTCTCTGTGCTGTAACGTAGTCGGATGGTCCAGAAAACTGTTTGGCATCCCGGTATAGATGGCTTCCTCAATCACTTTTAGGGATATGCCTTTTTCCTCATCCAATTTAAGGCCGCCGGCAAACCTTTCGCAGTGCCTGACGATATCGGCTTGAATCACTGCCATGACCGGGTTGAAGCCGTCAAGCTCGCCGCCGGTTCCGGAACTGTCCCCGCCTATCCCTATAACGGAAGTGGCGCCGTCGCAGATACCCATGCCCAGGGCAAACGCTACCCGGAAAACGTCGCTGAGGCTGTTTATGTTGCACGCAAAGTCAACGCCGAATTTCTCTCCCAGCACGTATTTTATTACCTGGCTGACCGCCAGACAATAAAGGATTGATTCCGGAAACGGCTTGGCCGGCTGCATTTTCCTGACGTCAAAGATAAAGCCGCCAAAAGAACAATAACCGTAAACTTCCGGGTCAATCAGTTTTGGAGTGATATAGGCAGCAAGCGCCTCCGCCATACCCTGTACCAGCATGCCGGGAAAGAAGATGGGTGCAGAGGCGCCGGGCATGGGAGCGGCGCCGCCTCCCAGGCAGATGCCGGAAAGGTTGTATTGATGGTTTCTGTTCTGGTAAATAACGTCCAGGCAGTTGTGGTTTAATCTTAACGGACTGATAGGTATTTCCAGGGCGCAGTAAGGGGGTTTTCTACCCGAAACCTGGCCAATCCTGCACATAAGATCTGCTTCCTTTATGTTTTCCGCCACGCACCAGCCGCCCATTTCCCGGCTATTTTCCACGCACACCTTTTCGGTGGCTACCTGTCGCAGGTGGACCGGAACGGTCTGCAGGTGGATTGGCGAAGGCCCGTACATTTGATAAGAGTCGCATAACTTGACCGCGGCAATGCAATCATTCAGAGTAGCCAGACGGGTTTCCCCGGTGTCAATGTCCGTATAATACCGTCCCATGTAAGGCGGGAGCATGCGGAACTTTTCTTCGCCTTTCCGGTTGTAAGAATACTCAGCGTTCTGCTGCTTGATTTGAGGGATGAAATCTTCTACCAGTTTCCGGTCGTAATGCACCCGCTTACCTTTCACTTCTATTCCTTTCTGTCCGGCAAGGAATGCCAATATAGCCGGGTGGTCTATCTCCACTCCTATCTTTTCCAGGACCACAAGGATTTCCCGGTGGATATTCTTCAGGTCTTCCTCGGTAAGCCCGCCGGATAACCGGTATTTTCTGTAAACCATCCTACCTCCAGTCGGTCATCGTTCCTTTTCAATCGTTTCCAGCAGTATGTCCGTATTTTCCGGCGGCGTTTCAGACAGGATGTAGTTTGAAACTCCGACAATTGTCCCGCCGTACTTTTTTGCCGTTTCCAGGGATGAGAGAACTTCCTGCCTGACTGCTTCTTTGTTTCCCCGTGCCAGCGTCCAGGAACTGAT
>JAZDPL010000062.1:0-3627 GCA_043797665.1 Candidatus Omnitrophota bacterium
AACCAGATTTTCGGCCCGGAAGATATCATAGTCTTCCTTCACATATCTTACGGTAAACCTCTCTATCCGGTTAAGATACTTCTCAAGCGAGACACAGATTCCGGCAAAATCGTGACAACCCCCACCACCAAACAGAAGAACTCTCTTTTCCTCTTCAGACATACACCCTCCATAACCCCTTCAATCGCTTCATCTAATTCCATAAATCTCTTTCATCAGATTCAGGTAATAAGAATAGTTATCTAATGATATATCAGAAGAGATAGAATGGTCAATTTTAGGAATGTACCCGCCTTCCTCTATGACCGGTAATTTCTTAAGAACTTCTTTTTTTATCGCTTCTTTTCCCCGGGCAACTTCTCTTTTATCTATGCCGCCAATCATTTTAATTCGTTTGCCATATCTTCTTCTTAATTCCACCGGATCCATTCCCGCGGCCACTTCACAGGGTGCAAAACAGTCAATGCCTGATTCAAAATATAGATCCATGAACGGTTTTACGTCTCCATCGCTATCATACCAGGTGACATCAAGTCCGTAACTTCCGGCAAATTCCGTAACTCGTTTATACCGCGGCTGAAGGAATCTTCTGTACATCTCTGTAGAGATTAAAGTGGAGGTTTTATAGGCGATATCTTCGCCAAAACCAAGATAGTCAACTTTAATTTCCGGTAAAACTTTTTTCAACCCTTCTAAACAGATAACATTTATCCTTTCAAAGAGTTCATCCACCAGGTCTGGTGCGTCATAGAATAGATAACTGGCATATTCTACGCCAGCCAGGTTTCTCAGAGTATTATAATAGCAGCCGCCGTCAAGAAACAGACCAAAGGCTCTTTCTGGCTTTAGCCATTCCTTCTTCTTCTCTTGCCAGTCTTTGGACCAGCGTTCTTCCATCAGGCTTAAATCAAAATGTTCTTTAATAATTCTTTCTAAATCCTTCGGCCCTTTCACCGGAAATTCCAGCCATTCCGGCATCGTGGTAGAATTTTTGAAATCCCGCACCCGTCTTCCGTAATGGTCCATCTTGATTATTACCCCATCATCTTCAGAAATGGTCTTCTCTTCCGGCGGCGGATAAAGGCCGGTATTTGGACCGACATACTCAAACCTCAAGGGTTCCACCTCAAAATATTCTTCTAAACCTACTCCTTTGGGATAACCTTCCTGGTACCAGCGAGTCAGAGTATCAGACCAGGGACCATCAACTAATAACGGCGGATGGTCTACCTCCTCAAACTTTATTACCTTCAAGAATCTCTCCAGATTATTCATTTTTCCCGAGGAACCTTCAGTCTCTTCATACTCTTCCGTTCTAAATCGCCCAAACCGCTATTAGCCGGGTAATCACCAAAGGAAGTTTACAGAAATCTCCATTATTTGTCAAGCAAAACTTACAGTTTGACACGCGTTTCCTTGCTTTTTTTTTGATTAACGATATAATTATATTGTGTCCAAACAAACTTATCAGTATTGGTTAAAATCTGCCCGATTAGATTTGAAAACAGCCCGAAATTTATTTCAGCATCGAGAATATCCGTGGACACTTTTTAACAAAAAATTTTACCCGGAAATACCTTGAAAAAATCGTTAAATTTGCAGGGTGGTTAACGGAGCAAATTGAAAATGGACCCTCCCAGCCTCTTTACCACCAGATAATCAGAGAAGGGATTCAGATAATATAGACGGCTGGTGTAAAAACCTATACTTTTAGAGGAATTGGCTTATTGCTTCTGGCACTTTCAATAATGCCTTCCATAACCAGGACGGTTTCCAGGCCTTCTTCCGGTTTTACCGACAATTCCCACTCCAATCACTTTTCCTCCTTACCAGGTTCCGCGGCCCACCGGGCGCCGGATACGAAGATTTTTTGAAAAAACTGGTTCTGGCATATGCTTCTACATTATGCCCCAACGCCAGATAAAACACCCTTCCTTTGCCCCATAGCTTCACCCAGGCAACCGGCCAGAGTGAAGGCATGTAGGGAGGAAGGTGGAGGGGTGGTAGAATAAGATGACGACCGCAGATTTGTCTGTACCCGACGTACAGACAAAGTAAACTTGCGGCGCAAAAAAGAAAGGAGTTTAGTTATGAGTATCATAAATACCTCCGGTTCCCTGGTTGCTACACACAGGGATAAGTTTAATTCTAACGTGGGGATTGATCTCCACAAAGTTTCTCTTACCATCGCGGATAGAGACAGTGGTGGGAATTTGGTTAAAACTGCGGACATCGAGTGTAAGTGCGTCAACAAGATTAAGGATTTTATCACCTCCTTGCCCAGGCCCATCCATTGTGCTATTGAGTCTGTCGGTATGTATGAATGGCTCTGGGAACTCCTGGAACCGCTCTGTGATAAACTCACTCTGGCGGATGCTGTGGAACTTAAGTACCGGGCTGGCAGAAGACAGGCCAAGACCGACAAGATTAACGCCCGATTCTTCTCGCTTCTGGTCTACAAAGACGACCTTCCGGTCTCCTTTGTCCCGGATAAGACCACCAGACAGTTCCGTAAAATCTGTCGTCACTGGCACGCCACTTCGGAATTCCTGGCTGACATCAAAATCCGGATGCGTTGGATTCTTATCCAACACAATCTGGCAGGGCCGGGTAGCATCACCGGAGAATCTGGCCGGCATTGGTTCTTGGGATTTGGCCATCTTCTGGATTCTGCCTCTTCCTTTACCTTCTCTCAACTTCTGGATACCGTTGAGCATATTGAACTTCAACGGATGCCCATCCGCAGAGAAATCTTGCGTTTCTCCCAGATGCCCCAGTACAAACCTGATATTGACCTCTGCTGCACTGTCCCGGGTATCGCCGATATATTGTCGGCTATCATTGTTGCTGAGGTCGCCGGTTTCCATCGGTTCTCCGGCCCTGACGCCATCGCCTGTTATACCGGACTTACCGAACGTACCGAAGAATCTGGTGGAAAACGTTCCCAGGGGAAAATCTCCTGTGCCGGACCGGCGGCGCTTCGTTGGGCTCTTTGCGAAGCCGCTACTACCATGGTTCGTTCTGACCCGGTCTACCTGGCTATGTACAACCATATCCTTAAGAATACCAAAATTAAAGGAAAGGCTAAGGTCGCTATGGCTCGTAAACTTATCGGCTGGCTCTGGAAGATGGCTAAAACCAGAGAACCATTCAGAAGAGGAGGTTCTACCCAACATAACAGAAATGTTAACATCGCCAGGCAGAAAGCCAGGTCCTTGGCGAACCTGGCTGCTGCCTGATTGCACCATAAAGGCGAAACTATTTAAATGGTTTTTCAGCCTCTGGTGGTCTATGTCGTTTCTTGACCCGCGCGCCGGGTTTTTGACCCTCCGGTGGATACCACAGGATGAGGTCGTGAGTGTGAATGCGGCTTGAGACGACGCGAATGAAAACTTCTTGTGTGCCCGGAATCTATCGACCGAAGGGAGAAGATACCCTTCCGTTTCTCCGGTGACCACGAATAGATGATTGCGCCCTTTGAGGCTGACCGCCGGATGATTGAGATGGCCAAAGGAGTTGTTCTTATGACTTAACTGAGCATGTTTTTTCATTTGATATATTTGGGGAGAATATGGTATAATTTTTCATCTCTCGCAATCCCCCTCCTACCTTCCTCCCTACATAGAT
>JAZDPL010000087.1:0-25233 GCA_043797665.1 Candidatus Omnitrophota bacterium
CACCTTTGTTATGAACGCAGGCAGCCAGTGGACCTACGAAATCAAAGACGATTTCACCGGCTGGAAAGAGTTTAAGGTCTACCGTGAGGAGATGAAGACCGCCGACACCAAGCCCAAGTGGGATGCAACCGGCTTGTTCTCGCTCCGGTTCCAGCCGGTCGGAAGCAGCGCGGTTGACATTGCGGACATCCACCTCCTGACAGCCAGAGGAATGGATTTTGCCGATAAAGAAAAGCCGGCAAAACGCTCGGTCACCATATACAAGACCAGTACCCCGCCGGTGATTGACGGCCTTGGCAACGATGCCTGCTGGAAAGACGCGGAAGTTGTCACCGACTTCTTTAAGGTCGGCACCCAAACCCTTTCCGCGTCAAAGACGCAGGCCAAACTCTGCTATGACGATGAGAACCTCTACATTCTTTTTAACAACATTGAGCCGATCGTATCTCTTTCTGCGGTTAAGTTATCCGAAACAGAGGTATTCCAGAGCGACCACGACCACATGCATATTGACCCCTACCGCGACAAGAAGAACTTCTTTGAAATTGCGGTTGACACCTCCGGGACGATGGCGGACATGAAGTTCTCCGCCGGAGGCATGGACCTGAAGTGGAACGGCGAGTACGAAGTGAAGACCTCTCTCAATTACAACGCCTCCTGGCTGGCCGAACTGCGCATACCGTTCAAGACGCTGGGGAAGGCCGCCAAAGACGGCGACACCTGGGGCATCACCTTTGCCCGGATAGACATCACCAGGGAGTTTTCGTCCTGGACCACCGGCGAATGGGCCGACCCGTCCGGCTTCGGCGACATGACCTTCGGCGGATATAAACCGTAGAATTTGCCGAAGAGGCGAGGAAGACTTTCTACCAGAGGGATGACGACGCATGAGAATGCCTGTCCGTATTCATCCGCGAAATCCGAAAATATTTGAATTCCGGGGCAAGCCGGTGGTCCTGCTCTGCGCAACCGAACACTATGGCTCGGTGTTCAACCGGCCGTTCCGTTTTGAACGGTACCTCGCCGACGCGGCGGAAAAGGCGCAGACCCTGACCCGTCTTTTTCTGCTGTTTCGCGAGTTCCAGGGCACCCACAATCCGTACTCCACCTGTAAGCCGGAATCCACCGACTACATCGCGCCGTTCCCGCGGACCGGACCGGGCCGGGCTTTGGACGGATTGCCGAAATTTGATTTAAACCAGTGGAACCCGGAGTTCTTTGACCGGCTCCATCGTTTCCTGGCATTGACCGGTGCATGCGGCATCATCGTAGAGGTTGTTCTCCTGAGCAACACGTATAATGACTATGTCTGGTCAGTCAACCCGCTCAATTCCGCTAACAACGTCAACGATGTGGAAACCATTCCGTGGACGGACTATATGAGCCGGCGGCACCCGAAACTGTTCGCCCGGCAAAGCGCGCATGTGCGCAAAATGGTGGAGGAACTGAACTGCTACGACCACGTTTTTTTTGAAATCTGCAACGAACCCGGAGGAGCATTTACCGGTCCGGACGCGCCGAAGGTTGCCGAAGTCAATGACTGGCAGATTGCCATCGCCCAACTCATCCGGGAGACCGAAGCCCGTCTTCCTCATCAACATCTGATTGCCGGTCAGGAGGCATTTGCGTATTTCCACCGGTTGCCCGAAACAGGGGCAGTCCAGCAACTATCAGACCGGTCATTCCAGGATTTTCCCATAGACATAGTGAACATGCATCCGCTTCCGAATATAACCTACGGCGGCGAAGTGTACAACCTGGGTCAATTCATGTCAGGCGAACTGCGTTTGCGTGAACTGCGGCGGTATTGTCTGGATACGTACCGGGAAGGCAAGCCGTTGAACCTGGATGAGGACAACTGTGCCTCCCGGTTCCGCGATTATGACGGATGGACCGTCCACCGCAAGCGCGCCTGGACGACTCTTTTCTGCGGCGCCCATTATGACATGATAGATTTTTCCATCCTGCCGTACCTGGAAACCGGCACCGATGAATCACGGCGCAACATCCGGACATGGATGAAGCATTTGTCGGAATTCATCCATTCGCTTGACCTGGAATCGGCGCGGCCGGCGCCGCAGGTGGTGCGCACCGCCCCGGACAACGTGCTGGCTTCGGTCCTGGGCACGGCGCACGAGTTCTGCATCTATCTTGCCGACGAGCGGGAATGGGAGAGCCCGGGATACGGCCAGGCCATCCTCGGCGAATTGGAACTGGAACTGCCTCCGGCGACCTATCGTGCGGCGTTCTTCACTCCCACTACCGGTCTCTATTCTCCTTCATTGCGGTTGGAATGTCCGGGCGTCCTCCGCCTTGATGTACCCGAATTTACCCACGACCTGACGCTGCGGCTGACGCGAGTGGAATACGTCAAAGTCTAAAACTAATACAAACGCATTAAATAATTTGACGTAGGGGTCGGATTTATCCGACCCGCGGGCTTGATAAATCAAGCTCCTACACAATTAAATGAGAATCCCAAGTTTAGTCTGGCTTGTTTTGTCCGGTTTGTTGATTTTGGACATTTCCGTCTTATCCTCCGAAGCCATCCGTTCTCACTCTAATGCCACGCCCGTTGTCGCCGGCGTGGAGAAAAAAACGACGCTGACATTTTACGTTTCCCCCGTGGGAGACGATGGTTGGTCGGGAAAAATTACTCAGCCGGACCAGGTCCGGAAAGACGGACCTTTCGCAAGCGTAGCCAGAGCGCGCGACGCCATACGCCAGATTAAGGCAGCGGGCCAATTATCGCAGCCGATTGCGGTTCAAATACGAGGGGGTTTGTATAACTTAAGAGAGCCTTTGGTTTTTACGCCGCAAGACTCCGGCACGGCCCAAACTCCCATTATTTATGAAGCTTATCCCAATGAAGTTCCTGTGTTAAGCGGTGGCCGTGTGATTACCGGCTGGGAGCATGGGCAGGGGGATGTATGGACGGCTCAGGTGCCGGCTGTGAAAGAAGGGTCCTGGTATTTTCACCAGCTCTTCGTCAACGGCCTGCGGCGCCAGCGGGTGCGACTCCCCCATACGGGATTTTTCTACGTGGACGGCCAGCTCTCGGCGGGCCACAACCCCAGTTTCAGATTCCGGTCAGGTGACATTCGTTCCTCATGGGCTCAGGATAGCGACGTTGAAGTGGTGGCGCTTGACAAGTGGATGGACCTTCGCGCGAAGATTGTATCCGTGAATGGTAACCGCGTGATGCTTTCCGGGACCCGCCACCCCCTGTTCAATGGCCAGGACGTACGCTACTGGATTGAGAATAATCCGGACCAGCCGGAGGCGCCCGGCGAGTGGTACCTCAGCCGGCAGCAGGGAATGGTCTACTACCATCCCCTGCCCGACGAGGACCTTAAAAACAGCCAGGTGATCGCTCCTGCGCTCGAGCAAATAATACGCTTTGACGGAAACCCTGATGATAATGTCCACGACATCATTCTTCGTGGCCTTGTCATCAGTTATGCAGACTGGTCTCTGCCTTTACAGATGAACGGCCCATTTATTCAGGCGGATGTTGAGTTGTCGGCAGCAGTAGAAGCTAAAGGCGCCCGTTCCTGCACGATTGAGAAATGTGTGTTCAGCCATCTGGGTCAGTATGCCGTCGCATTCGGCAAAGGGTCGAAGGATAATCTTATTGTCGCCAATGAGATGACCGACTTAGGCGCCGGAGGTGTGAAAATAGGTGACGCTCGGAGCGGAGTTTATCCGCGGCGGCATCCGGGCCAGACAGGCAGGGTACCTGAATCCAGATTTCCTTTGGACTCGTCACAGTACAACGCCCGGCCTGATTATCCGCACAGCGAGGCGGAGACCTCAAGCAACAATGTTGTCTCCGACAATCATATCCACGATATCGGGGTCACTTTCCCGAGCGGGGTCGGCATCTGGGTGGGTCAGAGCCACGACAACATGATTTCTCATAATGAAATCTACGACACCTATTACTCCGGTATCTCCTGCGGCTGGACATGGGGTTTTGGTCCAACGGCAGCACGGGCTAATGTTATTGAGTTCAACCATATCTACAACATCGGCCGTGGCCTGTTGAGCGATATGGGTGCAATCTACACTTTGGGCGTCCAACCGGGTACGGTGATATTCAATAATGTCTTGCACGATGTCCACCGCTACGACGGACAAGGCGGATACGGAGGTTGGGGCATTTATTTAGATGCCGCCAGCAGTGAAATCCTGGCAGAGAATAATATCATTTATCACACGGAGGACGGCAGCCTGCACCAGAATTCCGGCCAACATAACACTATCAGGAATAACATTTTTGCGCTCAACCGTGTGGCACAGATTCAGCGCTCGCATGCGGCGCCGGAGCAGAGTTTTGCGTTTCAGCGCAATATCGTTTACTGGAAAGAGGGGGACCTGCTGCGTACCCGCTTGAGCGAAGGAGGGTTATTTTTCGACTATAACCTCTACTACAATACGGCGGGTAATCCTGTTCAGTTGGGCACGTCTCGTTTTGGTGAGATTTCCTGGGTACAATGGCAGGCGGACGGACAGGATTTGCACTCTATCATTGCCGATCCCCGCTTTGTTGATCCGGAACACGGAAATTTTGCGCTGGCACCCGGCTCGCCTGCCTACAAGATAGGGTTTCAGGCTATTGAAACAAGCCAGGTCGGTCCCAGGAAAAGTAAACTCCCTTTGGAGAACTCCAAGCGAAGCGAGGTGCGACTTGACAATTGTAAGGGAATGTTTTAAACTAACTCAAACGATAGACGTAAGGGAGAATTACCTGTTTAGAAGAATGCCAAATATGCCGCCTCTCCAGATAATCCATTCCTTTGAAGGCCTGATTAACGCGACCGACGGGATAGAAGTTATGATAAGTTTCGGTCGGCCGAAGGAACCGCCCGACGTCAGCAATTTTGAGCCGAGGGTGCGGGAAGAGTTGAGCAAACTCAAGGAACGGGGCATCGGCGGGCTGGCAGTCAACGTCGGCTACGCGAATTACCTGGAAAATGAAGATGCCTGGGAGAGGTTCCTCGTTGGTTTCCGCGCCGCCTGTGAAATGGGTTTCCGCCTCTGGATTTATGATGAAAACGGCTACCCCAGCGGCACGGCCGGAGGTAATGTTTTAAGGGACCATCCGGAACTGGAAGCAATCGGCCTGAAGAAGATGGAGATTAAGAAGCCGGTCTTTCCCCTGACCATTTCACTTCCGGAGCCGAGAGCTTCTTTTTACGCCGCCTTCGGTGTCGGTCCGGACAAACGGCGCCGGCAATTGAAGATAGAAAAGGGAAGCCGGAAAATTACGGTTGAAACCGGAAGGTACAAAACGGTGGAAATCTATTTTCTGGCGCCGCTTTACGAAGGAGCCCACTGCGCCAGGAATGCCGGTTCATCCCGGCGGTACATCAACCTTTTGGATTCCAGGGCGGTCAACCGGTTTTTGAAAGTCACCCACGCCAAATATTTTGAAAAAATCCCGGCCGATTTACGCCGGAACCTGGAGGCGGTTTTCACCGACGAGCCTTCATTGATGGCGCACGTGATGCCCTTTCCGCACATCACGCTGGAGGAAGACCCGGTTGATTCCAACCTCCCCATCCTTCCGTCCGTTCCCTGGTGCGGTGAGATTGAGGCGAGGTTTCTGGCGGAGAACGCCTCGGCGCTTGAGTCCAGGGTCTGGATGCTCTTCCGCGGAACCAACCGGGAGGAGAGAAGAGTCAGGAGAGCGTTCTGGTCCATTGTCGCCGGGCTATACCGGAATTCATTTTCGGAACAGGCCGCCAACGTATGCGCCGCGATGGGATTTGACCTTTCCGGTCATTTTTTGCATGAAGAGACCATTTATCAGCACGCAGTTTTCAGCGGAAACCTGCTGGAAGCGCTGAAATATTTTCAACGGCCGGGAATTGACGTCTTGAGTTGTAACCCGGCACTCTTTTTCCGGACGTACATCCTTACCCACCGGGTCGCCCTTTCGGCATCTTTCTTCGGCTCCCAAAAAGGTCTGATGACCGAAACCAGCGATTACAGCGAATACTGGCACGGCGACCGCAAAGGCGCTTCTGTGGAAGAAATTAAGTACGTTCTGGTGATGCAGTACCTGATGGGAGTACGGGATTTTTGTTTCTATTTCGTCTGGCGGAGATTCTCTCCGGAAGAATACCGCGCCATCTGTGATTTCACCGCTTTTCTGGTTGAGACCGGTACAGGCGGTTCCTTCCGGCCGTCCGTTGGGCTGTACTATCCGATTGAGATGATATGGGACTGGTACCTGCCTTCGAATATGCCCATGATGAAGGAAGGATTTGAGAGCCAGCCCGAACATCTCAAGCGCGTCCAGGAAAAGACAACGGAGGCATGCAATGCCTTGTTCCTTGCCAATAAGCAATTTGTCTTCTGCGGCCGGGAGGAGATAGGCCGGCTTAAGGAGATGGGTATAGACAAACTCATCTACCCGGACGTCGGCAGACCGGAAGCGGAACTTATCCGTCTTTGCCGGGAAACCGGAGTGAAACTGGTACCGATAAAGAGAGAGGTGGAACTCCGACCGGGCGAAAGATTCCTGAAATCCGGCAGAAGCGTGGTCTATTCCTGTTTCGGCAAATTCATCTTTGCGGTCAATTACGGAAAGGAGAAGTCATTTGTTTCGGTCAACCGCGAAGCGGAAGTAAACTTTCCCTCAAGAGAAAGGACACGCCGCAGGGTTTCCGGTCGTATCGACCTGGAGCCCTACGAAAGCATATTCATTTTCAAAAAGGAGGACGTATGAAAGGATTTTCTGGTTTGAAGGGCGTTTGTATGGTTTTCGCGGCGACGGTGCTTCTTTCCTCGACGGCCGGCATCTTCCGGCCGTATCTGTTCGGCGAGGAATCCAAGCAGGCGGGAGATAAGGACGCATTGTTCTACCTTCCGTTTGACGGGAACGGCGACCCGGCAATCGCCAAGGGCGACAAGGGCTTCACGATAGTCGGCAAGCCGACTTTCACGGAAGGCAAGGCCGGGAAGGCGGCGGTCCTCAGCAGCGTCGACTGGTTCAACTACAAGACGGATGGCAACATCAGTTCCGCGGCAGGAACTCTGGAGATGTGGCTCCAACCGGTGGACTGGCACAAGGACGACAATGAATACCATCACTTCCTGCGGCTCTACGGAGGGTCCTGGGATGTTATTCTTTACAAGCACGGCGAGTCCCCCTCCATTTACTTTTATCAGGGTCCGTCCGCTCAGACGAAACGGACCATCGCGGTCGGTTTCATGGGCAAAAAATGGGTACCGGACGTCTGGCACCACGTGGCGGTAACCTGGTCAGACAAGGGAGCGGCCGTCTATATGGATGGGAAACTTAGCGGAGAAGTGCCTCTTGCAATCCCTCTGCCTCCGGACGATCTGACCAAGGGTTCCATGTTCATCGGAGGCACTTACTTCGTTCCGAATGACACTAAGACGGTGGTCGACGAACTGCGCATCTACAGCCGGGTTTTGAGCGCCGAAGAGATCGCCGCCCATTACGAAGCCCTGAAATAGCGGCGGAGACGGAGGAAACATGCGGAAATATTATTGTTTTTCAGCCCTGTTCATTCTGGCGCTTTTGGCACGAGTCGTCACAGTTTGTGGAGCAAGCGAGCCGATTGTGCTGTCCGGTGACGCGGTGAGCTTCTCCATATCGCCGGAAGACGGGAGAGTCCTGAACGTCCTGGACAAGAAGAGCGGAAAGACGGTCATTGAAAACAGTTATGACCTCTATGTCCGGGGGAATATAAGCCGGGACGAAAGAACCGACAAGGTAAAGACGATTGAAAGCGGCAAGGACTCGGTCAAATTGGCCTGCGTTAACGGCGATCTGGGCCTGACCATAGAAAAGACGTACACCTTGAAGGACAACCTCCTTTCCAAAAAAGCGACCTATCGGACCGGCGACAGCGAACCAGAAAAGTACGAAATATATTCCCAGGTGGAAATGAACGGTGAATTGCGAAAAGGCGGCTATTACTACCGGCCGATGGACGACGGATACAAGGTGCCCGGTGCCGTAATCATACCCGCCTATCTTGTTACCAAAGACAACCGCCTGACGACCTCTGCCGGTTATCTGGTCTGCTATCTTAAATCATTAAACAAGACGGTCGGTCAGTACGTCTACCGGATTGACGGGCACATCGCCTACAATAACCCGGCTCTGGTCGCAAAGGCAACACCTTCCGGCTGGGTGACCGCGGTCGGTCAGCAATTTGTTTCCGCCAGCCGGAGCGTTACCTTTGAAACCCACCTGGCTTTGGTTGACGGAGACCCCAGATATTTCGACGCCCGGTATTTCTCGCTGCCGGAATATGCGGAATTCGGAAAGGTTGAAGCTCCGTCCTGGGTCGGCGATACCGCCATCTGGGGAGTCTGCCCCGAACTGTATTCCATTCTTGCCCCGGACGGATTCGGGTCGTTTCAGAAACAAGTTGAACTTTGCCTGGACTTTGTTCCCGACGGTCAGTATATGCTGGCTTTGATAAACCATTACACCATGGCCGGGGATTATCGTTCCACGGGGACCATGAAATACCCTCCTGTCGGCATGAAGGATTATTCGGGAAGAGTCAGCGCCGAGGCGGTGAAGGAAATCGTCGCCAAACTGCATGCAATCTCTCCCAAGATAAAGGTTGGTTTCTACAGCATTGGTAGTTTCGTTTCCGAAGAGAGCGAGACGTTTATGAAACAGCACCCGGAATGGCTGGCAAAGGATGAGAAAGACAATTTGATGGAGACAACCGACGGCATCGGAAAGTGTTACGTCCTGGACGTGGCCAACCCTGACTGGCAGGATTTTGCGGTCGGCCAGTACCGGGATACGATAGATAACCTGGGCGTAGATTTCCTCTATATGGACAATGCGCCGGGAGAGAGCATCAACTGGAGCGTGCCCAGGGTCGCAAGCACTGCGGATTACACGGAACTTTTCCGGAAAATCCACCGGATGGCAAACGCCAAGAACGTGGCGCTGATGATGAACCATGCGGCCGGCGTAAACCTCATGTGCGACATCGGCATACTTGAAAACAGCATGGGGTATAAGAATCTTGAAGATAAGGACTGGAGGATAAACGCCGCCTGGGCTTTCCGGGCGAAGATGGCGACCGGAGTCAGACCCAGCGCCAGGATAGTCCCGATGTGGTATGACAGCGCAGTCCTCGCCCAGCACGGTCCGGGTTTCGGGTTGATAACCGACCAGCATGCCTGGATGGCCCGCAGCGCCGCCATGGTCAATTTCGCCAAACTATACCAGAAGATAGGCGAAGAGCTTAAAGATGCCTGGGCGGAAAATCTGGACTTTAAACCGTCGTTCTGGAAGCTGGAGACTGAAGACCTGGAAATCTGCAGTTTGAGAAAGAACAGTGTTTTTATCTTTCCGTGCATCTGGCACGGGGAGGATAAGGGCACGGAAAAGGTAAGCATCGAGACCTCCGGTATGGGACTGGACCCGGACAGCGCCACCTTTATCCTCAGGATTTCCCCCAATCTGCCGGAATTTATGGATATCTATTCCCGGCCGGTCTTCCAGAAATACGCCGCCCTGGTGAATTCCGTTGCGGTGGAAGAAAGCGGCACCATGAAGACCATTGACCAGAAGCTTTCCCTGATGCCCGGGCAGCAGCAGTACCTGATAGTGAGTCAGGTTCCCGGTTTCATCTATTCCGTCGGAGGGAGGCGGAGCGTTCTTCTTATGCCGGAGGTTTCCGGCGTAAAGATGGAAGGCCAATTGAAAAAAGGGACGACCGGTTCCTACGCGGTTAAAGTTATTGTCGGCTCCGGGAAGGCGGAAATACTGCTTTATGTCCCTCCCGCCTGGCCCGACGTTTCCGTTGAGGTTGACGGAGCCGCCGCGAAAGGAAAGACCGTTGACTTGCGCGGAAGCCGGTTTGTGCTTCTGCCGGTTGACAAAGGAAGTCATACGCTGAAAATTTCAAAACTGAATGCGGCCGCCGTCTCCGTTTCACCTTTTGAAAGCATCAAGGCCGATATCTGGTCGGAACAATTCCGTACTTTTTCCTGGAATTTTTACGGTCTTGATTATGAGACCGGCTACCAGGCCGGCCGCTGCACCTTGAAATTGAAGGGACTTAACGGCGCCTCCGGCGGTAAGGTCGTTTTTGATACGTTTCCGCTCAATTTCGGCGATGGCGTGCGATTATCGGTTCTGGGTCAGGGAGGTCAGGAAAAGGTCTGGGTAACTCTCCCCGGCTGGCAGTGGTCCAGGATGATGGATTTCAAGGGCTGGAAGGATTTTGTCCTGACCAGGCAGGACTTTACCCAATCCTCCTCGACGGAATGGCCGAAAGGCAGGGCGTTTCCGGAAATTGCCTTTTCGAACCTGGGCGGTCAGGGGTTGACCATAGGAGATTTCTCATTCATAAAAGCTAAAGCCGGTGCGCAGAAAGAGACCGGAGCCAAGGAAATTAAAGCGCTCCGGACGGAGAATCCCCCGGTAATAGACGGCTTCCCCACCGACGGATGCTGGGAGAAGGCGGATGGGCAGAAATTGCTTTACGACGAGCACGGGGATAAACCGTTTTCTTCCGCAGAGGTGAAACTTGCCTATGACGACCAGAACCTCTACATCCTGGTGAACAATCCCCAGGGAATTATACGGAGCGCGCCGAAGCAGGAGAGGGATTACCCGGGCATAGACGAGCAGAACAATGTGGAGATACTGTTTGAACCCCAGTTCGGAGGAGGCTCCTATTTCCGTTACATGGTGGATTCCGCCGGGAACGTGAAAGACAGCCGGGGCGACAGTCAGGGGGAAGAAACGGCCTGGAACAGCGCAATCAGGACAGCCATCACGATAAACTACAACGTCAGCTGGATAATGGAGGCGGCCATTCCCTTCCAGGACCTGGGCATTTTTCCCAAGCCCGGTGACAAATGGGGTGTAAACGTCTTCCGCAGCGACGTTGATGCCAACGAAATTTCAAGCTGGAATTTCTCCGCCGGCGGAGATAAGGTGCCGGAGAATGCGGGTACGCTTGTATTCTTACCGTAACGTCTGTGGAAACGAAAGAAACATCAGTCCGTCTTAAGGGAAAAGCGTTCCGGGCGGTATTTTCCTGCCTGACCGGGCAGCTTACAGGCGTTGCCGGCACCACCGGCGCTCCGCTGATAGCCGGGAACGAGGACCGGTATAACCTGGACGGAAAGGTCTCCGGAGAGATTGAAGACCGGGTGATTTCGCAAAAAAGAAACAAGGATGCCGTAACTTTCCGGTGCGTCAATCAGAACCTCGGCATTACCATAACCAAGCGCTATCGGATTAAGGGCAACGTTCTCCAGAAGGAGGCGGGTTATATTGGTACCGGCAGCCGTAAGTCGCTCCTGAAAGTTTCCTCGGAAACTATTTTGCCGGACGCCGTCTGCCGGGATGGTTTCTATTACCAGCCGGCTGACGACGGATATAAGGTGAAGACGGTGCCGTTCATGAAGGGTTCCGAGGTACAGGAAGATTTTGACCTCTCCATCAACCGGGGTGCTTTCATCTTCTTTCTCCCCGGGAAGGGCCGGGAAAAAGTAATCAGCCATTATCGCTACCTGATAAACGGAAAACCGGCTTACGGAGAACCGGAGGAATCTGTTGAGGCAAAATACGTCAAAGGCGGAATGAGGATTGCTTTGGGACTTGATTTTATTTCAAACAAAGACTGCCTTGAAATAACCAGCCACTTCCGGTTTACGGACGGAGACCTCAGGGAATACCACCGCGAGATTCTGGAACTTCCCGCCTATGTCCGTCACCGGAGAGACAGATTTCCGGAATGGTTCAAGAAGGCCAAGATGTTTATGTACCGGGAACCGGGCCCGGCGGTAGACTTGATTGAAAATCCGGATGCGGTGGTAGCCGGCGTAAAGGGACTTCTGGGCCTTTTGCGCGAAGACGAAAATATGATGTTGTTCTTCAACCACTGGTCAACCAGCGGCTATTATCCGTACCGGGGCGAATTCCGATATCGCACATACCGCCGCGAGGGGTGGAGCAAGCCGGTGTCGATAGACGTACTGAAAGAAAGGATAAAAAGATTGAAGGCGATATCGCCCAGGATTAAGGTCGGGGGGTACGTTTATTTCCACGCCCTGACTCCCGGAACCTATCTGTTTGAGGAGCACCCGGAGTGGCTGCTGCATGACCGGGAGGGAAAGGTAGCGATGATTGGCGGCGGCGGGTTCGGTCCGGAAGCGGCGAGCGACATGACTACCGGTTACCGTGATTATATTCTGGACCAAATGAAAGGCATGGTGACGGTGCTTGGGTTTGACTGGATACACCTGGATTCCGGGATACCGGAATCCATAAACTGGGGAAGGGAAACGGTAATCCAGGGTTATCATAGCACGGAAATCTATGAAGATTTGACGCGCTTTTTGCGAAAGCACGATAAGGTTTTGATCCAGAACGTAGCAACCACAATCGGTCTTTGGGCAGACGGCGCCTATTTTGAGTGCCAGCAGCCGGAGAGGTGGGAAGAGAGGGACTGGCGGACCCTGGCGATATGCGGTTATCTGGCCGGTCTCTACCGGCGCTACCGGCCTTACCGGTGGGACAACGGCTGCTACGGCGGACTCGGTGTCCGGGCGGTGATGAATATATCCAGCGGGATGAGGTCGTGGATAAGGGGCAGCGGCCTCTGCTGGTACAACATACCCTACGAACTTGCCTACGAAAGGATTATAGAGGAACTTATCCCGGCGTCGGTAAGCGACGTCGGTCTCAAACCGTCCTGGTGGAAGATGGAGACGGAAAACCTCCAGGCGGAAGTTTATGAAAGAGGCGGCGCTTACATTGTGCCAATGGTATGGCATGGCAAGGAACCGGTCCGCGGTCAGAAGGTGGAGATAGAAACAGCCGGCCTGAATTTCCAGAGCGGTTACTCTCTGTTCAGCGTTGACCTTGACCCCCTGCTGCCGGAGCAATACTACCGGTCGTTTGACTATCCGGACTGGAAGATTGAATATGTCCGGCTGAAGGGTTTTGAGGTAAGCGGTAAACTGGCGAAAAAATATTCATTCGTCAAAGACCTGGAACCGCTCAAGGTGAAATACCGCATCGTCACGCAGGTACCGGCTTTCGTCTATCGCTTCGGAGAGACGAGGACGTCGTTGCTTCTGCCGGAAAACATGGGCGTCAGGATTTCCGGCAGAGCCGGGACCGGAAAGAAAAATTATCAAATCAGGGTTACGAACGAAAACTCCAGAGCGGAAGTAATTTCCTACCTGCCTAAAGAATGGAAAGGCGTCCGGGTCAAGGTTAACGGAAAGAAAAAAGTTTGTAAAATACTGGATTGCCTCGGCAAAAAATTTGCTTTGGTCGAGGTCGGCCGGGGCGCAAGCGTAATTTCTCTCTCGGAGAACAAGACCGCGGGTTTTGAGGAGGCGGAGACGATTTTTTACGAGAATCCATCCGGAGATTACTGGAGGGAGGCGTCCGAACGGCTGGAGTATGAGAACCTGGAACACCGGGCGGATACAGAGGACGGCCGGAGCGTTTTGTACCTTAAAGAAAGAGAAACAGGCAAAGGTGGCAATGTGGCTTTTCCCCTGGTCGAGAACCCGGTGCAGGCCGGCGGCGTTGAGATTTCAATCAAGGGCCGGGGGTTGGATGACTGCGTAACCGTAACCGTGCTTACCGGAGAGGACAATCAATCCTGGACCCGCGAATTGAGGTCTAATTTTACGGGGTGGAGACAATTCGCCATCACGCGGGATGAGTTTGTGTCTTCCGGAGCCGGTGAGTGGAGAGAAATAAACAATCTCACCGTCTCCGTTCTTTCGGAAGGCGGTGGTGAGATGGCAATCGCCGGCATCAGATTCCTGCCGCCGCGGCCCGGGGATTTCGTCCCGGCAAAAAAAGAAGCGAAGAAGCGGGTAATCGCATACCGTACCGAAGAACCTTTTTCCGTGGACGGCGAAATGACCGGAAAATGCTGGGAAGAGGCGGAGCCGGCCGTCGATTTCTACAAGACAGGCGGAGGCAAGGCCGGTTCGGATTCCTGGGTGAAGATATGTTATGACGACCAGAACCTTTATCTGATTTTCAACTGCGACGAATCGATTGAGACCCTGGGAGAAAAAAAAGAAAATCCGGTATGGACTAAGGACCACGTTGAGATATTCCTGGACCCTTTCCCGGGCAAAGGGGTCTGGTATCATCTCCTGGTTGAAACAGCCGGCTTCACCGTCAGCAATTTTTACCAGAAGACCGGTTATCTCAGGTGGAAAGGTCCATATGAAGTTAGGACGTTCCTGAACTGGAAAGCCGGGTGGGTGGCAAAGTTTAGAATCCCATTCTCCTCTTTAGGGAGAGTTCCGAAGGACGGCGAAGTCTGGGGAATCAATTTCGGGAGGATGGACCTGGTCGGTGAGTGGTTAAACTGGAATACGCCGGGCGAATTTCTTGACCCGGCCGAGTTTGGAGAAATAGTATTCTTCGGGAAACAGGGAGGTGCCGGATGAAGTGCGTAATGAGAGTTGCTTTAATTATGGTTGGCATTTCGTTCTTTTTCTTGTCCGCCGGGCCGCTGAAGGCGGAAATCACCATTAATACAGTTGCGAAAGACGGGACCGTATCCGTATGGTACCGTGATGGGAGCACATGGAAACCGTTAAACATCTCTGTCAACGGGGAAGGAAGACACCTGATTCTGGCGGACGGCACCGGCCGCGGTGCGAAAGATATCTATGTTGCCGCCAGCAGCGGCCTTTCCCGCATTTTCAACACTTCCTCTAACACGATAGCGTTTGAGTCGCTCGCGAGTTGGAACTGCTATTCCCTGGCCGCCGGCGACGTTGACAGTAACGGGAAATTAGATATTGTCTTCGGGGATGACTACTGGTACCGGAAGTTTGAGTATAACGGGAAGTCATGGGCCGCCGCCCAGATTCTTCCAACCGGATGCTGGAACGTCGGGACGACCATCGGCGACTCCGACCATGACGGCACCAACGAAATAGGTTTCTGGACCGGGAAGCAGAACCCGCTCGGGGGGAGTTGTGAATGGAACGGGACCAAGTTCGTCCAGCGGCCCAGTGACGGCGGGGTATACTGGCTTTCCAATACGGCCAGGGGCGGCGTTGACGTGGACGGCGATAAGATTGTCGATTCGGTGGTTCCCGGCGCCGCAGGCGTCTATAAATATGACTTTGCCGGAAAGGACAGCGCACCCAGACGGACGGTGATTATCAAGAACGACACCAACAACCGCGGGGTCGCCCTCGGCAACCTTGATGGCGCAGGCATGGAGGTTGTAATCTGCTGCGATGCGCCCTCCGTGAGGGTCTGGAAATATGATTCCGGCGTCTGGAAATTTACCCGGATAGATGACACCGTTCTCCTGAACGCGTTGGACGCTTTTGACCTTGACGGGGACGGCCGGGACGAACTCTTCGGGGTCTCGCCGGCCGGTGAGATTTATCTGTGGGATTTCGACGGCAAGGAATACAAAAAGACCGTTTTGGTGAAAGAGACGAAACTGGAGTTTACGGATATCGCGGTTGGTGATGTGGGAATAAGCGCCGCCAGCCGTTAAGAATTTCAACAGACAGGGGGGTATTCATGTTCGGGAACGGAACACATTACGGGTTTGCGGTAATTACGTCGCTGGTCTTTCTTTCGGCAATAACCGCGTCCTTGCATTCCGCAACCGGCGCGAACACTCTTTCCGGCAAGGTTATGACCGTTAATTTTTCACCCGCAACCGGACAGGTTGATTCCATATCCGACAGCAAGGGCATGAAAATACTGTCGGGCAATGAGGACCATTATGACCTGGAAGGAAAAAAGTCCCTGGAAGGTAAAGACCGGGTGATTTCCGGAAAGGTTGACGCCGGCAAGGCGGTCTTTGAGTGTGTCAACGACGAACTCGGTTTGAAGATTACCAAGGAATACCAGCTGGAAGGCGATACCCTTCTGAAGAAAATAAGATACTCCAGCGACCGGCCGGAAAAACTGCTGCTTAAGGTTTCATCCCGCAGCACCATAGAGGACGGACTGTATGAAGAGGGCTATTATTACATACCAATTGACGATGGGTCCAGGGTTTGGACCAAGCCGTTCATACCCACCGCGGAGATTAAAACACCAATGCCCTGGCCGGTAGACGGCGGCACCGGAGCCATTTACTACTTTCCGAAAAAGGGCAAGGTTTTCGTACACGAATACCAGAAGATAAACGGCGGATATTTTTACATTGGAACCTTCCGTCTTGGCGATGGAGCCAATATTGAATGCAAACTCATTCCCGGCGGGGCGATTACTGCATTGGGGCAGGCATTTGTCGACCGGGAATCTCCCCTGACGCTTGAGGTTAAATATCTTCTGCTTGACGGTGACCCCAGGGAATACCACCAGTACGTCCATAGTCATTCCCCGTACCGGGAGTACTGGAACGGAAAACAGCCGGACTGGTTCCGGAATTCCAGGATGTTTCTGAGCGACGGCCCGTCCGGGTCCGGCAAAGGTTTGATGGAAGACAGAGATGCGGTTGCCAAAGACGTAATGAGTTTTCTGAGCCTGCTTCCGGAGGACCAATACCTGATGATATTCTTCAACCACTGGTCAACCTCCGGTGACTATCCTTACCAGGGGACGTTCCGCTATCAAACCTACACCGATGCCGGCTGGAGCAAACCGGTGCCGGTGGAAAAGATGAAGGAGAACATCGCCTGGCTTAAGTCGTTATCGCCCAGAATAAAGGTGGGTGGTTACGTATTTTTCTCGCCGGCAAACGGGACCTATCCTTATGAAAAGCACAAAGAGTGGCTCCTTTTTGATAAGAACGGGGACCTGCTCTTTAGTGGTGACGGGCTGGGTTCTACCGGAGTGGCGGATTTCACTTCCGGTTACGCCGATTATAGTTTGGACCAGATGAAACACATGATTACGGATACCGGTTTTGACTGGATACACCTGGATTACGGTCCGTTTGAAGCTGTCAACTGGAAGCCCAGGAAGGTGATTCAGAACTGGGAAGCGGCAATTTTTTATGACCGGCTGGCTAAAATGATGGAGGAGAATAACGCTGTCCTGGTGGAAAATGGCGCGCCCTCCTCTTCACTCTGGGCGCACGGCAGTTATTTTGAAATAGGAGACCCGGGGCGTTGGGAAAAGATGGACTGGCGCATTCTGACGGTGTCCGGTTATCTTACCGCGCTTTACCGCACCAACCGGCCCGGGACGTGGGTCAATAACTGCTACGGAACCGCCGGTATGCATGGTCTGAGGAACAGCTTTGCGGGCATGACCGGCTGGATTCGCAACGGCATGAACTGGTGGATGGATACGCCGCACAGTTTGGCCCACGAGAAGGTGATAGATGAACTCCTGGAAACAAGTTTGGCGGATATCGTGGTCCATCCTTCCTGGTGGAGGTTTGAGACCGACCGTTTTGAGGCGGAAGCGTTTAAGAGAGGCAGGGGCCTGATAATACCGGTCCTTCTGCATGGAGATAAATCTTCCGAGGAAAAGATTACTTTTGATTCATCCGGTTTCGGGGACAAGAAAGGAGAATATCTTTTTTCTTTCGACCTGCGGCTTTCTCCGCCCAACGCCATAGATGTTTTCCGGCCCGTCCCCTGGAAAGAGGACTACGTGGAATTGCTTGATTTTACAGCGGCAAAGTCGCCCGGAAAAGATTATACCCACCGGCTGAAACTGGAGCCGATGCGGAATTACTACCACCTGGTTACCCAGGTGCCTGCCTGGGTTTACACCAGCAACGGACAGAGGACCTCTTTGCTCCTGCCGGAGAATAGGGGGGTGATTATCACCGGCAGTTTATTGGCGGGAAGCAAGAGTTACCGGCTTCAGATTGACAACAAGAACAATTCCGCCCAGGTGATGGCCTATGTTCCAAAGAACTGGACCGGCGCAGATGTTAAGATAAACAATGAAGACTGCCAGCCGACCCTGGTCAGCGTTCTTTCGGAAAAAGGTGTGTTATTCGACGTTCCCAAGGGTAAATCAACCGTGGATATTTCTGATTCGCGGAAGAACGTTCCCGGCAAGATGGCGCGGATAGGGTATCTCAATCCGCAGGAAGACGTCTGGCGGGAAGCATCGGAAAGGGTCTGGTACACAAACCTGGAACACCGTCCTTTTGAAGAAAGGGGCAAGAGTTGTCTGGTGGTGAAAGAGATTGCTCCCGGAGGCGGCCAGGCGGTATTCCCGATATTGGGTGTTACTTCGGCGACCAGCGGTTTCTGCCTGAAGGTGAAAGGAGAAAAAAGTTTCAGCAGAATAGCGGTTTTCCTGGCCGCCGGAAGTACTTTCAGTTACGAAATTACCGATGATTTTATCGGATGGAAAGAGTTCCGGGTTTCCCGCGAACAGATGGCTGCGGTGGGCAAGGAAGCCAAATGGGCAAAGCCGGGAAGTATCACTTTGCGGTTCTCCCCGGTGGGCGGCAAAGAGATGACCATCGCTGACCTGTGTCTCCTGCCGGCCCGGCCCGGCGACGAGATAAAGAAGGATACGGCCAAGAGAAAGATAACAATTTATAGGACCGCAAAACCTCCGGTAATAGACGGTTACGGTACTGACCCATGCTGGAATGATTGCGAAACAATTACCGATTTCTACGAGTTGGGTGGCGGCATCTCCGACTCCAAGACTTTCGTAAAGGTCTGCTATGATGACGACAACCTTTACGTATTCTTCAATAATGTTGAACCGCTGGAAAAACTTGCGGCTCCCCTGCCCCGGGATACTGCAATCTGGAGTTCCGACCATGTGGAACTTTTTATAGACCCCTACCGGGACCTGACCAACTGGTTCCAGTTACTGGTGGATACCGGCGGGACCATTGAAGACCTCCGATATGGAGCCACCGGACGCAGTGAAGAGTGGAACGGAGATTTTCAGGTTAAGACTGTCCTGAACTGGAAAGCATCCTGGATGGCCGAGTATAAGGTGCCATTCAAAGTTGTGGAAAAGACCCCTAAGGATGGGGATGTTTGGGGGTTTAATTTCGGGAGGATGGATGTTGCCGGTGAGTGGTCAAATTGGGCGACAAACGGGGCATTTCTGGACCCGGCCGGTTTCGGCGAGGTGGTCTTCGGAGGCACCCACGAAACAGTGCATGGTGAATAGGAGGAAAGCAGGGATGAAGAAACGCGGATTTACGTTGATTGAGTTGTTGGTGGTTATCGCCATCATCGCCATCCTGGCCGCGATGCTCCTGCCGGCACTCAGCCAGGCAAGGGCGAGAGCCAGGGCATCCAACTGTTTGAACAATCTGAAACAGTGCGGATTGGCGATACTCATGTATTGTAACGACTACGAGGATTATCTGCCTCCCATGGCCTGCGACCTTAACGATCTGGGTACCTATTGGGAGGCCCTTATTTCACCATATTTAGGAATACCTGTCGTCAGCGGCAAAGTTTTTGCTTATAATGCCATGAGATGCCTGGATGCTTCTCCGACAGCAGGAAATACCTATGGCGCTCTTTACAGCGAAGGTGGGACTACGACCGCCAACCCATTCTGCTACGCTCCCGCACCTTATTCTGAGCATCAGGTAAAACTTGCCAGATGCAGGCCGACGATGATTCTGGTTGGTGAATCAAACGGTTATTCAATCGTGAGCTGGGTACCCACAATTGATACCGATGACGACGGTGTATTCGATTCCCTCGCAACCGGGGCCTATCAGTACAATTACATAAAATTCAGACATTTCGGCGGAGGCAACTTTGTCTTTGCGGATGGACACGCCCAGTGGCTTGAGAAGAAGAATCTTTTTTCCAACTGGAGCACATACACCACATTTCAGTAGTATCAATTGAATTATTGAAAGGGATTTTTCCTAACATGAAACCCAGCAAAAGAAACTATTTCCACCTCATCTGCGGCACCCACTGGGACCGGGAGTGGCTCCATCCGTTCGCCTACACCCAGTCCATGCTGACAGAGATGATGGATGACCTCCTTGACTACATGGAGAAGCACCCGGAGTACCGCTTCTTCCACCTTGACTCCCAAACCGTAGTTGTGGAGGACTACCTGCGCCTCCGTCCGGAGAACCGCCAACGGTTTGAGAAACTGGTCCGCGCCGGCCGCCTCTTAATCGGTCCTTACTACTCCCTGCCGGAAATGAACCACCTTACCGGGGAATCTATCCTCAGAAACTTCCTGATGGGCTACAAGGTAGCCGAAGCGTTCGGCGGCCGGATGGAGGTCGGCTACTCCCCGACCTCGGTGGGCCAGATATCCCAGATGCCCCAGATTCTGCGCAGCGTCGGCCTTGACACCTTCATTTTCTACCGGGGCCTGCGCCAGGACCGCTCCAACCTGGAGTTTCTCTGGCAGGGTCCGGACGGAAGCAAAGTCCTGGGCCTGCGTCTCACCGGCCCCTACGGCCGCGCCTGGTTCTTCGCCAAACTGAGCATGCCGGTGGTCTACCCGCAAGGCGTCCCCCAGGAAAACCTCCTGGAACTCCACAACGATATCTCCTTTCAGCGTAACCTGGAGTGCAACTTCTTTACCCTCTCGGAATACCGGACCCACTACCGCCCGGAAGATATCGCGCCTAACCTAAAAGTAATTGAAAAAGCCCTCTCTGCGGACACCCGGTCAAACCATCTGCTTGTCATGCAGGCGGTGGACTACGGCGGCCCGGAGAAGGAGACGGTGCGTATCGTCAAGCAAATAAACCAGGCCGCCGGCTATGAAAAGATACGTTTCTCCGCCTTCCCCCGGTTCATCCGGGCGTTCAAGAAAAGCATTGCCGATACCCGCCCCGTAGTACTTAAGGGCGAACTGCGCGACCACCGGGTATCCGAGCGGGACCATATCCTGGCATCCGCTTTCCTCTCGGCGGTCACTCCCCTGAAAATCCTCAACCGCACCGCAGAGATGACCCTCTCCCGCTGGGCGGAGACCTGGGATACCCTCTCCTGGACATTTACCGGCAAGAGCGCCGGGAAGTTATTGGAGAACTCCTGGAAGGACCTGCTGGCCACTCATGCCCATGACAGCGTCACCGGCCAGGGCACCGATGAGGTTATCCGGGACGTGAGAATCCGCCTGGACCAGGTGCGGCAGGCAGCCGACGGGGTCACCGACTATGCCTTAGGTCGCCTGGTGAGCATCACCGCCAAGCCCAATGCCCTCCCCAACGGCGTCTTTTTAACCGTTTTTAACCCTTCTCCCTTCTCCCGCAGCGAGGTAGTGGAGATTAACCTGGACATGCCCTTCTACCACCCCAAGGCAGACGGCAATACCGACCTGCCGGAAATCTGGCTGGAAGATGAGATAGACCGGAAACGGCTGATTGACCCGGAAGAGGTCTCCCTGCAAATCATCGACCAGGAGGGTTGCCCGGGCGATTTCTTTCTTTCCAAAACCCTCCCCCTGGAACCGGTGGGCATCAGCCACCCGGGGTGGGGCGGCCGCCGCCTGAATGCGCACCGCTACGTCATCTGGTTTGCTACCGGGGAGGTTCCGGGCCTTGGCTACCGCATCTTTACCGCCAAACTCCAGAAGAAAGAAAGGAAGAATAGTTCCACGAAAAGACCAATCTCTCCCGGAAACAACACCCTGGAGAACCAGTACCTGAAGGTCACCATAAATCAAAACGGCACCATGGAACTTCTTCATAAAAATACCGGGAGTATTTACAAGGGAGGCCATCTCTTTGAAGACGGGATGGAAACCGGCTCCAGCACCCGATTAAACTGCCTCAATCCCAAACGCTTCACCGACCTGAAAGCGGATATCTCTCTGGTGGAGAATAACCACCTGGCCGCCACCTACAAAATAGACCTTACCCTCAACGTCCCCGCCGGCGCAGTTTCCGATGAGCGCTCCCGCCGGAGCCAGGCGGCCGACCCCTACCACGTCCCCATGATAAACCCCCTCCAGGAAGATAGAACCTGCCGGCCCAGCCGGGAGAGAGCCGATATCCCCATTACCTCATTTGTAACCTTAAAGAAAGGCAGTCACAAACTGGAGATTGTCACCCAGGTGGAGAACCGAGCCCGCGACCACCGCCTTCGGGTGCTCTTCCCGACCGGCCTCAAAACCTCAGACGTCTGGGTTGATACTCCGTTTGACATAGTCCGCCGCCGGATAAACAAGAAAGAGGATGCAAATCCCTCTTTGGAGCGGCCCTATGCCACCCAGCCGGCGGTTTCCTTTGTGGACGTCAATGACGAGCGAGCCGGCCTTGCCCTCCTGCACCTGGGTCTGATTGAATACCAGGTGACCGACGACAATGATAGATGTATCGCCCTCACCCTTCTGCGTTGTTTCCAGGACCAGAACAAAAAGTGCGGCGCCCTGGACTACCGCCTGAAGGAGACCCAGCTATTGGGCGAGCACGTCTTCAGTTATGCGCTCCTGCCCCATTCCGGGGACACCTTTACCTCCGGCGTCCACCGGCAGGCGGATACCCACCTGCTTCCCTTTAAAGCCATTCAGAGCGCCGGCAAAGGCGGGAACTCCCTGCCCCTGCAGGGGAGTTTGGTCAATATCCCGGACAAGGACCTGATGTTAAGCGCTATCAAACGCAGCGAGAAAGGCAACGGCCTGGTTATCCGCCTCTGGAACCCCACCGGCCGCACCATCAAGACCACCATTTCTTTCCTGAAGCCAATCCTGCGGGCGCGCCTGGTCGATTCCCTGGAAAGACCGGTTGTTCCCCTGAAGTCCGCAAAACACGGTATCAAGATTACCGCCGGACCGAAGAAGATTATCTCCCTGGAAGTTTTTCTGCGCATATAAGGGGTTGTACCCCTAAGCCAACCCCATGAAGAGAACAAGAACAATCTTTGACCCGAAGGATTTCGTATCCCTGAAGACCGGCGGCGACGGACGTTTCACCGCCGGGAAAGACGGGATACTGAAGATTTTCACCCCTTTGGACCGGAAGGTCGAATTCATCTGTTACGCAGATAAGACATTCTGTTACGTAAAATCCGCGCTCGGCTATCCCGCGCTTTACCCCCTGGAACCGGCTGAGTTTAATCCTCCCCTGGAAGCGGTGCTGATGGATTTGGACGGCACCAGCATTAAGAGCGAGACGTTCTGGGTACGGGTAATCGAAATGGTCACTTCCGTCCTTCGGGATAAGCCGGATTTCCGTTTGGAGGAAGCAGACCTTCCCCACGTTTCCGGTCACAGCGTTTCCGAACATCTCCAATACTGCATCAACAAGTACTGTCCGGACAAGACCGTCGAAGAAGCGAGGAAACACTATTTTGACGTCGTCAGGGAGCAGATGGGTTTGATTTCCCGGGGCAAAGGATGGAAGGATGCTTTTGTCCCTGCACCCGGATTAAAGGAATTTCTTCTGGAGTTGAAGTCCCGCGGGTTCAGGATTGGCCTGGTTACGGCCGGACTTCATGAGAAGGCGTGGCCGGCTATCGTTTCCGCCTTTCGTACGCTTGGACTGGGTGACCCGGCTTCGTTCTATGACGCAATCATCACCGCCGGATTCATCGTCAGGAAAGGAAGTCCCGGAACACTTGGAGAACTGGTTCTTAAACCGCACCCCTGGCTCTACGCAGAAACAGGCCGCATCGGGTTGGGAATCCCATATAAGGAGCGGAAGCGCGTCATCGGTCTGGAGGATAGTTCCGCCGGAGTCGTCTCTCTCCGTCTCGCCGGATACAGCGTAATCGGGATCGGCGGCGGCAATATAATCAAGAGCGGGGTAAAAGGGCTCTGCTCCCGGTATTGCGAGACGCTCACCGAAGCATTGAAAGAACTATTATGAAAATTCCCCGGGAACCGGATTTCGAACAGTTCCTCGACGTACTCTGGAGACGCCGCCGTCCGAAACATCTGCCTTTTTACGAACACAAAGCCAGCCCGGGTTTTATTGCCGAACACACCGGTACGGCTTTCGACCGGATGAACCGCCGTGACGACGGATACTGGAAGATATACGTTGATTTCTGGTTATCCATGGGATTTGACTGCATCCCCATGGAAATACGCCTGAATTGCCCGCTGGGGGAGAAAACCGGGGTGACGGAGGGTAGCGAGAGTCACGCCGCAATCCATTCATTTGAGGATTACGAGAAGTACCCCTGGCCGGAGGAAAACAATCCCATAGACCTGGGGCCGTTTGAAACGGTCGCCGGACTGCTCCCGCCGGCAGCGAAGATTGCCGGCGGAGTCGGCCGAGGTCCGTTTGAATGGGTTTCCGCGCTTATGGGGACGGTAGGCCTTTCGTATGCGCTGGTGGATAATCCGGAACTGGTTGAAGCCGTCTTCCGGAGGTTCGGGAACCTCCACTCCAATGCGGTAAGACTGCTTTCGTCCATGGATGCAATCGGAGCCCTGCGGCAGGGCGATGATTTGGGTTTTCGCACCTCCACGTTTCTCCGTCCCGAAGTACTCCGGCAGTACGTCTTTCCCATCTACCGCAGGATGGTGGAGATAGCCCACCAAAAAGGAAAACCGTTCATCCTCCATTCGTGCGGGAATCTGCGGGAGATATACGACGACCTCATCGATTTCTGCGGGTTTGACGCGAAACATTCTTTTGAAGATGCCATCCTGCCGGTAGAGAAGTTTAAGGAAACGTACGGTAAGAGGATAACCGCCCTCGGCGGTTTGGATGTTGACGTTCTCTGCCGCGGCACCGAGACCGAAATAAGGGAATGTACCCGGCGCCACATAGAAGTATGTTTTCGGGACGGATTCTGGGCGCTGGGCACCGGCAATTCGCTGACCGACTACCTGCCCGCAAGGAATTACCGGATAGTCATTGATGAAGGACTGAAACTCCATTCCTGACATTTGACAATTGGGATTCGCCGCCACTGCCAATTGCAAGGGACTGGGTAATGGTACTGGAAAGGAGCGTTGTATGCAACGGGTATGTTTTATTCTTAAGATAGAAAAGAGGTGTGTTCAGACTGGAGGGACCCGAGGTGAAGTCTATCCGGACCGGTAATGCCTCGCTTGCGGAATCCTTTGGCAAGGTTGACAAAAACGAGGTTTTTCTGTATAATATGTATATAACACCTTATCGGTACAGCCGGGATGTCGGTGACCCCCGGCGGCGCCGGAAACTGCTCCTTCACAATAAGGAAATTCAGCATCTTTCCGCGGCGGTAAGCCAGAAAGGCTTGACCCTGGTACCCTTGCGGTTGTACTTCCGCCGGGGCTGGGCAAAGGTGGAATTAGCGATCGCCAAAGGCAAGAGAGAATTTGACAAACGCGAATCCATCAAGCGCCGGGAAGCGGAAAGAGCCATGCGAAGCCAGCGATAGAGTTAATCC
>JAZDPL010000013.1:0-29186 GCA_043797665.1 Candidatus Omnitrophota bacterium
TTGAGGGTAACAACGTAGGTGGTGCCTACCTTGCCGATGGTGCCGGAGAATACCTTCCGGGCACCCAGGAGTCTTCCCGCCTTTATCACGCACTCAGTTGAGGTACAGCCGGATAGTTGGAACTTCTGTTCCTTCAGGATTGTTTCCATGCTCTCCCGGGTGAGAAGGCGGTAGAGGCCTGCCTTGTGCAGGGAGGAGCGTAAGGAGTCGGAGAGGAGGTTGGCGGTTCGCTGGTCAATGCCAATCTGTGCCTCTAAATCAAGGACCGCGGCGGTGAACTTCTCTTCAGAAAAAGAAGACCGGGGTATAACGAATGAAACGGCTAAAAAGAGAGCAATAATCCGGATTTTTTCTTTCATATTTTTATTTTACCATATTTTTAGTGCATAAAGAAAAGTAAGACAGCCAGGCCGATAAAAAACAGACCGGTAAGAACCTTAACCATTACCAGTCTTTTCTCCCCAAACCTGGAAAGTCTTTCCCAGCCGGTCCCAAAATAAACCAGAAAGAACACCAGGACAAGGGGCAGAATAAAGAGCAGGTTGTAAAGAACAAGATACAGGTAAGCCTTTTTTGCCAGGGAAGGCTCGCTGATGATAAAAGTAATCGTGGGAAGATATACCTGACCGGTACATATTGATTCTAAGAAAGAAACAATAAATCCCGCCAAAAAGATGCTGCCTGCCAGTCCTTTCACGCCTACTTTTTCTCTCATAATCCGGTGCATCTTATATTTGATGCTTTTTGGCAGTTGCAGAGTAATGGATGAGGTCTTTCCGGTCCGGCTGAATAGATAGGCGTCTTTGAGGCTTATTATCCCCAGAAGAAAAACAAAAGATGCTATTCCATAAAAGATAATTTCGGAAACAATCTTCACTTGAAAAACGGTCCTTATTCCCCAGAAAAGCCCTATCCCCAGGAACAAATAGGCAAAAAAGACACCGAGAGAAAAGGACAGTCCGGCAATAAGGATTTCCTTTTTCTTTCTTTTAAACAGGCTCAGCAAGGAGACAAGAAAGACGATGGCGGCAAAGGCGCAGGGGTTTATTCCATCCAAAAAGCCGGCAAACATAACCGCCGGTACGCTGAATTTCCGGAACCGGCGGATAATTTTTTCTCGGGAATGAGGGGTAGTAGACGGTTTGACGCCTTCAGGCAAAAGGACTAATTCCTTTTCTATTACCCGGTCCAGGTTTTCTTTAATCTCTCGATACCCTGAAAGATAAGAACCTCCAACAAAAACCTCTATCGGAGCGGTCTTTTTGACATTATGCTTATCCTCCAGTTCCACAAGTCTGGCGTAGTTCTCCTCTTTACTGATATCAAGTTCCTTCATCGAAATCCTTGAACCGTACCTCAGTCTTATCTGTGGGATGATCTCCTCTTTTACTTTTCTACAGGTCCGGCAATTGGGTGAGAAGAAGAACAAAACCTCAATCCGCACGGAAGAAGGTGCTTTTGGGTAAGGAACCCTCAGAACCTCGCCTTTAACCGGGATCTTTGCCAGCTGATTCTCCGGGTCATTGGTCTGAAGAAAGACCGTATAAGAGAATTTTCCCGGAATATTCTCCGGTGTAAACCTGAGGCTGAGATTTCCAGTCTCGCTGGGAACAAGGGTCTCCTTATCAAGTTTTGCGGTCAAACAATCACAGGAACTTCTTACCTTGGAAATTACCAGGGTTTGGGAACCGATATTTTTAATGGTCATCTCTTTGGTCAGGATTTTGCCTTCCGGGATTGAGCCGACATCCCATTCTGTCCTTAAGACCTGGAGCGTTGGCCCCCAAATATCCGTCTTCTTTTTCGGGGTTGATGCCTCTTTCTTCGCTAATTCCTCCTTAAAGTTCTTGATTAACAAAGAGATTTCCCCGTCGTCAGAGATGGTTAGTGTAAGAGGGATGACTTTCCCTTCACAAGAAGTTATCCTTTTGTTTTCATCAAGGGATAATTTCAGTTCGCCGAGGTTTTCGCTATTTTTGCCTGCCTGGACAATAATCGTCTGGCCAATCCGGACCGGTTCCGGCAGGAGGGTCTGGTCATGGCCACCCACAATAACATCTATCCCGGCCACTTCTTTAGCCAACCTTTCATCCTCTTCGTAGCCCAGATGGGAAAGAACCACAATCAAATCAACCCTGCCCTTAATCTTCTCTATTATCCTTCTGACTGTTTCTACCGGGTCCAAAATCTTCAAACCCTCTATCTGTTCCCTGGGGAAGAAAAAGAAGGCTTTTGGAGATGTCAAACCGATAATGGCAACCTTGATGCCGGAGAACTCTTTGATAATATAATGCCGGGTAAAGTAATTACCCGTCTTTTCGTCAACAATGGTGGCGGAAAGGAAGGGGAATTTCGCCTTGGCTATTACCTCTCTGATAAATTCCTGACCGTAAAGAAACTCCTGGTCCCCCAGGGCAACCGCGTCATACTTCAGAAGGTTCATACCTTCTACAACGCAGAAAGCCCTTTCTTTTTCCGCCAGCACCGGGAAAAAATCCCCGGAATCCAGAAGGAGGACGTTCTTTTCTTTCTGCCGGTATTCCTTGACCAGGGTCGCCCGCCTTGGTAAGCCTCCAAAGAGACGGTTCGGGCAGGTCGGGCAAGCCTCAATGTAGCCGTTGGTGGAGTTGGTGTGGAGTATGGTGAGAGAAGTGTTTTCCGAATGCGCGTTTGCGCTGAATAAGAGAAGAATAAAAAACGGAATTATTGCGATTTTCTTCATCTCTGTAAAAAATTTCGCCCTGCTTACGCCGGACAAAAGTGTAGGGGCTTGATTCATCAAGCCCGCGGGTCGGATGAATCCGACCCCTACTATAAAAATTCGGCCCTACTGCGCAGGGCAAAGGGTAATGAGTTACGGCGACGAGACGCAGCGAAACCCGAAGTCGCGTTGCCTGACCGCCGGGCCGCAGTTGACGCGATCGGCAGACCGGCAGCAAAAGGCAGAGTAGCACCAGGCGCCGCCGCGCATAACACGGTAACTGCCAGTAGGAGGACCCTCCGGGTCTATCTGGAGAGCGGTCGGGTATTCTCCATACCAGTCTGAACACCACTCCCAGACATTGCCGTGCATGTCATAGAGACCGAAGGCGTTGGGAGAAAAACTCCCTACTGGGGTCGTCTCTTTCCGGTTTTTCCGGAATAAACCTTTGTAAAAGTTTGCCTGGTCTAAACTGAGACTATCTCCATAGTGGAAGGCAGTGGTTGTTCCGGCCCGGCAGGCATACTCCCATTCGGCTTCAAAGGGTAATCGGAAACCTCCACCCGAGATGAGTTGGTTGAGTCGGCCAAGGAATTCCTGGCAGTCATTCCAAGAGACCATTTCTACCGGGTTTCTGGCTCCTTTGAAGTAACTGGGGTTGTTACCCATAATCGCTTCCCATTGCTCCTGGGTTACCTCATACTTACCAAGGTAAAAGGACTTGGTTATTCTGACAGTATGCTGGATTTCGTCATTCCCTCTCCCTTCTTCTGAGGCTGGAGAACCCATCAGGAATTCCCCTGGCGGGATGAGGACCATCTCCATCTTTACGCCTTTGCCTAAATCTATGGAGATTTCCTTCTTTTCAGGGGCGGGTTGGATGAATCCAACCCCTACATTTGGAATTTGTTGACTTGGTGAAACTATGGTTTCCGATGGTAATCCACACACCTTTTTGGCAATATTTCTGATAGAAACAAGCAAGCTGTCTTCTTCGCACTTGGCACATTCCTCTTCTTCTATCTTCTCTATCTCTCCGGTCTCAACACTGAAGAGTTTCAGGGTTACCACATAGGTGGCGCCTACCTTACCGATGGTGCCACTGAACATCTTCTGGACGCTCAGGAGTTTTCCCACTTCAACCACGCACTCCTGGGAGGTGCAGCCGGAGAGCATGGTCTTCTGCTCTTTCAGAATATCCTCCATATTCTCCCGGCTTAAGAGCCGGTAGGTACCTATCTTGTAGAGGGAGGCACGCAGGGAATCAGAGAGGATTCTGCTTACAGAAGCGGTTACGCCCTGCTCTGCTGAAAGGTCAATGACTGCCGCGGTGGGTTTCTCCTGTTTCTCCTGACTATAGGAATAAAAAGAAGAGAAGGTGGTGGTAAAAAGGAGAGAGAGAAAGAATATCCTGCCATAGGGACGCAGCAACACGATGGTTTTTGTCGTTCCTATCCAGAATGGCATAAAAACCAGAAGTGTCAATGAATATCATCTAAGATATGTCCTCGGTCAGATATTGATCGTGTTCTTCTGAGACATCTTTTCTACCTGAAGAAAACCTGCCAACCGCCTCCATCGCTTTTTGTCTCTTACCTTCCCAATCTATCCCTTTTTCAATCACCAAATCCACTCCCTTTCTTATCAATTCAGAAACAGAGGCATCCATTTCCTTTGATATTTCTTTAAGTTTCTTTGTTTGAAATGGCATCAACTGAACCTGCATTCTCTCCATATTTCCGCTTCTTCTCGGCGCACTCATATTTCCACCTCCACATCTATTATACATTATGATGGCATAAAAATCAATTATACCATCATTAAACATTATTTTCAAAAAATTAGCGCGACCCGCCTGCGGCAGAAGGGTAAAAGAATAAAGGACCTGCCCCTGCATGCATTAAGCAGGAGTTATGGAGTCCTCGCGCAACGGAAACCAAGGAAGTCGTTCCTGCCGCCCGGGTCGCCCCAGCCGCGGGACGCAGAACGGCAGCCCCCGGCGTCGCCGAACCAACCACCGCCACGAAGAACTCTATAGTTACCTGAACCTGGTCCTTCCGGGTCGATCTGGGAAGCGGTCGGGTATCCTTCTTTATACCAGTCTGAGCACCATTCCCACACATTGCTCCTGGGTTACCTCATACTTACCAAGGTGAAAGGACTTGGTTATTCTGACTGTATGCCGGGTTTCGTCATTCCCTCTCCCTTCTTCTGAGGCCGGAGAGCCCATCAGGAACTCCCCTGGCGGGATGAGGACCATCTCCATCTTTACACCCTTGCCTAAGTCTATGGTTATCTCCTACCGGTTGGGGTAGAAACCCTTGATGGAACTATTGATTCACCCGGTGTTTCAGATATCAGGTCAAGGACTGCCGCGGTGGGTTTCTCTAATTTCTCCTGACTATAGGAATAAAGAGGAGAGAAGGCGATGGTAAAGAGGAGGGCTACCGCTATCGTATAAGGCATTCTTGATTCTTCGCTCCTGCTCGGAATGACAGGGTACTCAAGGTACAAGAATTTTGTCAACGTTAACGTGTTCTTTGACTAACTTTCGGGCAATCTCTATCTTCTGGCAGTCGTCCTCTCTGATTTTGACGATTAAGTCGTGTACCCGGGAGGCAACCGTATAAGTATTCTCCCGGCTTACCAGAACAGGGATGGGTGTATTCCTGATCAGTTCCACGATGGTCTTATGCGGTCTTATCCCACCGGTCAGAATAAGACCCGAGATGTGCGGCTCATCAGCCTTTTTGGTCATTACCAGACTCAGTGCAGTCAAAATAAGGTCTTCCCGGTCCCCGGAGGTAATCAGTAATGACCCGTTTTTAATGTACTGTAAGGCATTATGAGGGAACATCGCACCCACAACTTTACCCCGCACCTTCTGGTTTAGACACCTCGCACCGCTGAGCAGAGCCAAACCCAGACCGTCCTTAATCTGGCCCATGGTGGAAGTAGACAGGGGTTCGGTGTACGGAATCATACCCAGAAGAGTAATCCCTTTTCTACCCAAACCGATTCGGAGGTACTTCTCTAATTCTTCCTTCTTCTCCGGGTCAACCTTATTGATAATTACCCCGGCTAATTTTACGCCTTCCCGGTCAAAGAGGGCTTTATTCAGCATAATCTCATCAATCGCCTTTCCGATACCGCCGGCGGTAATCAGAACTACTGACGCTCCCAGTATCCGGGCTACCACCGCGTTGTTGAGGTCAAAAACCGAACCGACACCGGCGTGGCCGGTCCCTTCAATAATAACAACCTCTTTCCCTTTAGCACATTTCGCATAGGAACTTTTGATGGCGTTGATTAAATCTTTCAACCGGTATCGCCGGTCCAGGTACTCCCTGGTAAACTCCCTCTCCACCGTAATCGGGTTCATCTTTTTCAAGAGGTCGTTCCCGATTCCCAGGATGCGGGAAGCCAGGATGGCATCCTTGTCAATCTTCTCACCGTTTACCTCAAGGTACTTCTGACCCACCGGCTTGATGAACCCAACCTCACCGATGGTCTCCTTGAAGTACGCTAAGAGACCAATTCCTACCATCGTCTTGCCGTCGTTCTGCCTGGTCGCGGCTAAAAAAATTCTCTTCTCTTTTTGTCGAGTAGACACTGTAACCTCTCTAATCCCCCTTCTCCCCCTTGCCAATCCTATGGCAAGTGCACCCGCCTTTACAAAAGGGGGATTGAGGGGAATTTCATAAGGACAATCTTTTCGTGACCGTGGGAAACCGGCTGACATCAGTATGGGGCAAAAAGAGCGAGGCGGTATATTCGCGCATAAAATCCGGGTCAACGCTCAGTTCAATATAGGCCATTTTTCTGGCAATCTCCCGGACCTTTGCCATGGCGTCATAGGAAAGAAGACCGAATCTGGCTCCGGTCAGGGAACTATTACCGATGAACTCAAACTTTTTCCGCGGCAGGTCCGGAAGCAGTCCAATCCAGACCGATTTCTCAATGTTCAAATAATTCCCAAACCCACCCGCTAAGTAGATTTTATTGATATCCTCCATCTTTACGTTCATCTTGATGGCTAAAATTTCCGCGGCGGTGTAAATGGCGCCTTTGGACCGGATAAGGTTGGTGATGTCGGTCTGGGTAATTACGATATCCTCCCGCCCTCCGCTCTCGCTTGCCCAAGCCAGAACAAACTCCGGACCTTCGGTGCCCATTCTGACCCGATTGGTCTTCAGTCCCTCTATAATCTTACCGGAACGTTCAATCACCTTTGCTTTAAAAAGTTCCGCTAAAGTATCCACGTAGCCGGAACCACAGATACCAACCGGTTTACACCGGCCGATTACGGAACATGTCACCTGGTAATTGTCCGGGTCTATCTCCACTCTCTGGATAGCACCTTCCATCGCCCTGACTCCGGAATGGACCCCGCTTCCCTCAAAGGCAGGCCCGGCCGAAGAGGAACAGCAGACCAACCACTCTTTATTTCCCAGAACAATCTCACCGTTGGTGCCGATATCTATTAACATGGTTAGATTCTCTGCTTCGTCTATCCCGCTGGCTAATATGCCCGCGGTAATGTCGCCTCCCACGTAGGTGGAGACACCGGGCAGACAAGCCAGCAGCCCCCTGGGGTTAACCTTTATTCCTGCTTCGGCGGCCCGGATTACCGGCATAAAATTGGCGGTCGGCACATAGGGCTCACGGCGCAGATAAGCCGGGTCAACCCGGAGTAACAGGTGGAGCATCGTGGTATTGCCCGCCGCAGACACACCGGTAATCTCATTCAAACTGATTTCATTCTCCACCGCCAGGGCAAAGATGAGTTCGTTGACCGCATCCACAACCGCATGGTGCAGTTTCTCCAGACCATCTTCCTTGCTGGCGTAGACCATCCGGGCGATTACGTCTTCACCGTATCCGGACTGCCGGTTATGGGTCGCCTTGGTACCCAGTACCTTATGAGTATTCAAATCGGCCAATTGGGCGACAATGGTGGTGGTACCGATATCCAGAGCGATACCAAAGTTCCGGGGGGAGGTATCACCGGGTTCAATCAAAACGATTTCGGTGGTGCCGTTCCGTTTACCTAAGAGAACGGTAACTTCCCAGTGGCTTTCCCGAAACAATCGCCCCATCCTCCGGATGTTAGCCAGTCCGGTCTGAAGGATGGGTATTTTGCTGTGTTCTCTGAGTGCCCGGTAAAGACGTTCCAGGTCGCTGATATTATCTTTCAGGGTTGGGGAGGGGAGTTTCAGGAAGATTTTGGTGGCTAAAGGGGAGTGGCTGAAAATAGATCTCTCCTTGGGTTCCTTCCCTTTCTCAATGTCAACCGCCTTGCTGAAGACCCCGAATAACCGTTCCGCCTTTGATTCTTCGGTTAAAATCTGTTCCTTCTCCAGACGGGAAGCGGGTGGAATCTCTATCTCTACGTCCTCAACGACGGTGGCGCGACAGGCTAAAACATACCCCGCTTCAATCTCTTCCTTGGTCAGCCGGCCGGTAGGTTCGGAGACGACCCGGCCGCTCTTCACGATTACCTTGCACCGGCCGCAAACTCCTTCTCCGCCGCAGGAAGAGTTGATATATACTCCCGCGGCAATTCCCGCGCTCAGAATGTCGGTCCCTTTGGGAACCGTAATCTTCTTCCCGTCAGGCTGGAAGGTAACAATACCGGTATTCATAGATTCTTCGTTCCCCCTTATTTATGTCATTCCCGTACGTAGTAAACGGGAATCCACTGGATTCCTGCTTACTATCCGCAGGAATGACAACCTTGATTCTTAAGGGATTTTACGGTGTCTTCGCATACCACCACGACGTCTTCGGTAGTCAAATAGTCGGAGATATTGGCATCAAAAAGGACCTTGCAGTCAGAAGGAAGTTCTTCGTCTCCCGGGTAAAGAAAAAATTGTATGGAAATCTTAGGGAAAACCGGAATGATTACCGAAATGTCGGTTCCACCTGCCATCTTTCCAGTAGGGGCTTGATTTATCAAGCCCGCGTTTTCGGGTCGGATGAATCCGACCCCTACGTCCAAGAGTTTTGGGTTGGAGGCGAACGTCTTGAGAAAGGGACGGTGGACCCGGGCTTCAAAGATCGGGTAGTAGAGGTTTCCGCCCGGTACCTCACGGAAGTCTATGGCTTTCCCGGAAAGCGGGGTGCCTTTACTCCGGGTCAGGTAATGAAGAATGATAATTTTTTCGCGGAGGGAGATTTCGTCTTGCCATGCTACCTCTGGAAGACGAATGGAATATTTGCGGTTCAGATAACACACCTGAACCTCTTCTCCAGTGAAGTCTGCACCGCTTCGGAAGGTAATACTGCTAAAGTCTGTCTTTTTAAAATCCGCAACCGCTATTTTCAGGGCCGGATTTAAATCCATTACAGTTTAAGCCAGGAGTGAGAATAGAGGGAATGACCCAAAAGAACCTTGGTGGTCTTTACATATTCAATCTCTTCCTGAGTTAATTTGCTCATATCCGGTTCTACTCCCTCCATCACCCCCCGGATGAGTTTCTTCACGCCTTCGCCTGCGCTCTTCCTGGCAAGCAGAACCAGTTCTTTTTCAAAAGCGTTCACGATGGCGGAGTTCATTCCGTACTTCTCCAGCATCACTAAGTAAGTGCGGTTGAGGAGCGGACGCAGCTCTTCCGGAGTGCCGTTGGAGACGTTGGAAAGTCCGCAGGCGGCATTACAGCCCGGCGCCAGTTCCCGGAACATCTCCATAAACTCGGTACAGCCTTTAACCTGAGCCTGCTGGGAAGAGACCGGCAGAACAATCGGGTCCAGCCAGATGTCCTCATTTGGTATATTGTTCTCAGCGGCTTTTCCCAGAAGTTCCGCAGCCAGAACTCCCCGTTCTGCTCCGTCCCGGGGAATACCCTCAACACCCAGCAGCAGACCGACAAAACCTGCGTTATACTTTTTCACCAGGGGGAATAACGCCTCCATCCGCTCCGGCCGGCAGGAGATGGAGTTGATAACCGCCTTCCCTTGGTGAACCTTAAGCCCGGCTTCCAACGCGTCTACGTTGGTCGTATCCAGGAACAAAGGTACTTTCACTACCTCCTGGACGGTCTTGACCAGCCACTCCATAATTTCCGGACCGTTCTTCCGCGCCGGACCTAAATTGATGTCCAGGTAGTCCATTCCGGCTGACTCTTCCTGGACCGCCAATTCCTGAATCGGTCCGGCTTCTTTATTCTTAATCGCCGGGCCAATCTGTTTGGACATAATGTTGAGATTTTCACCAACGAGAACCATCTTCCTCCTTACACTAATGTGTCATCTTTAAGAAAGCCGGGATGTGGGCTGATTCCCTGGGACCAACCATTATCTCCCAGCCGGGCAACTCTTCTTCCAGTTCCCCTGAAATCTGCGCTACGTAACCCGGAATAATCAGTTTCTTATGCTTAACCTTATCCATAATTCCGCTCTTCTTGATAAAGGGTGCGATGGTCTGCGCCACAAATTTATCCGCGGCCCAGGCGGTCAGAACCGAAAGCCCTTCCGCGTCCTGAACCAGGACCCAGGCGGGAATCCGGCTGGTTTCCACCTCGCCGGAGACCATAAAGTAGGTAAGCGCAAAGTTGGTGGTAACCAGAATCGGCGAATTTTCATCCGGCTTGTTGATTTCGTAAATTCCTTCTTTGACCGCCATCGGCCGCTGAGGGTCGGTGTAGATATTCATCTTCTCTAAAAGAAGCGGAAAGAGCGTCTCACCCTTAATTTCGGAAAGGACAATGATTCCCGCATATTTGGCAATCGCCACACAAGCGATGACTGCTTCTTCCATCGGGTCTTTGGCCATCTGGCAGGGGAAGACGATGGTGGGGAAACCTAAGGGCCGGAACTTTTTGAGGAGAGCGGCCCGGCGGATTACCACCTGGTCCTGGAGCATCCGGGACAAGGTCCTGGCACCAGAATCAAGGACTAAGTCTTTGACCCCTTTTTCCTGTATCTTATTCACCCGGTCAATGACCTCATCCAGAGTCTCACCGGAAACCGCCAGGGAACAGGCATTTTCTTTCGCCAAAAGCGCCATGCTCTCCCAGTTTTCCTTGTTTGCGGAATAGATAAGCGGCTTGTCCTCTTTACATACCGCCAGAGCCGGTCCTAATATTTGGGGATTATTACTCATCAGGACCAGTCCGGTTTTCGTTTTCTCTTTAACCTTCTTTACGACCGCGGTAAATTTTTCCGCATTCCCGGATTCTTCCTTAACCGCAATTAGGTCTGCTTTCAGGAGAAGGCCTACCCGGTCGTACTGAAATTTATTGACCGAGGCTAATTTTTTGTCGATTACCTCATTACTTTCCGTATCTTTAATCAGCAGGGTGAGCGCCGGCGGATTGATAAAGGTCTTTTCGTGCCGGAAAAGGACCGTCTCACCGCCAACCTTAAAAGCGCTGTCGCCGGTTCCGATAGTAACGGTGCGAATCGGCGGTGCTGAGGCTTCCGCTAATTCCGCCTTGACCTCCTCACTCACGTAAGGACAGGCGCTCAGTTCCGCCTTGCCGGCCGCTAAACTCATGGCAAAAGCCAGGCAGGTGGGAACTCCGCATTCTCCGCAGTTCTTTTTGGGCAACTTTTTGTAGATTTCAATTCCGCTCAGTCCCATTTTAACTCCTCTATTCTGTTTTGCGCCTACCGTTAATATGTCATTCCCGCATGCCTTAAGCGGGAATCCAATAAATCAACCAATGGATTCCGGCTTACTATCCGCCGGAATGACAATTTATTTGAAACATGTTGTATTAGTTACCCCAACAGCGATTCCATGTTCAGGGCGGGGTGGTTCTTCTCCTGAAGGAACGGAAGGATTTCTTCTTCGGTGGTTCCGACCGTTTCGTCCGCAACCAGAGATACAAAATTGGGAACACCAATCTCTTCCGCCCGGATTTGCAGCCTTTTGGCAATCTCTTCTTTCAACATTTTGGGCATCCAGACGATTCTCTGGAATCCTCCGTCGCCGGAGATGAACTTACGCTGGCAGACGTTATATCTTGAGTGACCCACGAATCCCGAGGTGGAAAGACCGCCGCCGATGGTACCGGCCAGGGTGGTAAATTTCATCCCGCAGGGGGTCATACCCTGGTACTCCCGGTTAACAATCATCACGCCGTTGCAGAGCGGTAAGACCACGCAGATACACTCACAACAACCACAGGTGGTCATCGGGTCATGGACCACGCTGTAAAAATTGTAGTGGTCAATCTTCTGCCGGGAAGCCTGGTAGACAAAGTCGTTGACACCTTTCCACTGGCCGAACTTGGGGTCAATCACCTCACCCTTTTTAACCGGCTGGTTGGGACCGGTGGGGTTAATCTCATAGGAGGCTTTGCAGTCCATCCAGTTATAGGCACCGCACAGGCCGGTCCGTTCCGGACTGACCATGCAGACATGCTGGGGCGCAAAACTCTGGCACAGGGTGCAGGAGTAGTAGGTATCTACGGATTCGTCGGTCATCCCTTCAATCCGGTTGTCCCGTTCCGCATAGACCGTTTTGGCTGAATTGAGAATCTCTTTGACTTTCGCCTCTTCGGTATAGAGCCTTACCTGAACTTTGTCGAATATCTTCCCGAAGTCGCTGTGGTACTTGGCGTGGATGATAGAACCCAGATGGGAAAGCCGGAACCCTTTTTCAAAAGCGGACTTACTGATACGGATCCAGGCGGTATCGCGCTGCCCGATGTGCATTACGCCCTGGGCGTAATTGATAAGGTGGTGAATCTGCCTCTCCAGGATAGGTTCAAAATCCTTCTGCATCTTCCGGCCGGCCACTTCCGCCACAATGGCAAGGTGCCCTTGAGAACCGGCAGCCATCTTATCCAAATCCGGACCGATTACCTCTACCTTTCCGTCTTCCACATCTTCCATCGGCTTTGAGGTGGTCCACTCGCAGACCGCATTTACTCCGCCCCGGAACTCGGCATACAGGTCCTCTTTCCGGACCCGTTCGCCTTCAAAGGCGGCACCGTAAGGAACCGGTATCGGAACCTTGGTTACGGTTATCTTCAAACCTCTCACTTCAATCGCCCGGGAAATAATCTGGTCGTGCGGAACGTTGGAGACCACGTGCTCGTAAGTACAAATTCCGGTGGGCAGAATCTGGGGGATGTCGGAATCAGCAATGATGGGGAATCCGTAATTGACCGCGCCCAATGCGTTGGCGTACCACTCTTCCGTTACTTCCCCTAAAGGAATGGCAAAAGCAAAAATCCGCTCTTTATTATAAAGTAATAGTTTCTTATAATCGCCCGGCTTTACGCCGCCAAAAGCCAGGGCGGCCCGGGTGGCAAACCCGGCCGCAAAAATGGCGGCGCTGACGTCCGGACCAAAGGGCACTAACCGGGTGGGCCAGCCCACCTGGATGCCGGCAGAGGTCAACTGCTCCGCAAACTTCTTGCCACCTGATTCCGCGGCCATAAAGACGTAAAGGTTCTTCTCCTGCAATTCCTGCACCATTTTTACCGCAATCTCTTTACTGGGAGCCGCACCTAAAATCGCCGCAAAACCCGGCGCACTGCCGTCGACGAATTCAATGCCGCGTTTGCGCAGGGTAATATCGTCGGCCGCACCCAACCAGATATTGCCTTCCAGCGGCTCTTCCTGGTTGGCGTAAAACCCGGGGTCTTCCAGGTACCGGATTGCCTCAATAATCTCTTCCGCAAAGAAGGTTGCCATGCCGGCGTCCAGAGCCGGCGCCAGATAGGGCAGCCAGTGTTTTTCCTCAACGAAAGGAGGCAGTAATTCCGTACATCTCTGCAAAACCGGTTCCATATCCCCCAGCGTCTTCACCGGAATTCCCAGAATCCCGTAGATTACCGGCAGGTAGTAGCCGGTGTTGGGGAACCCTACCTCCTGCTTGACACCGAATTTGTCAATTGCTCCCTGCCACTTCTCTTTTGCCCGGTTTACTATCTTATGGGCACCGCGTATCCCTGCAGAACAGATAATCCTGGACATATTTTCTTCCCCCTCACTTAATACAAATGCAATAAATCCTTCATGTAGGGGTCGGATTCATCCGACCCGAAAGAATGCGGGCTTGATAAACTTGTCCCTGTATGCATTAGACAGGGATCAAGCCCCTACTAATTCCCGGCGCTTTGCCATATCAAAGAGAACTCTTTCCCGCGCCTTGTCTATTCCCAGAGCCTTGCGCTTTTTGTCAATGTGGTCAATCATCAAATGGGCTGCTTTTACCGGGTCCGGCTCAAAAGCCCATTTGCCCTTGAAGGTCTCTTCAAAACCCTCAAACAAAAGTTTGGTCAGTTCCTCACTCCCGAAGGTGGGCCAGGTCGCCCCGAATACGGTAAAGACTCCGGAAGCCACAAAGTACTGGCCGATGGCAATCGCCTTTTCGCTCATCCACTCCGGAGCGGCACCCGCGGCGGGTAAATCGGAAATATCTTCGCCCAGACCGCCTTCTTTAATTACTTCTACGGCGGCTAAAAGAATCCGGGAGTTGTCCACGCAGGAACCCAGGTGCAAAACCGGCGGAATACCAACCGTTTCACAGACTTCAGCCAGTCCGGCACCCGCGTACTGTTTAGCTGCCTCCGGTAAGAGAAGCCCGGCTTTGGCACAGGCGATGGCTGAACATCCGGTCTGCAAAACGATGACGTCGTTTTTAATTAATTCCTTTACCATAGCCAGGTGGTTTTCGTCCTGGGTCACCTTGGGGTTGTTGCAGCCAACCACCCCGGCCACTCCGCGAATTCTGCCGTTGATGATGTTTTCATTTAACGGTTTGAAAGAACCCCGGAAAGTACCGCCCAGAAGATAGTTAACCGTCTCTACGGAGAATCCCGCAATGAGGTCCATCTTCTCTTCTACTTTGTGGATATTTTTGGTTCTCTTCGGGAAGTTCTCCACCGCTTTCCGGACAATTTCTTTGGCTGACTTCAGGGCGTTATGTTCGTCCATCTGAATATGGACCGCGCCGGGAATTTTGGCTTTCGGAGAGGTGGTTACGATGAGAGAATGGGTACATTCAGCAACCACCGGCAGAGACTGCATTATGCACTGGACGTCCACCACCATCACCTCTACCAAACCGGTCAAAAGAGCCAGTTCCTGGTGGAGGATATTACCCGCGATGGGAATTCCGTGGCGCATCAGAATTTCGTTGGCGGTACAGCAGATTCCCGCGAGGTTGATGCCCTTAGCGCCTTTTGCCTTGGCCAGTTCCAGCATCTCTTTATCCGAGGCAGCCACCACAATCATCTCCGAAAGGAGCGGCTCATGTCCGTGGACTATTATGTTGACCTCGTCTTCTTTCAGGACGCCCAGGTTCACCTGACCGCGTATTGGAACCGGCGTGCCGAAAAGAATATCCTGCAGTTGGGTGGCAATCATGGAGCCGCCCCAGCCGTCGCCCAGGGCACAGCGGGTTCCCTGGAGTAAAAGGTTCCGGTAGTCCTGGTCCACCCCCATTGTGGTACGGTGCATCGTCTCGGTAATTTCCCGGTCAATGCCCCGGGGCACCACACCCAATTTGCGCCAGATTTCCTGTCGTTTTACCGGCGCTTTTTTGATAAATTGCAGTTCGCCTTCCTGCTGACCGAACTGTGCCAGGGCTTTTTCACCAACAGCCTTCGCGATTTCTTCCCTGGTCTTTCCTTCGGTAACGACCTCAAAATCTTGCGCCACATTCATTAATTTCTTTTCGTCCTTAATCCGGTAGCCGGGTGCCTGTCCGTTGGCGACCGCCAAAAAGATTTCCGCAACCGCCCGGCCGTGGTCAGAATGGGCGGCCGCGCCGGCCGCAATCATCCGCAGGAAGTTCCGGGCCGCTATGGTATCTGCGGTCGCGCCGCAGACGCCCCGGTCCGCTCCCTCACCGAACGGGTCGATGCGGCAGGGACCCATCGCGCAGTTCTTGCAGCAGATGCCCAACTTGCCGAATCCGCACTGGGGAATCTGCTTCTCTAACCGGTCCCAGACAGTCTCAACTTTGGTTCCAACTTCTTTCAGTAACGATTGTACCGCTTTATCAATGCTTTTCATCGTTCTACCCCTTGTTTTGTGTCATTCTGAACGAAGTGAAGAATCTCTTTCTGAGACCCTTCGTTCCACTCAGGGTGACACCCTAATGGGTGTCATTTTATTCCTTTCTTGGTAGACCATGCGAAATCATCAATTCTTCCGCATATCTCTTCCTCTTACACCGGGAACAAGTTTCAAATATCTCTTTCGGCAAGTCAATCTTCTTCTTTAAATATTCAATCTGGGCTTCAGTACCCACTGTTTCTCCACACAGTTTGCATCTCCTTAAAGAAAGGTTGGTATGCCAACGTTCTAATCTCCTCTCACGCTCAATATCTTCAGACTTCACCGCTCCGGTAGGACAGACAAAAACGCACGCTCCACAACCGATGCAGACCTCTGAATTAATAGAGTAGGGAGTATCTACTTCTTCTTCAACTCCCCTGTTTACAAGGTCAATCGCACCCACACCAATTATCTCTTCGCAGACCCTCACACAGAGTCCGCACAGGATACAATCTTTATCTTCTTTGGGAAACCTTTTTCCAGTTATTCCCATCTCCCGGGCAAGGTCTTTTATGACCTCAACCCCGGGACACCGGGCTAAAAGAAATTCTACAATCAACCGGCGTGTTTTCAAAATCCTTTCGGTATCCGTCCTGATTTCTATTGTCCTTCTAATGGGGTAATTGCAAGCGGTAACCACTCTTGTCCTCTTTCCTTCGGTAACCTCTACGCTACAGAGCCGGCAGGAACCAAAAGGAGTAAGTGCTTTGTGGTAGCAGAGAGTTGGGATTTTAATGCCCATCTTTTCTGCCTGCTCCAGGACCGTGATTCCTTCTGCTGATTTTGCCTTTACTCCGTTAATTGTAATCTCTACCATTATCTCACCTTAATAGCGTCAAATTTACAAATATCACGACAAATTCCACACCGGGTACACTTGTCTGAATCTATCGTGTGGGGCTTTTTCCTTTCCCCTTTTATCGCGTTTTGCGGACAGTTCCTGGCACATAAGCCACAACCGGTACAGGATTTTTCATCAACATAATATTTAATAAGCGCCCGGCAAACCCCGGCCGGACATTTCTTCTCTTTAATGTGTGTCTCATATTCCTGGCGAAAATATTTTATGGTCGAAAGAACAGGATTGGGTGCACTCGTTCCCAGGGCACAAAGGGAAACATCCACTAACACCGCTGATATCTCTTCTAATAGCCCGATATCGCCTTCCTGTCCTTCTCCCGCACAAATTCTATTTAGAATTGCGAGCATCTGTTTTATTCCCTCACGACAGGGGACACATTTCCCGCAGGATTCTTCTTTGAGAAAATCCAAAAAATACTTGGCGACATCAACCATGCAGGTATCTTCATCCATTACAATCATACCCCCGGAACCCATCATAGAACCTGCCTCGGTCAAAGCATCAAAATCAACCGGAAGGTCAATAAGGCTTTCCGGAAGACACCCGCCGGAAGGACCGCCGGTTTGGACCGCTTTAAACTTTTTACCTTTCGGAATTCCACCACCTATCTCATAGATAATCTCCCTTAAGGTCATTCCCATCGGGACTTCTACCAGGCCGGTATTACATACCTTTCCTACCAACGAAAATATCTTTGTGCCTTTGCTTCCTTCTGTCCCAATTTTTGAATACCATTCCGTACCCTGGTTAATAATTAAAGGTACATTCGCCCAGGTCTCAACGTTGTTTAGATTGGTTGGCCTATCCCAGAGCCCTTTCTCCACAGTATGGACATACTTTGCCCTCGGCCTGCCAACCTTCCCTTCCAAAGAAGACATTAACGCGGAAGACTCTCCGCAGACAAATGCTCCCCCTCCCCGAACAATCTCAATCCGAAAATCAAATCCTGAACCCAAAATCCTTTCGCCTAAAAGTCCATACTCCTCGGCTTGCTGCAAAGCTATCTTTACGTTCGCCACGGCCAGAGGATACTCATTTCTCACATAGATATACCCCTCGTGGGACCCAATAGCATAGGCACCGATAATCATCCCCTCAATAATACTGTGGGGATTACCTTCCAGAAGGCTCCTGTCCATATAGGCACCGGGGTCTCCTTCATCCGCGTTACAGATTACATATTTAACTTCGCCTTCGGCCTTCCGGCAGGACTCCCACTTCTTTCCGGTAGGAAACCCGCCCCCGCCTCTGCCCCGAAGTCCTGATTTCTTAATCTCCTCAATCACCTCTTCCGGCTGCATAGTAAAGAGAACCTTGGCGAGGGATTCATAGCCCCCGAGAACAAGATAATCGTCAATATTGGTGGGGTCAACTTTCCTGTTATTACCTAAAATAATCTGGTTCTGCTTTTGATAGAACGGCACATCTTTTTCGTAAACAACCTTTTTCTTGGTTAGAGGGTCAACATAAAGTAGCCGTTCGACAATACCACCTTTCTTTACGCTCTCAGAGATAATTTCTGAAACGTCATCCGGTTTTACCCGCTGGTAAAAGATGCCTTTCGGGTAAATTACTACTACCGGTTCTACTTCACAAAAACCATGGCAGCCTGTCTCCTGAAATTCCACCTTCCTGGTGAGTCTGCTTCTTTCAAGTTCATTCTTAAAGGCGTCTACTACCTCTCCGGCTCCCCGGGCCCGACCACAGGTACCAGCGGAAACCACAACCCTGATTTTATAAGAAGATTTATTTTTAGCGATGGCCGTTCGCAGGCTACTTAGTTTCTCCAAACCAGGAGACGTTGAATCTTTTTCTTTTTTATTCATAACCTTTAATAATAGATTTGATTTTTGCCGGGGTCACTTCACCAAAGTATTTCCCGTCAACCACCATAATCGGTCCGATGGCACAACATCCTAAACAATTTACCGTTTCTAAGGTAAACCGCTGGTCATCAGTGGTCTCACCCGGCTTAACTTCCAAAATCCTTCCAATCTCTTCCACGAGCCTTGCCCCTCCTCTTACGTGGCAGGCAGTTCCAAGGCATACGGTAATCAGGTGTTTACCACGGGGTTTAAGTGAAAAAGCCCTAAAGAACGTTGCGGCACTGAAAATTTTACTGAACGGAATCCCTATCCCTTCGGCAATTCCCCTTAAAGCCTTTTCTGGTAAATAGTTATATTCTGCCTGAATGTCCTGAAGGATGGCGATTAAGGAAGACCGGGAATATTTATGCCTTTTTAATATCCGCTCTATTTCTGTTTCCATCTTATTTCCGACTCCCAATTAACTCACAAATAGACTCCAATTTTAAAGCACCGGTTGGACAGGCTTCAACACAGGCAGGTTCCTCTCCATTCTGCAACCTTTCCAAACAGAGGTCACACTTTATAATGACCTTTTTATCCTTGCTTAACTGAGGAATACCCCAGGGGCAAACAATAACACAGAAGGAACATCCGACACAGAAAGGGGTATCTATCACTACCGGTTCTTCCAAACTTCTTCTACGGAGAGCCTTGGTGGGACAGACCTGAACACAGGGTGCAGATTCGCAGTGACGACACTGTAAGGGTACGGCAAAACCCTTGATTTCGGTTAGATGAACTCTATATTTAGGGGAAGGTGATTCTTTAAGTACCTCAAACAAATCTTTCGAATCTGAATGTTCCACCGCGCAGGCGATTTCACAACTCCGGCAGCCCAAACACTTTTCAGGATTAACGAATATTCTGTCCATATAAACACATCCTCATTGTAAAATAACGTCTTTTGTCATCCTGAACGAACGTGAAGGATCTAATGGATTAGATTCTTCGCTGACGCTCAGAATGACACGTGTTTACTGAATATTTACCAGATTTTTAACCGCTTGCCGGACCAGTTTAATTGCTTCCGGATGACGCATAACCAGAATGTCAGCACCCGCCAGAAGAAGGGTAATGCCGGTCAAAGCCTCTAAAAGTATTCCCCTTTTCCCGATATCGCCTAATTTCGGGTCCTCTTCCTCAGTAGTCTTAGCCTCTTTCTTCTTCCAGACATCAGTGGCGAAATTAGCAATGATGGGGAATTGCAATTTCCTGTCGGCCTGGGTTAAGGCAGCCTGGCGCGCCCGTTCCATCACCGTGAAGGTATACTCTATTCCGTACCCTAAACTACAACCGCCGATATTGGGGTCAATTAGTATCTGGTCGTCCGGCACGCCAAGATCTCCCAACAGTATGTTTAATTGTTTGGCAAGATTGATATCAATGGGCGTAGAAGCCACAATGGTATGTTTATAGGCAATGGCGGCCGCGCCGATTTTCTTGTAATTTTTGTCCGTAGCGGGTCCCAGAATTAGATTCCTGTCCTGACAGACCTCGGCGATTTTAGGCAGAACTTCGGCATCCTTATCCGCGCTTTCGCATCCCCAGACAATCAGAGGCACCGAAACCGCGGACGACACCTCCTTTACAATCGGAGCGACCTCTTCGGCAGACCGGTTCAAGCCATTGGGGTCGGTACTGACCAGACGGAGACAGACCATTTCCGCATTACATTCGGCAACGGTCTTCTTCGCCCAGGCGACCGGGTCGTCAAGAACGTCCTTGAACGGAGTCCGGTCTCCGGCGGTCCAATCTTCCGGCCTGGTATCGTAGACCTCAAAGGCGATGCGGGGCGGGTTCGGCATCAGACCTTCAAAAAGGCGGAACGGGTAACTGGTCTCCCCGCCTACCGTGATCGTCTTTTCACCCCGTCCAACCTTGACTTCATTTATCTTGCCTGAATAAGGAATCTTCGGAATCTCCAAAGCCATCGCTTCTCCTTCTTTTGTAGGGGTTTGATTTATCAAACCCGCGGGCGCCATGAATGGCGCCCCTACGTCAACCTATTTAAAATCGCTTCGCCTTCTTTCAATAATTCCGGACAACTTCCAAATAAGGATAAACCCTTTAAACCGGCGTCTTTTATTTCTTCATGGTAAGAAAGAAAGCCTAAGAGTTCAAGAGCTTTAAGTCTATCCGTAATGAACTTCCGGTCCTCTTCATCATCAATCTTATTACCGACCACACCGATCTTTTTGAGGCCAATCTCCCCGGCCAGATTCTTAATATGAAGGCTGGTTTCAATACTGAGCAGGCTGGGTTCCGCCACAATAATCAGCCGGTCAACCGCTTCCACGGTTCCCCGGCCTAAGTGCTCGATTCCCGCCTCCATATCCAGAAGTACCACCTCTTTTCTCTCTACGATTAAATGCCGGAGGAGCGCTTTCAAAAAGGCGTTCTCCGGACAGGTACAGCCCAGACCACCGCCCCGTACCGTACCCATCACCGCTAAATTTATGCCCTGGTGGGAAACAAAAAACTTATCCGGAATATCGTCAACACGCGGGTTTAACTTAAAGTAAGGATTGGAAGCGCCTGCCTTGGCACCGGTCCTCTCCTCAATCAATTCCTTCATCTTAATGAGAGGCGTAATTTGAGAAGAGCGGGGGAACCCTAAAGTCAGGGCAAGGTTGGCATCCGGGTCGGCATCAATGGCAAAAACCTTTTGTCCTTTCTCCGTGAACAGTCTGGCGAGGACGGCAACAAGGGTCGTCTTGCCTACCCCGCCTTTGCCGCTTACGGCTATCTTCATTTTGGAATTCCCCCTAAAATATTATATCTCCTTCTTGAATTTTTTGTCAAACACGGAAGGTACGATAGCGTTTTGTCATTCTTGAGTGTAAACGAAGAATCTGATTTTTGTTGAGAACTCCATGTAGACGAGATTCTTCGGGGACTATGTCCCCTCAGAATGACAGATGGGGAAACCTTTTCAGCGGTCCCTGAGGTATTGGAGGGTATTAGGCGGGTGTGGTAAAATAAAAATGTCCCTGGTGACGACCTACTCTCCCGTTTCGTTTCCGAAACAGTACCATCGGCGCGGGAAGGCTTAACTGCCGTATTCGAAATGGGAACGGGTGTTTCCCTTCCGCTATGGTCACCAGAGACAGGATAAATTTTACTATATCCGGGGAAGATTGTCAACACCAAGATTCTTCGCGGAGTTTACCCTGAGATTCTTCGCTTCGCTCAGAATGACAAACGAAGGGCTCAGAATGACAAACGAAGGGCTCAGAATGACAGGGGAGATGGAATGAAGGAAGAGGAAAAGAGGGGAAGGCTGTACCGGCTTTTAGGGGATTTGCCGGACAGGAGACGACCGGTATCAAGCCGTTTGATTACTAAGGAAGAACAAAAAAACTTTGTTTTGGAACGGCTGTCTTTAAACCTGAACGGACTGGAAGAGGTACCCGCCTGCTTTGTCTATCCAAAAAAAGCAAAAGGAAGGGTGCCGGGCATCCTCTTCAACCATTCCCACGGCGGAAGGTATAATGCAGGCAAAGATGAACTATTGGAGAGCGCACCCTATATGTTCCCGGTATCCTACGCTGAGGCATTAACGAAAGAAGGCTACGCGGCTCTGGCGATTGATGCCTGGAATTTCGGAGAGAGAGCCGGAAGAACCGAATCAGAACTCTTCAAGGAGATGCTCTGGAAGGGACAGGTCTTATGGGGAATGATGGTCTACGACAGCCTGCGGGCAATAGACTATTTAGTCTCCCGAACCGAAGTCAATAAAGACCGTCTGGGAACAATGGGAATGTCTATGGGCAGTACCATGGCCTGGTGGGTAGCCGCCCTGGATATCCGGATAAAGGTATGCGTCGATATCTGCTGTCTGACCGATTTTCATTCCCTGATTAACCGCCGGGGGTTGGACGGACACGGCATCTATTACTACGTCCCGGGTCTCTTAAAAGAGTTTGACACCGCAGGAATAAACAGTCTTATCGCACCCAGAGCCCACTTAGCTCTGGCGGGAAATTTTGACCTGCTGACTCCGCCGGAGGGTCTGGATAAGATTGACGCGGCACTCAAGAAAGTCTATCAAAGTAGGGGTCGGATTCATCCGACCCGCGGGCTTGATAAATCAAGCCCCTACAACGCCTGGCGGATGGTACGGTATAACGTGGGACACCGGGAGACTGCGGAGATGCGAAAGGAAGTACTGGCGTTCTTTAGGAAAAAACTGTAGGGGTCGGATTCATCCGACCCGCGGGCTTGATAAATCAAGCCCCTACATTTATAATCTATGAAACCGATTTTGCAGGTGGCGTTAGACTTTGTTGATTTAGCCCGGGCACTCAAAGTGGCGGAAGAATCAGTGAAAGGCGGTGCGGACTGGTTGGAAACCGGCACACCCTTGATTAAGAGTGCCGGATTGGAAGCGGTCAGGCGTCTGCGGGCAAAATTCCCCAAAAAGACCATCGTGGCAGATTTGAAGACCTTTGACGCCGGCCGGTTAGAAGTAGAGATGGCTGCGAAAGCGGGCGCCAATATCACGGTAGTAATGGCCGGCGCACCTATTGACACCATTAAAGACAGCGTGCTGGCCGGCCGGAACTACGGCTGCCGGATTATGGCTGACTTCTTAGGGGTTGAAGACGTGGAAACCCGGGCAAAAAAATTGACGGACATCGGTGTTGACTTCCTCAATATCCATATCGGCATTGATCAGCAGATGACCGGCAAGGTCTCTTTTGACGTCATTAAACGGTTAGCCAGGGTTACGCCATTACCGATTGCTGCCTCCGGCGGAATAAATTCGGAAAACGCTGCCTTAGCCCTTAATGCCGGGGCTTCTATTATCATCGTGGGCGGTGCCATTACCAAGAGTCCTGACGCAGCACAGGCTACCCGAATAATCAAAGAAGCGATGACAAAACATAAATCTATACCTACTCCCCTTTATCGCCGGGTGGGTCCGGAAGGAATCAGAAAGACGCTGGAAAAAGTCTCCACGGCAAATATCTCCGATGGAATGCACCGCGCCTTTGGCCTTTCCGGAATCAAGCCGGTGGGAGAATGGTCCGGGATGAAGATGATGGGTGAAGCGTTTACCGTGCGCACATACCCGGGTGACTGGGCAAAACCGGTTGAGGCGGTCGATTTGGCGAAAAAAGGGGATGTCATTGTCATTGACGCCGGGGGTGTTCCGCCGGCGGTCTGGGGAGAATTAGCCACCCACAGCGCTGTAACGAAAAAACTGGCCGGCGTGGTGATTGACGGAGCGATTCGGGACGTAAGCGACATCAGGAAGTTGAGATTCCCTGCCTTCAGCCGGCACATCTGCCCTAACGCCGGAGAACCAAAAGGTTTTGGTGAGATTGGCGTACCGGTCCATCTCGGTGGTCAAAGAATCTTTCCGGGCGACTGGGTGGTTGGCGATGAAGACGGCGTGGTAATTATTTCCAAAGAGTCCGCAGTGGAGTTTACCAACCGGGCAATGGACGTTCTGGAAAAAGAGAACCGCCTGCGTGAGGAAATTCGCAGGGGCGGGACGCTGGCTCAAATTACTGAACTTTTAAAGTGGGAGAAAAAGTGACCTTACTCGCTGGCTTCCACCGGAGATATAACATCCGGTTCTGATAGAACGCGGCGGGCTCCGATAAAGTGGCTTCGGAAATAGCCGGATTTTTCAAAGTTATCCACCATCACCCGGCGGTTACTCCGGCTGGCGTGTAAAATCAAACCCTTTCCCAAATAGATTGCTACGTGGGTCGGGTAACGTGCCTTTCTGGTGGTAAAAAAAAGAAGGTCACCCGGTAAAAGGTCAGAAAAGGCAACCGGCTCTCCTTTTAAGAATTGAGTCCTGGCTGTTCGCGGAAGGTCAATGCCGATAGCGCTGAAAGCCTTTTTGACCAGACCGGAACAGTCAATCCCTAACTGGCTGAACCCGCCCAACCGGTAAGGCACACCGACAAATTCAAAAGCGCTCTGCAGAAGTTTTGCCGCAGCCCCATCCAAGTCCGGGGGTAATTCCGATTCCTTATCTACCGGTTTGTTATTGGCGACCTCTAAGGTTGGCTCTTCCGCAGAAGGGACCCGAACCTTAGAGACCTTTACCAGAAGCCGTTTGCCTGTGGAAATACGGGTGTTGGACAGGTTATTCAATCTCTTCAGTTCCGGCACACCGGTACCATACTTCCGGGCAATCTTCGCCAGGGTGTCACCCTTCTTAATCTTGTGGTAGACCTTTTCAGTCCGGTAGTTAGAACCAATTTCCCGCGACCGGCTTTCTTCTCGTTCGGTGGTACTGACAATCAATTCTTGACCTATCCTGAGGCTGTTTCCGGTGAGGTTGTTCCATGCCCTAAGTTCCTTCACGGTAATGCCGTGCCTCTTAGCGATACTCCAGAGGTTGTCGCCTTTGCGTACGGTGTATTCCTGAGGAGTAGAAACAGGTACGGGTTCCCTACCATCAAGGTAGGGGGTTTCGTTTCCTGCGGAAACTTGACTACCTGGCGGAACCTGAGCCACAGGCACGGGTCCTCTACCATCAAGGTAGGGGGCTTGCTTAACCTGGTCTCCGGTTAAAACCTGAGTCCCAACTGCACCCTGGCTTATCTGATGCTTTTTTTCTAATCCCCCTTCCTCCCCTTTTGACAAAGGGGGATTGAGGGGGATTTCACTCTTCTCTGAGTCCAGTATCCCTTCCGCATATTCGGTAACCTTTTTTGATAAGACATCGGCCCAGTAGGCTTTTTGCTGAACCTTTTCGGTGCGGGTAACAGAATCCCCCTGAGGTCCCCCTTTTACAAAGGAGGATTGAGAGGAATTTGACTTGACTTCAGGAGTTTCTACCCTGGGACTACTTATTACTAACTTTTGACCTATTTTGAGGGCACTTCCGGTGAATTTATTTAAAGTCTTCAGTTCTTTAACCGTAAGGTTATGCCTCCTGGAGATACTCCAGAGGTTGTCACCTTTGACTACGGTATACTCCTGCGCCGCGTGAGCAAACAAAGGCAAAAACCCAAGGAAAAGAACAAACAGCCAGAGACTTTTTCTACTAATCATCGAACACCGTTAGTGTAGGGGTCGGATTCATCCGACCCGCATATCTTTCGGGCTCAATAAATTGAGCCCCCTACATTTTCGTGCCTGATATAACGTACTTCACTGCGTATTTACTAAATTTTAGTATGATTTTCAAACCCCTGTCAAGCCAAATCCCCCTATTTTCCCCCTTTGACAAAGGGGGATTGAGGGGGATTTAAAGACGTACTACGGTGGCGGCCCAGGTGAGGCCGGCACCAAAACTACAGAAGAGCACCAGGTCTCCTTCTTTAACCAGTCCGGTTGATATGGCTTCATCCAGACATACCACCACCGATGCCGCAGATATGTTTCCATACCGATGGATGTTCAAAAAAACTTTTTCTAACGGAAGGTTTAGATTTTTAACCACTGCCTGGATGATACGCAAATTCGCCTGGTGGGGAATTACCAGGGAGATTTGGTCCGGGGCAACACCGGCTTTTTCCAAAGCCTGCCGGGCTGCTCCGCTCATCGCCTGAACCGCAACCTTAAAAAGAGCCTGGCCATCCATCTTCATGAAGTGCATCCTTTGTTCTACGGTCTCTTTGCTGGCTGGCCGGCGGCTTCCGCCGGCCGGGACCAGCAGAATTTCTGCCAGATTACCGTCGGAAAAGAGACAACTCCCCAGAATAGAATCCTTCTTGCTAAATGACAGGAAAGCCGCACCGGCGCCATCACCCAGCAGAACACAGGTGGACCGGTCGGTGTAGTCAGCCACACGGCTCATCGTATCCGCAGCCACCAAAAGGACATTGCGGTAATGTCCGGAAACGATTAACCCCCTGGCGATTGCCAAACCATAAAGAAAACCCGAACAGGCTGCGGCGATGTCAAAGGCGAAAGCGTTTTTAGCACCCAACTTTTTCTGAATGAGACAGGCGGTCGATGGAAAAGGGTGATCGCCGGTGATGGTCGCGACAATAATAACCTCTACACTTTCGGAAGAGACGCCGGCTTTTTTAAGCGCCCGCAGGCTTGCGTGGAAACCCAAGTCCGAAACCGCTTCCTCCGGTGCAGCAATCCGTCGTTCTGAAATACCGGTACGGGTACGAATCCACTCGTCCGAGGTGTCAACCATCTTTTCTAAATCCTGGTTGGTCAAGACCTTCTTCGGCAAGTAAGAACCCGTACTGACAATCTTTATACCCATAAATGACGCCAAGTGTCATTCTGAAGCGTATTGTGCTGAAGAATCTATCTTCAAAACCTTTGGATATTGTAGATTCTTCACTTTGTTCAGAATGACAGAGGGGTATCTCATATTATACCGCACCCGGCTTTTATTTGACAAACCTTTGACTTTACTGATTAAATGTTAAGGGGTTGATGCATAAAACATAATGGCTGACGAAGCACTTCTGATTGCCAAGGCAAAAAAAGGAGACCTGGACGCATTTGGTCAGATGCTCTCTTCAGTAGAAACCCGGCTCTTCCGGGTCGCCTTACTTTTATGCGGAGAAAGAGAATCCGCCAAAGACCTTCTCCAGGAAACCTTCTTCAGCCTCTATCAGAGTCTGCCCCGTTTCCTGGGCCGATGTAGTTTCTATACCTATTCCTACCGCGTCCTCCTCAACCTCTACCACAAAAGAAACCGCCGGAAAAAATACCATCTTATCTCCCTCTCCGACCTTCTTCGCCAGCCCCATTCTCCCTCTTCCCCCTTTAAAAAAGGCGGGTTCCCTACCATCAAGGTAGGGGGATACAGGGGGATTTCACCAAAGGCACCTTCTCCCGCTGAAGAGTTTGTCCTGACCGAAAAACAGGAGAAGGTACGCCTCGCCATCACAAAAATGCCTTTCCTCTTCCAGGAAATAATCAGCCTGCGGTATTTAGAAGAACTATCCATCGCAGAAATAGCCCGAAGACTGCGCATAAACGAGGGAACGGTCAAGTCCCGGCTCTTTAAAGCCAAATGGCTGCTGGCAGACATTCTTAAAAATGAACCTTTATAACCAAAACCGGTACTAAATATACAGAAGGGGAAATAACCCACCCTGTCATTCTGAGCAAAGCGAAGAATCTCTCTTTTAGACCCTTCGTTCCACTCAGGGTGACATATCTGGAGAAGACGATGAAATTCCAAAATCTCGACGAATTGGAGGGAATCCTAAAAGAACTGGGACAGCGGCTCTGGAAGGAAGAACCACCTAAAGAGACCATTCCCTTAACCTTACGAGCCTTAGCATCCCGGCCCAGAAGGGTTTCACTTTTGCGTAAACTCATCCTTACCTTATCTTCCGGCCGACAGAAAAGGAGATTGGTCTCCGGTATAAGTCCTTATAGGTTCAAATTAGAACCGGCTCTGGTAACCTTCACCCTTTTCCTTCTCTTCCTCCTTATTTTTTCTTTCAGTCCTTACCGTCTCCTGAACACAATCAGGATAACCTTACTCCTCTTCTCGCTCTCTCTCTTCTCCCTCTTCCTCTTCTATCCGGAGAAGATGGCACAGATTGACCGGAAACTTCTTGGAGTCAGGTTAGCCCGCCTCGGGCCAACCGCGACTCCTTTCCAGGAAATCCTGCTTTTCCGAATTCAGGGTTTATACTTTCTTTTTATCGCTTTGTTTATCTGTAAATTATAAGGGGACCCGTAGCACACTACGCTTCAGAATGACAAGAACTGGAGGAAAGGTGAAAAAGAAAAGGACTTGTTTTACGCAAAAAAAAGGCTTTACCTTGATAGAAATGTTGGTCGTTATGGTGATTATTGCTGTCCTGGCTGGTGTTCTCCTGCCAGCCATTATGAAATCGATGAGACAGGCAAAAACAAACCGGTGCCTTTCTGAAATGCAGCACTTAGCCACCGTGGTCAGCCAGGTCTACAATGAAGTAGGCTACTACGTGCCCCTGGAAGATATGACAATAACAGGCACAACTGGCGTAGACGTCTGGACTTCCAGCGATTACGTCAACGGCAAAAGCGACAATGAGGCAACTACCGATCTTTCTACTCTTTCCACCTCGAATATGTGGGCAGGACCTTACGCGACTTACAAAAGTTATTACGCTAACACATTATCTAATTACACAGGTAATGACCTTCCGATACCTTATAATGTATGGGACGTTAATTCTACAATCAATACCCAACTTACCAACGCTCCCCTTGACCCGTGGGGCAGGCCCTGCCGGATGTTCTGGACCACCCTTGCTTCACTCAAACCCGCTGGCGCCACAGGCACAATGGTTCTAATCTCCGCCGGCTCGGATGGAATCTTGCAAAGTTTGATTGGCCAAGAACAGCGGCCAACTCGCGCCCAGCAAGCCGCCTTTAGTGCCTTTGACCCTAATAATTCGGCGATAACCGAAAAGGACCCGTACTTTGTCTTCAACGTCGGCATCCAGTAACAACAGATGTCATTCCTGTGTGTAGTAAACAAGAATCCATTGTGAGTCCATATTATGTTTACATCTTGGCAAGTAAAAAAAACGGTACTTTATATCTTAGGGGTAACAAACAATTTACTAAAAAGAGTATATGAACACAAAAACGATTTCGTTGATGGATTCACCAAAAAATATCAAGTCCATCGTCTGGTTTATTATGAAGAAACTAACGATATTAACAGTGTTATCATGCGCGAAAAACAAGTAAATTACCCCGTGCTTCCGCACGGGGCATTGGGACATTAAAAATGTTTGTATTCAACATTCAAGGTAGGGGCTTGATTTATCAAGCCCGCGGGTCGGAT
>JAZDPL010000040.1:0-45705 GCA_043797665.1 Candidatus Omnitrophota bacterium
CAATAATTTCTGATTAAGCCGAAAGGCTAATCCCTGTCTTATATTATATCGCATCCTCCCTCCAAACTTGACACAGGTTTTTATTTATGTTAAAATCCTAATAGTAAATAAAATAGTATACAAGCGGAATATATGGAGTCCAGCAGAATCAGGCAACAATTAGGCTTTCTTAAAAAGGAGCGCAACTACTTAGAATATAAACTTACCCGTCCCTATCAAATGGTACCTTATTCTTTAGTAAGTTTGGCTAATATCTGCGGGAAACCCAACTGCCGTTGTAAGAAGGGCAAGCCTCACGGTCCTTATTGGTACCTTTCCACTAAAGAGAAAGGAAAAACCAGAATGATATATCTACCCAAAAAAGAAGTGGCTTTTTTTATTCCTTTGGTCGAGCGCTACAAAGAATATCAATCCTCTCTCACCAAACTAAGAAGATTAAACCAAGAGATTATTCAGTCTCTCACCCGGATTGAAAAAGCCTCTTTTACCAAACCCGAGCAGAAAATAAGGAAAAAGAGAAAGACCGATGAAAAAAGAAAAAGAGGTTAAGATAATAAAACTGGGTCTGTTTCCTTACGACAAGGAAAAGGTGTTGTGGAAACTGAAGCAAAAGGAATACGATGATGTCTTCTTGCGGGGCCGGGGCAGATTAGACGATTTTATCGGTTTTCTTTATCAAACTAAAACATTAAACCTTTTTGAACAGATTAAAAGCCCAATGCAAAGAAGGCCAGAAATTCCCCGGAAATTCCTCCACTACTGCCTGTGCCTGAAGCCAGTGGTGGAATCTGCCAGCATCAATCAGTTACCAGGCCGACTCCTTGAAGATACCGATACTCTGCAGGAATTAGGATTTACCATTGCGGAGATTGAAGATGGTTTTTCGGTCAAAAACAAAGAAGGCAAAAATGTGCCGGTCAATATTAACGCTTTTTACGACGAACTGGAAAGACTTCCGGAAAGTGAGACCAAAAGATTCTTTGAGGAAGGACTCTTACTTTTAAAAAGTGGAAAATTCCTTCCCAGGAAGAAAGGGGTCTATGCTTTGGATGCGGTTAAGCTTCTGATTACCGGAGACAAAAAGTACCAAAACTACGGTAAGATTACCTACCGGAAAGACGGTAAGGTAATCAAGGAAAAAGGCTATAAACTGGTTTTTGTCCAGAGGGTGGATGGTGAAGACTACTATGTCGTAGCCGCTATTGTTTTACCCCTAAACCAACACGAATCTACGGTAGGTGAATTTCTGGTAGAATCAACCTTGAAGACATTAGGAGAAGGTGCCATTGATATCCTTCTGTTTGACCGGGGGTTTTCCTCTGGTCCATTCTTTGATTTTCTAAAAGAAAAGGAGATTGATTTTGTCTGTCCCACCAAAGAAGATGAACACCTAACCAGGCATATGCAGGGACTACACCGGGCCGGAGAAGAAACAATAGCAAAACTTTCTGATGGTACCATTCTGGCTGGTTATGACCACCTGATTAAGATGGAAACCTGCCAAAGAAAGATCAACGGCATCTTAATATTAAAGCAAGGCAAGAAAGGGAGAAAACAGGTGAAAGAAGGAGAAGAATTTGGTTTTCTTACCAGCCTTCCGGTAAGTTTCTCTTCTCAGGTTGAAGGAGGCTACTCTCTTTATAGCCGGCGTTGGAAGATAGAAACCAACGGCAACCGGGAATTAAAACAAGGCTGGTATCTGAACAAATTTCCTTGCCAGTCGTGGAATGGAATCTGCACGCATATCTACTTTACCCTCTTTATGTTTAATACGGTAACCGCCTTCCGGAGCAAAAAAGGCCGCTCTCTTACCGAAAAGGGTATCATCTCATTACGACATAAGTATTTTAAACCATTTCCCCGTGGGCATGACGTTACAGTGGTGACTGGTGGATGCTGCGCCACCTTTTCCTTAAAAGAGTTTTTAGAGACTCTCAACCTGCCTCCACCCGGAAAATACCATGGTATAGGTCCTATCTGGGTTCAATATCCAAACGGAAAAAAGGAACTGTGGGTACTGTAGTCTACTCAAAGGTGGTCCACTTTTGCTTGAGCGATTACCGATGGGTTGGTGACTACCCTCAAATAGGGGGTGGGGAAAATTTACCGCCACTTTTTCTAACTCATTTAGAAAGTGGGGGATTTTCACCGCCACAAACTGGGGAAAAGTAAACCGCCACTGACAAAAATACCCCTCCTGGTTACAGGAATGTTACTTTTGCCTTGCTTAATCAGAAATTATTGATAAATGTTACGCCAATTGACATCCTTTGTTTTTTAGTTTATAATATTTTGTGGTATAATACAAAACACAAGGAGGGGGTATCGTGAAGACTAAATTAGAAATAAAGGAGAGATTAGATAAGGCGAAACAAGAAAATAATTTTTTTGAACATATCCTGCTCGGTTTTGCTTATGAATTTTACGACAAAGGTGTAGAGATAGGATTTCAAAATACCCTCAGCGAATACAGTGGTCTTCTTCAGATATTGAAGTCTAGAGAAATAAAAGACTTGGCGGGTATAGAAATTTGTGAAAAATTTATAGATATAGCGAAGTGGGTTTTAGAAAATTAGGGGAATTTCGATGGGGGAAATTAAACCACTATCTGAATTTATAAAACCTGACAAGATCCTTGCTTCACTGGCAACAATTGAACCGCTTTCAGATAAAGGAAGGCGGATAACTATTGAAGATTTACAAAAATATGTCAGCGAAGCAGAATTGAAAAAAGAAGTACCAGAAAAAATAGATGGAATTTTTGAAGCAGCAAAGATGGCTTTCGTTTATAGTTATTTCTACTATCCTTTCTTCACAATAGCAGCTCATTATTCTTTACTGGCTGTCGAAGGTGCCCTGAAATTGAAACATAGAACTGAATTTCCCAAGGAACCTATAGAAAATTCAATATTGCATAAAATTATAGGAAATTTAGTTAAAGAAAAAATTATCAAAGAAAAAGATAAGGAGAAATATGATGTAAGCAGAAAATTAAGAAACATGTTTTCTCACACTGCAAAATTACAATTACTACCTCCTGGGCATTACGTTAGCAATCATTAAAGAATCTTGTCAACAGATAAACTCCCTCTATTGCAAAAAGGAATTCCAATGACCGCAGCCCTCTATATCAGGGTTTCAACCCTCAACCAAATCGAGCGCGAAAGCCTCAAAAACCAGGAAGAAAGACTTGTTGCTTATTGTAAGGCAAGCAATATAGCAGAACACAAGGTTTACAAAGATGCTGGTGTCTCAGCAAAAGATATTAAAAGACCTGCCCTCGAAGAACTGATGCAAGACATCAAGCAGAAAAAAATCAGTCTGGTGATAGTGACAAAGTTAGACAGAATTACCCGTTCCCTCAAGGATTTGATCGAACTGATGGAGTTTTTCGAGGAAAACAAAATCAAATTCATAAGCATAACCCAGAGCATAGACACAACAGGACCAATGGGCAGATTCATGCTCAATCTGCTCGGCTCTGTTGCCCAGGTGGAAAGAGAAATGACAGCAGAAAGAGTAGGCGAGGACATGCTCCACAGAGCCTTGGCAGGAAAATGGAACGGAGGCCCTGTTCCTTATGGCTACACGATAAAAAGAAGGATAATCCGGGAATTAAAAGAAAAAGGCCTGCCGGAACACGAAGCAATAGAGCAGGCAAATAAAACAGCACTTGAAGCAAGAAGGCTTTATATTGATGAAAAAGAAGCAGAAACAGTCAAACAAATTTTTGATTTCTATTTGCAGGAAAGAAGTTTAAGAGGAGTAACCAACAGACTAAACACCGAAGGCATAAAAACAAGAGAGAATTTCCCCTGGGCAACTTCTTCAATTTTAAGAGTATTGTCAAACCCAACTTATACAGGCAAAATCTGGTATGGCAAAAGAAAAACCAATCTTTCTGGCAAATTGGAACCGGTTTCAAAGCAGGAATGGAAAATAGTTCAGGGCGAGCATGAAAGAATAATCCCTGACGATACCTTTTACAGGGTTCAAGAGCTAATTAAGGAGAGAAGTTTCAAAAATACAAGAGCAAAAGAAACCTATCTCCTGTCTGGATTAGTAAAATGCGGCAAGTGTCAAGGTCCGATGTATGGCTATACCTATAGAAGAAAATACAAAAGCAAAACAACCGGCGAGGAAAAAACTGAGAATTATTTCTGGTATAAATGCCACAACTATGCCTCAAAGGGCAGTTCTGTATGTACAGGCTTAACTCTGCCAGGAAAAGAACTTGAGGGTTTTGTTATTAAAAATATGAGTGAGCTTTCAAAAAACAAAAACTTTCTCAATGACAAGAAAGAGTTGCTTGATACTCTGAATAAAAAGGGCAAACCTGAAGATTCAACAGAACAGGAACTTAAAAATCTCGTTTCTGAGGAGAAAAACCTCCTTGAACGCCAAAAAGTGCTTCTGGACAAGTTGGAATGCCAGGTAATAGACGATCTCGTGTTTAAGAAGGAATTTGAGCGTTTAAAAGGGCTTTTGGACCAGAATTATACTATCCAGGATAAGTTAAAAGCACGCTCTAAAAACTTTGAATTTAACAAGATAGCACTTAATAACGCTTTTGAGCAGCTTGCAAACTTCAACAAGAACTTGGAGTTCCTTGACATAGAGGGCAAAAAAGCGCGGCTCGGGGCAATTATAAGCAAGGTTATTGCAGGTGAAGGTAAAGTAGTTGATGTGGAAATGTTTTTTGATGTACCTGAGGTTGTGGAGATGCTGGCAAGGGTGCCAAGTACTGGTTTGGGTGGGTTCAGACTTGTTGAGGATGTGTCCCGCACGGTTGCCCCTGCGGGAACCTGGGCCACCCCAAAAAGGCCTGCCGGTGCGGAGCGGCTCAGATTGCCAAGTACCGCAGTAAACTCTCCGGTCCCCTTCTTGACCGGATTGACCTGCACCTTGAAGTCCCGCCGGTACCCTTCAGCCACCTTTCCGACAACCGTCCGCCCGGAGAGACCTCCGCGGCCATCCGCGCCCGCATCTGCCACGCAAGAAAAGTTCAGTCCGCCCGCTATTCTTCTTCCCCCTCTGATTCTACCTCCCCCTTTGCAAAAGGCGGGTTCCCTATCCCCTGCGGGATAGGGGGATGGAGGGGGATTTCCACCAACGCCCTCCTGCCCTCCCGCCACATCAAGGAATGCTGTGTTCTCACCCCGGAAGCCGCAGACCTCTTGAAGCAGGCGATGGAGAGGTTTGAATTGAGCGCCCGCTCCTACGACAAACTGCGCAAAGTCTCCCGCACCATCGCAGATTTGGACGGCTCCAGTCAGATAGAAGTCCAGCACATCTCCGAAGCCCTCCAGTACCGCGCCCTAGACCGCAAGGTCTGGCTGTAACTCTTTTTACTGCTGTTCCACTTCAATTATGGTATAATATTTAAATGGTGAAACATGAAACCCATAGACTATACCCCGATTGAACGTAATAAAAAGTATAAAGGCAAGTTTCTTGCGACGGTACGTCAGCGTGGTAAAATCAAGGTCCTTGCTGTTGGCAACAATCCAGAACAAGTCCTGAATGAAGCCTGGGCGAAAGGATACAAAAAACCCCACCTTACCCGGGTACCGTCAAGAAAATCTACTGCGGTTGTTTTTTACCATGTCCCTTAAATTCCCTTATGTTCTCCATGAAGGTTTCTATCGTCCGATTATTAACATTGATTTTCTAAAACCTGAAGGTGGACTATTTGAATTTGATGGTTTGATAGACTCAGGCGCACCTTGGTGTCTCTTCCCTGGATTTATTGCCACTCTTTTAGGTCACAAAATCCTGAAAGGAAAACTCCGCCATATGAAGATAGGAGGACATACGATTACCGCCTACATGCACAAAACCAGTACTTCTGTGATTACCAAAGACTTTGTCTGGGACATTTACTTTTCTCACGATATTGATGACTGGGATTTTGGCATTTTAGGTCAGGACCTTTTCTTTTCAAATTTTGAAGTTACCTTCAATTACCCCAGGAAGGAAATTCTATTAAAACCTTTTTAAATCCTCACTCCGGACGCTGCAGACCTGCTGAAACAGGCGATGGAGAGGTTTGAACTCAGCGCCCGTTCCTACGATAAACTCCGCAAAGTCTGGCTGTAAAATCTCTTACCTTTTGACGAAGCAATTACAGATAATTTATAATATCATCCGAAATGGTGAATAATAAGTCTAAACAAAAAGCTATCAATTTCTGGCTGGCATGCACCCAAGATAATTTAGAAGCCGCCAAAGCGATGTTTGTATCGGGAAAGTGGAGCCTATGTATGTTTATGTGTCAGCAAACGGTAGAGGCTTTATTGAAAGCAGTATTTATCGTTAACAAAGGGAGTCGTCCAGAATATATCCATAAACTTCCAAATCTACTTCAGTTGACGGGCATAACCGTACCAAAATCCATTGATACGAAAATACTCAGGATTGATGCGCATTATATCAAGGCACGGTACAAAGAGGACCGGTTTGACCCGCGTATTTATAACAAAAAGAACGCAAAAAATTTGCTTAAGGACACTGAGGATGTATTACAATGGTTTATTCGCAATCTGAAATTAAAAATATAACCAGACAGTTGGTAAAACTGCTCCGTAAAAAGATACCGGTTGAAACGGTAATCCTTTTTGGTTCCTATGCCTATGGTAAACCATGTAAGCATAGCGACATAGACTTGGCTGTAATTTCCCAAAAATTTAATCGGATGAATGACATTAAAAGAATTATGTTACTTTCTGATTTAACCAGGAGAGTCAAAACTCGTTATCCTGTTGATATTGACCCGCTTGGATTTACCGCCGAGGAATTAGAAAAGGGGGATTATTTTAATATTACAACCATCATCCGCGAAGACGGGAAAATAATTTACGAATCTGTCCATTAAGCCCGGTTGTTTTAAATTATCTATCCGCTCCTATGATAAACTCCGCAAAGTCTCCCGCACCATCGCCGATTTGGACAACTCCGACCGGATAGAAGTCCAGCACATTTCCGAAGCCCTCCAGTACCGCGCCCTAGACCGCAAGGTCTGGCTGTAGTTTTGCTGATTGAAATTTGATGCAGAAAAGACGGTTTCTTATTGGGCCGCAGGTGCTGAATACGATCTTGATACTGCCAAAAAACTTTTTAAAGCAAAAAGGTATATCAATGGTTAAAAAAGAAATTATAAGGAATTTACAAAAACTTCACAAAGCAGTGGAGGAGACCGGAATACGAATAACAAAAATTGTTCTGTATGGTTCATACGCGAACGGCACGTTTAACCGGGACAGCGATATAGATGTTGCTATAGTGTCGCCAGTATATATAGGTCACTCCGCACCATCCATAGATATTCAAACCCGCCTTTATACTCTATAAAATCTATCCATAGGTCAGGTTATCGGTAATTCTTATAGTCTATTAAAAATGACCGGGCTATAAGCGATAATATTGCTTATGGAAAAGAAAAACATCTACCATGATTTGGGTGTCAGAGTAAAAAAGATAAGAAAGGAATTAGGTATCAGCCAGGAAAAGCTGGCCTTCAAGGCCCGGATAAGTCCCACCTTTTTAAGCCATATTGAACGGGGAAGCAAAAAAGCCAGCCTCCGGACCGTGCAGAAATTAGCCGCGGCTTTAAATGTGCCCGTTCAGAATCTTTTTTCCCCACCCGGGGAACCGGTTGCCTACCTCAAGACCGAAGAAGACCTTTTCCTGCGGCGCCTGAAAGGTCTGATTGGAGAAAAGGGGGAGGATTTTAAGAAACTCCTCTATAAAATGGCCAGTTATCTGGCAGAGAGGGAAGGATAGCGGTGCGATTCCTGCCACCAGAGACCACCTAACCACTTTTCACCTAATCTTGCGGCGACTTCACGCATTTGAACCGGAAGGTTCTATTGTAATACAATATCAGGAAAAACCGGGGCTACCGGATTCAACTGCCGGAGATGAATAAGAAATATATTATAGAAAAAGTTCGTCTGGACTGGGGGAAAATCCCGGTCCGGTTAACATTCAGTTACGGAAAGGTGGATTTTTTTCCTTCCTTATCGTCAGGCTGTATGCCGGTCAGGAAGTAGGACTTGGCGAGGTACTGGTAATCCCCAATGATTTCCTGATGTCTTTGGCCGCCTCACTGGTAGGAAGAGACGCCCGGAGTCTGGATGGTTTACTTCCTCCGACGGATAATGATGTTGACCGCATTCTTTGTGAAGCAATTTCTATTGCCCTTCACGACCTGACCGGTAAAATTTCCGGTCTATCCCTCAGTACTCTGGTTGGAGGCAGAAAAGCAGATTATATTTCTATTATGCCCTGTATTTTTCCCAATAACCCGCAGGAAGCAGGAGAGAAAGCACACTACTTTTTCAAACAGGGCTACCGGTACCTGAAAACAAAACTTGTCGGCAGATTTGAGGAGGACCTGGATAGAATTCGGGCTATCAGGGCGGTGGCTCCCCCGAAAGCAATACTGCAGGGAGACGCTAACAACGGCTACAAAAACTTTAAGGCCGCCGCCAGGGCGGTTAAAAAATTCGGGGAGGCCGGCCTGGATTTCTTTGAAGACCCACTGGAAGGCAGTACCGAAGACTACTGCAGGTTGAGGAAGATTGGCGGTGCCAGAATTATGGTGGATGCGAAAGCGCGGCGTACCCGGGACCTTCTGATTACCCTGACGGCCGGAGCCGCGGACATAATTAATATTCATCCGGACCAGCCCGGCAGTCTGAGTAAGGTGGCCGCCCACGTACAGATTACCAGAGCATTTAACATTCCGGTTGCCATAGGCGGCACCGGTTATACGGGAATAGGCACCGCGGCCTACCAGCAGATGTCCGCGGCACTCACGCCGGATATGGCCTGCGGCGAAATGGGAGGTTTCTTTGACCACGGCATGCCCTGTTCTTTTGTCAGGAAACCTTTCAAGATGGCAAAAGGATATGTTTACCTTCCGGAGACGCCGGGCAACGGAGTGGAACTGAATGAAGAAGCGATGAAGGAATTTCAGAAAGGCAGCCGTGAATGGAGACAAAAACGTAATTAAGCGGGAATATTCAGGCATTGACGTACCCGACCGGCAGAACGGAATTGACTTGATGTATAATATGCTGTATAATTCACATCAAGATAACTATTTAACAGGAAAATAAACAATGAAAATCCCGAAACCCCGTTGGATAAGAACAACACTTGAGGGACCCTTATCCCGGCATAAAGTTAAGTTACTTTTTGGAGCGCGCCAAACCGGTAAATCAACCCTGCTTCATTCCCTGGTCTCATCCGACACTCTGTTTATTAACCTTCAGGACCGCCGGGAACGTTATTTCAACAATGGGTAATAACCGAATTATGGCATCGGTGCACTTATCTGGGACGGAATTACCGGCTTTACTTCTGGCGTACGGTTTCCGGCGCCGAAGTTGATGTGGTTCTGGAAACACCGGAATCACTCATCCCCATTGAGGTGAAATGGACCGATAACCCCCGCCTGCCAGACGTTCGGCATCTGCTTACTTTTATCCAGACATATCCACAACAAGCGAAACACGGGTTCATTGTATGCAGGGTACCCCACCGGCTTCAAATTACTCATAACGTGACCGCGATACCCTGGCAAGAATTATAACGTGAATATTTAAGGAATTCTATGCAGATTATCAGCCGGGACCCGGAAAACCGGATTTTCTACTGGGACCAGAGACCAACGCTCCTGACCGACGGAACCCTCCTTGACCTTTTCTGGACCTATGACAATCATCAGGCGATTTACCGGAATATTCATGCCCGGGAATCCGGGGACAACGGCAGGACCTGGTCGGAAATACGGGACACCGGGGTGCCGGGACAGCCTGCACCGCCGGTATCCCTGAAAGACGGCCGGATTGCGATGGTCTACGTTGACCGTACTTCGGCGCCGGTTATTAAAGTGCGTGTAAGCAAGGACCGGGGCCGGACCTGGCCCGCAGAGACCGAAAGCCTCATCTATCGCAAAGAAAACCTGTCTCAAACTCAGAACAAGACAAGGATGCAGGATGCCTGGGCCGAGATGGGGAAATTTTCCGTGGGTTTGCCTGATACCGCAGGCTTACCTGACGGTGGGTTTGTGGCGGTTTATTACGCGGGCCCGGAGACCGACTGTACCAGTATAGAGTGGGTCCGTCTTAACGAATGAAAACCACCTGTTTTGCTGATTTGTCATTGTCGCGATTGATGTTGGGCACGGTCCAGTTCGGCCTCCCTTACGGTATCGCCAACCGCCTGGGGCAGCCTTCTTATAAAACGGTCCGGGATATTATCTGTTGCGCCTACCAGGGAGGGGTCAACTGCCTTGACACCGCCACCACCTACGGCACCAGCGAGGAGGTTATCGGGAAAGTACTTTGGGAATCAGGTCTCCAGGATAAGGTCGTAGTGGTAACCAAAATAATGAGAGAGATTCCGGACAAAAACATTTCCTCAAGAGATGCGGATAATCTGGCCGGAAATGCGGTCCGGCTCTCCCTGAAGCGGTTACGCCTGAAAAGATTGCCGGTCTGCCTCTTTCACTCGGAACAGAACTTTAGATACATTGAATCTCTCCTGAAGTTACGGGAAAAGGGGGTAATCGGTCACGTCGGCGTCTCCGTGGAGACACCGTCTGCCGCCGCAAAAATCATTTCTTCCGGTCTTGCGGAAGCAATTCAAATGCCGACCAATGTTTTTGATTCCCGTTTTACCAAAAGAGGACTTTTTCAAAAGGCAAAACACAGAAAAATAGCGGTTTTTGTGAGGAGTGTTTATCTCAAGGGGCTCCTTTTCTTGAAAGATATCGAGATTCCCCCGGCGTTAAAAAGAGTTATTCCGGTTAGAAAGAAGATTCTATCTCTGGCAGACGAAGCCGGAATAACGCCGGCCGAATTAGCGGTCAGGTATATTCTGGGTATCCAGGGAACGACTTCCGTAGTAATCGGAATGGAATCATTAGAACAGACGCGCCAGAACCTGTCTCTTTTCGCCAGAGGGCCACTGGAACCGGACCTGATGAAACGTATTTCCGATGCGGTACCGGATTTGCCCGATACCATCCTTATGCCCTGCAAGTGGCCCCCATCCGAACGCCGTTGTTAATCAACCGGAGGTAATTTATGGAACCGTATGAACGCGTTTTAAAATCGGTCCGGCATCAAATTCCGGACCGGCTGCCGATTGACTACCTATCAACACCGGAAGCCGACCGCAATCTCAAAAAGTACCTTAAAATTGAAGATGATGAAAACCTGCAGAAAAAATTAGGGTTTGACCTCCGCCGGGTAACCGAAAGGTTTGTCGGCCCTGAAAATTTGTGCGGCGGCGCCGGCGTAAATGCAGTCGGCAGGGACTTCTGGGGTGTAGTCTGGAAACCGCAGGAGTATGGCCTGGGTACTTACAACGAGATTGCTTTCCACCCCTTGGCCGAGGCGAAAACCGTAAAAGAAATAAAAAATTATGCCTGGCCTGAATTAGACTGGTTTGACTTTTCCTGTTTGAAGGAAAAAATTGCCCGGATAAACCGGGAAGAACGCTATGCCATCCTGTTCTTTGCCGGCGGCGCCTTTGAAACGCCCTGGTATCTCCGGGGCCTGGAACGGTTCCTGATGGACCTGGTAGAATGTCCGGAGATTGCCGAGACAATCATAGACTGCGTGGTGGATTTTTATCTGAAGCGGACACTGCGGGCAATTGAAGAAAGCGACGGTAAAATTGACATTGTCTATAGCGGCGGTGATATCGGTACCCAGAAAGGAATGATGCTTTCCCCTGATTTATGGCGGAAGCATATCAAACCCTACAGCACCAAATTAATCCGTACTTTCAAGGATATGGGTCTGATAACCTACTATCATTCCTGCGGAAGCATTAAGCCGGTAATCAATGATTTTATTGAAATGGGACTGGATATTCTGGACCCGATTCAACCCCGGGCTTTTGATATGGAACCGGAAAAACTAAAGAAAGAGTTTGGAGACCGTCTCACCTTTCACGGCGGCATTGACGTCCAGGAACTCTTGCCTTTTGGCAAACCGGAAGACATAAAAAAAGAAGTAAATAGACTGATGGAGATACTCGGTTCCGACGGTGGGTACATTGTTTGTCCGGCCCATGCCATTCAACCGGATACGCCGCCGGAGAACATTCTGGCTCTTTACGAAGCCGCCCGGCATTTCAGGAAAACTTAACCGTTAACTATTCAATAAACGCCGTGTAGTGCGACCCTTTTCAGGGTCGCTTCCTTAACCATTACCGTAATAGATTAGCGTCAGAAAGTCAGACATCAGACTAAACGTAGCGGGTAGATTCATCGCGGAAATAGTCGGATAAATCTGTCCCTGTGTGTAGTAAACAGGGATCCGACCGCTACATCCTCGGATACTATTTGACGCTAATGTGTTACGAAAACTGAAGAAATGATGAACATGGTGGAGAAGTATGACCAGGGCTGGCGGATTAGAGCCGGAGGTCTCATTCTGGACCTGGATGCAAAGACCGGCAGTCTCTCCAATCTGCGGATAGGTAACGGCAAAGGATTTTTGTGGGCAGCCTTTCCGGGAAAGGTTACGGTGCGCGATGACCTTCTCGGGAAGACCTTTGGAGGGGGTCAGTTAAAGCAGGTTCTATTTTCTCGGCGGTCTGCCGGTTTGGAGGTAACCAAAGTTTTTGAAGGGGCGCCATGGATTCTGAAGGAATCTTATCTGATTGAGGAAGAGGCTCTCCGCTGGGAGGCAGAAGTATTTATGGAGAGCGGAGAGTTTCGTTCCTGTGCGCTCGGTTATCATCTTCCCTGGCCTCAGCCCCTTTGGCCGCTCTCTTTCTGGGCCGCCCGGGAGAATATGCCTTCCGCACCGCACCAGTTTTTCGGCAGCCGCCTGGAATACGGAGAAATTAACGGTGGGATTTCCATGCCCGCTCTCTGTTCTTATCATCAAGATAAAGACGTCGGTCTTTTAATCGCCATGCCTTTTGACTTCCGCACTCCCCGGTTCAGTTTCTTAAGTGATTATCGGCACCCGGACCTGCGGGTGGAATTTGACTGGTTAGCGCTTGCTCCGGGCCGTTCAGCAAAGGCCAACCTGCTCTTTCGGGCAACCGGCGGAGACTGGCGGCCGGCGTTAGGCTGGCTCTATCAACGCTATCGGGAATATTTTGAACCCCGGTCAAGCCTTATCCATAGCCTCTGGGGCGGTCATCTTTGCGGCACATTTCACCTTTCACCAGAAGAGGCTTCTACCATGGCGGCTCTTGGCCTGACCTGGTATGAAATCCATGAACATTTCCCGGCCTACGGAAACTATCATCCGGAAAAATTTTCCTGGAAACGTAGCGGCGGTTCCCCGGATGAGAGAAAAAACAAAACCCCTCGTAGCGTCAAACTCATTCGGCAGACTATTAGAACTCTTCATAACGTTGGTGCGGCCGCTTTGCCCTACATTCAAATTACCGGAGACGCCGACGCCAAAACCGTCTCTCCGAAATTCCCTGATTCTCTGATTCTGGACCGCCAGGGTCAGCCCATCTACGTAGAGCTCTACGATGTCTATCAACTTAACTCGGACCCCTCTTTTTCTTTTGGAAAGGATGTTGTTCGGCAGATTAAGGGAATGGTGGGCCGGTATCCTGAAATGGACGGAGTTTTTCTTGACCAGGCGTGTTACAACTGGCTGGATACCGGTCACCACGATGGAATTACCGCAGTCAACAATAGGCCCGGCTACATGACCGGTTTTAATTACTTGCCTCACCTGAAACTCCTCTCTTCTCTTTTACATCCCGATAAAGTAATTATCGCCAACGGTCCATTCGGTATCGGCATTATGAAGTATATTGATGGTTTTATGGCTGAAGGTTCCGATTGGTTGTGTGAGCAGTCCCAGTATTACGGGCTTGCCAAACCGATGTTTTTTCTTGTTTATGATACCACCGACCGGGATATTGAACTGATGTTCCAGCGCTGTCTTATCTACGCCGCCGGTTTTACCAGTTATCCCGCAGCCATAGGCTCAAAAGATCTTTATGAAAAATATGTGCCCTTGCTGAAAAGACTCTTTCGCCGCCGATGGGTTTTTGACCCCAACCCGCTCCTTCTGCCGACCGGGTATAAAGGCGGTATCTACCGGAGTTTTTCCGGAACGCTGATGGCTACCATTGTAAGCGTAGAACCGCGTCTTGCCAACCGTATGTTAAGGGACAACTCCGTCGTGGTTCAAACTTCAGGCCTGGGGGACATTAAACAGGTTACCGTTCAGCAACCCGGAACCAAAATTATTCCGATTTCCTTCAAGAAGGAGCACGGCAAGGTTCTCTTTGATATCCCGGGCGATACGGTTGCCGGGGTGGTGGAGCTGAAATAAGGAGAAATTCATGGTTTACAATTCCCCGCTTGACATTCCGGAAATAATATGTTAACATATTACTATAATAAATCGGACATAAGAATGGGAAAAGAAGAATCTTTGGTTTTATCTGGAAAAATTAAAAACTATCTGTTAAATTCCAACGGCGGAAGAGTTAAGGAGATAGATTTAGCCCGGCTATTGGGAGTCAGCCGCGGCTCCATAAGGGATGTCTTAACGGGGTTGTTAGAGAAGGGGTTAATTGAAAGAAAAAAAAAGGCCGGCACATCCTTAAGGAAACTCACCCTGTTAGAGTTAAACGAAATTTATGATTTGAGAAGTGTCCTGGAGGGCCTGGCCGCCAGGCTCTTATCGGAAAGAATAACTCCAGGGATTATCGGGGAATTAAAGAAAATCAACCGGGAACACCGAAAGGCAATTGCGAAAGAAGACCCTTATCTGGCAGACAAGACCGACATCGCCTTCCACGGCAAAATTATCGGCAACTGCGGAAATGCAAGACTGGCCAGGATGACCGAAGACTTCCATGTTCTCACCCGGGCATTCAAAATCAACCACCGGATTGACCCTTTTGTTCCCCGGACCAAAACGCCTTACCCCCACGAAAAGACAATCCGTTATTTGGAAGAAATGGCCCCGGAAAAAGCCGAACGGGCCGCCAGAAAACATGTTGATTGGGCAAAAGAATGTATGATTAAACTCTACCTGAAACAGGGTGGAAAGGAGGCATGATGGTACGAAAAACCTGTCATTCCGTACTTGATACGGAATCTATCTTTGACTACGAGATTCTTCGGCAAAATACGCCTCAGAATGACAACAGTACCGCGTTTACCCTCATAGAATTGCTGGTTGTAATTGCCATAATCGCCATTTTAGCGGCGATGTTGTTGCCCGCGTTAAGCCAGGCCAGGGAGAAAGCCAGGTCGGCAAAGTGCATCAGCAACCTCAAACAACTTGGGTTGGCCTACTCAATGTATGCTCAGGATTATGATGAAAGATTACCAATAATTTTCGACGGGGTAAATGTCTGGATTTCACTCCTATGGCCCTATAACGGAACTGACCAAACAAAGTACGACTCCGGAAGGAGTATCTATAAATGTCCAAGTTTCAATTATAACTATGGATATGGGCAAAACCTGAATTTAGAGGAGGATGGTGTAACCTTCAAAAATGTATTAAATTCCTCAAATAAGTTGTTGGTCGTTGACACGTATGGCGGTAGTGGCGGTTATTATGTAAGGAAGGACATGAAATATAAACTTACGTATCGCCATAATAATGGCCTTAACATCCTCTGGATGGATTTCCACGCCGGATGGACCAACGAAAACCCAATTCCCGACGAAAAATTCTGAGGCGGCTGAAGAAAATAGAGGAGATGGGAAATTGACAACCCGGGGGGCTGAATGTTTAATCAGGCAAGAAAAAGGGTTATATTTTGTCTGTTGATACTCATTACTGAGAATTCAGGTACAAATGCGATGGAGATAGTAAAAGAGGGCACTGCGAAAGCGGTAATTGTCACCGCTGTGAATCCTACACATATCTCGGATTTTGCCGCGAAAGAATTACAACTGTATCTAAAAAAGATTACCGGAGCCACAATTGAGATTGTAAAAGAAGGCCATGAAGCTAAGGAATTGCCAGGAGATCTTAACCGAATATATGTGGGAAAGAGTGAGATTCTCAGGAGTTTAGGCTTGGAGTTTGAAAATTTGAAATCCAATGAAGTTAGAATTAAAACTGGTAAAGGCTGGGTGGCTCTCTACGGAAAAGATTATGATGGACCTGATAAGGTGGGTTGGCTACACCCCGGCAAAGGCATTCACTCATATAGTGACGAACTAAAAATGAGCAAATTTGGTGAGAAAGGAACATTATACAGCGTTTACCGGTTCTTAGAAAATTACTGCGGGGTAAGGTGGTTTATGCCCGGAGAATTAGGTGAAGTGGTTCCGGGAAAAAAGACCTTAATCATAGGAGAAATAGACTATCGTAAATTTCCTGATTTTGAACACCGGTTTTTTTCTGCCTTCACGGCTAATGATGACAGGGATGCCATGCTCTGGTACTTCAGGGTCGGCTATGGCTCAGTGGATGTGGTAGAAATCAACCATACAATGTGGAATTTCAAGGATAGGTTTAAGAATACCCATCCGGAATATTTTGCTCTTTATGATGGACAGAGAAACTATTCCTATGTTTGTTTGAGCGAACCCGGGGTTTTCACGCAAGTGGTAGAAGATTGTGAAAATTACATTCGGGAATGCCCGCACAGCAATATTATTCCGGTGATGCCCAACGACGGATTTGTCAAACCCTGCGAATGCCCGTTGTGTAAACCATTTGATACACCAGAACGCGGATTTGGTGGCCGGGTTTCTGATTATGTCTGGGGTTTCGTTAATAGAGTAGCAGAAGAAATAGCCAAAACCCATCCGGATAAACTCATCGGCTGTTGTGCTTATGGTGGATACCTGTTACCCCCGGAAAAGATTAAAAAATTGAACAAAAATGTTGTAGTTATGTTATGCCGGTGGCCTGTGTACAGTTGGCTGCCTGATTCCAGCCGTTTCTCCATGGCTATTAACAATGAAACCTTAAAAGGGTGGCAGGAAAAGTGCCGGAATATATATAACTGGATATATTATGATATGCGTGCCTGGACCCCGTCTCAAGAATATGTGCCTAATGATTGTCCGCATAACCTGGCATCTGATTTCAAATTCCTTAAGGGAAAAAGCAGAGGCTTTAATATAGAAGCCGAAACCGGCCATCCTGATTATCCACCATGGCGTTGGATTCACCTTGGTATGTCCCACCTTAACGCCTATGTTACCGCCAAGTGTCTGTGGGATGCGGACTTAAATGTTGATGAGTTATTAGCCGACTACTACGAAAAGTTCTATGGTCCCGCCAAGGATATTATGGCGGGATTTTTTGGAAGGATAGAAGATATCTGGATGCAGGAAAACTTAGAAGAACCTCTAAATGTAGAAGGGGAGAACAGTTTAGAAAAGAAAGTCTGGGAAGTTCTCTATCCGCCGGAGGTTATGGAAGAACTCTTAAGTTACCTGCAAGAAGCCAAGGAACTGACCAGGGATACTATCTACGGAAAGAGGATTGACCTGTTACTTTTTGAATACCAACAGGCTTATAAGGAAAGTCTAAACCATTAGCGACAGACTCCAAAATGGCCACATCAGGTTTACACTGGCTGGACTGGTTGATAATCGGCGTTTACTGCCTGGTGATGATCGGCATAGGAATATTCTTTTCCCGTAAGCAGGAAACGACTGAAGAATACTTCCTGGCCGGTCGTTCTATGAACTGGTTTCCCATCGGCATCTCCCTTGTTGCCACCCTCATCAGCACCATCAGTTATCTGGCTGTTCCCGGTGAGATGATTAGATATGGACCTGCCTTTCTACTGGGTTATCTACCCGTGCCTTTCGCCTTTATTATTATCAGTACCATCTTTATTCCTTTTTTTGTGAAATTAAGGATAACCAGCGCCTACGAATACTTGGAAAAGCGCTTCAGCGGTAGCGTGCGAACCCTGGGCAGTTCCTTATTCATTCTCATCCGCCTGACCTGGATGGGTGTAGTTGTTTATACCGCTTCTCTGGCGGTAGCCAAGATGGCTGGTGCTCCTCTCGTTCCCACTATTTTTGCCGTTGGTTTTGTCGCCACCGTCTATACCTCCCTGGGAGGTATCCAGGCCGATATCTTTACCGACATCATTCAGTTCTTTATCCTCTTTGGCGGTGCTCTCTTTGCGGTATTATATGTTGTCATTCGTCTGGGCGGAGTCTCCGGCTGGTGGGGTATGATTTTACAAGAGGTGCACCTTGACTATCCGGTCGTCTCATTTGACCCCACTACCCGGCTTTCAGTTATGGGGTTATTTATATTTGGCTTCTTCTGGCAGATGTGCACTTATGGTTCTGACCAGATAGTCCTCCAGAGATATTTGTGTACCCGCAATCTTAAGCAGGCTCGTCTCAGTGTTGCTACCAATTACATCGCTGACTTTTTTTTAACCATGGTCCTGGCTCTGGTCGGTTTCTCCCTTCTGGTTCTTTATCAACAACATCCTCAATTACTTTCGGCTGACATAGCGGGAGGATTGAAAGACAAGGCTGACCTCATCTTTCCTCATTTTATCGCTTTTACCATGCCCACCGGACTTACCGGATTTGTAATTGCGGCGCTTCTGGCTGCAGCCATGTCCAGCCTGGATTCCGGTGTTAATTCCATCTCCGCGGTGGTCACGGTGGACTTCTATCAGCGCCACTCCCATAAGGTAAGGAATTTTGACCCCTTATCTTTTGCTAAAAAATTCTCTTTTATTATCGGTTTGATTGTGACCGTCTGGGCCTGCTTTGTCAACCGGATCGGCGGAAACATCGTGGAAGTAACCAATAAGGCGAACGGCTGTTTGGTTGGTCCCTTATTCGGAATATTTGCCTTAGGAATCCTTATCAAGAGAGCCAATTCTTTTGGTGTTGTTAGTGGCGGGCTTTTAGGTATCATAACCGGTGTCCTGGTTACTTACTCGGGGCCATTCTTTAACCGAGCCATATCTTTTATGTGGATTATTCCCTTTTCCTCCATCGTTACTTTCCTTGTGGGCTGGCTCCTTAGTTTCTTTAAACTTCCGCCATCTCAGGCGCAAATTGCCGGACTTACCTATGAAAATAACCGGAAGAATCCAAGCAAAAATATGGGAGGAATTACGTGACATCCAAAGAGAGGTTTTTAACCGCGTTAAGGGGGGGGAAACCCAACCATATCCCGGCATCTCCTGATACTTCAAATATGCTTCCTTGCAAACTTACCGGCAAGCCTTTCTGGGATATCTATCTTTACAAAAATCCTCCCTTGCATCAGGCATATTTAGAGGTATTGAAGAAATACGGTTTTGATGGCGGTTGGGAAGCCGGCCCTGGTTTGAAAGAGGGTAACGATGGTAAGGTGGAAATTAAACAGGAGATTCTTGAGAAGACTGAAGAAAAAATCGTTGTTTGTGACCACGCTGATACTCCCGGGGGCCAGTTATGGCAGGAAGTAGTTTACCAGCGGGACAACCCACCTACACCCACCAGAAAATATATAAAAGACGTCCAGAAGGACTTTCCCTTATATTTGAAGTATTTCTATTTTAACCCTGATTTATATGATGACCAGGAGTTTCAGCAGTGGAAAAAAGAGTTGGGAGATTTGGGTGTTAGTCGCTTATGCGTATCTCTTCCAGGGCTTCATCATTTAGTGCATTTTTTTGATGGAGGAGCAGAACAACTTATTTACGCATATTATGACTATCCCAAATTATTCCGGGAGTTTAGGGATATTCACCACGACTGGGCGATAAAGATGACCAGACGGATAATTCAGGCAAAACCGGATATTATCCTTACCGGTGGTTCTGGAACCTTGGTCTTTCAGACCCCAAAGATATTTCGGGAACTTGGTTTGCCAACCTTAAAAGAGATTACCCTGATGGCCAAAGAGGCTAATATTCCCACCTTAATCCACTCCTGCGGTAGAGAAAAGGAACTGGTGAAGATATGTGCGGAAGAAACAGACCTATCCGGAATAAATCCTTTAGAGGTACCGCCGATGGGTGACTGCACTCTAAAAGAGTTAAAGGAGAAATATGGTGATAAATTATGCCTGATGGGTAATTTGCACACTACCGATGTAATGTTAAGGGGAACCCCCAAAGACGTAGAGTGCGAGGCCAAAAGAGCGATAGATGATGCCGGTGCAAATGGTGGATTTATCTTATCTACCGGGGACCAGTGTCCCAGGGATACCCCAGAAGAGAACCTCTATAAATTTATAGAGGTGGCAAAGACCTATGGTAAATATTGAGGGAAAAAGGAGGCATTATGCATGTGAAAAGGGGTGGATGGGTGGCATTGCTGGTGATGGTATTTTTGGTGAACTGTCTCAAGATTCATGCTGATATTTCTGGTTCTACAGCCAATTACGGGGGGCTCGGTCCGAATCTGGCCGCCGCCTCGTCCGGGGCAAAAATAGAGGCTGTCAGTTCGGAATACAGTATTTCTTACAACAAAGAAAAAGCCATAGATGGCAACAGGAACTATGAACATAACTGGACAAGCAAGGGAGAGGGAAATAAAGCCTGGATTAAAATCAGTCTGGCATCTCCTGCCAAACTAACTGTTATCGGTTATAAATCCATTGGTTTTGACCCGGGCGGAAAGCCGTGGATATCTGACCGGGTTCATAAGTTTAAAATTACTTTCAGTGATGGTAGTTCACAACTCTGTATTGTTAATCCGAACACTCTGGATGATTTTCAGTATTATGACATTGAAGATGTGACCACCTCATTTATAAAATGGGAAGTGATTGAGAGTGGTGGTGGTAACACGGGTGCTTATGAAATTGAGGCGTATTCTTCTATCATCAACCCCCAAAAAACTGAAAAGATGCTTGAAATCGGGTATAGACGAGGACCCGACTTGCCGCAGGGCTTTCAGGATAGTGCCGGTGGTTTCCTTGGGAACAGATTAATCACTGCGTGTGGATTTTGCGGAGGTAAAGACAAAGGTACACGCCCGGAACGCTACCCGCGGGGTTTCTTAAAAAAGGTGTGGGCATTGGATTTGGCCAAAAAGGATAGTGGGTGGATTTCACTTCCGGACTTCCCGGGAGTGGAACGCCAAGGACTCTTCTGTGCCGTTGTAAATAATTCCATTTACTACTGGGGAGGTTTTAGTTACACGGAACCATGTTGCTACGACGACGGCTACCGTCTCTCTTACCAGAACGAGGAATGGGTCTGGGAACCCTTACCTTCTCTACCCTGGCGTCTCACTTTTAGTGGAACCTGTGCCATCGGCACTAAAATTTATGTTTTCGGGGGGCACGATTATGACAATAAGGAAGAGGGCGGAAACCACACATTAACTGACCGAACCGGAAAGATTAAGCGTATGGGTGCCCGATTTTTAATGTTAGACACTGATAACCTGGAAGCGGGTTGGCAGCATCTTGCCGAATGTCCGGGGACGCCACGGGGCGCGCCAGCCATGGCCGCCGTAGCAGGAAAAATCTATGTACTCGCAGGTACCAGCAGACCATCGGATATCAACATCGCCTGCAGTGTGGTGGACAACTGGATGTATGACCCGGACACAAACAAATGGTCACCGCTCCCCGATATGCCGGTTTCCAGCGGTGGTTTTCCTTCCGGAAACATCGTCTTCAAAAACAGGTATATCCTTTTAATAGGCGGATACCCGTATGACAAAATCTTAAATCCGGACGGGACCCTTCGTGATAAATATGGAACAGCATCCACATCTATAGAGAATCCTAGCTCGTACTATAATAACGTTTTTGTTTATGACACGCAGACCAACCGGTTCGGCACCGCCGACAGTTTACCGTTGAATAATTTTTTTCCTATGGCCGTGGTTCGTGGGGATGAAATCTTCTTGATTGGCGGTGAAACAGGCGGCGGGAAGATTGATGGTGTGTATTATGCACACCACCCCGACCTTCTTCTCATCGGCAAAATAAACGAACTCAAATGGTAATAAAAAATAAAAAAACAGGCGGTGAAGAAGTAATCTGGCGAGTAAAAAAGGGTGAAATCCAACCATTCCTTGACTGGAACAATATTTCCCCTGGTGGGGTGATTTTCAAGAAAAGAGGGGAAAGTTATTTCCCTGAAACTCATGGGATTCCTGTTGGGATTCAGTTCGTTTCTCAAGAAGCGATGAAATCCGGATTTTGGCTGAAAGCCGACCGGCCATGGGAAGAACTTGCTTTAGGTGGATATACTACGGTAATTTATGAAAACGGGAAATATCGTTTATGGTATGAATCTTGTGCCCGGGACCAAAAGTCGGACTTTGATTCCAAGTTGTGTTATGCCGAGTCAAACGACGGTTATAACTGGAATAAGCCCGACTTAAATTTGATAGAATTCCGCGGCAGGAAAAAGAATAATATCGTATACGATAAAACCGTAAAAGGCGGTTATGGTTATCATGGTGGAACCGTCTTTGTAGACCCGGTTGCATCACCTGCAGAAAGGTATAAAATTATGTATCTGGGAGGCCATTATCCTGAAAAATTCGGACCGGACTGGCTGGAAACAATTCATATGCGCGGCGCTGTGTCTTCCGATGGGATTCACTGGAGACCATTAAAGAATAACCTTTTGGACAATTACTGCAGTGATACTCAAACAACGACCTACTATAATACGAAAAGCAATTCCTACGTGGCATATCTCCGCGGGGGGAGTGATTACTACGGCAGGCGGCGCGCGATAATGCGGTCAGAAACCATTGATTTTCAAAAGTGGCCCCGGCCGGAGTGTGTTTTGTCTCTTGGTGCGAATTACCATCCTTCACACGACCTTTACACCAATGCCCATGTTATTTATCCGGGAAGAGATGATCTGCATTTGATGTTCCCGGCCCAGTATAACCGGGAAATAGATACGCTTGAAGTTTATCTGGCCACAAGCAGTGACGGAATCAGGTGGGAATATTTCGGAGAAAACCCCGTTATTCCCCTCAGCAAAGGCGAGGGTTCTATTTATGCCGGCTGCGGAGTAGTTCCTTTAAAAGAAAATGAAGCAGCCGTTCCTTACTGTGTCTATCCATTTACTCATAACTTCCCGGTTTCCCTTTATACTTCAGGAGCTCCATCGTCAAACCCTATTGAAGCGCAAAAAGGTTACGCCGGAAGGTATGGCTGGGCAATCTGGAAGAGGGATAGATTCGTGGCAGTTGAAGCGAAGACGAAGGGAGAATTCTTCCTTTTTCCGATGTTAATCCCACAAAATGGTTCCTTACTGCTAAATGCACGTGTGGAAAAATGGGGAGGTATGGGAATCCAGATAGAAGATACGGAAGGCCGGCCGATTAAAAATTATCGTTTTTCTGAATGCGACCCAATTAGCGGTGATTTTTTTGACAAACCCGTGACCTGGAAAGGGAAACGCGTTATGCCGGCGGCAATAAACAAAGAATTACGTATTCACGTCAAGCTCCAATCTGCAAAAATATATGCTTTCAAAATTGCCTAAAGAGAAGTATTTTTATTATGGGGTGGCGTATTTTCGTCCGCCTAATCCTCCAAGGCAACAGCATCGTTTTCACCTGACCAAGATTAAACGGGAACTAAAATTCTACTTGATCAGAATCCGCATGCAATGGAATGCAATCCATCAGCAAAAAAACCGGTTTGTCTGGGACGAATACGACGAGATATTTAACATCTGTGAAGAACTTGGACTGCGGGTATTGCTGGAAACAAATATTGAAAACGCCCCTTATTGGTTGGAGCGAGCCCATCCGGAAAGCCGTTATGTAAGCGCCAACGGCCAGGTCCTGGAGCTAGGTCCCTATGATTCTACTCAGTTCGGAGGTTATCCCGGTTTGTGTTTTCATCACGGAATTGTTATTGAAGAATCTAAACGTTATCTGACCGAACTGGCCAACCATTTCAAAGACCGGCCAGGTTTAATGGGATATGATTGCTGGAATGAGCCGCACCTGGAGCCTGCCTGGGTCTGCAATTATTGGGCCAACATGGGAGACAGGCTTTTCTGCTATTGCGAAGAGAGCCGCCGTGCTTTCCGGCGCTGGCTCGCCGGGAAGTATCGGGATATAGAGACGTTAAACACCGCCTGGGGGCGAGCCTACGGTGAATGGGACGACATAAATCCACCCAACCGTCATGGCTGCTACGCTGACTGGCTGGACTGGGGTCGTTTTTGGTTTGACCAACTCAGCTGGCATATGCAATGGCGTTATGAAACACTTAAGGCTGCCGACCGGCAGCATTTCGTAATGAGCCATTCTGGTGCGGTGCCTCCTTTTCTGGGGCGGCCCAATGCTTTCATCCACAACTGGTCTCTGGCCAAACCTGTGGACATGTGGGGTACCAGTTTTGCTCCTAAGGCTCATAATTGGGACCTGGCAACCTGTGCGGGTGTCATGGATGCTACGCGTAGTGCAGCCCGGGGAAAACCTTTCTGGATCAGCGAGATGAGCGGTGGGAGTTGTTATATACGTGGTTTTGCCAAAACCCCTCTGACAACAGCGAACGATTACCGCTCCTGGAATTGGATGGCTGCATTTTACGGAGCCAAAGCGACGATACATTGGTGCTACCTGGAAGAGAGTACCGGTCCGGAGGCCGGAAATTTTGGTCTAATCCGCGCCAATGGTCAGACCACTGAACGTGCTCGCGCGGCCTCAAAAACTGCGGAGTTACTTCGTAAATATAGCCACATCCTGAAAGATTGGCAGCCTGTCCCCCATATTGGTATCCTCTATGACCCCGATAACTCAATGCAATTGTTTGCCATGGAGGGTAATGATGATTTGTATGTGCAATCGCACATCGGTTATTACCGGGCCGTATGGCAGGCAGATCTTTACGCCCGGTATGTGACTTACGATTCTCTTGACGATTTAAAAGGACTGAAAGTTTTGATTGTGCCGATGTGCCTGACGCTGCCGGAACGTGTGGCCGCGTCCATTGCCGGGTTTGTTAACTCGGGCGGTGTTCTGCTCGCCGATACCAGAATGGGATTACTTGATGAACGCGGCTATATCCGACCCACTCTACCTGCCGGTGGTTTGACCGAGGTCGTCGGTGCAGTGGAACAGGAATCTCTTTGCAGCGACCCGGAAAATAGACCTTCCCTGAACAATCCCGATAATGAATCCTGGCCTGAACCGATTTACAATGGACCCGAAATTGATTTCGTTGTTCCGGTGCGTGTCAGCGTTCGGGCGCACGGTTACCTGACTCCGTTAACGATTACCACCGGAGGGCAATCCATCGCAGAGTGTCTGGGGCATTGCGTTGGAGTGATGAAACGATACGGCAAGGGTTGCTCATACTACTTCGGTACTTATCTCGGTCTTTCTGTTTTTCATAAACAAGCGGGTGCCGGTAAACTTATTGCCCATATTCTTTCCGAGAATGTACAACCAAAGGTTAGAGGGGGAAATCTCAGACCCCGCTTGATAGAAAAAGGGGAAGATGGCCTCTTGGCCATATTTAATGATAGCCGGGTTGATACTTACACCGAATCAATTGCTGTACCCGTTAAGTATAAAAAGGCTGTTGACATCTATACCGACAAAAAGATGCTATTCCAGAATGCTCACGTGAAAGTCAAAGTGCCTCCCGATGATGCTGTTGTCCTTCACTTATGGTAAACTATTCACGTTATGAATGATTACCATACGAAAGGTGAATTGAAATACAGGAAAAGGTGGATAGTCCCGGCGCTGTTATCGGCTACCAAAGAACATCCGGTTGTGGTTTTGACCGGAGCCCGGCAGGTAGGGAAGAGTACTATTCTGTTGGAAGACCCTGCTTTTCAAGACTGGAAGTATTTTACCCTGGATGATTTCAATCTTCTATCTATGGCTCATCAGGAACCGGAGGCGATTTGGCAAAATCAAAAGAAGGTAATTATTGATGAAGTACAAAAGGAACCGCGTCTCCTTTCTACCATAAAACAAGCTGTGGATAGGGACCGGACCGTCAGATTTATTCTGTCCGGTTCAGCCAACCTGCTCTTAATGGAAAAATCTTCGGAGAGTTTGAGTGGAAGAGCCGTCTATTTTAATTTACTTCCCATGTCTTTGGCGGAAATTGAAGGTCGCCCCTGCCCGAATATTTTAAGTGATTTATTGGCCGGGAAGTTTCCTTCGGTCGGAAAGGCAACTAAGCCGGTCCCCAAACCTTGTCATTTGATGGTTGAAGGATTTATGCCGCCAATCCTGACTATAAAAACTTCCCAGGGCCAACTTCGCTGGTGGGAAGGTTATATCGCCACGTACTTAGAGCGTGATTTAAGACAACTTTCCCGGGTGGAATCTCTCACCGATTACCGCCGCGTAATGGAGGCAATTGCCCTGCGCAGTGGTCAGTTGCTTAACCAAACCGAGGTATCCCGGGATGTAGGGGTGACGCAGACCAGGGTATACCGGTACCTTAATCTTTTGGAGGTAACCTGCCTTTTGAAAAAAGTGCCGGCGTTTCACCTGAATCGTACCAGCCGGCTTATTAAACATCCCAAATATTATTTTATTGACCCGGCTCTTGCTTCATACTTAGCCGGCTATTTTACCCCGGAGGACTTACGGGCCGCCAGGGAATTGGGAGGTATCTTTGAAGCGTTGGTTCTTTTGCATCTTACCATTTTAAGTGAGCTTTTGTTGCCCGCGGGCCGTATTTTTTACTGGCGGACTGTGGCGGGCCAGGAAGTAGATTTTATTTTGGAACAAGGGAAAAGTTTAATCGCCTTTGAAGTAAAATATTCCGATACTCCAAGATACGATGATACCAAAGGTCTCCGGGCCTTTGTGAAAGAATTTCCGGAAGCGACTGCAGGTGTTCTTGTCCACACCGGTGAAGAAGTAAAATTCTTAGGGGAAAAAATTATCGCTCTTCCCTGGAGTTTTTTGGGTTAGGCTCTTATCCGATAACGCCGTGGAGACGATTAAAGGGCTTTCCGAAGGTCAGATTGAAGAGATTAAAAGGGCCACCGAAGATATCCTGGAAAACGTTGGGTTTCAGGTCCATCACCAAGAAATTCTGCGCCGTTGTCAGAAGGCCGGAGCTAAGGTGGCCGACGTTAATGTCCGCATACCAACACCGTTGTTACGGGAATTACTGGCTCGGGTACCCCCTGTCTACTCTGTTTATTCCTGTGACGGAACCGAGCACCGAATCGGGGGCGAAAACCGGTATGGTCAGGCGATTGTGACCGACCCCTGGATTATTGATTACCAAACCCGCCGGCCCCGCAAACCATGCCTTCAGGACATCAGAAACCACACTATTATCGCCCAGAAACTCCAGCAGGTTGTCGCCTTGAGCCGGATGGACTTTCCGGTTATTGACATCCCGGAACCTCTTTCCAGCCTGCGGGCATTGGAAGAATTTTTTCTCTATAACCATAAGCATATTCTTGCTTACGTGACCTCTCCGGAAAGTCTCCGTCAGTATTTAGACGTTGCTCAGATTTTACTCCCGGGCAAGGAACTGAAAAAAACCAGATTGATGGGTGTGGCAGTTGGTGTGGTTTCGCCCCTGGTAATTACCGAATTTAACGCCGAACTCCTGTTATCTGCCTGCAATTACAATTTTGAGGTCATCCCTACTATCTGCCCGATGGCCGGGACAACCGCTCCCTACACCCTGGCCTCAACCTTACTCATCGGTAATACCGAAAATATCTTTGTTGCCGCCCTGACCCAGATTATTAATCCCGGCAATCCCTTTCTCTATGTTTTTGGACCATCGGTCTCCAACATGCGTTCCGGTCACGATATGTACTATACGCTGGATAAGGTACTCTGGAAGATCGCCGGCGTCCGGTTAGGCCGTTCCTACAATCTGCCGGTAGCCGCGGAATGCGGCGGGACGATGACCGGCCGGTATGACCAGCAGAACGGTGCCGAAGGAATGCTTTTTATGCTTTCCGCTTTTGCCTCGGGCGCCCATCTTCTGTGCGGTATCGGCTCGTGTTATAACGCGGTTGGCATGTCCGCAGAAATGATGCTTATCCAGACTGCCTGGCTGGAAGCCGCAGAGTTTTTAAGCCGGGGAATCAATATAGATGAATTACACCTGGGGATTGAAAATATTAAAAAAGCCGGGCCCGGAGGTAATTTCCTGACCGATGATTTAACCTTAAATCTCCTGCGTCGGGGAGAATTCTTCTCCAGCGAGTTTTTTGATTACTCCGGTGATTTTGGAAAAAGCACCTCTTTGCTGGACCGGGCGCACCAAAAAGCAGAGGATTTGATTTCTACTTTTGAATCCCCGATTCCGGAAAAGGTTCGGGAAGAAATCCGCCGTTACTTCCGTAATGTAAAGGGGAAGATTTGACCTTGACAAAAGGATAAAAATGCAGTATTATGTCCTTCTACAAAGGACAAATATCTATGAAGGAAATTTTTAAAGAGGTCATCTTATCCAACCGGGAGTTCATTCTAAAAAATGCGGGGCACGTCGTCCGGAGAGAGTCCTTCCCCTCTTTGGGAGCCCCGAACAAAGTCGCGGTGCTGTACGGTGTAAGACGCAGCGGCAAAACGTTTATTCTTTACGATTTATTCCGGAATTATAAAGATACTGCTCTATACGTGGATTTTGAGGATGAACGGCTCGCCGATTTCCAGGTCAACGACTTTGAAAACCTGAGGGAATCTTTCCTTGAATTGGACCCCTCGCTTCTTTCCAAGGATACATTCTTCCTTTTGGACGAAATTCAGAATGTCCCGGGCTGGGAGAAGTTCTGCCGGAGAATGGTAGAAAAAGAAAAAATGAAAGTGGTAGTAACCGGCTCTTCTTCCCGGATGATGCCCTATGAAATTCACACTTCTTTGAGAGGCAGAAGTTGGAGCACGGAAATTACCCCGTTCTCTTTTCGTGAATACCTGAAAACCAGAAACATCAATATAGACAGAAACCTTATTTACACATCCCGAAAGGTCATTTTAAAAAAGTTCTTCTCCGAGTATCTAAAATGGGGCGGTTTCCCCGAAGTGGTATTTTCTAAAAGTCCGTTTGACCGAACCAAAATCCTCTCGGAATATTTGTCCGCAATTTTCTTCAGGGATTTAGTGGAACGGTATAAAATAGACAATATTACCTTACTGGAATCCCTGCTGGATAGATTATTAACCGGTTTTGCCCGCAAGTTTTCTCTCTCTTCTTTTTATAAACAATACCAGGGAAAGTTTCCTTTCTCAAAAGACAGCCTATTCAATTACTACAAATGTTTTTTAAGAAGTATGCTCATCTTTGAGGTGAAAAAATTTTCCGAGTCTTCCTACACCAGGATGAGGAATCCTGCCAAAATTTACCTGATAGACCAGGGGCTTGCCAAAAGAGTTACCTCTGACGATTTAGGATGGTTGTTAGAAAACGTAGTCTTCCTTGAATTGAGAAAAAAGAGTTCTGCTATCTTCTATTTTGAGGAAGAAAAAGAATGCGACTTTATAACCAGAGAAGGGAACAGGTTTTCCGCCTACCAGGTCTCCTTTGAATTAAATGAAGGAAATAAAGAACGTGAGGTTGCCGGACTGGTTTCATGCTGTAAACGTTTGCACTTGAAGAATGGCACCATCCTTACCTATGACCAGGAAGAAGAAATACGCAGACCGGGAGTGAAAATAATGGTGACTCCCGTCTGGAAGTGGTTACTTCTCTAATATCCGACATTTTTCAGATATATTACCGATGATACCGGATAAAATTTCAATTATGGTGTTTCACCGGGTAGGCGACCTTCTGGTAAATACGTCTTACCGGAAAGTATTCCTGGATAAAATTCAGGCGTTTGGAATTCGGGGAATTGAAATATTTTTGGGAGAAACAGAAGACGCTTACCGGGACATAGAGGCGCTCCTTAATTTTTCAAAAGAACTCCAGGCCCGGGACCTGTACGTTCCCTGTGTGGATGTTTATGTGAATTATCTCAAACCGGGACATTTTGACCGGGCCTGTAAAATTGCCGAGGAAATGATTGAGTCGGCCGCAGTATTGAAATCGCCGCTGGGAATGGTCTGCGGCAGCGTACTGCCGGAAGGGATGTCTCCGGATAGAGGAAGAGAGATGGTGGCCCGGGGAATAGATGAGTCAATAAAAACAGGAAGAAAGAAAAACGTGGAGATTGCTATTGAATCGTTCGGACTTTCTTTTAATCTCCAGTCAACCACGGAAATGCTGTCTGATTTATACGGCCGTTTAAAAGAAATCCCCTGTTATTTTGTGGGGGATTTGGGAAATCCGTGTTATGGAGGCGAACAGCCGGTTGTTTCTCTGGAAGAATTTTTTGACCGGTTAAGACACGTTCATGTAAAAGACGTGAAAAAGGCGCCACCGGGTCAGGGCTTGCCTTCAGCCGGAAGCTGGTGGCTGGATAATGAAAAAATCGGTTCCGGCATTGCCGACGTCCGGACTTCAATGCAATTTTTGAATAAAAACGGGTATTCCGGCTGGTATTCGCTGGAGATTGCCCTGGCAGATAACCCGGATGTAATCGGGGATGCTTTAGATTGTCTCGGACAATTGTTGAGCAACCCCTTAAAGGAGGAGAAAACGCAATGAAACTAACCGCGGTTGACCGGAAGATTGCCCAAGAGATACAGCCTTTTGTTCCCGATAATGTTTTTGATGTCCACAGCCACATCTACCGCACTAAAGACTTAGACATTGCTCCGTCTTCTTTCTGGAAGGAGAATCCGGCCGAGTTAGGCATTGAGGACTGGCGCCGCCAGATGGAAGGGCAGATGGGCCGGGGTAAATTGCGGGGAGGACTTTTTATCCCCCCCCCTTTCTGTACATCTGATAAAGCCAGCGATTTTGTAGTAAACCAGTTAAAAAAGTTTCCGGAAAGCAAGGGTTTAATCCTTACCTCTCTATACCATTCTAAGGAAACCGCTCTCAGATATTTAGAAAATCCCCGGATAGCGGGATTTAAACCCTATCATACCTTCAGTAAGGACAAACCGACCTGGCAGGCAGACCTGAACAGTTACCTGCCGGAGTGGGCCTGGAAGACGGCCCATGACCGGGGCCTGGTCATTCTGCTCCATCTGGTGAAAGACCTGGCGCTGGCTGACCCGGATAATCAGCGGGCGATTAGAGAAAAATGCCGGAAGTACCCCCGGGCCAAACTGATTCTTGCTCACGCGGGAAGAGGGTTCCACTATTTGAATACGATTAAGGGTATTTCGGCTCTGCGGGGTCTGGAAAATATCTGGTTTGATACCGCGGCCATCTGTGAACCCTTCGCCTTAATCGCCATCCTGCAGGAGTTCGGACCAAAAAAACTTCTCTGGGGCAGCGACTTCCCGGTTTCCAATGACCGGGGCCGATGCGCTACCGCGGGTGATGGCTTTGTCTGGTTAACCAAAAACAGCGTTAAATGGGAACAGGTATCCCCGGTCTGTAACCCTACTCTGGTAGTTTTTGAGTCTTTGCGCGCCTTAAAGGAAGCCGCGGATATTTTTGGTTTAAACACCGAAGATATCCGGGATATCTTCGGTGACAACAGCCGTAGACTTTTAGGTCTGAAAGAGGAATCCGGTACCAGAACCCAGGAGTTATACCGGTACGCCAAAAAGAGAATTCCCGGCGGCAACCAACTTTTAAGCAAGCGTCCGGAAATGATGGCTCCGGACGTATGGCCGGCCTACTTCAGCGAGGCGCGCGGCTGTGAAGTCTGGGACCTGGACGGCAAGCACTACTGGGATATGAGTATCTGCGGAATCGGGTCCTGCCTGTTGGGTTTTCGGGACCCGGACGTTACCCGGGCGGTCCGGCGCCGGATAAATTTAGGCAGTATGTGTACCCTTAACCCGCCGGAGGAGGTGGAATTAGCCGATTTACTCTGTAAAATCCATCCCTGGGCAGACTGCGTACGGTTTGCCCGAACCGGCGGAGAAAGCGCCGCGGTTGCCATCCGGATTGCCCGGGCTACCACGGACCGGTCCCTGATCGCCTTCTGCGGCTACCACGGCTGGCATGACTGGTATCTGGCCGCCAATCTGGGTGAAGCAGACGCGCTGAGGGGACATCTCCTGCAGGGTGGTCTGCACCCCCTGGGTGTTCCCCGGGAACTGCGTAATACCGCGATTCCTTTTCATTACAATAACCGTCAGGAATTTCAGGCGGTTCTTGACCGGTACGGTGACCGTCTGGCCGGGGTCGTGATGGAACCCTGCCGGAACAATCCGCCGGAACCCGGGTTTCTGGAGTTCGTCCGGGACGGCATTCATAAATGCGGGGGTCTGCTTGTTTTTGATGAAATTTCTATCGGTTGGCGCCTTTGCTTTGGTGGCGCCCACCTGAAATTGGGTGTAAACCCGGATTTGGCTATTTTTGCCAAGGCGTTAGGCAACGGTCACCCCATTGGTGCGGTAGTCGGTACCCGGAAAGCGATGGCCGGTGCTCATGATTCCTTTATCAGCAGTACCTACTGGACCGAAAGTGTCGGACCGGCGGCCGCGCTGGCGACGCTTAAGAAGATGCAAAAAACAGACCTACCCGCTCACATTGCGGAGATTGGTACCCGGGTCAAGAACCTGTGGAAGAAATCGGCAAAGAAAACCCATCTGCCGGTGAAGGTGGATGACGGATACCCCTGTTTCGCCCATTTTGGGTTTGACCACCCGCTATCCGAAGAACTGCGCACCCTCTACACCCAGCTGATGTTAGAGCGGGGTTTTCTGGCCGGCAGTTCCCTTTTTCCCACCTTAGCCCACAACGATGCGGTCGTATCTGCTTACGGAAAAGCCATTGCCGAGGTTTTCGCAGAAATCAGTCTGACGCTTAAACAGGATAAGGTAAAAGAAAAATTAAAGGGTCCGGTGGCGCACACCGGCTTCCAGCGCCTCCTTTGACCCGCAAAAGGGGTAACTTTTTTAGTACCTTAGTAAAAACAGACTTGACACGTCAATCAGTTAGGATTCCGAGGTTTGACTTAAAAACTATAGTTTTAGGGTGCTTAGAAATAAAAACTCAGGGTGTTTTAATTGACAGACAGATAAGTCCGGCGTAAAATATGATACGTAAGGCAAAATATCAGGCTAAAATGTTTCTTTTTTATGGGTAAATGGAGGCTCCCAAATGAATAATATTGTTAAAGGAAAAAGCCCTTTTTACCCTGGCCAACCTGTACCAATAGAATTTTTTATTGGCAGGCTCACTGAAGTCCAGCGGATTGCCAGAGCAATCGGTCAAGTTGAGTTGGGAAAACCCCAGGCAATTTTTCTTACTGGTGAGTACGGTATTGGTAAAAGCTCCCTGGCCGGTGTTATGAGATTCTACGCTGAAAAAAACAACCATATTTTGGGCATCCATGTCTTTCTTGGAAGTGCCGAAACACCAGAGGATGTTGCCACCAAAACTGTAGAATCGGTAATTAAAACACAAGTTTATGAACCTACGCTTACTGAGAAAATTCGCAATATTTTTTCCAAATATATTGGCCGACAAGAAATTTTTGGATTTAGTGTAAATTTTGAAGTCTTAAAAGCAGATGGACCAAATCTTTCGCTCGGTTTTTTGCCTTTTCTTCGTGAACTATTGAGTAGAACTAAAGACATAGGAATCAAAGGCTTGATGTTAATTTTTGATGAAATCAATGGGATTGCGAATAACCCCCAATTTGCCCATTTTATCAAAACATTGGTAGACGAAAATGCACTTAGCAACGCTCCATTGCCTTTGATGTTAATGCTTTGTGGTGTAGAAGAGCGTCGGCGTGAAATGATTCACCACCATCAACCTGTGGAACGAATTTTTGACATAGTGGAGATAAAACCGATGAATAAATCTGAAATGGAAGAATTTTTTACTAAAACATTTAATTCTGCAGGTATCCAGATAAAGGACGAAGCGATATTAACGTTATTTCATTATTCCGCCGGATTTCCGAAGATTATGCATATCATCGGCGATGCCGTCTTTTGGTTAGACCGGGATAATATTATTGATGAACATGACGCACTTCAGGGAACATTGGAAGCCACAGAAGCAATTGGAAAGAAATTCGTTGACCAACAAGTTTACAAGTCTTTACGCAGTAAAGACTATCACTCAATCCTTACAAAACTCGGAAAAACTGATTTCGACCTATCGTTCCAAAAAAGAATTATAGAGAAAGGTCTTTCTGACGTGGAAAAACGCAAGTTTAATAACTTTCTTCAGCGTATGATACAACTTAAGGTTCTAAAATTGGGTGATGAACGAGGTGAGTATATATTTAACAACCGGTTAGTGCGACTTTATATACTTCTCAAATCCATCGCTTCCTAAACCCAATTAATGAAACTTGTAGTCCTTTTTCCTTGTATATAGTTGAACCCGTTCACGTCTTCGTTCTAAACTTACGGAGATATTTCCGTATTTCATTATGGTTACCTACTATTACCAGATAGAAGATTTCTCCTTCTAATTTCACAATTATCCGAAGTCTAATGTCAACCCTCAATTCGTACTTGTCTCCGTTTATCTTTTTGAAATGTAAACCGGAAGGGAGAATTCCGGAAAGGAGAAACTGGTTGAACGTTCAAAAGAAGGTAATGGCTTAACCAGTTTCATCCGGTAATCTTTTTTATGTAATCGTTAAATTCCTTGCCGGGCTTCAGGGGCCTTGCCTGAAGTTTTTCCTTGGCTACAATCTGGTCTATGGCCTCTAATTCTACTGGTCCAAAACGAGGCTCCACGTCCACAGGAATAAGTTTAATATAATTATCTTCTGTTTCTACATTAACTTTACACTATCCCTTTTGGATTTGACGACTGATTTGACACAAAAACAGATTCGTGGTATACTTGGTATACAGTGCATACAACACATTGAGAAATAGAGGTGAAACACCCGGCACCAAAGGAGTAAAATGGTAGACCTTTTAACTCAGAAAGAAATCGTTTACCGGAAGATTAAAGAAGGCATCCTGAACTCCGAGTGGGTACCCGGCACTAAATTGGTGGAACGCGAATTGTGTGAAAAACTCAGGGTGAGCCGGACCCCTATCAGAGAGGCGTTTAACCGGTTGGAAAGTGAGGGTTTGTTAGAGCGGATGCCCCGATGGAGTGCTTTTGTTAAAAAACCTGACCGGGCGGAGATTATGGAGATGTACGAAGTCAGGGAAGCACTTGAAGGTGTCGCGGCCAGGTTGGCGGTTTTAAGAGCAACACCGGATGACCTGAACAAGATGAAAGAGGCTATTGACAAAACAGAACAGGCCTTGGCAAAGGAAGGCGGGGAGGACGTCAAGGCATACAACCAGGGTGATAATGAATTTCACGAGGCTCTGGTAAACGCCAGCCACAACAGAAAACTGATAAATCTGGCTTCCCTGGGACATCTGCATGTAGAGGAAATCCCGGTAGCGTTGGATGTTAAACCGATAGAAGAACACGGACGATTAGTGGAAGACCACCGGTGTATTCTGGCATCCGTAACAGAAAGGAACGGGGAGCTGGCTGAAAAATTAATCCGGAAACACATTTCTGGTGCTATGAAAGGTGCCGCGCGGTTTTTTGACGAATCGGCCAATAAGGAGGCCTAATGGGATGGATAAGAGAAGTAGTGCAGAAAAGGTGTCATTCTTCCTGTCATTCCGTACTTGATACGGAATCCATCTTTAAATACGGGATTCTTCGGCGAAATACGCCTCAGAATGACAGAAAGAGAAGCAGTTTTACATTGATCGAGTTACTGGTGGTGATTGCCATAATCGCCATCCTGGCCGCGATGCTGCTGCCGGCGCTCAGCCAGGCAAGGGAGAAGGCCAGACAGGCAAAATGCATGAATAACCTTAAACAAATAGGACTGGCTATTTTCTTGTATGTGCAGGACGAAGATGACTGGCTTCCGTGGTCGATAAAGCCTATTAGTCCCAGGCTCTGGGGTCGCTCCGGCCACCCGATTCCTAACTTAATCGGTCAAAAAGTTCTTATCTGTCCTACGTCCAGGACTTCGAGGGATGATATGAATATGAACTACAACGATTACTCAGCTAACTGTTGGTGCATGGGAGATTTGTATGGTCTTACCTGGGAGCAGGAACAGCGCAAATTATCTTCCATCAGAGCTCCTTCGAAGATTATCATTATAGCAGACGGTGTGGACGATAATGGCGATGAAGATTATTTTGGTGTATCTAAACCTGGAGCAACCTTGTGGAGTAGTAATAGAATAGGTGTCCGTCATGCAGAAGGATCTAACTTTCTCTTTGTGGATGGTCATGTGGGTTGGATGAAAAGAGATGATATAACCTCTGACATGCTTTCTGAATAGATAAGAGTGAATCTGAAAGGACTCCTGAAAATGAGGGGATTAGGTAATGTTTTGTTAGTGCTGGCCATATTTTCCTGGGTAGCACGGGCTGCCGGCGGGGATGAGTTCACGATCCGGTTTGCCGACGTTATCGTCCGGATTGCAGGCGACGGGTCGGTGAATCAAATTCTTTACCAGGGTGAGGAACTCCTTGCCTGTCCGGTGGAGATGAGGATTCTTGCCTCATACGACAAAAGCCCGATATCAGGGGAGGTTGTGAAGGTTCATTCAGACGAACAAATTGCGAGGGTGGAGATGACGAACTACCCGGCGAAACTATCCTGGCAACACAAGTACGAGGTGACGGATGCCCTATCGTGGGCAGTTACCTTTCAGAACCTTACCGACAGGCGCCGGGTGATTGATGCAGAGTTCAAGTTCACGCTCAAGGGACGCGACCAGATGCCTTTTTTTGCGGGTGAAGGGGATCTGTTTGAGTGGCCTGATGAGGGTAGACTCCACTACATGTATCCCCGTACACAGGAGAGTTTGGAGGATTGGTACTCATGGTCTCCGATGATCTATCCGTTTGGCTGTTTGTTCAGTCGGGAGCGTGATGTAGGGCTATCATTTGTCGCAGACCTGACGACCCCCATTCCAACGACTCAGTTCCACGCCGGGTTGGCCGGGAAGAACACCGAGATGGTAATATGTCTGCCCCGCCTGCGTCTGGAATCCAACGGTACACGCACAGCCACGTTCTACATCGTGCCGCATGCCGGCGACTATCGTGCCGGGCTCGGTTGGATGCGTGAGAGATGGCGAGACGCGTTCTATGTGCGCGCCGGACTTGAGAAATACCAGAACTGCGCTTTCTGGCAAGCGTCGCACGGGCTCGGGCAATCGGGGATAGAGAAAGAAGCTTTACACGATTCATGGTGGGATGAGGTGATGCGGATTTATCCGCACGGCGGTGGGTTAATCCAGTACCGTGTTCAACCCTTCTACGGATGCCATTTTCCCGAGAAGGAGCCGTTCCGAATCTATGCCGATTTATGGCTGCGGGTGATGCGCCACTATCCGGAGTACTGGCCCGGTGGGAAGGAGAAAGTTCCGGCAGGGCTACCTCCCAACGATGCGCCCTGGCGCGAGCAACTGGCGTGGCTGTCCATCATCAATCCGAACTGGACACCTGCCCAGCGGCGTTCTTTCATGGCCGCAGGTCTACCAGGGGGGATGCAAGGCATGGGTATGTGCCACGAGTGGTACACCCACGATGACATCCATAAATTTGTGGACATCGCCCACCGATACGGATTCTTTCCCATCAATCACTGCGATATTGATGAGGGATGGGATCCGTTCTTGCGTCAGGAATTTCCTGAGAGCTGTTTCATGGGCCGAGTCTACGCCGAAGAGGGGGTCTGGACGGTTCCGGATCCATTCCCGGGCAGTCGCTGGAAAAGCTACGTCATCGACCAGATTCGCCAGGTGTTTGAGCAGTGGCCCTCGGACGGCATCTTCGTGGACCAGCTTTACTATCAGTTTGATGACATGAAAAACGATGATGGCATTTCGGCCACCAGCGATGGAAAGCCTTACTCGGTGTTGCAACGCAATATCGGTATCACGCTGGGAGAGATTCACAATATCGCCGAGAAGCACGGGAAGATTATTATGGGAAATCCATCGCGCCCACCGATTGACATCGTGCGTCACACAGATATGACCAACTGCGAAAGCACGCATTTACCGGGCGTCGCCGATGAAATAGGGTTTTTCATGACTATCGGGAATCGTCTTTGCATACAGATGCATCAGTCAGAACTGATGTGGCAGTTGTGCGCGTTGCGGGGAAAATTGGCGTGGCTTGGCAGTCCGGCGGACAGACTGCTTTCAACGCTGGGGCGAGATAGCATGAGCCACCTCTCTTATGGTTACTATCCGATATTGAACCTCTTACGCGGACGGCAATGGTTGCTCGAGCCACACGCACTGGAGGTGGGCGACGGCGCTGAGGGAAACATCTTTGAGCAACCCGACGGGAATATAATTGTCAACGTGGTCAGCCTCTGGACAGGCACTCGGGTTCCGTGGTGGCGGTTTGATGTCCCGGTGACCGTTCGCCTCAAGGCCGCGGAGGACATCTTTGCCGCATACGTGCTCTCGGCGGATACTCTCGGTCCGCGCAAGATTGACTTTCAGCGCCAGGGCAGCGTGCTCCATTTCAGTATCCCGCGACACCGCTCGGTGAGCTCGGTGCTTCTGGCAAAGACCGGGAGGTTTGTGACCCTGGAGAGCGACAGTGGTGTTGTTGGAACGGAGTCCAAATTCAATCTGGCGATAGACAACTGGACAGACCGTCCCTGGACCTGGGAGGGCCGCGTGGTGAAAGAGGACATGAACCACGATAAAGGTGAACCGACCAGGCTCACCGCGGAAGTGGGCGTGGGCCAGAGCACTACGGTTGAATTTCCTCTAATAATTGATGAATCTTCACAGGATGGGATTGACTACTTTCGTCTGACAGATTACGGAGACTGCAGCCTCCCGACGTCTGACCGCTATGACGTGCAGTCGGCGACCTTCGAGGTCTTCGCTGAGAGCACTGTTTCTCTACACATTGCGCCGCCCGAGGAGATGGTGAAGCGGTGCTGGTCGAACACGGATTGGGCCAGGGAAGAGGGTGTTTTTATGCGTTGGACCACTCCCCTTTCGATATTTGTGGGAGAAGAGGCGACGTTCATCGTCGGGTTGCAAAATAACGCGGATACGCCTGCGAACGTTACCCTTATGACAGAAGGTATCGGCTGGAGATGCAATTTGCCCACGGCCCCGATCCCGATTCCAGCCCACGGACATAAGAGAGTTCCTGTCGTCGTGAAGGCATTGGTGCCCGGCACACGCAGGCTGGCGCTCGTCGCAAAGACCCCTGATACGGTGGTCGCCCGGGGGGAAATCGCAATCCGCGTCGTGGCAACGACACTCGCTGAGGAAGATCTGGTCCGCGTACGTTCCGTGCGGATGCTCTCCGATATCTGGAGGAATCCCGGTGGAGATGTGCAAATTTTTCTTAACTGGAAGAATGTGGGGATGCTTCCGTCCGCAGGGGGGGCTCCAATCTGGACACGCCGCCTGTTTACAGACCTGGCAGCGGAATCGCCTAAACTCCTTGGCTCCTGTAACACGATTACCGTTGAGCCTCGTGGGGTCCCTATCAAAATCCGTAATGTCGCGCTTGAAGTGACTTTAGACGATGGTACGGTCGCCCTTCTGAAGGCAACTGATTCCCGCGCCCAAAGCTCTCCGGCAGATTGGGCCTTTGCCGAGGGTCTCCGCAGGAAGTCCGGAGAGCCATTGCAATGGATCGTGCCGATCGGTGCGGCGTCTGTAAAAGTGAAAAGGGTCACCGATTGGAAAGAAAAGTAGAGGGGGTAAATGGAAAAGAGCGTGAAATTGGGAATGATGGTTATTGAAATGTACACGGTTTTGTTGTTTGCCGGAGGGACATCTTTCGGCACAGAATTGATTTGGAATTTTGAAGAAGACACGGGATGTTGGGTGCCGGTCGGTGAAACAACCTTGACTCGAGACGATAAGGAAAAACATGATGGAAATTATTCAATACGGATAAGTGCCGGCGAAGGTCAAACCAATACTGCCCGTATTAGTGTGGAACCGGGGGGGGAATATTTGATTGAAATGTGGGTGAAGATAGACCCGACATTATCCGGCAAAATTCAAGCAGATGTAACACTGTGGGATGAACAAAAAAAATATACGGGATGTGCGCCGATTATAGGTATTGTCTCTAAACCCGGTGAGTGGAGCAAGGTATCAAAAATATTGGACATCCCGATGGAAGTGCATTCTCTGTTTATCCGGGCGCTACCGGCGGATTTTCAAGGAGAGGGTAAGATCGCGTGGTGGATTGATGATGTCAGACTAAAAAAGGTTTTAGATACAGTTGCCACGCGGGAAGTTCTCCAATTTGATCCCGCAGGAAAGGGACATCGGCCTTCTCAATACAGGTCTGATTGGTTTAAGACCACTCCTACTATTGATTTTGAAGACATGTCGGGGTGGAAGATGGAGATCTGCGGCGAAGTGGATGCCGAATGTTACCGTAGCCAGAAGGAACTGTTGCAGGGAAGCTATACCGCCCGCCTGAGATATAAAAACGGCAAAGCATCCGATTACGTGGATTTGATACCGCCAGCACCTGTTTCTATAAACGAGAAGTGGGACAAGGTAGAAATCTGGCTCTGCGGTTTTTCCGACCCGACCGATGACGGGCCGGTTGTAACTGTTTTCGTTGAAGATGGTAAAGGTACAGAGTACGTTATTCCGGTAGGACAAATCAATTGGACCGACTGGGCAACGATTGAGGTTAAGCCTCCTGTTTCGGTAGTGCAACCGACAAAGGTAAAAAAAATTAGAATCTCCAACCTGGTGGCCGATACTGAAGAACGAACGATTTATCTTGATAATCTGGTATTTGCTCAATAACAGAAAGGAACGGGGCTCGGGCTGAAAAATTAATCCGGAAACACATTTCTGGTGCTATGAAAGGTGCCACCCGGTTTTTTGACGAATCGGGTAGTAAGGAGGCCTGATGGGATGGATAAGAGAAGTAGTGCAGAAAAGGTGCCCTTCTTCCTGTCATTCCGTACTGGATACGGAATCCATTTTTAAATACGGGATTCTCCCTACCTTGATGGTAGGGAACCCGTGGCGAAATACGCCTCAGAATGACAGAAAGAGAAGCAGTTTTACATTAATCGAGTTACTGGTGGTGATTGCCATAATCGCCATCCTTGCCGCGATGCTGCTGCCGGCGCTCAGCCAGGCAAGGGAGAAGGCCAGGCAGTCCGGTTGTATTAACAACCTCAAACAGTTAGGGCTGGCGCTCGCTTTTTATCAGCAGGATTACGATGACTGGTTTCCAAATGGAGATGGTGGTATCTTTAGGGATAGAATCAGCTCTTATCTCCCGGCACGATACCAGCAAGATATTACCTCTATTGAGGGACTCTGGCGTTGCCCGGCAGGCAAGCCGCACGTGGTGAGCTACAGAATGTACACGGGAAATAGATTGATATTTGGGGCGAGTTTTCCGACGCGTCTCTCCACGCTTGCTAATCCTTCGGGAACATTCATTATGTGGGACAATAAGGACAATACATTTTTGGATGGCCCCTCATTTGATCCGGTTAACTCGGCGGCGGCTTTAACTCGGCATAGTGGAGGATGTAACTGGCTATATGCGGATAATCATGTTGAGTGGCGTAGTTCTTACCCCCCCTGGCCCCCTTAAAGGGGTGGTTGGTCCTTAGCCATTAAACCGAGTGAGGTTATAATGTTTAGTAGACAAACGTTAAGAGCAATAGTGGTGATGGGATGCTTGCTGTTCTTGAGCGTAATTGGGACTGCTCAAGCAGAACCAACCACGATGTCCAAAGGGTTCTTAACCGAGGTAGAGATATTGGAGGGAAAGTCTACCGCCTTTATGGCAACGGTTAGTGACCCGGCGGGGTTAGACAAGTGGGCTCTCGTTCTAAATGGCGAGGAGAGCAAGCGGGAATGGATCTATGGCCGGGGAAAAAGTCTAACAACTGCAACATTCGGATGGACCATAGACACGACCACATGCGGTTTAGGACCGGGAACCTATGTGGCAACTTTAGGCGTTTGCAATTGGGATGGGAAGTGGACCTTTGATTTTCCCTTAGGCTCCTTCACTGTTCTAAGTGTCAAGGGTTCTGTTTTGGATAACGGGGACAAGCGTTCCGTCATCTCTTCTCCCTATACTGTTCCGGAAATGGGGCAAGACCTATTATTTAAAGAAGGCAACTTTGACAGTGACCCGGAGAAAGAGCTTTTTATGGGTAACCGGTTTGTCTCTGTGATTATTGAACCTCAGTTAGGAGGGGTGATTTCAAGCTTTCGCTACCGCGGCGGTGAATTTACCCAGCCCCAGAGTTTTGACATCGCCGGTGGCGGAGGAGGTTTCTTCAGCGATCATGTAGTCAGCCAGGCTACGTATGGGGATTGGTGGCAGGTACCTTACAGGTATGAGATTTCGGAGAACAACCCGGAGAAAATACGCCTCCGGCTATCCTGCCCGGGAAAATCCAGCAATATGGCCTGGGTTACCTTTAACAAAACATTTACGCTGAGGCGAAATGAAAGCTGCCTTCAGGTTGACTATGACGTGGCTGTGTCTACGGCGGCCCAGGCGCCTCTCATGTGCGGTCTCTGGTTTCACAACTTTGTCGGCGTCAATCGGGGATGGTACGACCGGAAGCAAGTTACCTACTTTTTCCCGCTGGAGGATGGAATTAAGACCGTACAGTGGGGCCAAGGGCCGACCGAGCAGTGGTACTATCAACCTGCCAGGGGCTGGACCGGGCTCGTAGATAGGGAAGAAAAAGACCGCTTGGGTCTGGTATTTCAGATGGAATACAAGTATTTGAAGTGTTTCTATATCTGTGGCGTCCAGCGCGCCGGGGGGATGCCGACTCAGGAATGGCGTTTCAACGACATTGCGATTCCCCACGGTGATTCTTTTAAGACCACGATTTTCCTGATGCCTTTCCACGGCCTGAATGGGATTTCGGGGAGCGGCTCGGGTATGGTCGGCAATCTGAATTGCGAAGATAACAAGGTTACGGCCACGCTGGTCTCGGGCAGAAAGAACGAGGCGGTGGCAACCTTAAGGTACCGGGTCCTTCCGGATCAGAAATGGCAAACAGTGGAGGAGCGGAAGGTCTCTTTCTTACCTGATGAACCGCTCTCTCTGGTATTTGACTTAAAGCAAGAGAGAAAGGGAACGCACGTCTTCTCTCTGCTTCTTCAGAAAGATGGTAAGGATCTGCTTGATCTTGAGGTGCCGAAGGATATTCAGGGAGCCAGTGGCATCTATGCCCTTGAACCCAAGGAAGTGCGCTACGCGCCGCCGGCAAAAGAGGTGGTGGATTTAGCAGACAAATATATTTCAATGGAAGTTGAGACACCACACATCAAGTGGGCGAAACCGTATTACAAAGGCAAGACCAAGGCAATCGTCCTTATGAAGGGCCATTACGAACGGGATATTATTGAACTTGCCCAGAGAGTGGACCTGGACCTGCACTCCACGTACATCTTTGATTATGGCGGGAGCATAGGAGAGTTTGGTGACCTCCCTGGTCTATTGACCGAAGACGACCTTAAGGAGGGGATGAAAAAGCTGTTGAAGGACAATCCGGACTGGGAAGTTTTTGTTGCCCCCGGCTATGTCTTTGAACAATTTCCGGACGAGCAGCAGAGGCGGATTCTGGAGCGCGTGAAGGAAGGAGGTGGGTTGGTTCTGATTAATTTACCCAAGCACGGTCCCCTGGCCTCCATCTCTTCTTTGAACGCTGTCGCCGGGCCCGGGAGCCAGGGCAGTTGGGAGAAGGCGAAAGACCACTTCATCACCGCCGGAATTCCATTCTCTGTCCTGCCGGAACAGGGCCGGCCGGGTTTGGACATCGGTGAATACGGGAAAGGCCGTATAGCCGTGTTTGCGTATGTGACCGGTTGGAACAACCAAGAGTCCTCTCTTCTGCCGCTTATGAACAACCCTTTTGAGGAGCGGGGCCCTGAGCCGCTCCTCTTTAAATATTTTGAATACCAATTTTCTATCCTGGCAAAAGCGGTCCTGTGGGCGGCCGGGAAGGAGCCGCATCTACGGATTGAGCAAATTTCTGCGATTCCTACCGCTCTTAATTTGCGTCTTGTAAATCAGGGAGGTCCGGAAAAGGTGAATCTCACCCTGAAAATTAAGGACAAATACTATGAGCCGCTCGGTGAGATAGAAAAGGTCGTGGAGCTCCCGGCCGGCGCAACCAGTATTGAGATTCCCTACTCTACAGACCTGCCCAACGGGTTAAACCTTTTTGACCTCTTCATAAAAGACAGGCAGGAAAAGGTCATCAACTGGGGCTCAACCTCTCTGGAAGTCACCCATCCTGTCTGGATAGCGAAGATGGAATCTGACAAAGCAATCTATCAGCCCGGCGACGAGGTAAAGATGGAGGTGCGCCTTGAAGGGGAGGTATCATCAGGAATTACCCTCCTGGCCCGGATGAGTGATGGTTATGGAAGAATAATGGTAGAGGAAAAGAAAACGGTCAGCTCCAAGACCGAGGTGTTTTCCCTGAAGATGGAGCATCCACTGAACTACCTGCTTCTGCTGGAGACAGAGTTGAGAGCAGGTGGGAAAAAGATAGACAGCCGTTGTTTCTACCGACCGGTTAAGTTTGCCTTGAAAGAATCCGCGCACCGGGGAGACCCGGACTTAGTCGCCTGGACAAGTTTCCAACGGTTTGGCATGAATAGCTACCTCTTTGACTATTACTGCCAAGGACTGGAAGAGTTGGGAATTAACGTAGGTTTCATGACTTCGGTCAACGTTGTACCAACCTATGCGAATAGTTTTCTGAAACACAACCTCAGTCAGACCCTGTACAACTATGGCTTGGGGCCGCCTGAGGTCAAAGGGGACCCTGAGCATCCTGAGCGGGTGCCTTGTCTTAATGTTTCCTTACCTTTTGATGAAAAAATCAAGGAAGAGATACGTTCGTACCTGAGGAAGATGACGAGCGGAATCAGGGCAGTCGCCATTACGGCAGCGGACGAGGGCAGCTACTCTCCGTGGTTGCATGATTTCTGTTTTTGTTCCTACTGCATGCAAGCGATGCGGAACTGGCTGCGCGAAGAATATGCCAATTTGGATGCTCTCAATCACGAGTGGGGTACCAGTTTCAAAAACTGGGACGAAGTACGACCGCTCACCCTCAAGGAGAGCAAAGCAAGGGGCAATAATAACTTTGCCTCCTGGAGCGACCACCGAACCTTCAACGAGGTCACTGTGGCCAACTATTTCAGGGCATTGCGCGAGGCGGCGGAAGAGTTTGACCCAAGACTACGCCTTAACACCAGCGGCACGCAGCTCCCCCATCCATATGATGGATTGGACTACTGGCTCCTTACGAAAGCACTCTCGGGCGTGTTAACCTATTGCGGGTCTGATTGGTTTAATTGCTGGGCTCCCGAGAGTTTTGACCTGGGTAAGTGGACCGTTAACTTCTTCAAAGCACCGGACGCCTGGGACTGGGGAAAGTGGGAGACGTACGATCATCTGTTCCGGGGCGGCACCAGTTTTGCCGTTTGTGGAGAGCACCGGCTATTTACTCCGGACATGAGATATTCTACCGTCGGGCAGGTATGGAAACAGTTATTCGGGCCAATAGCGTGCGGGGTAGGGCGTCTCCTGATAGAAAGCGAGTTAGTCAGGGATGACGTCGCCATCCTCTACTCTCAGCGGTCGTTACACATCGCCTACGCTACCGGGCATCCTGATTCGCAACAGAACTGGTGGGGGTAAGATTTGGTTGGTTAACCCAGACAGACTATCCTTATGTTCGTAGTCAAGTAAAAGTGTACCACCGTAGGCGTGCAAAAATGTACCACCCCCAAAGTCTCTTAAGATGTATCTTATAGGATGGCGACCTC
>JAZDPL010000059.1:0-21121 GCA_043797665.1 Candidatus Omnitrophota bacterium
GTAAAGTAGCCACCCGTTCCGGTCATGGTAGCCACCTCCTGTTTTAATCCTCCCCCGTCCGGCGGAATTGACTTGTGTCCCACGCCGGCGTGTGCAGCACAGGCTTTAACCCTAAAAAACTTCTTATGTCGGAATTTCAGGGCACCGGATTCCTCCCTTCTTGACATTATCCTGTCGGTCGTGTTAAAATTTAGTAGCACTAAATTAAAAAAAGTAACACACTCAAACCGTCGGGAAAAGGAAAAACGAGAAAGGGGGCAACAAAAAATGCGAAGGGCGTGGTTTAAGATGGGACTTGTGGTGGGGCTGCTCTTTTTATTGGCTGTGGTCTCGGAGGGTGCCCATCCGTTAATTACCGATGACGCAGGCACGGCGGGAAAGGGAAAGGTTCAGATAGAAGTAAATGCTGAGACCGGTTACGAGAAAGAAGAGGAAGTTAAGGGAGAAACCTGGGAACTGGCCGGTAGTTTTACTTTAGGCGTAAGCGAGCAGGTGGATTTAGTATTAGGCATCCCCTATTCATCGTGTAAAGTAAAAGAGGACGACGTAGTGACCTCGGATGAAAACGGAGTGGGCGACTTTTCCCTGGAGTGCAAGTGGCGTTTTTTGGAAGGACATGACTGGAGTCTGGCATGTAAGCCCGGTCTTACCTTCCCTGCCGGCGATGAAGAAAAAGGACTGGGAACAGGCCGGTCAACCTACGGTCTGGTTTTGATTGCTACGAAGGAAATTCAGAGTTGTGCGGTCCATTGTAACGCCGGATATATCCGAAACGAAAATAAAGCGGGAGAACGGGAAGACATCTGGCATCTCTCTTTAGCGGGAGAAGTAGAAATGAATAAAAATCTAAAGATGGTTGCCAATATCGGCGTTGAAGAGAACACGGAAAAAGGAGCGGACCAGGACCCGGTCTTCTTCCTCGGTGGGTTAATCTACAATCTTTCAGAAAGAACGAACCTGGACCTCGGAGTAAAAACGGGTTTAAACAAAGCCGAAACCGATATTTCCTACCTTGCAGGGGTGACCTTTTTCTTTTAAGAGGAGGATAATATGCACATACCTGATGGATATTTAGGACCGGCGACATGCGGCGTTTTTTACGCGGCAATGCTTCCGATATGGACGTTTGCCTCGAAAATTGTTAAAAAGACGTTGCAGGCAAAACAGGTGCCGATGATGGCAATAGGCGCGGCATTCAGTTTTGTAATTATGATGTTTAATGTACCTATCCCGGGCGGAACAACCGGACACGCAGTGGGCGGTGTTCTCGTTGCGATACTCCTTGGACCATGGGCAGCATGTATCGCAATTACCGTTGCGCTGGTAGTTCAGGCGCTCCTCTTTGGCGACGGTGGGATTACTGCCATCGGCGCCAATTGTTTTAACATGGCTTTTGTGCTTCCGTTTGCCGGATATTATATCTATAAGGCGATTAGTTGCCATGCTCCTATCGACTCGAATAGAAGAGTCATCGCCGCCGGTATTGCCGGTTATTTGGCGCTCAATCTTGCCGCCGGCCTGACCGGATTTGAGTTCGGTATCCAGCCCCTGCTTCATAAAACAGCAAGCGGACAGGCACTATACTGTCCCTATGGGTTAAATGTTGCGTTGACTGCTATGATTGGAGAACACCTGTTGATTTTTGGATGGGTGGAGGCTGTCGTGACTGCTCTGGTAATAAAATACTTACAAAAACAAGCGCCGGAACTTCTTGAAAAAGGGAGGATATAGCCATGAAAATTATCACCAAATTTTGGATAGGGATGGCGGTACTGATTATACTTTCTCCGCTTGGACTTATATTACCGGAACATTTTAAGGCAGGCTCTGCATGGGGTGAATGGGAAGCCGGTGAGATGCAAAAACTCGCAGGCTATATCCCCTCAGGACTCGAAAAGCTATCGGGTCTTTGGAATGCTCCTATTCCCGACTACGCTTTCAAGGGCTGGGAGGAGAAAGATCTGCCACACTTAAGTCTTGCCTATATAATATCTGCTATCGCAGGCATTGGTATAATTATTTTTGTAGTGATGGGAACAGGAAAGCTATTGGCCAAGAAAGGCGATTAATCACGTGTTAAAAGGTAATAATTTTATAGAGCGCTCGATTACGGGCACCCTATCCTTCCTCAAAGAGTCTATTTTTGCCGATGAATACGCGGCGCGGCAAGGATTCTTACAATCTCTGGACCCCCGGATTAAGGCGATAACAGTTATCCTGTTTCTTATGGCGATACTTTTTACAAAAAGCATCGTTGTTTCCCTCTGTATATATATCGTATGCTTGATTCTCGCATATTTTTCTAAAGTTAATATGGGCTTCTTTTTGAAAAGGACATGGATATTTATTCCGATATTCTCCCTTTTTATCGCAATCCCTGCGCTATTTGATATCTTTACGCCCGGAGAAACCTTGTTTACCATAAATATGCTCGGTGTAAAACTCATTATTACGCGTCAGGGGTTGTTTGGAGCAACATTATTCGTCACACGTGTAATAGCCTCGGTATCGTTTGTCGTTCTCCTTAGCATTACGACGAAACATTTCGTGCTACTTAAAGTCTTGCGTATTTTTGGAATACCCCAGGTTTTTGTTATGACGCTGGGTATGTGTTACCGGTATATCTATCTTTTCCTGGCATTAATCGAAAATACATACCTTGCCATTAAGAGCCGCGCGGGCACACACCTGCACTACAAAAGAGGCCAGCATATCGTAGCCTGGAATATATCCTCTCTCTGGTATAGGTCATATCATCTGAGTGAAGCGGTTTATAATGCCATGCTCTCAAGAGGATATGCGGGAGAACCCGTTATATTAGATGATTTCAAGACTAAATCAAGAGATTGGATATGGCTATTCTTGACAGCAATATTTTTTGTAACCATATTCTATTTGAATGCTAAATTAACATGAACAACGCAATCTTTGAATTAAGGGACGTTTATTTTTCTTATCTGGGAAAGTTCCCGGCGTTGTGCGGAGTAGATATTACTATAGAACAAGGCCAGAAGGTGACCGTTATAGGCGCCAACGGTTCGGGTAAATCCACGCTCTTGCATCTCCTGGACGGACTGGTATTTGCGGACAATGGTAGCGTTAAATTCCTTGGGAAAGAATTAAAGAAAGGATGTTTTAATGATGCGGATTTCTCAAGGACTTTTAGGCGTACTGTGGGGTTAGTATTTCAAAATCCGGACGTTCAGTTATTTTGTCCAACGGTAAAAGAAGACATTATCTTCGGACCATTACAGCTTGGAATTGGGGAAGAGGAAATTAAAAGGCACCTCGAAGAATTAGCGACTATTTGGGATATTAAAGATTTGTTCGATAGATCACCTCACCAGTTAAGCATCGGGGAAAAACGCAAAGTTGCCATAGCGTCCTCTTTAATTATAAATCCAGACATTCTTATCCTGGATGAGCCAACCGCGGGGCTTGACCCTTCAACTTCCAGACAAATAATCGATATTATTATTCAATCAAACTTTGAAGGTAAAACCATTGTTACCGCTACACACGACCTGCATCTTGTAGCAGAAATATCCGATTTGATTTATGTACTTAACAAAGAAAAGAAAATGGTCAGATATGGCAGCCCGGATGAAATATTAAAAGATACCGAGTTTTTGCAAAGGCACAATCTCACCCATACCCGTTCAGGATAAAATGCGGTTTATTCAAAGGTGAAATTCTTCTTTCGGAAGAGGGTCAGGCAGGCATCAACGGATGCCGGGTCGTAAAGCGTACCCTTGTTATTAGAAACTTCTTTAAGTGCCTCATCAATACCCAGGGCCGGACGGTAAGGCCGCTGGAAGGTCATCGCCTCAACCACGTCGGCTACGGACAAAATCTTTGTCTCCAGGAGAATCTGGTCATCGGAAAGACCGGCGGGATAACCGGAACCGTTGCACCTTTCGTGATGCTGGAGAGCAACCTGGGCAACCGGCCAGGGAAAATCTATCGTTTTCAGAATATCGTACCCGACCTGAGGGTGGAATTTAATCACCCCGAATTCACCCTCGGTAAGTTTACCCGGCTTGGAAAGGATTTCCGCCGGTACATATATCTTGCCGATGTCGTGCAGAATACCGGCAACTTTAATACCCTTAACCTGTTCGGGAAGGAGGTTCATCTCTTCCGCAATATGAGAAGCCAGATACGAAACACGCTGTTGATGTCCGCCGGTATAGGGGTCTCTCTTCTCTGATAGCATGGAAAGTGCATAGACCGCTCCTTCAAGAGTCTTCTCCAAATTTTCCAGAGTCTGTTTGAGAATTTCTTCCGCCCGTTTGCGGTCGGTAATATCACGGATAATTCCGATTGTCCCCAAAAACCGCCCTTGCGGAATACGGCTATCCTCTTCGTAGTGGCCCCTGGCGGCTCCTTCTACCCAGACACCTTTATCTACAGCCGCTTTCAAATTAATATAGCCGGTAGTGAACAACTCACCCCACACCACTTTAGACTCCATTCCCTTTAAGGAGTCGGCCAGCGCGGACTGTGCGGTACTCTTGGGCAATAACCGGAAGACCAGCCCTCTGGTCATCCGGGAACCGGTCCGCCTCTCGTCAAAAAGTTTCGGTGCCTCTTCGCCGCCGGTCCGCTTGCCGACATACTTGGGCAGGACAACACCGCTGCTGATGTTTTCAACGTCTTCCGGATATACTATCACGCTAAAATGTTTCCCTATCAACTCTTCGGGTTCGTACCCCAAATTATGCACCGCTTCGTTCACGAAGACAAAACGGCCGTCCGGGTCTATCTTGTAAACGATATCCGGTATGAAGTAGAGCAGGTCCTTATAATTTTTTACGTCTTCCCGCTGTATCTCTTTCATCCTGCTCTGAACGGCAGAAACGGTTTTCTTTTTATCTCTCTCAGAGCGCATATTGCTCTCCTCTCGGATTAAGATTATATCATGCGTGATTAATTTCCACAACCGGGTTGTATGTTATACTGAAATTCCGACATAAGACCAATCCTACCTACCTTTGGGTTTCCCGCTATCCGGTTCTTACACTTTGACCACGAAAAGCCGTATTTTGAAGGTACATCGGAAAGCCGACAGGTCCCAAAAATCAATTTTTAATACAAATGCAATAAGGATGGATTCCCGCTTAAAACATGCGGGAATGACAAAAGGGAAGCATGCGGGAATGACAAAAGGGAAGCATGCGGGAATACGGGTCCCCTTCCCCTTGAATGGGGAAGGGCAGCGTATAATTAGGTTTGCATTATTCCTGGGTGTAGGTGGTGGTAACCGTTAGACTGCTTATCGCACCCGGTGTTATCTGAACCGGAGAACCGCCGGCTGCTTCTATTTCCATAAAGAGGTCGGGGTCACTGTAAACACTGTACCGTATTCCGGTGCTCAGGGGCGTTGTGTCAGGAGGACGGTCAGCGATGTCAATGTAATCCAGACCCGGACCAACAGGAAGGGCTTTCCGTCTTACTCTTATCTTCTTCCGGGGGTTCCGATATTCAATCCACTCCACCTGGGAACCCAATCCAATCTGGTATCTCAAACCACCGTCGGTCTTTGTGTGCCAGAAATTCCGGTCCTCACACCTTTTGGAATCACTTGGTTCGTAGAGGTCCGAGATAGCCGAAGACGCCACCAGGGGAAAGACCACTTCACATCCGGGACCGCTGTCAAACTGGCAGAGGGTCCACGGCACCAGGAGACATTCGCTCCGGTCAAGTGTCTTTGTACCGGAATAAGCGACGGACTCCACTACGACCACCGAAACTCCGTTCTTCTCCGGAAAAAGAGAAATGTCACGGCTGAAAACAGTCGCCATACCCAACCCGCGGTTATTAATGAGGTCTATGTCTGCTGAAACTTTTACTCTTTCCTTTCCCGCCTCCGTCACCCGGTACCGTGCCGACGAAATACCGGCCGGGACCGACCATCTTCCGGTTGAGTACTGGTAGCCAAGGTCTGTTCCTTCCGGTGCAGGCCACAGTCCGTCACCGCCCGGGTTAAGGTACCTGTCCCGGCCTGTCTGTTCTAAAACGGCATCAGATCTTACCCGGTTCAGCACCATTCCGTTAAGAACCGTAAATATCCTGCCTTCAAGGTCAAGTGCTACTAACACACCGGCGGTTTCGTCGCCCACAAAATGAAACCGGCGCCGGCCTTTTTCAAATAAGTTGAAAATCTCCGGAGATTTCATCATTCACCTAAAGAGAAGGAATTACGGGAGAAGGGAAAGCAGAGAAACGGGGCATCCGTCACCCTTGCGCAGACCTAACTTCAGAAGTTGGGTATACCCACCGTTCCGGCCGGTATACCGGGGAGCGATTTCCGAAAAGAGTTTTTTCACTAAATCCTTATCCTGAACTACGGAAGAGACATCACGCCGGTGCGATAACGTATCTTCTTTGGCTAACGTAATCAGTTTTTCCACCAGGACCTGAATCTGCTTAGCACGGGCGGACGAAGTCTTTACCCGGCCATTTCCAAGCAGTCCTTTTAGTAATGACCGGAAAATACCAATCCTCCGGCCCCGATTGAGATTTACCCTTTTCCGCCTTCGGTGACGCATAATTTATTTGCCTCAAGAAACCGGTAGATTTCATCCCGGGACTTATCGCCCAGACGGGGAATTTCTTCCAGTTTCTTTTTCGAACAAGACAAAAGGTTCTTTACGGTAACAATGTTACTGCTCTTCAGGACATTGGCAATCCGGGCGGGAAGAAACCCGTCCAGGGTCTTTTCCAGTAAATTATCGCCGGTAGCCACGTCTTTTTCACCGGCAATCAACGTAAAATGTTTCTGGAGAATTCCGGTGGCGAAAGTAATTGCTTCTTTGGGAGAGACCGCACCGGTGGTCCAGATTTCCATAATCAATTTCTCGTAATCAACCCGCTGGCCCACGCGGGTATTCTCAGTGCGGTAAGAAACGCGGGTTACCGGACTGAACGAAACCGCCATTAGAATCGTGCCGATGGGAACTCCCTCCTGGTTCATACGGCTTACCGGAACATAACCAAAACTTTTACCGACGGCCAATTCCATCCGGATCTGAGTTCCCTCTGAAAGCGTGGCAATATGCAGATTGGAATTGAGAACCTCAATCTCCGGACCCGGGAACAAGTCCCCGGCCAGAATCTCATTCTTATCCTTAATCGTAACCGGAAATGTCTTGGGTAAATCGGTAATATTACTTTTGAGATTGACCTGCTTCAGATTCAGGATGATATCGGTTACGTCTTCTTTCACGCCGGAAACCGCTGAAAATTCGTGGGCAACGCCATCAATCTTTACGCTGGTAATCGCTACTCCGGAAATGGATGAAAGCAAAACCCGGCGCAGGGTATTGCCGATGGTAGTTGCATACCCCCGTTCTAACGGTGCCACCATAATCTTACCGTAGTTCTGACGATAGGTATCTTTCTCCCACTCTATCTTCTTCGGATATTCAAATTGCTCCATAGATACTTTCCCCTTTTAGACAAACTAACGTGAATAAAGACCCACAATCCGGCCCTCTTCCACCGGGATTGTTACTTCCTTGCGTGATGGCTCGCGCACCACCTTAACCTTAACCGCATCCTTATCTACCGCCAACCAGGCCGGACAGACCTGCTCGTCCGCTCCTCCACCGGACGCCAACCTCTCTTTGACAGAAACCAGCAACGATGAGCCGGGGCGAAACTCCACTTCATCACCCACCTCAACCAGATAAGAAGCAGCGCTCACTCTCCGCCCGTTCACCCGGATATGCCCGTTGCTTATTAACTGCCGGGCAAACCGGCGTGAGGCTACCAGAGCAGAAACCAACAGCAGGTTATCCAACCGGCGTTCCAGCAGGATAAGCAGCCGTTCACCCGGAGCGGTTCCGGATGCCTTTGCCAGATTGAAATATCTTCGGAACTGCCGTTCCATAACACCGTAGAACGCCCGCGTCTTCTCTTTCTCCCGAAGTTGGACCCGGTAGTTGGAATCACGGCTGGAAAATCTGCTGTATCCGGACGTCGCCGGCCGGTGTTTTTCAATCGGGCAGTTAACGGAGCGGCACCGGCTGCCTTTCAAATATAACTTTACGCCTTCCCGGCGACAGAGCTTGCAAACTGGTGGTCTGACCTTCATAAGTTCCTATACTCAGCGACCCTAAAAGGACCGCAATACTTACACCCGGCGTTCCTTGGGTGGTCGGCAACCGTTGTGAGGAATCGGTGACACATCCCGAATCTGCGTAATGATGATACCGGAAGATTGTAAAGCACGAATCGCGGTTTCACGCCCCGGACCCGGACCCTTAACCCGGACCTCAACCTCTTTCAAACCAAAGTCCTGTACCCGGCGGGCAACCTCACGGGCAACCAGACCGGCCGCATAAGGGGTTCCTTTCCGGGTACCTTTAAATCCGACCTGACCGGTACTCACACAGGTCAAAACATTACCCTTAGGGTCGGTAATGGCAATAAACGTATTGTTGAATGAAGCCTTGATGTGAGCAACACCGGCCGGAATGGAGATACCCTTTTTCTTCTTTTTCTTTTCGTATTTAGCCATAAGTCTACTTCTTTCCCTCCGGAGTTCTTACCGGAGCAGATGATGGTGACTTCAGTGTACTGCGTCTTTCCTTACTGCGAACCACGCCCACCGTTTTCCGGGGCCCTTTTCGGGTTCTGGCGTTACTGTGAGTACGCTGTCCGTGAACCGGCAAACCTCTTTTATGCCGGACTCCACGATAAGAACCGATATCAACCAGCCGTTTTATGTCTGCGGACACCTGCCGGCGGAGGTCACCTTCAACCCGATAACTACGTTGAATCGCCATCGTCAGACGGTTAATCTGGTCTTCCGTAAGATCCTTAACCCGGATATCCGGCTCAATGCCGGTTTCTTTGAGCAGCCTCTTAGAAAGTGCAAAACCTATCCCATAAATATAGGTCAGGGCTATCTCCACACGTTTTGCGTTAGGAATCTCAATACCAATGATTCTCGCCATAGATACCTACCCCTGGACCTGCTTGTGCTTGGGTCCTTTACGCGGATTCTTACAGATAATCCTGACCTTTCCCCGGCGTCTCACAATCTGACATTCCGGACATATTTTCTTAACTGATGCTCTTACCTTCATAGTATCCCTTGTCATTCCCGCATGCCTTTAGCGGGAATCCAGTGATTATGTGTATGGATTCCTGCTTACTATCCGCAGGAATGACAGTTTACTTTCTTGTTACAGTCGCTGGGTAATCCTTCCCTTGGTCAGGTCATACGGACTGATTTCCAGAAACACTTTGTCACCGGGAAGCAGTTTGATATAATACATCCGCATCTTACCGCTTACGTGAGCCAGAATTTCGTGTCCGGTCTTCAGTTTTACCCTGAAGTTGGCGTTGGGTAAAGCCTGCATAATGACACCATCAACCTTAATCTTTTCTTCCTTTTTCATGACCGGGTTACCACTTCACACCCAGCATCGGAAACGATGACGGTTTCCTCAAAATGGGCTGAAGGACATCCATCCACGGTTACCACCGTCCAACCGTCGGAGAGAATTTTTACCTCTCCTCCTTTATAGTTTACCATAGGTTCTATTGCCAAGCCAAGTCCGGGATAAAACCGGAATTGATTCCCGCTCACAAAATTCGGAATTTCCGGTTTCTGATGCAGAAACCGTCCAATACCGTGGCCACAAAAAGACCGGACCACCGCAAAACCGGCCCCGGTCACAAAACTTTCAACCGTCCGGCTGACGTCGTCAACCACCACGCCGGGCCTGATGCAATTGACAGCGGCTGTCAACGCCGCTTTTGTAACCGCAAGCAACCGCTCTTTCTCCGGTGAAATCTTTCCCACCGGAAAGGTCTCCGCACCGTCAGCAAAGAAACCTTCTTTCTCAACGCCCAAATCAATACTCACGACATCCCCTTCGGAAAGGGTATAGTTCCCAGGGATGCCATGGATAACCACCTCGTTGGGAGAAACACATATCGCCGCCGGAAACCCTCGGTAACCCTTAAAGGCAACCCGGCCGCCCTCTCTGAGAATGAACTCTTCTGCTTTCCGGTCCAATTCCTCACCCGTTACTCCCGGTTTCATCAAACCAGACAGATACTCGCGACACAAACCTACAATCCTTCCTGCCTGGGACATCTTCTTCCATTTTGCCTGGTGCAGCACCATTAACCTCTAAGGAGTCAACCCATAAGAATCTGTCGTGCACCAGCAAGGGTTTCCGGCAAAAGCTGGTCTCCCCGCAACGTTACCATCAAGCCGGCCCTTTGATAATATTCTCGTAAAGGTGCTGACTGCTGGTGATAAACCGTCAATCGTTTTGCCACCACCTCCGGCTGGTCATCCTCACGCTGATAAAGAACACCTGCGCATACATCGCAGGTCCCTTCTTTCTTTGGCGGCAGATTGCCCCGGTGGTAGATAGCGCCGCAGTTCCGGCAGATTAACCGCTGGGAAAGCCTCTCCATCAAAAACCCGTCACTTGCTTCTAAATTAATTACCAGAAGCACCAGCCCTTTTTTATCAACATAAGATTTAAACTCTTCCGCCTGAAACTTCGTCCGGGGAAAACCGTCTAAAAAAACCCCCCCGTTAACCTCATCCAAACGGGCCAATACCATCCTGGTAACCAACCCATCCGGAACTAATCCCCCGGCATCCATAAAACACTTTGCTTCGCTGCCCAATTCCGTCTTATTCTTAACGCTATCCCGCAGGAGGTCCCCCGAAGAAACAAACCTGAACCCGAACTCCGCGGCCAGCCGGGTGGCGATGGTTCCTTTTCCTACGCCGGGCGGCCCGAAGAAAACCACAATCCTTTTTTTGGAAACCCCGTTTTCCATTTTTTAGGTTTTATCTAATCTTCGCCTTTTTGAGAAAGCCTTCGTAGTGACGCATTAAGAGATGCGCTTCAATCTGCCGCATCGTCTCAATCAAAACCGCCACTATAATCAATAAGCCAACCCCCCCAAAAAGACTTGCCACCTGATAAGGTATCTTGAAGATACCCATAATCAAAAAAGGGAAGATGGCGATGGCGGTCAGGAAAAGTGCTCCGGGCAGGGTAATGTTGTTCAGAATTCGTTCCAAATAATCCGAGGTCGCCCGGCCCGGTCTAATACCGGCTACAAAACCACCGTATTTACGCAGGTCATCGGAGACCTTGTTGGGTTTAAAACTCACCGCGGCATAAAAGAAACAAAAAAATACGGTAAGGATAGCATAGATAATATTGTAAAGCCAACCGCCGGGATTAAGTAAATGGATAATACGGGTAGCAAAATCTCCTTTGAAAAAACGCAACGCCAGCGCGGGAAAGGAAAGAATGGAAGCAGCAAAGATGAGGGGGATTACACCACCCTGATTGACCTTGACCGGAAGGTAGGTATTTTGACCGCCGTACTGGCGCCGGCCAATCACCCGTCGCGCATACTGCACCGGAATCCGGCGTTCCCCTTCAATCAAAAGAACGGTCGCGGCTATCACCACTACAATCAAACTTGCCATTAGAATAATACTCAATCCGGAAAGTCTTCCGGTCTGAACCAGCATAATCGTCTGTTTGACCGCGGTCGGATAACGGGAGATGATACCGAGTGAAATAATCAGCGATATTCCGTTGCCGATGCCCTTTTCGGTAATCTGCTCGCCCAACCACATCAAAAACATGGTGCCGGCGGTCAGGGTAATGGTAGAGATAATCCGGAATGACCAGCCCGGGTTTGCTACCATCGGAATACCGCCAAAATAGGCGGGATTCTCCAACCAGAGACTTATCATCATTCCTTGAAAAAGACACAGCAGGGCGGTAAGTTGCCGGGTCAACTGGGTAAGCCGGCGCCGGCCCTCTACGCCGGTCTTTACCAGATTCTCCAGATAGGGTACCATCGTGGCCAAAAGTTCCAGAACGATGGAGACGGAAATGTACGGCATCACCCCCAAAGCAAAAATTGTCGCGTTGGAAAGGGCTCCGCCGGTAAAGAGGTCCGCCACCCCCAAAAGTGTCCCCTGGACCTGAGCGAAGAAGTGCGACAGCGCCTCCCCGTTAATACCCGGTACCGGAAGGTAACAACCAAAACGGTAAACTGCCAGAAGACCCAGCGTAATCAGTATCTTCCCTCTCAGGTCAGGAATCTTCAGGCTGTCACGAAACGGAGCTAATGTCGCCATTCAACTATTTAAGGATTTGGCCGCCGGCTGAGGTTATTTTTTCAATTGCCTTCTTGCTGAAAGCGAAAACTTTAAACTGTAACGGAACTTTCAGTTCTCCTTCCGAAAGGATTTTTACCGGTAAACTACTCTTAATCAGCCCGGCTTTCTTCAGGACCTTTTCGTCAATCAGGCTGTCCTTGGTAAAACGATTCAAGTCTCCCAAATTCAGAATCTGATAAGATTTTTTGTAAAGAGGGGTAAACCCGAATTTGGGAATCCGCCGGATAAGAGGCATCTGGCCGCCTTCAAAACCGGGCCTCACTCCGCCGCCACTTCGTGCCTTCTGCCCCTTATGGCCTCTGGTGGAGGTTCCACCGTGACCACTGGCACCTCCTCTGCCCCGTCTTTTAACCGGCCGGTTACTCCCCTTAGGTCGCCCTATTTCGTTTAGTTTCATCGGTTCGGACTAGATTCAATTGAGTTAGACCGATAATGACTGCTTTGGCAACGTTTATCGGATTACTCCGGCCGATAATCTTGGTCACCAAATCACTTATTCCCGCCGCTTCCGCAATGGCACGTATAGTCTCCCCCGCTACAATTCCCCGTCCTCTGTAAACCGGCCGCAACAGTACCTTAGCCGCTTTAAATTTTACGTATACTTCGTCCGGAATGGTGGTACCTACCACCGGAACAGTAACCATATGACTCATCGCCTGCCGTCTGGCTTTATCAATAGCCAAAGGTACTGCCTGAGCCTTGGCTAGACCGATACCAACACGGCCTTTTCTATCTCCCACTACTATAAGAGCGTTAAAACGCAGACGCCGTCCGCCAGCCACCGTCTTACATATGCGGTTGATCCGGATTACCTTTTCGTAAAAACCCTCTCCCAGCCCCTTCCGGTCTTCCCGGGAACCTCCCCCGCGCTTTCGTCTTTCTTTCGCCATAAGATAAAATGGGACGCAGGCTAAAGCCTGCGACTACCATTAGATTCCCTATCCCTTACGGGTCCCCTTACCGTTGAATCGGTAAGGGATGGGATAGGGCATTATGAAAATACAAGTTTTCCTTAAAACTTCAAACCGGCAGCCCGGGCTGCTTCGGCAAGAGCCTTTACTCTTCCGTGATAAAGATAACCACCGCGGTCAAAAACCACTTCTTTGTAGCCGGCTTCAAGAGCCTTCTCCGCCAACAATCTGCCTGCATCTTTCGCGGCCGGAACATTCTTGGAGTTAGCCACGATACTGGTGATTACCTGCCCCTTCCGGTCATCTATTAAGACTGCGTAGATATGTCGCAAACTCTTTCGTACCAAAAGCCTGGGGACATCCTTTTTACCGGATAGCAATTTTCGTTTCACCCGGCGGTGCCGCATCTTAATCCGTTCTTTCTTCCCTTTTATCATTATGGATTTCTTTAGATTCTTCGCTCCCTTACAGATTCAACTGTAAGAGTACCCGTGCTCAGAATACGGGTTCCCTTTCCATAGGATTGGAAAGGGCACTTTGTGTCATTTACTGCCCGGCGTTCCGGTCGCTCCGGTAACTCCAACGCCGGCAGTCTTTCCAACTTTGTGCCGGACGTATTCACCAAAATAACGAACCCCTTTCCCGCCGTAAGGTTCCGGAGGTCTAACCGCCCTCACCTTTGCGGAAAAGTCCCCTACCTTTTCCGGGTCGATACCGGTAATGGTGATGATATTCTTTTCAATCTTGACCTTTATCCCTTCCGGAACCTCCATGGGAACGGGATGGGAAAAACCGACTTTTAGTACCAGGTCCTTACCCTTAACCTCTGCCTGATAACCGACACCAACTACTTCCAACTTTTTGGTTATACCTTCGGTAACCGCACTCAGCCGGTGTCTGATAAGAGCATGCACCAGACCACGTAAATTTTCCAGTTTCTCCATTCCGGAAAAGCCGACCTGAACACTCTCTTTCTCAACCGTTACGGAAATGGAAGACGGTATGGCGAAGATCAATGTTCCCTGGGAACCGGAGATTTTCAGACTACCTTTTTCCAGGGAAATATTTGCTCCTTTTGGAATCAGAATCGGTCTCTTCCCCTGTTTAGCCATATATTTATTACCAAAGCAGAGCCATAAATTCGCCGCCCAGATTCTCCCTCATGGCTTGCCGATGGGAAATTACGCCCCGGCTGGTGGAAATAATTCCTAATTTATTCCGACTCCGGAGATATTTCATCATCCCGGTCCGGGAGACGTAAAGGTGACACCCCGGAGAACTGAGTCTTTTCACCCCTTTAATTACGTGTTTCGAAACAGCATCGTACTTTAGACGCACCACCAGGCTCTTTCGCAAACCATTCTCTTCCAGGTTATAACCGGTGATGTACCCTGCTTCAAGAATGACTTTGAGAACTGCTTCTTTTACCCGGGAATAGGGAACAATAACTTCCGTTTTCCGAACGTTCCCACCGTTCTTAATCCTTACCAACAAATCTCCAATAGGATCAGTAACCATAATAGTCAAAGATTCTCTACCAACTGGATTTAACCACACCGGGAATCTCACCGCGACTGGCTAATTCCCGGAAACATATCCGGCATAGTCCGAACCTCCGCATGTAACCCCGGGGCCTTCCGCAAATCGAACAACGGTTCCGGTGGCGCACCGGATATTTGGGATGGAGATTCTTCAAAAGTAATGCCTTCTTTGCCATACCGTTTGTCCTTTAGAGGTTCCCTACCCCTTCTCCAAGGGTAGACCTAAATCCGACAGAAGCGCCCGGGCTTCCTCCTTCTTCTTGGCACTCGTCACCAGATTAATATTCATTCCGAATATTTTGCTCACCTTATTGTAATCAATCTCAGGAAAGACGGTCTGTTCGGTCAGACCAAAGTTATAATTACCGTTCTGGTCAAAACCGGATAAAGTCAGTCCCCGGAAATCCCGGACCCGGGGCAGCGCAAAAGTAACCAGACGGGCAAAGAAATCAAACATCCTTTTGCCGCGCAGAGTTACGAAGGCACCCACCAAATCATTCTCCCGCAAAGAAAAACCTGCGATTGCCTTGCGGCTCCGGCGTAAAACCGGTTTCTGACCCGTGATTACCGCCAACGTGGAAAGAATCTCTTCTATGGCTTTCTCGTCCTTGTTAATCTTACCCAATCCTACGCTGACCACCACCTTCTCCAATCTGGGCACCGCCATTTTGTTAGAGTATTTAAACTCTTTCTGCAGTTTGGGTACAATTTCGCTCTTATAGTATTTCAGCAATCCTGACATAAATACCCCTAAACCAGCCTCATTTGCTTTCGATGAATTCGCCGCACTTTTTGCAGTAACGAACCTTGTTTTCGCTGATAAACTTGAAACCCACCCGAACCGCGTGATTACATTTCAAACAGAAATATCGCAGATTCGGCAACTGAATCGGCATTTCTTTCTGGATAATCCCACCCTGGGGATTACGGGGCCCGCTCTTGGTATGCCGCTTGACAAAATTGACTCCTTCCACCAGAAGCCGATTCTCCTTCGGGAAAGCAGATATAACCCGGCCTTTTTTGCCCACATCCTTTCCCTTCATCACCTGAACAAAATCACCTTTTCGCAGTTTCATAGTACTTCCGGAGCCAAAGAAATAATTTTGGCGAAGTTCTTTTCCCGTAACTCGCGGGCCACCGGTCCAAATACCCGGGTGCCCCGGGGGTTATTTTCCTTGTCGACAATAACCGCACTGTTATGGTCAAAAGCAAGATAAGAACCATCGGACCGGCTGATACGATTCTGGGTACGAACAATAACCGCCCGGACCACCTCTTTCTTCTTTACCGCACCGGTAGGCAGGGCATCCTTAACCGTGGCGATAACCACATCGCCGACCGCCGCAGTCCGTTTACGAGTGCCGCCCAAAATACCGAAACACATTATCTTTTTGGCGCCGGTATTATCCGCCACCTCTAAGATTGTCCTCAACTGTACCATCGTCTACACCACTTTTGATTATCTTGAGCAAACGCCAGTGCTTTTCCCGGCTCAAAGGACGACATTCTTCAATTAAAACCCGGTCGCCGGTCCTACTCTCATTCTTGGGGTCATCAACCTTATAGCGCTCACTCATCTTTAATTCTTTATGATACATGGGGTGAATCCTGCTTCGGCCTACCAGTACCACCCGGGTCTTATCCATCCGGTCACTTACCACCGCACCTTCCAATCTTTTCTTCATTGTTTAGCAACCCCTCGCAACAGGCTTAAAAGCGTGTAAATCCGGGCAATGTCTTTTTTACTCCGATTTAACGAAGCGGTATCCTTCATCTGCCCTAACCGGTGCTGAATACGCAGACGGTAGAGTCCGGCTTTCATATTCTCTAACCGTTCTTTAAGTTCCAGTTCCCCTAATTTTTTCAGTTCTTCGAAATCACTGCGTCTCATCTGGTAATAATTTTGGTAGTGAGCGGAAACTTTCCGGACGCTAACCGGAGCGCCTCGACCGCCTCATCCCTGCCCACTCCGGTCAGTTCCAAAATAACTCTGCCGGGCAGGATACGCGCGGTCCAATGGTCCAAATCACCCTTTCCTTTACCCATTCTGGTCTCCGCCGGTTTCTTGCTTACCGGCCGGTCCGGAAAGACCCTTATCCATAACTTTCCTTTTCCTTTCAGATGGTGGGTAACCGCCACGCGGGCCGCTTCAATCTGCCGCTCGGTAAAATACCCGGGGTCCAGCGCCAACAATCCGTACTCTCCAAAAGAAAGCTTGTTACCGGTAGTCGCTTTTCCCCTGGTACGGCCACCGTGCATATTTCTAAACTTAACCCGTTTTGGAATCTTGGCCATATTTTATGCGTCAACCCCTTCTACACCTTCTCTTTTGCGTATCCTTTATAAATCCAGACCTTCACGCCAATCGTACCATAGGTGGTAAACGAAGTCGCCGGGGCGTAATCAATAATGGCCTGCAAAGTATGTAACGGAATCTTTCCTTCCTTGTATGTCTCTCTCCGGCTTATCTCCGCACCGCCTAAACGTCCTGAAATTTGAATTTTAATTCCGCCGGCACCCTGTCCCATTGCGCTTTCAATCGCCCGTTTGCAAATAAACCGGAAAGAAACCCGGCGCCGGGAAAGTTGGAAAGCGATATTCTGGGCTACGTAATTAGCATCAATTACGGCGTTGGTGACTTCAGCCACGTCAATGATGATGCTCTTCCCGTAAATTTTACTTAGTTCCGTACTTACATTATTAATTTCCGAGCCTTTACGCCCGATGATCAGCCCCGGCCTGCTGGCTAAAATTTTAATCCGGATGTTATCGGCCAGTCGCTCAATGTCCAGCCGGGTTATACCGCTGTCCGGAAACCGTTTCCTGAAATACCGCCGGATGTGGTAATCCTCTAAAATACCCGGACCTAACTTCTTGGTTTGAAACCAGTTGGAACGCCAGTTTTCAATAATGCCCAACCGCAACGAAATCGGATTTACTTTTTGTCCCATTCGTCTGACAAAACAACTTTGACATGAGAAGTACGGTGCAGAACCGGAGCCCCACGGCCCATTGAAGTCGGCCGGAACCTCTTCAGTGACGGTCCCTGTTCTATAGTCAATGACTTCAACCTGAGGTCCTCAAGCGGCATTCCCTCCTGTTTGGCATTGGCTAAGGCTGAAGCAAGTACTTTTTTAAGATAATAGGCTGGCTTCTGGGGAAGATTTTTGAGAATACCAAGCGCCTCCGTTGAAGTTTTGCCCCGTATCAGATAAGCCACCTGTCTTGCCTTTTTAGGGCTGACCTGAACGTACTTTGCCTTTGCTGCTGCTTCGGCCATAATTTTAAGGGGAAACCCCCTATGCTATGTCTTGGATAACGACCTTTCAGTGTGCATACCGTGACGACGGAAGACCCGCGTAGGTGAAAATTCGCCCAGCCGGTGTCCCACCATATTTTCGGTGACATAGACCGGGATAAAGTTCTTTCCGTTGTGAACCGCAAACGTCACACCAACAAATTCCGGACTGATCTGGCTGGCACGGCTCCAGGTACGAATAGGCTCTTTCTTCCCGCTCTGTTTCACCTTCTCAATCTTTTTGAGAAGTTTCGGGTCAACACTGGGTCCCTTCTTCAGTGATCTGCTCATAATTTATTACTCTAAGGGGTCAACCCCTATGTTTAACTATCAATCTCTCCGAGGGTTTATTTCTATCTCTGGTCTTAACCCCCTCCGGCTTACCCCACGGAGTCCTCACGGGCCTGCCGCCGGAACTCTTACCTTCTCCCCCACCCAACGGATGGTCAACCGGATTCATCGCCACTCCCCGTACTTTTGAACGGCGACCACGCCAGCGGGTGCGACCGGCCTTTCCCAGAGACTCATACCGATGTTCGGGGTTGCTGACGGTGCCTATCGTGGCGCGGCAGTCTATCGAAAAAAGTCTTATTTCACCGGAAGGAAGTTTTACCTGAGCCTGACGGTCGGCCTTAGACATTAAAACTGCGGCTGCTCCAGCCGCGCGGACAATCTGGATGCCTTTACCCGGCTTTAACTCCAGGGAGGAGATATTGGTCCCTTCCGGAATATCCTTTAATTGGAGACGGTTTCCTTCTGTAGACAGCGTCTCTGTCCCGGAAACGATCCGGGCACCGGGCTTCATCCCCGAAGTAGCCAGAATATACCTCTTTTCGCCGTCCGGGTACCGTACCAGAGCAATTCTGGCACTGCGGTTTGGATCGTAAGCGATGCCGATAATTTTACCGGGCAAAAGCTTATCGTTCTTAAAATCGATTAGCCGGTAGTGATGCCGATGACCGCCTCCCCGATGACGAACGGTAATCGTGCCCTGGTTATTACGACCACCGCTTTTGCGATGGACAGACAGTAACTTCTTTTCCGGTTTCGTTTCGGTTATTTCCTTAAAATCAGGCAAAACCGCAAAACGGCTGGTCGGTGTTACCGGCCTCCTTTTAACCAAACTCAATGTGTTCTCCTTTTTTCAAAGTAATAATCGCCTTCTTCCAGTCAGGACGCTTGCCTTCCCGGGAACGATACCGTCGTTTCTTACCCTTAAAATTCAGGACGTTCACGAAAGCAACCTTGGCGTGATAAATCTTCTCCACCGCTTTCTTAATCTCGGGAGCGGTGGCCTTAGGAAAAACCGCAAAGAGATACTTGTTCTGGGGTTGCAGCCAGGTGGTTCCCTTCTCGGTATTCAACGGAAATAAAATTATATCGGTCGAAAACATAAAATTTATCCTTTTATCTTCTCTTTCAATTTGTCCCAGATTTCCCGGTAGACCAGAAGGTTATCCGCGTTCAGGATATGGAAAAAATCAGGCGACTTCCAGTCTCCGAAACGGATACCCGGGATGTTGCGTCCGGCCCGGCGAAAAAGTTCTGCGTCTTGAGGTACAAAAGTAATAATTTTACCAGAAAGACCGATTTTTTGCAAGAACCTGCTGACTGATTTTGTCTTGGCTTCCGGAATCTGATATTCCGCTAAAAGGGAAATCTTGCTTCCTAAAATTTTTTCTTTAAGCGCTTCGCTCAAGGCTGACTGTCTCACTTTGGCAGGAAGAGCCACAAAATAAGAACGGGGTTTTGGACCAAAAATAACACCCCCTCCTCGCCATAAAGGTGAACGGATGGAACCCACCCGTGCCCGACCGGTACCTTTCTGCTTCCACGGTTTTCTGCCCCCGCCGGCGACCTCTGCTTTGGTTTTAGACGACGCATTTCCCTGTCGCTGATTGGCTAAATAGGCATTAACTACATAATAAAGTAATTTCTTATTTACCGGTTCTAAGCCGTCGGTGGCAAATTCCACCTGGTCCACCACTTCACCCGTCAGATTATATACCTTTATCTCCATACATCTTTTTAATTTCCAACAGACCGCCTTCCGCACCCGGAACCGCACCTTTCAAAAGAAGCAGGTTCCGGCCGGTATCGACCCTCACCACCTGCAGGTTACGGACGGTAATCCTTTTCCCGCCCATCCTCCCGCCCATTCTCCGTCCCTTCGGTACCCGGTCGGGGTTACTGCCGCCGATGGACCCGGGTGCCCGGTGGGACATTGAACCGTGGGTTGCCGGACCGCCCTTAAATCCATACCGTTTAACCACACCCTGAAAACCCTTCCCGATGGAGTTTCCGGAAACGGAAACCTTCTCGCCCGGAGAAAATATTTCCACCGTTACCTCTTTCCCTAACGGGAATTTTTGCATCTCTGCTTCCGATATCCGGAATTCTTTTAAGTATCGCCTTGCCTGTTCCAGACCTGCCTTTTTGAAATGGCCCAAACACGGTTTGTTCGCTTTACGCCGGGAACCAAAACCTAACTGCAAAGATACATATCCTTCTTTCTTCAGTGACTTTTGCTGAATTACCGGGCAAGGTCCTGCTTCCACCGCAGTAACCGGAACCGGCTTACCGTTTTCGTCAAAGATACGAATCATCCCTACCTTGCGTCCTAAAATTCCCAAAGACATAATTTTAATTTGTATCTCTTACCAATAAACGGGTTGAAATCTACTATTATACTATGATTTTATCTCGACGTCAACACCGGCGGGGAGGGTCAATTTGGTGAGAGCATCCACAATACGCGCGGAAGGATTGATGATATCAACCAAACGGCTGTGGATACGAATCTCAAACTGTTCCCGGCTCTTCTTGTGTACGAAAGGTGACCGCAGTACCGTAAAAACTTCACGCCTGGTCGGCAGAGGCACCGGTCCGGCCACCTTTTCGCCGGTCCTCTTGCTGATTTCGATAATCTCGCGGACCGACTGGTCAAGAAGCCGATGGTCGTAAGAACGCAACTTAATCCTTAATTTCTGTGCCATATTCTCCTTTATCAACTACCTACGTCAAAAATATTTAATTCGCTTGTATTACTCCAGTATTTCGGTGACCGCGCCGGCACCCACCGTATGTCCGCCTTCCCGGATGGCAAACCGCTGACCCTTCTCCATCGCAATCGGCGTAATCAGTTTCACCTCCAAGTTGGCGTTGTCTCCGGGCATTACCATTT
>JAZDPL010000083.1:0-21724 GCA_043797665.1 Candidatus Omnitrophota bacterium
AACCTACAGGAATTTATACCCCTCACCCTTACCCTCCCCCTCAAGGGGGGAGGATGAAGGTGGGGGTAGACAGGGTGGGGGGGACTTGACAAAGCGATAACGGTATGATAAATTGTAATACTGGAGGTGATAGGAAAATGAGTACGGCAAAAGTAGCCATTACTATTGATGAAAACCTGCTCAAACGGTTGGACCGGTTCGTTCGGACCCGTTTGTTCGAAAACCGCAGCCGAGCCATTCAGGAAGCGGTGAGCGAAAAACTATCCAGGATGGATCGGAATCGGCTGACGCGGGAATGCGCTAAATTGAACAGGGAAACCGAACAGTCCATGGCCGAAGAAGGCCTGGCGGCGGGGAGGGCGGAATGGCCCGAATACTGAGAGGCGATATCGTCTGGGCTGATCTTAACCCCATCCGTGGAAGCGAGCAAGCCGGACGTCGGCCGGTACTGGTGATCAGCCAGGATGTATTCAACGACCACTCCGGCACGGTGATCGCCGTCGCCTTGACCAGCCAGCCACCCGCGGCTGATTTTCCGTTGTCGCTGGAATTGTTCCATGCCTGTCTTCCGAAAAAATCATGGGTTAAAATCAGCCAAATCCGAACTCTTTCGGTCGAACGGCTGGGCCAAAGGATAGGATGCGCAACGGATGAAGAACTGAACCTCGTCGTTGAAGGCTTGAACGAGATAATCTGTACATAATAAGAGGAGGAAGACCTATATGGATAAGGTGAGGTTGGGGCTGGTGGGCTGCGGAGGGATGGGCCAGGGACACCTCGCCGCGATGAAGGAATTGACGGAGGCACAACTGACTGCGGTCTGCGACGTGGATGCCGAAGCCGCCAAAAAAGTGGGGACCGAGAACGGCGTTCCCTATTTCAACGATTACCAGAAGATGATAAAAAGCGGTCTGTGCGATGCGGTTCTGGTCGTCACACCCCACTACTTCCATCACGAAGTCGGTATCGCTGCCTTTAAAGCCGGACTCCACGTCCTTTCGGAAAAGCCGATTACGGTTACGGTGAGCGCGGCCGATGCCTTTATTGCCGCAGCGAAGAAGAGCAAGAAGGTTTTCGGGGTGATGTTCCAGCAGCGGACCCTGCCGGAGATGAGACTGGCTCACCAGATTGTTAAAAGCGGACGGTTAGGTGAGATTAAACGGACTCTAATGGTTTATGCAGATTACCGGAGCCAGGCTTATTATAACAGCGCCGGCTGGCGCGGGACATGGTCAGGTGAGGGCGGCGGTGTCTTGCTCAACCAGGCACCGCACGGTATTGACCTTTTTATGCGCCTGGGCGGCCTGCCCTGCCGGGTAACCGCCAGAACCAGAACGAAATTGCACAAGATCGAAGTGGAAGACGAAGCATGCGCGCTTTTAGAGTATCCGAACGGAGCCTGGGGATACTATTATGCCTGTACCTGCGAAGCGCCCGGGGGGCCCGGGATGGAGATTACCGGTGACCGGGGAAGATTAATCTGGAGAAACGATGAATTAAAGCTCTTTTCTTTTAAGCCCTCAACCTCGGAACACAATGCCACCTGTAAGGTGATGTGGGGTGGACCGGAGGTATCTGAGGAAAAACTGGAATTGCCCAAGGCAGAAACCGGACATAAGGAAATTATCCGGAACTTCTGTGCGGCCATTCTCCGCGGAGAGGAATTAATCACACCGGGCGTGGAAGGCATCTGGTCGGTGGAGTTTATCAACGCGCTGATTCTTTCCGGTAAGAAGGGGAAGCCGGTTGACATTCCGGTGAACCGGCAGGAGTATGACCGGATTCTGGAGAAACTGAAAAAGGGGTCAAAGGCGAAGAAGACGGTGAAGGTAGCGAGGGTTACTGACCCCAAATTTGCCAAATGACGTATTTTGTCATCCTGAGCGCCAGCACGGGTTCCCTTTCCATAGGATTGGAAAGGGAGGATCTAAAAGAGAGATTCTCCCTAACCAGAGCATTGGTTAGGGTACCCGTGTTTCACTCAGAATGACAGGTAGTGTCAATTTACATTTTACAATCTTTAATAATTTTTATGGGTGTAACTTATCCGAAGGGTTTTCTATCTTCCGGGATTTCTGCCGGTATCAAAACCGGCGGAAAGAAGGATTTAGCCCTGGTTCTTTCCGAAGAACCTGCGTCTGCCGCCGGCGTGGCGACCACCAACAAGTTTAAAGCCGCCTCCTTAATCCTGAGTTTGAAACATCTCCGTAATAAATACCACCGGGCAATCCTCATCAACAGCGGTAACGCTAACGCCGTCAACGGAAAGGAAGGGATTGCCATTACCCGGCGGCTGGTAGCAGGTCTGGCGGCCGGACTCAAGATAAAACCGGAAGAGGTTCTCTTTGCCTCCACCGGAAAAATTGGTCTTGTCCTGCCGGAAGATAAGATTAAAAAGGCTTTGCCGGAATTAGTGAAGAACCTCTCCCTTGACGGTCAGCCGGCGGCTGAGGCTATCCTGACCACTGACCTCCGGATTAAGGAAATAAGTTTAGAGACCGGCATACCGGGCCGGAAAGGTTTGGTGCGTATCGGCGGTATGGCAAAGGGTGCGGGAATGATTAAGCCGGAATTAGCCACGATGCTGGTAATCTTAACGACCGATGCGGTGATTGAAAAGGAAGCCCTCCAATTAGCGTTGCACGAAGCGGTGAAAGAATCCTTTAATTTAATTACGGTGGACGATGACCAGTCCACCAACGACTTTGTGGTTGTTTTGGCCAACGGGAAGGCAGGGAACCACCGGATTAAAACAGGAACCCAGCCCTTCTTGCTCTTCCAGGATAGCCTGAGAGACGCCTGTCAACAGTTAGCCAGGAGTCTGGCGGCGGACGGCGAAGGGGCTCAGAAACTGATTATCGTCAGGGTGACCGGCGCCTGGTCTAAGAAGGACGCCAACCGGATAGCCCGAAGGATAGCGGGCAGTAACTTAGTTAAGACAACGGTCGCCGGCAACAATCCGAACTGGGGCAGAATTCTGGCTGCCGCCGGCAGTTGCGCCGCCCGGATAAAGTCGGAAAAGGCCACCCTTTCCCTGGCGAAAACGCTGGTCTTTGACCGGGGCGAACCAATAAGTTTCCCGGAAGAGGCGGTAGCGAAAGAACTTCAGAAACCGGAGGTGGAGATAGAACTTGACTTAGGTATCGGCAACTTTTCCGCCACCTCCTACGGCTGTGATTTAACCGAAGAGTACGTCAGAATAAATAAAGCCTATTCGTAAACATCCTGAAGTAGCGGTGCGATTTATCGCACAAAATACTGTGGCATAAATGCCACCGCTACCTGTTACCTCAACCTAAGATCCGGTCCATCGCCCGGCAGGTCTGGAAAAGAACCATCTCCGGATAGTCCCGGTAGGGTCCCATCTCCGCGGTCAGATAACCGTCGTAACCCACCTCTTTCAGCGCTTTTATTACCGCCGGGTAATTGACGTCACCCTCCAGAAGGTCGCAGAAACCGGTGATATTGCCCACCGAAGTCTTGAAATCCTTAAGGTGAATTCTCTTGATCAGTTTTCCCAGGATGCGAATCCATTGTTCCGGATAACCGGATACTAAAACGTTACCGACGTCAAAGTATGCGGCAACAAAAGGAGAGCCTACTTCGGTGATAAACCTTTTCATCTCTAAAGGCGAAAGGAGCATCTTGTTCCAGACGTTCTCCACGCCGATGGAAACCTTTAGTTTTTCTGCTGCCGGAGCGGCTTCCTTAATTGCTTCCTGACTGCGCCGGTAGGCAACGTCATAGGGCGTAACGTCATCCACCGTTCCGGGTACTACCAGAATGGCATCGGTTCCCAGGTCGGCAGCCACCGTAAGCATCTTCTGCAGAACTTCTTTTGCTTTGTTCCGTACTTCGTCCTTAAGGCTGCTTAACGGATATTTCCAGAAAAGACCGCAAGAAAGGCTGGCTAATTCCAGACCTGTTTTACGCACTATATCCGCGGCTTTTTTTACGTCCTGGGGGGTGGAGGTAAGGGTTAGGACTCCCTCTTCCGCCAGGTTCAGCTCCATCGCTTCAAAACCCGCTTCCTTTGCCAGACCGGCGCACTTTTCCAGGGGCCATTCCCCGGGAAATGCCCAGTGGTTCACACTCTTCTTCATCCTGCCTCCAGTATGTTAAAAGTAACACGAAGTGTCATCGCAATGACCTTAATGTTATTATATTCCTTTTGTTGGACCAAAGTCAAAATTTTGACACTGGGAGGGAGAAAAGTTAAAATAAGGCAGGTGGCGAAACGATGGACGAACTTCTAAAATTGGCAGAAGAGGTTGGGGATTTATTGCGGGCAAAGGACTTGACCTTAGGCCTGGCAGAGTCATGTACCGGCGGACTTTTAGGTGCGGTGATTACGGAAATTCCGGGAAGTTCTGAATACTTCCGGGGCAGTATCGTTGCCTACCACAATAAGGTCAAGAAGAAGGTGTTAAAGGTGCCCGGTACCTTCCTCAGGAAGTTCGGTGCGGTCAGCCCGGAGGTTGCCTCCGCGATGGCCAGGGGCGCCCGTAAGGCAACCGGAGCCGGAATAGGGCTCTCCGTTACCGGTATCGCCGGACCTTCCGGCGGAAGCCCGGAAAAGCCGGTGGGCTTAGTCTATATCGGCCTGGATGCGAAGAGGGTTCAACAGGTCCACAAGTTTAACTTTTCCGGAACCCGTTCGGAAATCAGGCAATCCGCCTGCACCCAGGCCCTGCGATTGTTGCAGGAATTCTTTTCATAACTTTTCCAGTTCAATCCTTGCCACATCGGCAAAAATGTAGCCGTAAGGCATAAAAGTTGGCTTGAGCCTCAGGCGTAATCTGCCTTTACCCAGGGTAACCCTGCCTACTTCCCGGCGTTGAAAATGGTCAAAAGAGTTTGTATCCGGAACAACCCCTTTTATCTTCTGCGAGTCTACCTCAATGATAAATTTGGACCCCGCATATATTTTGGGACAACTTAAAATGATGAACACCCTGTATTTCCCGGGTTGAAAGCATTCCAGGTGCCAGTCTGCGGTTTGTTCTAACCCATACCACCGGGAAATACACAGATTTTTATCCTTTCCGGTTTGAGCATCTTCCGCAGCAATTTGCCGGACTTCTAAAGAAGACCCTTTGACCCAGCGGCCGCTGAGGCAGGCGGCTCCCGCAGTCAGCCGGACCTTCCCCGGCCGGTTCAGGGTTGTTACCGGCCTGGACCGCCCCGGCGGGAAAGGAAGAGTGAGGCGGGCCGGCTTTTTAAAGCAAAGCCTGATAACGTTCACCGAGGTGTTTGCCGGAACGGGCGGCAGGTTTCTTATTTCCAGGCCCCCACCTGTTTTCTGCACCCGGAGGCTGTGTCGGGAACCCAGAAGCATTGCTTTCCCGGGCAGAGATTGAATGGATGGGATAAGGATGCGGTTTTCCGAAGGCCAGTGCAGAAGGTGAAGATACAGGTTGTTGCCTGTTTTTGTCGTTAGTACGTCTTCCGGTTTTTGCCTGAGAGGAACCGGTTGAGTCCGATAGACGGACTCGCCGTTGATACGCAGCCAGGCACCTATTTTTTTCATAATCTCGGCCTGTTCCGCCGGTATCGTTCCGTCCGGTTTCGGCCCCACGTTGAGCAGGTAATTCCCGCCCGCCGCCGCCATCCGCACCAGACTTTGCATCAAATGAGGAACGGAGTGAGAAGTCCTGTCCTTCGTATATCCCCATTGTGTGACGCTGACGGATTCACAGGCTTCAAACAGGTAACCGGTAAGGTCTTCCGGAAGAGAACGCTCCGGTGTGAAGAAATCTCCGTATTGGGCACGGTCGTTGACCACGGCCGCGGGCTGGAAATGCTTTATCAGCCGGTAAAGTTCTTTGCCGTGCCAGTCCTTTTCGGTTTTATGGGAACCGTCAAACCAGATGCCGTCAATCCTCCCGTAATTGGTAACCAGTTCTCCGACCTGATCCTTAAGGTATTCCAGATATTTCGGCCAGTCCGGCCGGTCGGTTGGCGGAGGATTCTGCAGGTCCTTCCAGACACCCTTGCGGTGCACGAAATTTGGGTGATGCCAGTCCGGCTGGGAATAGTACAGGATGATGCGCATGCTTTTCCGGTGGCAGGCATCTACAAGTTCTCCGATGAGGTCGCGCTTAAATGGTGTGTTGGTTATCTTGTAGTCGGTGAGTTTGCTGTCAAAAAGGCAGAAGCCGTCATGGTGTTTTGCCGTTACGTTGATGTAACGTGCGCCGGCGGCAATTGCCAGGTCAACCCATTCGTCGGCGTTGAAGCGAAACGGGTTAAAGCGGAGCATCAGTTTTTCGTACTCGGAGCGCGGGATATTTTCATTGTACATTACCCACTCACCCCGGCCCAGCAGGGCATAAAGGCCGAAGTGGATAAACATCCCAAAGCGCGACTGGTCAAACCACCTCAATTTGAGGTCGGTTTTACTGCTTTGTCTTACGAGCATAAAAAGTCCCTCCCGAAAACCACTTCTTTATCCTTATCTTCCCAATGATGAAGGAGAAGGCTTTTGCCTGTGATTCGTGCGTCACGCCGCCCATGTGCGGCGTAATAATGAGATTGTCGTGCGTCCGCGCATAGCGGATCAGCGGGTTCTCCGCCGTCCTTTCCTGTAATTCATCCGCCAGCACGTCTAATCCGGCGCCTTTCACTGTGCCGTCATTCAAAGCGGCCAGCAACGCCTGTTCGTCGATCACGGCGCCCCGCGAGGTATTGATCAAGAAAACGCCTCGCTTCATCACGGCGAATTCCCTCGTTCCCAGCAGACCGCGCGTCTCCCCGTTGAAGATGACGTGGACCGAAATCGCGTCGGCCCGCCGAAGAAGAACCGGCAGGGCGACCTGGCGTACCCAGGTATCCTTCACCTTCCGGTAGGAATCGTACGCGAGAATTTTCATGCCGAAGGCGCGTCCGTACCGGGAGACCATCTCGCCCAGCCGGCCGTACCCGATGATGCCGAGGGTTTTCCCTTTAAGTTCGTTCCCCCGGAAGTCGGCGCTCTGCCATACTCCGCTCCTCACCGCGTCAAAAGCAAACGGGATTCTACGGGAGACCGAGAGCAGGAGACCGAAGGCAAGCTCGGCGGTTGCCGACACCTTCTTGAGAAATCGGTACTCCCCGCGAAGGGAGAGAACCGCGATTCCCCGTTCCCGCGCCGTATCGCAATCGATGTGGTCAATCCCCGTCGATGGCGTGGCGATCGCCTTCAGCCGCCCCGCCGCCTCCAGCATTCTCCGGTCAAGCATGATATCAAGGGAAGGGATCAAAATATCGTAGCCGCCGATCTTCTTCAGGAGGGCGTCATAGCCGAATCTGCTGTAATCGACCGTTCCCAGTTCCTCCAGAAGACGCCTGATTTCCGCCAGGTGAGCGACCGGCGTGTTACAGAGAATCCGAAGTTTGTGCTTCATGAATGTAACATCCCGTCGTAGGGAGTAATTTCGCGGGGTCTTGTTCCTCGGAGAGGTATCCGCATCCCGTTTTCTTCCGCGCCGCCGCGATCGCCTCGCGGTAGGCGATGAGTCGTTCCGTAAAGAACGCCCGGTCGGCGTTTTGCCGACCCCCCGCGATCACTTCGAAGCCGGCTCCCATCACGAGAGCGCCGCTCTCCACGTAGGAGGGGATTCGTTCCAGCGTCACGCCCCCGGTATAGAAGATCGGAATCACCCCGTGGGTCGGCGACCGCATCATCTTCAGGTATTCCGGGGAAACGCCGACGAACTTGATAAGGTCGGCGCCGAAGCCGAGATGTTCGATTCCCTCTCCGGGCGAAGCGACACCGGGGATCAATAATTTCCTTCCGGCGAAACGCCGGTACGTCTCCGCATGGAAAGGGACCATCGAGACGAATCCGTCCGCGCCCATCTCCGCAAGTTCCTCCAGCGAATAGAAGGTCCGCCTCTTCTTCAAAAACGAGACCATTGCCGGATGGTCAAAGGTACTGCCGATCAAAAGGCTCAATCCGGGGAACTCTTTCCGGATGAGGGGGATATTCTCGATATCGTTTCGCCGCAGGGTGAACTCGACCGCGGGAACCCCCGCGTCGACAACCGCCCCGCACAAGACGAACGGGTCGAAGTCATCGTCAACGAGAATCGGCACAAACCCGGTCCGGATGAGCGAGGCAAGTTTTTCCTGCAGGGTCCGATTCATGACAACCTCACGAAAAATAATACCGTTCACAGTCGTTTCGGCAGGGGAAACCGCAGGTTACAGAAAGGGTCATCTCCTGCAAGTCAGCCACCAGGGACCATGTAGTCAGAAGAAATGTTCCGTTCACATCGGCTCCGTGGCAGCAGATGGAATTCGGCAGGTGCCGATGGTCTTTCAGCGCGGCCAGGCAATCCTTGACGGTGAGTACGCCTAATTTTTCTTGTAGTAGTACGCGCAGCCGCTCCTGCCGGTTCTCTGACTGTTTCCGCCGGTGCTTAAATGCTTCACGGGACTGCAGTTCCGGGTCCAGGACATGGTTCGCATGAACCACGATGCCGGTCCCGGCGGCCGGGACCCGGCGTGTTTCCCCGAGAACTTCAAGGCACGCGACCGTTCCTTCACGGTCCGCCATAGTATAGTTCGCCGGCGAGAACTTTAAAATGTCTTTTAACGCCGTTATCCCCGCGTTCAGCCCCGTACTTTCAAGGAGCACCCGCCGCACGAGGTTGTGCGGAGCGCCCCCCGGCCAGGTCGCCGGATAAATCGCGTTTCCGAATACGGCGACCCCGTTACTTCCCATGCCGACCGGGCCGATCTCTCCGGGATAGGTAAGTCCTATAATTGCGGGCCGGTTCCGCGGTTTCATGCGCACGACGAACATCTTCTCCAGCGCCTCCGGCGTTGTATCTTTATTCTGGCCGGCAAGCGCAGACCCGCTCGCGGCCGCATCCCTCCCGGCCGCGAAAGAAGTGCATCCGCCGGAAAGTCCCTGCATTTCCGGCCGGACATTGAGGAAGATGGTTTCGTCCAGGGTAATTCCGGCGCCTTCCGCGATCCCCTTGAGTTCCTCAATGAGATGGTCGAACTTCGCGAAGAACTGCAGGTATAAGCGCGTCCGGGAAAGGGCATCGCGTTCAGAGGTCTTCCACCGGTCCGCCAGGCAGGAGACGCCTTCCCGGACCGCGGTCCGGATCTGCTCTCTCCGCTGCTCCCCGTGGGAACAACCTATTTGATGCGGCGTTCCCGCAATATCAATGCTCTCGGATTTCATGAGTTCATGGCCGGACGTTTCGCAGCCGCATCATTTCGATGCCGGCAAGCAGAACCGGACCGGACGTAGTGTCCGTGTACGGACGCGAGAGATAAAACTGCGGGTCCAGCGAGGCAGACGTGCCCCGGCACACGGAAAGCAGGCGGTCGTCGCAAAAGAAGAACGCCTTGATCGCCCGCCAGGCGTTCAACAACATACGTTCCGCGTCCTCTGAACGGAGCCATCCGTTCCGCAGCGCCCGCGCGTACACCTGGGTGAAGATACAGGTACAACTCGCCTCCGGACGGCTGCGGGAATCATCGAGGACATTGCGCCAGAACCCGCATTTGTCCTGGACAGGCATAATCCCTGCGAGGATTTTTTCGAGAAGACCGGTGAGATACGGACGATTCGAATCTGTGGGTTTGAGTTCATCAAGAACGCCGGTGATGCCCAAAAGAACCCACCCCAATCCTCTGCCCCAGAAGACCGGCGTGTGCCTGCCGGGCATTCCTGCATGATACCACAGGCCGGAAGGAGCCGCACATAGTTTTTCCGTCACCCGTATCTGGCGGAGGGCTTCGTCCAGGTATCTGCGGTCACCGGTAATTCGTGCGAGACACGCCGCAGTCGGACAGAACATCGCAAGAACTTCAACCCAGAGCCAGGCGTCCCTTCCCGGCTGGTGCACCATTGCCCCGGAAATTCTCGGGAATTCCGCAATCGCCCGGTCAACGCGGTCTTTCGCGTAAGAAAGGTAGACGGGGTCCCCGGTTTTTTCATACCGATGCAGTACATATCTCAACGGTGCGAGATTATCGGTGTTTTCGATCCGGTTCGGGGTTTCTTTCATGAACAGAACGATAGTCTTTTCAAAAACTTTATCCAGCGACCGGTCACCCAGGTATCGCACGGTTTCTTCAGTAGGTCGCCAGTACTGGTAAGCGGTCGCATCGTTCCACGCGCGGTAAAAAACCACCTCCTTTCGGAGTACGCCGGCCAGTCGCCGGATGAGCCGGTTATCTGAGGCGCGGTCGCCGGAAGCGAGAATGTCTTCATAGTCCGGCGCGAGGGATGCGTTCAATTCCAGCGTCTCAACGGAGTTCCGCAAGGCGTCTTCCGGAAGCCAACCCCGGTCCGGCAAGTCGAGCGGGAGGATATAGACGCCCCTTTTCCGGAACGCTTCCACCTGCCGCGAAAATTTTCGCGTGGTTTTTTTCCGGAGGACGACGGCTTTCACACCGCGGATGTCATGCGGAAAAGATGCGGGCAGGTCAAGAGTGCCGGTACGGTACAAGGGAATTCCCTTTTCGAGTAACAGTCCTGCGAAGCGAACCAGATGCGCCTGCGTGTTTCCGGCGGAGGCAGGAATCAGGACGGCGGCGCGGCCACGGTGCGGTTCTCCCGGCGGGTGGTAGTTCATGGGGAAGGCATTATTGAAATTTCTTCTTGGTGATGAACAGTCCGGATATGACACCGGAGAAGTACTCGCCTTTTCTCGCGTCGGGGTCCCCCTGTTCTCCGCCGATGGCGCCTTCGGCGGGAATGGTAAAATTCATCTGCGGCGGACAATTCGCCATACCGTCCTGATTACCGTCAACGAAGAGAAAAAACAACTTCTGCTCCGGGTCTTTCACCACAAGAATCCGGTGCCACGCTCCGTCGCAGACGTTTATTTTTCCTGCGAACCAGAACGGTGTTTTTGAAGAGACATCAAGCAGGTTGAGTCTCACGTTGCCGCCCTCCCGTCCGCGCAGTTCAAGTCCGAACGCCTGATGGCTATATATCTGCATGGTGGAGAGTTCTTTGGCGGGATTTACCTTAAAGGAAACGTCCAGGGTAAACGTGTCTTCCGGCGCGATGGTTACGGTTTTTCCTCCTTCGATAAGAATTTTTCCCGAAATGCCGTCGAATGCAATCCCGGAATCATTGGTCTCTTTGACCCACTTTGTTCCGACCGTCAGTTTTCCGCGCTGTTCCCCGTTCGCCTTATTGTATGTATATTCACCGGTTCCTTCCTCGAAAGCCCACAACGCAATAGTGTCTTTGTCTGCCTGCCAGGCTTTGTCGCCGGCGGCAAGCCGTGAACTTTGAAAACAAAGAAGCATCGAAACTATGGTCCACATCAATATTCTTTTCATGACATCCTCCTTTTTTTAAACGGCTTAACGGAAAGAGACCTTCGCCATGTTGGCTAAAGCGGCCCAGTTGGCAGTATACTCCGTTTGGCTTAGCCAGCCTACATGCAAACCGCCGTAGAGAAAGTTTGCTCCGTTGCTGTGGATTGGAATTACCTGATCGGATCCCGGAGGGCTGGCATCATGATCAAGATAAGTTCTACCCCCAAGAGCATCCGCCACCAAGATGGTACCTGACGGTATCCTGTTCAGTTTAGACGGGGAGGCGTCACTCATCAGGCCAAGGACGTCTCGCGGCGCAGCGTAGGTATAGCGGTTATAGTCGCTTGTTAGCTTGGGCGGAGCCGATGGGCACCTCATATACGTAGAACCAAAAATGTCTTCGGTGGTACGGCCCAGGTAGGGTGACAGGACCGTCAGCCATGCTCCCTCAGTGCCATAATCGGCCGGGAGAAGGCCGCGGGCAAGCGGCGCCCAGTCCTCGTAGTCGTTAGCGTACATCGTAAAGGCAAGCCCAAGTTGTTTCAGGTTGTTTATGCATGCCGCCGCTCTGGCTTTTGCTCTTGCCTGGCTGAGCGCCGGTAATAACATCGCCGCCAGTAGTGCGATGATGGCGATGACCACCAGCAGTTCAATGAGGGTGAACCCATGTCGGGGAGGGCGTGATACAATCTTACGAACCATATGCCACCTCCAGATCCGAAGGGTGTTTCATAAGCGTATTCATATTGTAACGATACAATATCACGCAGAAGGAAATTTTGTCAAGTCAGTTTTTTCCGGGCGCCGGCGCCAGCATCATTTCCTTAAACTGCTGCTCGGTTACCGACGGAAAGACCTCCACGGAGAATTGCCATGTCTTCTGCCGGCCGAGGGCGAGCGTCACCGGAGCGGACATCCATTCCAGGGTGGCAGCGGTCGGCTGTTTGTCGCCTCCATATCGGTAAATCTGGAGAAAGTCGTCCGGAATCCGCAGCATGATACCCAACCGGTGGTCGGTAAAATACTCTCCGAAGACGTTCCAGCTCTTTCCGTTGACCGCTTCTTTCATGACGTCTTCCGCAAACAAATCCCCGTTCTTTTCGTTGGCCATGACATATCCATGCGAGCCATACGGATAGATACGCACGCCGTCCGGGCCGGTAACGAGAAAATCCCTGGGTCCGGTACTGATTTGCGTTCCGCCGAACCAGTTGTGCGACCAGTAGGAGAACATTCGGGGTTCCGGCGCTACCGCATTGGTATTGGTGCAGGTGGTGGAGACGTACACCACCGTTTTATCAAATGGTATCCGGTACGTCTTCTCAATGTCAACCCGCACGGTGTTGAAACTTCCCCCGTAGACAAGCACGGCCTCATTCCCGGTGTTCTCCGCTTTTTTAAGCGTCATTCCGGTCATTCCGTCCCCGCTCCACCTTCCGAGCGCCGGCAGCCAGAAGAGGTCAAGGCCCACGCCTCCATACGTCAAGTCCCCGTTAATCACGATATCGTTCCCGTTCACGACCCATTTCCAGATTCGCGCGCCGGAATCGGTGAAACTGACCGTTTGGCTGGGAGTTACAACCTGGAGACACACCTGCTTGTCGTTTTTATCATTAACGACCTCTTGATAACCAAGGGTGATGTTCCCCTTTTTCCCAAGCGGGATTGCCGTCAGGTTTTTTGCAAACGTACTCTTCCTCTGCAGCAGTTCCTGGCGCAGGCTTTCCGTGCTGACCGGCGCGCACCCCGTGAGCGCTTTTCGGTCTCCGGTAACAAACCATAACCCGGGCCGCAGTGCATTCACTTTAATCAGAACCCCCTCGCGAAAAGCGGCCGGTGGCAACAACGCCTCGCCGCCCGCCGTTACGTACTTTTTCTCGTACGGGTTGACCAGATACCGCCCGTCGGAAAACCCGGCATTCTTTATCTCCGCGTAGACGTTTTCCGTGTCATGGAAATTCAAAAGGGTAATGAGCGTTTCTCCCTTAAGTTTATGCGCCAGAGAAACAAGGTAATTCTTCCACTCCGGCTGGGAAAGGTCTATGGTCGCGCTTCCCACGCGGATGCTCTTTTCCGCAAAGGGTATGCCGCGGACGGAAAAATCAACGGACGCCTTTCCGTCCCGGTAGAAGTCTTCGCCGAAGGCAAGCAGACGGCTGCCTTCGTACAGTTCGTATATCTGGCCGCCGTCGAAGTCGGGGAGTCCGTTGAACACACAGAAACCGCAGCCGTTGATTCCGGCGCTCATGTAATCCAGAAGGAGTTTTCCGTAATTGTAGGCCTTGACGCGCCATATCGGCGCGTCCGCAACAGCCGGAATCAGTTTCTTCCGCCCGACATAGTCGGCCATTTGCCTGGTGTTGTTGTAGAAATCAAGGCAGGAATCGGTGTAAATCATCGGCATATGATAATCGGCAACTTCATCGTACGCCTTGTAATCAAGCAACTCTCCGATAGGAAGACCATTACCCTGGCAGATGAACAGGGGTATTCCCGGCCGCACCGAATGGACCATCTTTTCCAGTGCCGATACCGGCATTCCCATCAGTTTCATCCGGTAATCGTAGTATTCTTTGGCATACCGCGCTTTTATCTCTTCCGGGGAAATCTCCGGCCGGCCCTTTTCCCGGCAGAATGCTTTAATCGTTTCACGGTCGTCATATCCCGGGTGTACTGCCGGCCCGTCCGGTTCCAAATCCCAGATGAACCCGTCAACGCGCTCTGCGCCGGAACTGATGAACGTCTCTTTCTCCACGGTAAGCATTTTGTCGGCGAAATCGCGTACGGAATTGTACAGGCCTACCTTCTTATAAACCGGCCCTTCCGGAAGGTATTGCTCCATCAGGTCAATGAAAGAACCGCTCCTTTGCCCGATGAGCTTGATGCCGGCGTCCTTGAGTTTTTTCTCAAATTGTTGCCCGTAGCGGTTTTCCGTCACATGCGTGATGCCGATCCGGCGGTAAAGAGACACAACTTCATCCACGACTGCCGGGGGAGGGTTTCTGTCGCCGTAGTAGGCATAAAGAATGGTATCTTTTGGCAGCGGGGCCTGGTTGTCTATTGCGCCGGTTGTTTTGATGAAGGTCTGGACGTCCGCCAGCACCCTGGAACCCTGCCTCATCTGCCAATAGATGCTACCCTGCAGTTTCCGGAGCGATTTTATCCACACGTCAACGCTGTAGAGCTCGGAGTTGTTGACCCTCTTCAAAAGGTTCCCGGTATTCAGGGAGACGGTGTACCTTGCGTATGCCGCGCCGTTGTGCGTTATCGGTTCAACATTTACTGCGTCGAGGGTCGGCAACTCTTCGGTGGTACCGATATACCGGACGTCTGAAGGTAAATCCACCAACAGGAAAAGGTCTTTCGCCCCCTGGCCGGTTTGCAATCCCTCAACCTTGTATTTTCCCTTGACCGCCCAGGCGTCGGGAATGAAAAGGAACCTGATCTTGTCGATTTCTCCCTCAATACAGTAAACCGTGTTGTCGCTTCTTGACGAACCGGGGAAAATTTGAACGGTGGCGGAATGTGCCATGCCGCTTATTACGAAAATAAGCGCCAGCCATACTGCCTGCGCAATCAATCTCCTTATTCCAAATCTTCTCATGCAATCCTCCGTAAAAATCCGCCGGGCCAACACCAAAAACTTTATTGACTTTTACCGTTTCTTATTTGACACTACCCCTTGCGCACCGTTGCGCCGGACGTCAGTTCCGGCTTAACCGCCTTGTTTCCCTACCGCACCGATTCGCCTTTCCTGAAGTTTCTTTCTCCTTTCAGAATATCCGGGATATCCATACGAAAATTGAGTCTGGTAACCTCCGGGACCGGTCTTTTTTCCAAAAGATTACCCAGGATGCGCGCAACTTCTTTTCCCAGTTCCGCCGAGGGCTTCACCAAACCGATAATTGGTGCCATAACATAGTCTTTATAGTCTTCCTCCACCACACTTATTACCACCACTTCCTGGGGGATTCTGAGCTGTTGCTCATGGATGTACCGGAGCACTTTAGGCAGAATGTGAGGGTTGGCAACGAAGAGGACCGCCGGCTTTGGGGCGGCAAAATATTCCCTGGGGAGAGAGAAAGAAGGAGAACCAGGCTCCAGATACACCACCTTTATATTTTCTTTTGGTACCTGCGCTTCCTGGAGGGCTTGTTTGAAGCCGCTGAATCTTTCGGCTCCGGGGAGACTTTCCGGGGGCCCAAGGAAGATAAGCCGGCCGGCGTTGAGGGAGCGAACCGCCCGCAAGGTAACTTCGTAAAAAGTTTTACGGTTATCAAACCCGACAAACGGCGCGTTGACGTGAGGAATTATAATATCAACAATGACAAAAGGGCACTCGCCGCTTTTGTTTAAATTCACAAAATACTTCCCGTACTCGGGGTTGTAAACATTTTGGGTGAGGGGATTAATGATGAGGCCGTCTATGTTTTTCTTCAGGGAATGGATGAGGTTGAGTTCTTTATCAAACTCGGTGTATCCATTACAGACGATTATCCGGTGGTTTTCCTCAGACAGCGCCTGTTCTATTCCCTTGATGAGAAGAGTACAGAACCGGTCGGTAATATCCGAAACGCAGACTCCGACCAGCCGTGTCTTTTTCCGTCTCCGCCCCTTTGGATTGACGTATATTCCACTACCCCATCTTCGGGAGATTAGATTTTCCTCTTCCAATTCCCGTAGCGCCCGGTCAAGCGTAGACTGACTTACCGAAATATTTGCCATTATCTCCCGCATCGTCAGAATTTTATCCCCGGGTTTCAAACGAAGAATCTCTTTTTGCAGCAGGTCCTTGACCGCTAAATATTTGGGCGTCTTTATCCAGGAATTCAATACATTTTGGGATGAAAGAAATTGTTTCTCCATTGTTTTCCAACTGTTTTATTATTGTAACGATACAATACTATATAGCCATATCCCGTGTCAAGTCCCCGTACCGGAAGGGGGCCTGCACCCTGGTCGGCAAATCCTAATCGGAGTTTTACAATTGCCGGGAATTATACTAAAATATTAAGGGGGAGCAACCTTTAAGGATGCGCGGAGAAAAATCCCAACCGGACTGGAAGGAGTTTAAGGAGGTTATCCTTCGGCAAAAAATTCCTTCCCGGGTGCCTCTCTTTGAACTCCACATAGATAAGGAGGTTGTCCGGTATTTTGTGAAAAACCTATTGGGAAGGGAATGGGTGGAGCCGGGTCTGGCGAAAGAACGCCGGGACCAGGAAACGGTTCTGCAGAACAATATTCTGGTTTGGCGCCAATTAGGTTACGACTATCTCAGGCTTACCGCGGACTTCCGTTTTTCCGCCTCGCTTTCTTTTGCTTCCCGGAGCCGGGCCACCCGGGATACCGCTGACCTTAGCCGGGGAACCAGAAAGTGGGTGGAAGAAGGGAAAGGGGCCATCGCTACCCGGGAAGATTTCGAAAAGTTTCCCTGGCCATCTTTAGAAGAGGTGGACCCCTGGCCCTTTGAGTTTCTCTCTAAAAATCTACCTTCCGGACTGGGTTTCTTTGCCACTTTTTCCCAGGGAATCTTTGAAATACTTACCAACGAACTCTTTGGTTTAGAATCATTGGGGTACCTTATCTATGACAACCCTGAGCTGGTGGAGGCGGTTACCGATAAGGTGGGCGAACTGATTTACGGATGTTACCGGAAGGTCCTCGGACTGGATAACCTGTTGGGTTTTGTCCAGGGAGACGATATGGGTTTTAAGACCGCCACCCTGGTTTCACCGCAGTTTTTGCGGAAGTACGTCCTGCCCTGGCACAAAAAATTGGCGCAGTTTGCCCACAGCCACAACCTCCTTTATATCCTCCACAGTTGCGGGAACATAGAGCCGATTATGGAGGAACTGATATCCGAGGTAAAAATAGACGCCAAGCACTCTTTTGAGGATGCCATTATGCCGGTGGCCGGGTTTAAGAAAAAATACGGGGAGCGGATTGGGGTTTTGGGCGGGGTGGACGTCAACAAACTCTGCCTTCTGAAAGAGGCCGCACTGCGTCAATACGTACGTAAAATTCTGGATGAGTGTATGCCGGGCGGCGGTTACGCCCTGGGTACCGGCAATTCTGTCGCAAACTACATACCGATAGAAAATTACCTGGCAATGCTGGACGAAGGCACTAAGTGGAAGAGGTAAAAGGCGCGGAGGCTGACCATAACTGCATTGTCAAGACAGAGGGCGATAGGCGGGATACGTAATTCCACCGTGTTCTCTTCGGCCCATACTTTTAGTAGGTTCCGGATAAAATTGTTTGCCAGAACCCCCCCTCCGGTCAGGACCGACCGGACCGGCTCTTTCCGGTAAGCGTAGTCTAACTTCCGCACCAATCCTTCGGCTACCGATTGCTGAAAGCCTGCGGCGACCTCCGCCTTCTCCGCATCAGGGTGTTCCTTCAGATAATAAGCCACCGCGGTCTTCAGACCGCTGAAACTGAAGTCGTAGGAATTGCGGACCCCGGGCAGGGGAAACCGCACCGGATTTTCTGATTCTTCCGCTAATTTTTCTACTTGGGGACCGCCGGGATAAGGCAGAGAAAGGAGCCGGGCTACTTTGTCAAACGCCTCGCCGGCCGCATCGTCCCGGGTTTCACCCAGGACTTCAAAATTGTTCGGACCGGTTACCAGGAAGATGGAAGAATGTCCTCCGGAAACAACCAGTCCTAAGGCGGGGAACGGCGAAGGTTCCGGTAAGAAATTGGCGGATAGGTGTGCTTCCAGGTGGTCTACGGGAAGGAACGGGATTTCTAACGCCGAGGCGATTGCCCGGCCAAAATTTTCACCAATCAGCAGGGAACCGGAAAGACCCGGCTTGGTTGTGGCCGCAACCGCAGAGATGTCTGTTTTCTTAATTTCAGCCTTCTTAAGGCAAATGTTAAAGAGAGGTACGATTACTTCCAGGTGCCTCCGGCTGGCTAATTCCGGAACTACTCCGCCGTAAAGGGAATGAATATCATTCTGGCTGGCCACCTCGGAAGCCAGGATTTTATTTCCGTCTGCCACCAGGGCAATTGCGGTCTCATCGCAGGAACTCTCTATGCCTAAGATAACCATAGACTGACTACTTCTCATTAAGATTTACGCTCGCTTTTCTATTCTACCATATACCGTATAATCCTATACAATTAACTTGACTAATTGTATAGGATGTTATAAGATTAGAAAGGTTAAAATGGGGGTATAATGAGAATCAGATACAACACGATAGGTACAGATGGACTCTGGGGAACGTTTAATGAGTTGAAGGTTGATACTGAGCAGATAGTCTCCAGAGAATCCCTGAAAAATATCGTTGAGCGGTTGGATAAGAATGCGGTCGAAGTTCTGTGTGGTCCCAGGCAAAGCGGAAAGACAACGCTTCTGTATCTTTTAATGATAGAAATTACAAAAAAGAATGTGCCCCCGGAATATATTCACTATCTTAACATAGACACCCTTCCAGACTACGCAATTTTTGAAAATCCGGTTAGATTCTGCCAGGCTATCCGGGAGAGTCATCAAAATAACAAGGAACAGAAAGTATATCTACTATTGGACGAAATACAACGATTAAAGAATCCCGGGCTGTTTCTTAAAGCCATTTACGATAGTTGCCCGGATATAAAACTGATTGTTTCCGGTTCCTCGTCTCTGGAAATAAGAGCCAAAACCAAAGAGTTTTTAACTGGCCGGAAGTATGAAACTTTGCTCCTTCCCTTGTCTTATCGAGAAATAGTACGTTACTCAAAAAAGTTGCCCCCCAATTTTTTTGAAGAAAAGGTGACCGCCGATAACATTGAACTCTGGAAAGAACGTCAACAGATATATGGCCAGTTTTTAGTTGAACAGATGATGGAAATGGCAATTCATGGCGGTTATCCCGGTGTCTTTATGGCAGAAAACAAAAAAGACAAAGAAGGGATACTCTATGAACTATATAATTCCTACGTGAAGAAAGATATTACAGATTTCTTGAAGGTGGAGAACCTTTCTCTATTTAATAACTTAGCAAAAACGCTTGCGGCTCAAATAGGGGGTTTAATCAACCTTTCCCAAATTTGTTCTTTGTTGGGAGGGAACCGGATTACTATCAGTAAGTATCTTAATATTCTTGAAGAAACATACGTAATTAAGGCTCTGACTCCGTTCGTTAGAAACAAAAGGAACGAAGTCAAATATGCCAAGAAATGTTTTTTTAATGACTGCGGATTTCGTAATCTTCCCCTTAATCAATTTGGAAAAGTTTCAGAGAGGTCTGACTTTGGTAGTCTTCTGGAAAATATGGTTGCCCAAGAGAGTATCAAATCGCTGGGACCGTTTAACAACCTCTATTACTGGAGAACCAAGGCGGGAGCAGAAGTTGATTTTGTGATTGAATCGGCCGGGGGAATCATACCGGTGGAGGTAAAGTTCTTATCGGCAAAAATTGGCACATTATCCCGAAGTTTCCATAGTTTTCTTGAGGCTTATCATCCCCCAAAATCTTTCTTTCTGAATCGCGACCAGGTCGGTTGCTTGAAGAAAAACAATACTGAAGTCTTTTACCTCCCTATCCATTGGTTTCTTCTTGGTTGCGCTATTTAGGAAATGATTTGCTGGTAGAGAAGGGGGATGGAGACCTTGTGGTCAATACAGAAGTGAAAGCCTTTGCCGCCCAAACTGACCGGCCGGCTGACGATGTTCTTCCAGGGCCGGTAATAGTAGTGATAGATATTGTGTCCGTTTAGAGTCCGGTAGTTACCCAGGTCAATCAGGTCAAAGTTGGCGGTGGTAAACTTCTTCACCTTAAACCCCAGGTTTCGGGCAATGGAAAGCGCCTTTAAGAAGACCTCCGGACCAATCATCGCGCTGCCAAAGTTTAAGAAGACTCCGCCTTCTAATTGGGAAACAGACCGGCAGTACTTTTTGAAGTCAATCCCGGCGGCTCCACCCAAAGCAGAAAAGTCGACGTCAGGATGCTGGTGGATGATGTCGGTCCCCAGGGCGATATGAAAGGTGGCTGGGATTCCGCATTTGTATGCCTGGTAAAGGACGGAAATATCCCGGTAGGGAAACCGCTTGGGATGTTTGTCTATGTAGACCGCTAAACTCTCCCCGTAGCCTGAGCGTTGAGAACGCCCGGTGCGTTGAGAACGTTTTAACCAGCCATCCCTGATAGCCTGGTTCATCCATCTGCCGGTCTCCTCCCACATCCCGAATGAGCCATCCTCAAGGGCTGAAGATACGTCTTCCGAGGTTCCGCCCAAATAGGCTAATTCAAAGTCGTGGATACTGACCGCACCGTTTCCCGCCAGGTGCTGAACAAAACCCGCCTTCATCAATTCAATCAGATAACGGGAAAGTCCGGATTTGATTACGTGACCACCTAAAGACCAGATAATGGGCCGACACTTCCTTTTCGCCTGCCGGATTCGCTCCACCAGTTCCTCAAACTCCGGACTTTCCTGGAGACCCTTGACGGTTTCATTCCGGGGCAGTTGGTATTTACCCGGCACCAGAATATTCTTCCGGTCTACCAGGTTCTTCCGGTCCCGGGCAGAAAATGTCCTGATTCTGGCGAAATCAAATTCCATAGAATTCTCCTAACTATTTTACTTGGCGGTGTAGCCGCCGTCAACCGGGATGTTGGCGCCGGTAAGGTAGACTGAGGCGTCTGACGCCAGAAACACAACGGCACCCATCAGGTCGGTCTCGTTAGCCAGCCGGCCTAAGAATGTCCGGTCGCTGTACTGCCGGACAAAGGCTTCCGGCATCTTGGCGGTCCACAGTCCACCCGGACTGACGCAGTTGCAGCGGACACCGCTGGAACCGTAGTAACTGGCGATGAACCGGGTAAAGTTAATCATACCGCCCTTGTGGAAAAAGTAGTCCGGAGCCCAACCGCTCATATCCGTGCCCCGGTAGATTGTCGGGTCCGGTCCAATTATCCCGTGGATGGAACCGACATTAATGATGGAACCGTTTTTTTGTTTAGCCATTACGCCACCAAACGCGCGGGTGACGATAAAGAGACCGGTTGCGTTAACCTGCATACTTTCCGCAAAGGTCTTGGCATCATCCTGGAAACCTTTTTTCATCGGCCGCAGGACCGCATTATTCACCAGAACGTCTATCCGGCCGCTCCGGTCCATAATCTCGTCTTTCAGTTTCAGAATAGAGATTTCCTCGGCAAGATTCAATTCTAACGCCGTAACGTCTTCTCCTCTGGAACGGTGTTCCTCTGCCAGTACTTCCAGGGTTTTTAAATTCCGGGAGGCGACGTAGGTTTTGGCGCCGGATTCGGCTAAGGCGGAGACAACCTGCCGGCCGTATAATCCGGCACCGCCGGTTGCTAACGCCACTTTTCCTTTAAGGCTGAACTTTTCCAGGATACCCATTTGACTCCTTTTGTTCTGCGACCACCCGCAGGCTAAAGCCTGCACGGGTCCCCTTCCCTTAGGATAGGGAAGGGCTACCTTTGTCATT
>JAZDPL010000035.1:0-41022 GCA_043797665.1 Candidatus Omnitrophota bacterium
TACTTCCCGGATGAGTTTATAGAGACGACTTACAAAAGGAAGGTTTTCAAAGAATCGTTCAAAGAAGAGGAGAACCTTTTTCCCGATGATGTTGTATGCCAAAAAACCGAAAAATAAGATTAGCAGAACAAGGGATAAAAGCCCCACCCCGGGTAGATAGAAAGAAGGCAGAAATTTCTTCAGGAACCCTCCGGTAATTCCTTCAAAAAAGACAAAGATTTTGTATAGTACCCACAGGAAGAACGAGACCGGGACAATAAATAAAAGCCCGGCGATAAAGTATTTCTTAAGGCGGCGCATTTGTTACCTCCGTATGTTTATTAAGAGTTACTCTAAGGAAACCCGTCTATGGGTGTAGTGAACCCTTATCCTTGGACAGACAGATTAGGATAACCTGGCTGGGCTACTTGTTTGGGTAGTGTGTCTGCCTCCCAGATTGTACTTCTTCCTGTGTTATAGGGTCAACTTCCTGAAACCAAACTAATTGTGACTGGGTGGTGAGGTACTTGCCGGAGCAGATAGGGCTGTATGATGTACATTCTATCAAATCCGCGAAGGACTACGCCTATAAAGATCAATTACAGGGAATCAATAATAAAACCTTATACCTAAGTTTGCTCCCCAAAATCGGGTGCCTACGGGTTTCTGGAGATTGGGTGAGGGAAGGAATATCAATTCGGAGGAGATATCTCCGCAAATCGCAAATTAGAAAGGAGGAAATTTCGACTGGATGGTGGGGGTAGGGGTAGCAACTCAGGGGAGAGTAGGTAGGGTCTCTTCATCCGGCGCCGGCAGAGTACTATCGAATTTCAGGTTGAGCCAGTGGAGCATCCCGAGGTTACGTATGGTTGAAGCGACGGTTGATTCATCCAATTGTGGACGCCGCCTCTGTTTCCATTGCATAACCTCAGCCAGCACTTCGGTTTCCGTTGGATTGATCTCACCTTGTTTTTTGAGGGAATCGGCGGAATACATGACTGTTGCGGTAATCTCTGCTTGATTCGTGTTCATCCGCAGAAAAAGGTCTGCCGTCTTTTCAATTATTGCCGTCCATTGTCCAAATGACTGTGCGAAATTTTTTCTTATCCGTTCAAAGTTTGGCCCTGTTTTGACCCGGAACAACTTGCCGATACGCTCTTCTTGCAACAGGTTGTTGTTTACCAATTCGGTCTCTGCTTTTTTAAGTTCTTTGCAGAAAGGTCCAAAACTGCCTTTCTGATAAACAAATCCGGTTGGCAGGCCTTGCTGAGTTGCGACATATGCAATTTTCTGAAAGATAGTCCTCCCGATTGGCCAATGATATGGCTGTTTTTCTATCCGGTCTACTATTTCTACGAGTGCAACCCACGCCGGATTCAAAGCGGAGGAGGCCGATCGGCCGTTACGTTGCTGTGCATCAGGCGATATTTGCTCCAGGAAAGCAGTCGTCAGTTCTTTGGGGGATGTCCCATAAGGTGCGTACATTTCTACCGGGATGTCCATCTGTTTTGCATACTTGTAAATCAATGGGCCGACAATCCTCCATTCCTGTTGACCGTTACCGCACCCTAACGGCGGCATGGCAAGTGAAGTGATATCCCATTCTTTGTAGTGCGCCAAAAGATACCGCAAACCATTTTCGATATCACTGAGCTGAGACACTGATTTCCAGTGGTCTTTCGTTGGAAAGTTTACAATCTTTGGTGGGAATAGTGTTTTATAGAGATAGGGCAGACCCGGTTTAATTTCTTTGTGTTCGCATTTCTTGACATAGTCCTTGAACATCTCCGGGAAGCGCTTTTTGAATTCAAGGGCGATTCCCTTACCCATAATTCCAACACAGTTGACGGTATTGATTAAGGTTTGTGCTTTGGATTGAAGGATGTCCCCGACTAAAATTTCCATTGTTTCCTCTCAGAAAAATATATCATTTTTTACGCTTACAGTCAAATTGACTTTTAACTTCTGAATCCGCAATCGGGCGGTTGGATTCGCCACATACGCACCTATGAGAAAATGAGGATCAACCCGGTTGGGTACCAAAACCTCCGCACATTTTTCAGACTTGTGTCTCATTTCCTCGATGGGGTCCTCCGGGTGAGTCCAGTATTGAGCAAACACGCGATTTCTATCTATGGATTGAAGACCATCAACCACCGGAAAGAAACGAACGCAATTGCTGGCCGCATTTTGGTCAGCAATGATGACTCCTGGCAAATTTAACACCGCAGGATCAATGCGCAAAACACAAATCTCGTTGTTCCGCGCCCGGCATTTACTGAGCATCGGATTATGCGCATCAAAATAAAGGTTTACATAGTCGTGCAGACGCTCCGCGCCCGGTATCTGCTTGTTCTCTCTTCGTTCCTGTATCTCCGGCATTGCTACAGAATCGTGTTCCATCTGTTTAGCCAGATTATGGGATAAGATACCGTGTTTCATTATGGATGGAACATTAACTACCGGGGCGATGAAGTACAATTCTGTTATGTCAATACGATCCATTTAATTAAAATATTACCACGCCAAGAAAAATAGGTCAAAACTAATTGCGACAGCGTGGTGAGGTTGGTGTCCAAATAGTGTCCATTAGGTGTCCAAAACCGTATAGAATGGCACAAGGTGGTATAAACCAGAAAGGTGGGTAAGATGATTGACAGACAACGCTTTCGGTTATCTGGTGCGGGTCTAAGAAAAATGGCTGGATAGCCTTAAAAGGGCGGTGCTCTGCCGGATGAGCTAGCGGCCCAAATTAATCAATCTTTAATTTTCCAAACTCTGCGCAGGCTAAAGCCTGCGGCTACCACTACTGGATTCCTGCCTAAAACATGCAGGAATACGGGTCTCCATAGGATTGGAAAGGGCACATTACCTCACAATGGTGTCTTCCCGACCGGGACCAAAGGAGATGGTTTTAATCGGCGCTCCGCTCAATTCCTCAATCCGGCTCAGGTATTTCCGGGCGTTTAACGGAAGATGCGCCCACTTCTTAATGTTTGAGAGGTCAGCCCGCCAGCCGGGCAGTTCTTCGTAGACCGGAAGGCTGGTCGAAATTGCGTAAAACCCGGCGGGGAAGTCTGCGGTACGCTCCCCTTTGATTTCGTAGGCGGACGCAATTTTGAGCGTCTCCAGGGTATTTAAAACGTCTAATTTGGTAATGAAAAGTTCATCCAAACCATTGACCATCGCCGCATACCGGACCAGAACCGAATCAAACCAGCCACAGCGTCTGGGACGGCCGGTGGTGGCTCCGTATTCGCCGCCTAAATCACGGAGGCTGTCGCCAAAGATACCGACAATCTCGGTGGGAAACGGGCCTTCACCCACCCGGGTGGTGTAAGCCTTTGCCACCCCGATTACTTTGTCAATCCTGGTCGGACCAATCCCCAATCCGGTACAGGCACCGCCGGCGATTGGATTGCTGGCGGTAACGTAGGGATAGGTACCAAAATCGATATCCAGAAAAGTGCCCTGGGCGCCTTCGCACAGGATATCCTTTCCCTTTTTTAAAGCCGTATTTATGTACAATGCGGTGTCGATAACCATCGGCCTCAACCGCTCAGCCAAGGGCTGATACTCTTCCATAATCTTTTCTGGCTGGAAGATATCGGCCTCGTAATATTCTTTAAGGAGATAGTTCTTCATCTGGAGATTAATCTCCAATTTCCGGCGAAACGTCTCCGGATTCAAAAAGTCTACCATCCGGATGCCGACCCGGGAAGCCTTATCGGTGTAGGTGGTACCGATACCCCGGCCGGTGGTGCCCAACTTTCCCTTTCCCCGGTGCTGGTCTTCAATCTGGTCCAAAACCTTGTGGCTGGGTAAGGTAATGTGGCTATTCTCGCTAATCCAGAGCCGGCCGGAAGTCTTAATTCCCTCCTTCTCCAGAACGTCTAATTCGGAAATGAGGGCGGCGGGGTCAATGACCACCCCGTTTCCCAGAACACACTCGGTGTGAGGGTGGAGGATACCGGAGGGAATCAGATGGAAAATGTAGCGTTTGCCGCCAACTACCACCGTATGTCCGGCGTTACTTCCCCCCTGATACCGGCCGATAACCTGGTGCGTACTTGCCAGATAGTCAATTACCTTTCCCTTCCCCTCGTCACCCCACTGGGTACCTACTACTATCGTTACCATATATTTCTTCTGTCATTCCTGTGGATAGTAAACAGGAATCCCTGCTTACTGCATGCAGGGACGACGTCTATGGATTCCCGCTTAAAACATGCGGGAATGACATGCTACAGGTGGTTTTTTATGGCTTGCGCCATTTCGCGCGTACCGACCGCTTCTTCGGTCCGGCCCGGTTTTAAGTCGTAGGTTACGGTCTTCCCTTCCCGGACGACCCGGCTGATAGCATTCTCTAACCGTTCCGCTGCTTCACGCTCTCCCAGGTACTCTAACATCAGATAGACCGCTAAAAGCATGGCGGTCGGGTTCACCTTATTCTGTCCTTTGTACTTGGGAGCGCTTCCGTGTACCGGCTCAAAAATGACGATATCTTCACCGATATTGGCACCCGCAGTCATTCCCAAACCACCGACCAGACCGGCTGCTAAATCCGAGATGATGTCACCGTACAGGTTTGGCAGGACCAGGACGTCGTAAATCTGCGGTTTCTGCACTAATTGCATGCACATATTGTCCACAATCCGGTCCTCAAAAGTAATATCCGGAAATTCCCGGCTCACCCGGCGGCAGGCTTCCAGAAACAGCCCGTCGGAATATTTCAGAATGTTTGCCTTATGAACCGCGGTAACTTTCTTCCGGCGGTTCTTGCGCGCATAGGCAAAAGCAAATCTGGCTATTCGTTCGGAAGCGGAGATAGAGTTGGGTTTAAGACTGATGCCGGAATCCGGCAGAATCTTTTTTTTACTCTTTTCCGCCACAAACGCAATTAACTCTGCGGTCTCCTCCTTGCCTGCCTCAAACTCAATACCGCAGTAAAGGTCTTCGGTGTTCTCCCGAACGATTATCAGGTCTATTTTTTCATAAGGACTTGGCGCACCCGGATAGAGTTTGACCGGCCTTAAGTTTGTGTAAAGTTTAAAGTGCTGTCGCAAAAAAACGTTGACGCTGCGATAGCCGGTACCGACCGGAGTGGTAATGGGTGCCTTAAGACAAATCCGGTTCCGCTCGATGGAAGAAAGAAGGATTTCCGGCATCGGAGTTCCGTAAAGGGAAATCGCCTCTTCGCCGGCCGGAACCTCTTCCCAGTCAATCGGTACGCCTAAAGCGCCAACTATCTCTTTAGCAACCGCAGCTAATTCCGGGCCAACTCCGTCTCCCGGTACCAACGTAATTTTATACATTCAGGCCTTCTTTTCAATATTCGAATCTTTTTTTATCGTCGTATCTTTAGTATCTTTCGTATCTTTAGTGTCTTTCGCGGCCCCTTCTTTCTCTTTCTTTTCCCCCTTCTTGTACGACTCGCTGCGGTACTCGGTGGTGTAGAACCCTGACCCCTTGTAGATAACGCCGGCTCCGGTTCCCACCAGGCGCTGAACCTTACCCTGGCACTTCGGGCACTCCTTCAAAGTTTCCTCGCTCATTTTCTGAAAAACCTCAAAGGTCCCGCACTTACCGCACTTATACTCATAGGTCGGCATATTCCATCCCCCTTTAGAACTATTTATTTTAGCCGAAAAAGGAAAAAACGTCAAGTAAAATCCCTACCAAACGATGTCCCTACCAAATGAATTGTAGGGGTCGGATTTATCCGACCCGCGGGCTTGATGAATCAAGCCCCTACAGTTTGGACTAACAGAAGATATAAATTCCTGTAGGTTCAAGACTTGACAGTCCTGCGGCGGGTGGTGATGAAGTGAGTAGTCTGGTAGGAAACGTAGACAGCGAGGATAAGTAAGAGCAAACTGATGTTACCCAAAAGGTACTTCCCGGTGTGATAGAACTTATTTGCCTGATAACCTAAAGCAAAGACGGTGGTAAAGAAGGATAGGTTAAACCCGTACCCTGCCACCTTAACCCGGCGGCCACCGCCATTATGGCTATCACAGCCATTACTCCTTCCGCAGCCATCGCACCGTAGCCAATCTTGCGGGCATCCCTTTCGGAAGGCAACTGTTTGCTGGAAGTACCGCTGGCAACTAAACTGTGAAACCCGGAAATCGCGCCGCAGGCTATGGTCACAAAGAGCATGGGCCAGAGGATTCCGGTTTCGGATTTAAAACCGATATAGGCGGGCGTATTCATTACCGGATGGACTAAAAATAGACCCAGAAGACCTGCCAGCAGACCGAAGAAGAGCAGAAATGCGGAGAGGTAATCCCGGGGCTGCAGAAGGATATTGACCGGTGTCACGGAAGCAATCAAACAGTAAACTAAAAGGATGGCGGTTCAGGACTTCCCGGCTGACGGCAGCAGGATGGGGAACTGGTAACCGAAAATGACTAAAAAGACCAGAATTAAAAGCCCCAAAACGGTGACCGCCGGATAAGGTCCGTTGCGGTGGTAAAGGAGGTAACCTACCAGGACAGCGTCAAAGATTAAACCAACGGTCGGTATCACCATCTCCGGTTGGATCTCTAAGGTCTGGGCGGTAACCGCAGCAAAAACCGCGATGATTAAAACCAGGGTCACCCAGAGGAAGAACGAAAGGACAAGGCGTAGTTTTTTTCCCAGGAGATCCTCGGCGACTGTGGCAACGGATTCACCTTTGTAACGGACCGAAACCATTAGACTGGAGAAGTCATGGACTCCGCCGATGAAGACGGTACCGAAAACTACCCAGAGTAAAGCGGGCAGCCAGCCCCAGGCAGCGACCGCAATTACCGGACCTAAGATGGGTCCGGCACCCGCGATACTGGAAAAGTGGTGGCCGAAGAGCACAAACCAGTTCTTGGCGGGAATATAGTCACAGTTATCCCGGCAGGTAAAAGCCGGGGTGGGCTTTTCCGGGTCAACCTCCCATAATTTCTCCAGTTTTTTGCCGTAAATAATGTACCCGGCAACAATTAAAACAATACTCCCCAGAGTAATTACCACTGAATTCATAGGTATTTCTATATCTTTATATTTCCACCCTTCAGATTATATCGCTTTCTATGTTCTTAGGTCAACAGTTAAGGGTTACTTTGGTGTAATTTGTAAAGTGGACTTGACAAAAATATACGCAATATTGTAAACTAACGTTGGATGAATAGCGAAAACCTCAAAGAACTCCTCTATTTTTATAACCCCTGGTGGGTAAAGGATAAAGTCCCTCAGGTTTTGGTGGCCGGGTATCAAAGACCGGTTTTAAAAAAACTTCTTTCCTATCTTTCTTTAGAGAGGGTTTTGATAATTAAGGGAGCCCGGCGCACCGGAAAGACTACGCTCCTTTACCAGATAATAGACGCCCTTTTGAACCAGGGAATACCAAGCCAAAACATCTTTTTCTTCTCTTTTGATGGTCTACGACAGGAGGAAAACTTTGGTGAGATTATAAAGGCTTATCAGGAATTAAGTAAAAATGTCTTACCCGCCACAGAAACGATTTATTTCTTCCTGGACGAAATCCAGTTTTTACAGGGCTGGTCTTCAGAATTAAAAAGATATTTTGACCGGAAATATCCCTTGAAATTTATCGTTTCCGGGTCCGCAGCCTCTTTAATAAAGAAAGGCTCTGAGTCTCTGGCTGGTAGAACCGTGGAAGAAGTTATTACACCATTTAGTTTTTATGAATATCTCAACTACCGTCTACGCAACCCGGAAATTCAGCGGATAATTGACAATTACCGGCAGCAATCTGTTTTTTCACGGATGCCTTCCAAGAATGAACTTATCCCCTATGAAACCCAAGTCAAAATCATCTGGGAAGAATATTTAAAGAAAGGGGGATTTCCGCACCTTTTCGGAATAGAGGAAGAAATTATCTGGAAAAAACTCCTTCAGGAGGATGTAATTGAAAAGGTTATCTATCGTGACCTGATCGAACTGTTCGGCGTGGAAAAACCCAGAACCTTAGAGAAACTTTTTCTGTATCTGGCTAACCACTCCTCGGAAATTTTAAATATCTCTAACATAGCTAATTCCTTAAAACTGAGCCGTCAGTATACAGAAAAGTACTTAGACTATCTCAAACATGCCTGTCTTGTCTTTACGGTAGAAGCATACGCGGGTAGTATTGAAAAACGGATTAGAAAAGGAGAAAAAAGTTATCTGGTTGACCCGGGACTTTTACAACTGGCTGGGACCGTTGAAATAGGAAAAGCCTGTGAAACTGTAATCAGTCGGCACCTCTTTAATGGTGGTGCTAAAATTTACTGGTGGCACAACAAATATGAAGTAGACCTGGTCCTGGCACAACAAGAAAATCTTTTCCCCATTGAAGTAAAGTATCGGGAAAGCATCAGGCCGGAAGATTTAAAGGGAGTGATAAAGTTTTTAGAGGTTTATCAACAGAGTAGAGGGTTCCTCATCACGAAAGACATTTTAGAAGAAAAAACTCTACCTGAAAAGAATATTTTTTGTATTCCAGCCTGGCTCTTTACCCTTTTAGTGTAATAGTGAGATTTTCCCCGAATCAGGCTAAGTTAAATGGCGGGTCAAAACTTCCAAAACCTTATCGGGTGGGATTAATTCACCGCCCTGGGGTGCAGAACGTTTCTTAAAGTCTACCTTGCCTTCTTTCAGATTCTTGCCTACGGTAACCCGGAAAGGGATGCCGATGAGGTCAGCGTCTTTGAACTTTTCACCGGGGCTCTTGTCCCGATCGTCCAGCAGGACCGAGAGTCCTTTGTTGCGATAAACATGTCCCTGCATGCGGTAGGCAGGGATCGCACCGCTACATTGGGCATAAATCCGGTCTGATGCCTCTTTTATCGCCGGATCCTGGTAATTTACCGGCAGGATATGGAGGGTAAAAGGCGCCACGGAAAGGGGCCAGATGATGCCGTTGGCATCATAGTTATTCTCAATAACCGCAGAGATTAAGCGGGAGACGCCGATACCGTAACAGCCCATCACGTAAGGTTTCTGTTTGCTTCCCTCATCCAGAAAGTATCCCTTCATCTTCTCGCTGTAAGAGGTGCCCAACTTGAAGATATGACCCACCTCTAATTCCGGGCACTCGCCCTCAACCACAAACTCCTCAGAGAACTTCCCGCCCATCGCACCGCTGTCCGCCCGGTCTATCCGGTAACGTAATTCCAACCTTTTAAATATGCCATGGTAGGCGGCTAACATTTTCTGGTAACTTGCCTCCAGGCCGGCCTCGTTTATGTCAAAACTGTAGGCGTCCTTCATCAGAAACTCCCGGCAGCGCACCAAGCCGTACCTGGGCCGCATCTCGTCCCGGAACTTGGTCTGAATCTGATAGAGGGTCACCGGTAACTGTTTGTAGGAGGTAACCTCCCGGCGTACCACCTCCAGAATTATCTCTTCGTGGGTGGGTCCCAGGACCAGTTCCCGGTCGTGCCGGTCCTTAAACATAAAGGAAACGATGTCCTGACCTAAAAGTTTGTACCGGTCTGATTCTTTCCAGAGGCTGGTGGGCTGAAGGGCAGGCATCAAAAGTTCTATGGCACCGGCAGAATTCATCTCCTCCCGGATAACGTTCTCAATGTTGGCCAGGACCGCAAAACCGAAAGGCAGGTAAGTGTAGATACCGCTGGCTAACTGGCGTACCAGTCCGGCCTGGAGACTCAGGCGCAGACTGGGAGTATCCTCTCCCTCAATCGAGGCCTCTTTTAGGGTCGGCAAAAAGTACTGGCTCCACCTCATATCCAGGAACGTTCGCGCATTGCGGATACTAACTCCGAAACCGAAAGGAGGTAGGCACCCTCCCGGAAATTAGTCTTATGTTCTTTAGTCAGTCCTTGAATCTGCTGAAAGGTCTTCTCCATCTTTCCGTCGATGAAGTCATAGACTTCCTCGGCGGAAGTCTGATTACCGCTCTTGGCGTTACGCCACTCCACGTAAGAAGCGACCACGCCGCCGCTGTTAGCCAGAATGTCCGATACCACCGGTATCTTCCTCTGGTTCAGGATTTCATCTCCCTTCGGTGTGGTGGGACCGTTGGCCGCCTCAATGACCAGCCGGGCAGAGATGTCCCCGGCATTCTTCTCCGTGATAACGTCTTCCACCGCAGCCGGAATGAGAATATCCACCGGCAGGGTAAGGAGTGACGGGTTATCAACCTTCCGGAGTTTGTCCGACGGATACGCTGAGAGTAGGTTTCCCCTGGAAACAAAGTCGAAAATCTCCGGGACAGGTAAACCTTCTTTGGCGTACAGTCCTCCGGAGATATCGCTGATGGCGATAATTTTGGCGCCTTTACGGTAAAGAAATTCTGCGGTGTAACTCCCAACGTTGCCGCAACCCTGAATCGCGACGGTCGCATCCTTAATCTCTTTTCCCAAAACCGCCCGGCAGGCAAGTCCGGCGATTGTGGAAACTCCCCTTCCGGTAGCTTCCCGGCGTCCCGGCAGACCTCCCAACCGGGGTGGTTTTCCGGTAACCGATTCCGGCCGGTGGGTCTCGCCGTAGATAATAGCCATATCCAGAGGGGTTGAACCCAAATCCGGCGCCGGAACATAAGCGCCGGAAAGCAGGTCTGACATTATCATATGGGCGTACTCCCTGATAAGAGCCATCCGCTCAAAATCCGGGATACTCTTGGGGTCAAAAGCGATAGCCGACTTCCCGCCGCCGAACGGGATACCCATCAGGGCGCACTTGTAGGTCATCAGTTCCGCTAAAGTCTTGGTCTCTTCCAGGGTCACGTTGGAAGCAAACCGTACCCCGCCTTTTGCCGGACCCATAACCACGTTGTGGTAAACAACATAGCCGTTATAGATAAGCACCTTGTTGGGTCCTAACTTAATGTTAATAGAAAGGGTGGTTGCTTTCTCCGGGGTGGTGAGCAAGACCTTAGCCGATTCCGGAATTTTAATAAATTTTTCCAACCTTCCGAAGTCTACCATCTATCTCCTTAAGACCCGCGTGTCATTCCCGCGTGCCTTTAGCGGGAATCTATGAAGACTGTAGATATTTTACCACACAACTCCACCGGGATGGTAGACCCGGATTTGACTTTGCTTTATATTTAATATAAAATAACCTGTTAGTTACTTTATATTGAATATGGAGGAATATGGAAATATATCGAAGAACGGTTTTTGAGGAGTTAATTAAATATCTGGATACAGCCGAGGCTATCATTCTACATGGGGCAAGGCAGGTTGGTAAAACTTGTATCCTTTTGTATCTTAAAAGATATCTTGAAGAAAAAAAAGAACTAACCCATTATATTGACCTGGAAGACTCTCGCTTTGTCAGGATTCTTGATGCCGGACCACAAGAATTCTTTAAGTACCTATTGGAGGAAGGTTTCGATCTTGATATACTGTCTACCCAACGCAAGAAGATTTTTGTCCTTATCGACGAAATCCAATACCTTAAAAATCCCTCCTCCTTCCTGAAAATAATCGTCGACCACTACCCCTCTCTCAAGATTATCGTTTCCGGTTCCTCAACATTTGATATCAGAAATAAATTCAAAGATTCTTTAGTGGGCAGAACCGTCAACTTTAATATCTTTAACCTTTCTTTTCAGGAATTTCTCTTATTCAAGGGTTATCCATTTAACGGAGAAATGTCTTTTACCAAGAAAAAAGAGGGGGAACTTAAATCGTTATATCAGGAGTATGCCCTTTTTGGAGGTTACCCCAAGATTGTTTTGACGCCGGACGTGGAAATGAAGGAAAAATATCTCCAGCAAATCATCGACACCTACGTAAAAAAAGACATCCGAGATCTGGCGGTAATTAAAGATATTGATAAGTTTAATAAAATTCTGGAAGTTCTGGCTTCCCAAAGTGGTCAGTTGTTAAACACCGCGGAACTTGCCAACACCTGTTCTTTGGCTAAGAAGACCGTGGAAAATCATCTTTTCCTCTTGGAACAGACTTACGTTATCAAACTTGTCCGGCCGTATAGTACCAACTTAAGAACCGAATTATTCCGAAGACCCAAGATATTCTTTTATGATACCGGTCTAATGCAGATGCTGTGGCTGAAGGGACTCCAGAAGCAAATTTTAGGACCGGTATTTGAAACCAGTATCTTTGCCGAATTAGTAAAAAAGTACGGAGCGGAAAAAGTCAATTTCTGGAGAACTACGGACAAAAAAGAAATAGACTTTATTTTGCGGAAAAAGAACGAGGTTTTGCCCATTGAGGTAAAGATGAACCTTACCCAATTTAACCCTACGGCAATAAGATACTTTCTGGAAAGGTACCACTTAAAGGGATACCAGGTAATCTGTCTGGAAGGCGAAGTGGATAACCGCCTTTCCTTTTATCCCTGGCGCGTAGGTACTCCTTAAATACAGTCCAGGGGCCAGAGGAAGAAGTTGAAGGGCGAACCGGAAAGGGTGCCGAAGAGCGCTTCCACTTGGGCTGGTTCGGGTAAGAACTTGAGCGCGGCAAGGTCCGGTTTAGCGCTGCCGCCGGTTTGGGGTAGGAAAACAGAGATGGTCTTCTCTAAGTCTATAATCTTTAACATCCAGGTTGAAACCACGTTCCAGTCTGAGGCAGACTTTAAAATAGGTTCAGGAACCGCAGACCTTTCCGGAAAGAAGAAGGTTAGCGGAGTATCGCCAAACCGTTCCATTACGTACCGGGTAATCCCTAAAATGGTCCCAGCGTTACCGCCAAATTCCACCACTCCTTCCCGGCCACCTTCGCCGGAGAGCGCCAGATATCCGAAGTCCTGGTCTTTACCGCTGCAAAAAAGGAGTAAACCTGATTTCCGGTAGATAAGGCGGTACTCTTCTTCAGCCCTCTTTCTCCGGTAGGGATGCTGTTGATAAGCAATGATTATTTGACGTAAGAGGTCTGGTTCACCAAAATAACGCTGGGGGAAGATTGGTTTTATACCCGCTTTATCCAGTCCGCGGCGGGTAACGGTGAGCCGAAGGGTTTTGCCGGCGTTCTCGTAACCAAAACTCCGGTAGCGGTGCCGGTCACCACCCAGGATAGAAACAGGAAAACCTTCCTCTTTCATCTGGTCAATGGCATGGTTCATCAGTTGACTCATATAGCCTTTGCCCCTTATTGAAGGAGAGGTGGCGACGCCTCCGATACCACCCGCCTTCACCCTGGACTTACCCAGAATTAAGTCGAGCGAAAAGACACGCACCAGGCTGGCGATACCATCGCCTTCCCGGATTAAGTAGGTGTGCTGAAAATCGGTTGTCTCTTTCCGCCAGACCGCAGGATAGGCTGCAGAAAAGTAGTTGTGCGTATGGCCGTAGGCATCCTCTAACAATCTTTGTATCTCTTCGTAATCTTCCGCTTTAGCCTGAGATATCTTTTCCATATCAATAATCCTAATGGCGGAGGCGCTGGAAGGATTGCCAGAGACTTTTGACACTCTGGTAACGTTTAGGATAATCAATCTTGACCGGATCAACCTCCACATCTTTTCCTTTAACCTTAACCATCAGGAAGTGGTAATAGCCGCCGCTTTCCTCGGAAAAGTTCAGTAAGGGAGCACCGCCGCCGCCGCTGATATACTCAGTCAAGCCACTCCGGCGGTTAATTCCGAAACGGTGTTCGTGGCCCACAAAGAGGTACTTAACTTTGTAGCGTTTTAATATTTTCTCTAATTTTTCGCTGTCCCGGAGAGTACCGGGTTGGATTATACCCCGGTAAAGGGGCCGGTGGAGAAAGACAAAAAAGAGACCAGCGTCACTATGAGCCTTCAGGTCCTCTTCTAACCAGGCAATCTGCTCCTGGCCCAAACTGCTGTGCATACCCGGTACCTTCTCACTACAGAGAACCACAAAGTGGTAACCTTTATGGTCAAAAGAATAATAAAGATTCGGCGATATCATCGCCTCATAGACCGGGAATATTTCCGCTTTAGGGATATCATGATTGCCCGCTACTTCATAAACAGGAACAACAAACCTGGCTTTTTTCTCCTGATAGACAGAGAATTGTTTTCCCTGACTTGCCTGGTCAGCGCTACCAGCAACCTTATCACCCAAATGAACCACAAAGTCAGGCTCAGGGGTTGTACCACCCTTAAGACTATTGATTTTTTCAATAATTAAGTCGAAGACCGGCGAGACCGGCTCGGCTAAACTCGCTCCCTGGGTATCACCTACCACTGCAAAAGACCATTCCTCCGGTATCTCTGCTCCGGCAGATACTGATTTACTAAGTCGCACCTCGCTTCGCTCGGCGCTCTCCAAAGGGAGTTTACACTCCCTATGGCGGTCACTAACGTTCCCTGTTACCCTCTCTACTACGCAAGGGGGTTCTTCGCCACCCCCTTGGCAATCCCCCCTTGAACCTACTAAGGTATAAATTCCTGTAGGTTCAAGGAGGAAACAAATTAAAAATAAAAACCAACCTTTTTTAAACATATATACGAACGAAGTAGGGGTTTGATTTATCAAACCCGCGGGTCGGATAAATCCGACCCCTACGTTTTTTAAAGACGTTTGTATTTGGTTTGCGTAAGTCAAGATTATTATTATACAATAATCCGGGCTAAAAGATGAAGAAAGCAGTGGTTTTTGGGGCGGGGAATATTGGCCGGGGGTTCTTAGGTCAGATATTCTTTGAATCCGGTTATGAGATAACCTTTATTGAGGCAATACCAGGGGTCGTCACCAATCTTAACCGGAAGAAAGCCTACCCGCTCTGGGTCGTTTCCGAAAAAGGTACCGAAAAGTTCGAAATCAGCCGGGTTCAGGCGGTTCCGGCTGAAGATGAGAAAGCGGTAGCCGGAATCTTAAAAGATGCCGACATCTCGGCTACTGCGGTTGGTGTCAACAACCTTCCCCGTATCTATCCCCTTATCGCATGCGGGATTGAAGAAAGATTCCGGTCAAAAACCGACGCACCTTTAAATATTATCATCTGCGAAAACCTCCTTTCTGCGGGAAAGGTATTCCGGACCGAGATTAAAAAGAGGTTATCTCCGGAATTGCATCCCTATTTTGACGAAAAGGTGGGTCTGGTGGAAACGGTGGTCAGCCGGATGGTGCCGCCGGTACCGATAGATCTGAAAGAGAAAGAACCATTATTGGTCCTGGTGGAACCCTACAAAATCCTGCCGGTAGCCAGGACCGGTTTTAAAGGCGAACTCCCGAAAGTAGCCGGATTTCATCCGGTCTTGAACATCTCGGCTTACGAGGAACAAAAGTTGTATATCCATAATTTGGGTCATGCAGTCTGTGCGTACTTAGGGTACTTAAAAGGATACCGGTATATCCGGGAAGCGGTTGCTGATTCTGAAATTAGCCATCGGCTTACCGGCTGCCTGAACGAAACCGGTACTGCCCTGGTCAAAAAACACCCGTTCCTCCAGCCGGAACTGCCCGGCCATATCGCCGACCTCCGGCACCGTTTTGCCAATAAGGCTTTAGGAGATACGGTCTGGCGGGTAGGCCGGGAACCAATAAGGAAGTTAGGTCCTTCAGACCGATTAGTCGGTGCGCTCCGACTATGTCTAAATTACGGAGTGGAACCGGAAAACTTAATCTTTACGATAGCATCGGCACTGTGTTATAATTATAAAGAGGATGGAGAAGCGGCCATCCTGGCAAAAATGATTTTAGAGAATGGTGCCGGCTACGTTCTTCAGGAAGTCTGCAAGATTAAACCGGAAGAGCCAATCTATAACGCAATCCTGGAAAATTACAATAAACTTTAGATGTCATTCTGAACGTAGCGAAGAATCCGACGTTATTCTGTCGTTCTGAACGAAGTGAAGAATCTATAGATCCTTCACATTCGTTCAGGATGACACTTCGTGTCAGATCCTTCGTTTACACTCAGGATGACAAAAAGGCGGGGCGCGGGTACCCTTACCATAGGATTGGTAAGGGATGAATCCGCCCCCGACAAAATATATTATGAAGGCGGCGTTAGTAAGAGGAATTGAGGATTTAGTATACGGGGACTTTCCCACGCCCTCTCCCGGTAAAGGGGAGATGGTAATCAAGGTAAAAGCCTGCGCGGTCTGTGCTACCGACGTCAAGGTCTATCATTATGGCCACCGGCTCATCCAGTTTCCCAGAATCACCGGCCACGAACTGGCCGGAGAGGTAGCCGGCGTCGGTGAAGGAGTAACCGGCTTTGTCCCAGGGGAGCGGGTCCAGGTGGCCGCCGCCATTCCCTGCGGAGAATGCTACTACTGCCTGCGGGGAATCCAGGCGATGTGCGACGACCTGAAGGCGATCGGTTACCACTATAACGGTGGTTTTGCGGAATATACTCTCCTGCCGGAACGAATCTTACGCAACGCCTGCGTCAACCGGATTCCGGAAAATCTTTCCTTTGAGGAAGCAGCCCTGGCGGAACCGTTAGCCTGTGTCATTAACGGACAGGAAATCAGCGGCGTGGGTTTTGGGGACGTGATCGTGGTAATCGGTGCCGGACCCATGGGATGTATGCATACCCAGGTGGCAAGAACCAAAGGTGCGCGGAAAGTAATCCTGGCGGACATTGATGAGGCACGGCTGAAAATGGCGTCCTTTACCAAGGCAAACCGGTTTGTCAATCCCGTCAAAGAAGACATGGTAAAAGCGGTTAAGGAAGAGAATAACAACCGGTTAGCGGACCAGGTTATGGTGGCAGCCGGTTCCGGACAGGCGCAGATCCAGGCGCTGCAGTTAGCCGCAAATAGAGGTACGATAAACTTTTTTGGGGGCTTACCAAAAAGTCAGCCAACGGTAACCCTGGATACTAACCTTATTCACTACGGAGAACTTAAGGTGGTGGGCACCCACGGTTCTGCGCCAAGACACAATTCTCTGGCTTTAGCGGTCCTGGCTTCCGGTGCGATTAAGGGTACGGACTATATCACCAACACTTACCCCCTTTCGAAAATTAAAGAGGCGCTGCAATTTGCAGAAAAGGGACAGGGACTGAAGATTATCGTGAAACCTTAAAGGTAGCGGTGCGATTTATCGCACTGTAGTGGCATAAATGCCACCGCTACACCTGTAGGGGTCGGATTTATCCGACCCGAAGATTTCGGGTTCAATAAATTGAACCCCTACATTTTTGGTTGGAAAGAAGATTATGAAGAAGATAACGAAAGAGGAGGCAAGGCATCTCCTGAAACAAATGATGCAAATCCGGCAGTTTGAAGACGCCATTATGGACCTTATGGCACGGAATATCGCGGAAGGCGGCTCGCACCTTTATGCGGGGGAAGAAGCGGTGGCGGCCGGAGCAATCTCCGCCATCAGACCGGACGACTACATCACCAGTACCCACCGGGGCCACGGCCATGCCATCGCCAAGGGCGGCTCGCTGCCCCATTTAATGGCGGAGATTTTAGGCAAGGAGACCGGGGTCTGCAAGGGAAAAGGCGGGTCTCTCCATCTGGCCGATGTCTCCCAGGGCAACCTGGGTGCCAACGGTGTGGTGGGCGGAAGTATCGGAATCGCCGCTGGTGCCGGTACATCAATCAAACTGCGGGGCACCGACCAGGTGGTCCTCTGTTTCTTCGGAGACGGCGCCACCAATACCGGTCTCTTCCACGAAGCATTAAATATGGCCGGGAAATGGAAACTCCCGGTAATTTTCATCTGCGAAAATAATCTGTATGGAATGTCGGTCTCCGTGGAACGCGCCTGCGCGGTGAAAGACTTGACCAAGAAAGCGGTTCCCTACGGCATGCCGGCGGAATGCTGCGACGGGATGGATGTGCTGGCGGTAAAAGAGGCAGTGGCAAAGTACGTGGCACCAGCTCGGAAGGCCGCCGGTCCGGCATTTATTGTCTGCAACACCTACCGCTACTACGGCCATTCCCGCAGCGACCCCAGGGTCTACCGGACCAAAGAAGAAGAGAAGAAGTGGAAAGACCGTGACTGCATCAGCAGTTTCAGCCGGAAGATGCAGAAAGAAGGCATCCTGACCGAAAAAGAAGTTTCTGACCTGGAAAAAGAGGTGACCGCAGAACTGGAAGCGGCCATAGACTTTGCCATCAAGAGTCCGGACCCGAAACCGGAAGAACTATACCAGGACGTATATTACGAAACGTAGGGGCGCCATTCATGGCGCCCGCGGGCTTGATGAATCAAGCCCCTACGAAAATAAAACAGAGGTTGTAATGAGGGAAATTACTTACCGCCAGGCTCTGAACGAAGCGCTGGCTGAAGAGATGGAAAAAGACCCGTCGGTCTTTCTGATGGGCGAGGACATCGCCATCTACGGCGGCGCCTACGGTGTAACCTTAAACTTAATGCAGAAGTTCGGCGAAGAGCGGGTGCGGGACACCGCCATTTCGGAAGCGGCCATTATTGGCGCCGGCTTAGGCGCAGCCATCACCGGAATGCGTCCGGTGGTGGAGATTATGTACATTGACTTCATGGGTATCTGCCTGGAGCAGATTAACAACCAGGTGGCGAAAATCCGGTATATGTTCGGAGGCAAGACCCGAGTCCCTCTGGTCATCAGAACCGAAGGCGGAGCAGGCCGGACTCTGGGTGCGCACCACTCCCAGAGTTTAGAATCCTGGTTCATCCACATCCCGGGGCTGAAGGTGGTAATGCCGGCAACCCCTTACGATGCTAAAGGACTGCTCAAGTCCTCCATCCGGGACGACAACCCGGTGGTCTTCATTGAACACAAAATGCTCTACAATACCAAGGGACAGGTCCCGGAAGAAGAGTATCTGGTACCCATCGGCAAGGCAGACGTCAAACGGACCGGCAAGGACGTTACCATTATTGCCTATTCCCGGATGTTACTCTTTGCTCTGGAGGCAGCCAACCGGTTAGCCGGGGAAGGAATTGAGGCTGAGGTCATCGACCCGCGCACCCTTCTTCCGTTAGATATAGAAACAATATCGGAATCAATAAAAAAGACCCACCGGGTCGCGATTGTGGAAGAGGATACCAAAACCGGCGGAACCGGTGCGGAAATAGGGATGCAGATTATGGAAAACTGCTTCGACTATTTAGACGCACCGGTCCTGCGAATCGCCGGCGCTGACGTACCGATGCCGAAAAGCCCGGTTCTGGAAAAGTTGGCTATTCCCCAACCGGAACGCATCTACCGGGAAATTAAAAACATTGTGGAGTAAACTATGGTAAGAGAAATCATTATGCCCAAACTGGGCGAGACAATGGAAGAGGGTTACCTCACCAAATGGTTTAAGGAAGAGGGTCAAAAGGTAGAAAAAGGTGAGGTTGTCTTCGAGGTAATGAGCGACAAGACTAACTTTGAGGTGGAATCGCCTTATTCCGGATACCTGCGCAAGATTATTGTTCCAGCCAGCGAGAATGCGATTCCGGTAACCTCCGTGGTAGGCTACCTGGCGGATGGGATGGACGAACCGGTGCCGACAGTAACACCCCCACCTACACCCTCTTCTTCAGAAGAAAGTAGGGGCTCGATTCATCAAGCCCGCCCCGTAAAAGGCGATAGCCGCCTATACGGGGCCCGCGGGTCGGATAAATCCGACCCCTACATTACCGCCGAAAAACCTGGCGGCCCCATTATGGCTTCACCCCTGGCGAAAAAGATTGCCAAAGAATTAGGGGTTGACCTCGCTTCCGTCAAAGGGACAGGACCTGGCGGCAGGATTACGGAAAAGGACGTCCGTTCCGCTGTCAATGTAGCGATGCCCCTGAAACACGTTCAGGGTATCGCACCAAAAATAGAAGGCGTTACCAAAAAACGCCTTTCCCCTCTGCGCCAGATTATCGCGGAACGTTTAAGCAAGAGCAAGCGCGAAATACCCCACTACTACCTCCGAAAGGTGCTGGACGTCTCCTCTCTGGCAGCCGGCCGGAAAAAGTTAAAGGCAGAAGGTCAGGATATTACCTACACCGACCTCTTGATTAAAGTGGTCGCGGATACCCTGATGGAATTTCCGGAGATGAACGCTACTTATGAGAATAACGAATTGACCGTTTATCCGGAAGTCAACCTGGGTCTGGCGATCGCCCGTCCGGAAGGACTTATCGTACCTGTCCTGAAAGGCGTTAACCGGAAAACCCTGCCTGAGATTACCAGGGAACGAAAACGTCTGGTTGAAACCGCCCGGCAGGATAAATTAGCCAAAGAAGATTTAGAGGGCGGCACCTTTACCCTTTCCAACTTAGGCTTATACGAAATTGACGCCTTCTCGGCCATCATCTACCAGCCTCAGGTAGCGATTCTGGCAATCGGCGCCATCAAAGATGGTGTATCTGCCAGCGGCAACAGTCTGGCAATCAAACCTCTGGTAGAGGTTACGTTATCCTGCGACCACCGGGTCGTTGACGGTTCCTACAGCGCTCAGTTCCTTCAGAAGTTGCAGGAAAAAATCAACACTATGTCATTCTGAGCGGAGCGAAGAATCTAATTCGAACGCATTAAATATTTTGATGTAGGGGTCGGATTTATCCGACCCGCGGGCTTGATAAATCAAGCCCCTACAAGTGATGACAGACACCTATGTTTCGGATAATTAAAGAGGATATTCAGAGCGTCTTCAGCCGGGACCCGGCCGCGCGCAATATCTTAGAGGTAATTCTATGCTACCCGGGCCTGCACGCCATCTGGCTCTACCGGATTAGTCATTTCTTCTGGTGTACCGGCTCCAAAACCTTTGCCCGACTCATCTCACACAAGAGTCGATTCCTCACCGGCATAGAAATCCATCCGGGTGCCAGAATTGGCAAACGATTCTTCATTGACCACGGAATGGGTGTGGTCATCGGTGAAACGACGGAGATCGGCGACGACGTTCTCCTCTACCAGGGCGCGGTCCTGGGAGGGACCGCTCTGGAGAAGAAAAAACGCCATCCCACCCTGGGCAACAGGGTTGTGGTAGGCACCGGCGCCAAGGTTTTAGGCCCGATTACAATAGGGGACGATGCGATGATTGGCGCCGGTTCAGTGGTGGTCAAAGACGTACCGGCCGGTGCCACCGTGGTAGGCGTACCCGGCAGAATAGTGGAAGAGCACCGCAAAATCAGCCTTGCCCTGGAACACGGAAAACTCCCCGACCCCTTTGCGGAACCCCTGCGCATCCTTTTCCAGGAATGTTCAAAACTCAACGAACGTATCCGGAAACTGGAAGAAGAGCTGAAAGCAAAAAAACTCCCTAATGCCGAAACGGATATTTAAGATAGGACTGGTATTATTGATACTTTTCCGGGCAAGCCTTACCTATGCGGAAACCTATAAAGTAAAACCGGGTGACACCCTGGGCAAGGTTGCGCAAAAGTACCACGTCAGCGTCAAACAACTAAAGACCTGGAATAAGATAAAAGGTGACAAGGTTTATGTTGGTCAGCGCCTGAAGATTCGACCGGATAAAGGCTACGTTACCAAAAAAGATTACTATGTGGTAAAAAAAGGTGATAGCCTCTCCGGTATCGCCCATAAAACCCACACCACCACCGCAAATTTAAAAAAGATTAACCATCTCAAAAGCGATATTATTCAACCGGGTCGGCGCCTCTTAGTCCGGGTCCGTAAGGTTAAAAAGCACGGCAAGGGTTATGAGTCTGAAGCCTACCCGGACACGCCTCCCACTATTGAACCCACACCCATCATTGAAGGCAATATCACCTTCTACACCGTAAAAGACGGTGAGACCCTGGAGAGTATCGCCAGCCAGTCCGGCCTCGAAATAGAGGAAATTTGTGAAGCCAACCTGATGCCGGAGGATACCGTAGTAAAGAAGGGCCAGATTCTGTCTATCCCCCAGCAAACCGAAGAGACCACCACCTCCGACACACATTAGGAACAATGTACCGAGTCCGCCAGACTCGACAAGGCGATTTGGACCAACCTTAAGGAGTTAGGGTATGGCGCATAAAAATCAGCAGAAATCGAATAATCGACCCTCAATTGTGCAGGCATCGCTTGCACAATTGCCATCAACTTACGCAGCAGTGCTGGAAGACATCAAATGCCGAATCCGCACGGCTCAAGTTAAAGCATCCCTTTCGGTAAACCGGGAATTGATCCGTCTCTATTGGGACGTCGGCAGGATTATCGTCGAAAGGCAACGGAACGAAGGCTGGGGTAAATCGGTAGTCGAGCGGCTCGCAACGGACATCCAGCAGGAATTTCCAGGCGTCAGCGGGTTCTCGCCCCAGAATATCTGGAAGATGCGCAGTTTCTACATCGCATGGACCGACCAAGTTCGAAATCTCTCACGGACTGTGAGAGAAATCCACAAACCACAAAATCTCTCACAACTTGTGAGAGAAATGGACGGACGGAACCTGCCGAATGCGGCGGCCGAAATTCCTTGGGGACATAATACGGAACTTATCTTCAAACTCAAAGACCCTGTTGAGCGCCTCTGGTATGCCCACCAAACCATCGCCAACGGCTGGTCGCGCTCCATGCTTCTGCATTGGATTGAATCAGGTCTGTACGCCCGCCAGGGTAAGGCCGTCACTAACTTTAAGGCTGTGCTTCCACAGCCCCAATCGGACCTGGCTGCCGAAGTAATCCGGGACCCCTACAATTTCGATTTTCTCACGCTCCGCACCGACGCCGCCGAACGGGAACTTGAAGAGGGACTGCTCGAACACATCCGCAAGTTCCTGTTGGAGTTGGGTGCTGGATTCGCCTTCGTGGGACGGCAGGTACCCATTGAGGTAGACGGCGAAGATTTCTACCTTGACCTGCTTTTCTACCACCTGCGCCTACGGTGTTTCGTCGTCATTGATCTGAAGACTCGACCTTTCAAGCCCGAGTTTGCAGGTAAGATGAATTCCTACCTTTCGGCTGTGGACGATTTGCTGCGACATCCGGACGACAAACCCTCCATTGGCATCATTCTCTGTAAGACCCGCAGCAAGGTTATAGCCGAATACGCTCTGCGCGACCTGGTAAAACCCGTAGGTGTTGCCCGCTACGTGACTAAGTTGGTAGAAACTCTGCCCGATAATCTTAAAGATAATCTGCCGACCATCGAACAGATTGAGACGGAACTTGCCCGTTCGCCGAAGCCACGGGGTGGAAAGCAGAAGGTTGCACAAGAGGGGCGCGATGGTACTTCTAAAAAGCATTAGGTGGGCTTATTTTATCGTCATATGAAGTACTTTACCCTGCGGTGGACCGGTGAAGCGTTGCGCATCCTGGACCAGAGCCGTTTGCCCGGCGAAACCGTTTATCTTAACCTGAGGAGTGCGGAAGAAATCCGGGAAGCGATTCGGAGTCTACGGGTCCGGGGGGCGCCAGCCTTAGGCGTGGCGGCAGCCTACGGCCTCTATTTGGGAATGAGGAACGATACCTCCAAAGATTTGCCCCAATTTTTAGCCCGCCTGAAAAAAGTCCGCGCCTATTTGGAAACCAGCCGGCCTACTGCGGTTAACCTCTTCCATGCCTTGCGCCGGATGGAAGAAAATTGTCAGAAATTTAAAGGATGTTCGGTATCCAAAGTCAAGGCTTTCGTATTGAAAGAGGCTCAGCAACTGCACAAAGAAGACGAAACACTCTGCAAAAAGATTGCGGATTTCGGGAACGACCTCATCCCGAAGCAGGCAACCATCCTGACACACTGCAACGCCGGTGCCTTAGCCACCGCAGGTATGGGAACCGCCTTAGCCATAATCTTCCGAGCCAAAGAAAAAGGCAAAAAACTCTCAGTTTTTGCCGATGAGACCAGACCCCTCCTTCAGGGAAGCAGACTGACGGTATGGGAACTCCAACAACGCGGGATTAAATCTACCCTAATCTGCGATAACATGGCCGGCTGGGTAATGAAAAAGAAGAGAATTGACCTGGTCCTGGTCGGTGCGGACCGAATCGCAGCCAACGGTGATACCGCCAACAAAATTGGTACCTATTCCGTAGCAATCCTTGCCCGGCATCATAAGATACCCTTTTACGTCGCGGCGCCGATGACCACTTTTGACCTCTCCCTTCCGGACGGAAAGGGTATCCCGATTGAGGAAAGGCCGGAAGAAGAGGTTACCTGTATCGCGGGGAAGAGAATCTCACCCGGTGGCATCAAGGCTTACAACCCTGCCTTTGACGTGACACCCGCGGAACTGATTACCGCCTTCGTCACCGACCAGGGCATACTTCGTCCTCCATTTCGTTCAGAATGACAAATAATATCGGAAGAACACACGTTAAACCTATAAACTGGAGAGGTTCATGACGGGAAGAGAACGTTTTTATACCACGCTGAAATTCATTGAACCGGACCGGCCACCCCATTTTGAAGCCATGTTTGAGCTGGAGCGCGAGGCGTTCGGTCTTTCCTTCCCCGACCGGAACAGTTGGGCAGGTTGCACAGCGGAAGAAAAGAAGCGCAAGATTGCCGTTTGCTGTGAAATCTATGAGCGTATCGTTGAGCGTTTTCAATGGGATGCGCTCGTTGTTTACTGTCCGTGGAGCGACCCTGACGGGGTTGCCGCCGTTAAAAAGACGTTCGGCGACCGGATTGCCATCGGCGGGATGGTCGGCGAGGCAGTCCATTCCATAGACACCACTACGGATTGGATGGCGTTTGCAGGTAACCTTGCGGAAAATCGGAAGGTTATTCACCAAGAGGCGGAGAAACGCTGTTGTGCCGCCATGGACCATATTGCCGGAATGGTCGATGCGGGCGCCGATTTTCTCTTCATCGCCAGTGACGTCGCTTTCAATGGAGGGCCGTTTGTGTCACCGGCTGATTTCAAGGAGATTGTGACGCCATACCTGGCGCGGGTGATTGATAAGGTTAGAGAAAAAAACGCTATAGCTATTCTCCACAGTGACGGGGACCTGATGCCGGTTCTGGACCAGATACTTGACTGCAAGCCCCACGTCCTTATGTCCATTGACCCGATGGCCGGGATGGATATCGCAGAGGTAAAAAAGATTACCTGCGGAAAGATGGCCCTGATGGGCAACGTCCAGTGCAGCCTGCTGCAGGACGGTCCTGAAGAGGCAATCCGCGCCTCCGTTCTCTACTGTCTGGAATACGCATCACCGGGCGGAGGATACATCTTTTCCACCTCCAACACGGTCTTTCCCGGCATGCCGCTGGAGAACTACGAATACATGCTTGCGGTTTATCGGGAGTTTTGCAGAAAATAAGAGATAATGAATTACACACCGAAACAGCGGATGTTAAACGCCTACCGGGGCATCTTTTCCGACCGGTACCCGGTGGCGCCGGAATTCTGGTATTATTATCCGGCCAGGGTAATGAACGTAGACATGGTTCAGTTTGAGAAAGAAATCCCTTTTTGGAAAGCACTGCTTATTACTTTTAAGAAATACGGGGCCGAAGGGTGGGGGATTGTATCTCCCGTTTCCCGCTTACCATTTCCCATCAAATCTTCTTTTGAGAAGATTTCAGAATCTCAATACCGTCAAACCGACACGGTTTCTATCGGTGGCAAGGAATTCAGCAGTACCATTATCTACGACCGGAAAGAGCCGTCCTGGCTGACGGAGTCTCCGGTAAAAGATGAAGCAGACGTCCTCCCTTATGTCGACATGCTCTTATCTCCGGAAACCACCTTTGACTTTAAACCGGCCGTGGAAGCCCACAACGCAGTCGGCGAGGATTATCTTTTGGAATTATGGCTGGGCGTGCCCTTTTTTGATTTTATCGCGGGTTTTATGGGTTTTGAAAAAGCCGCGATGTATTTTGCCGACCAGGACGCGGCGGCGCTCCGGGACATCCGGGACCGGTATATTGAATCCCGATTGGAATACATACAAAAGGCCTGCAGTCAGACAAAGTTTGAATCCTTCTTTGTCGGATGCGGTTACTCCAACAACTCCCTTATCGGACCGCGGATGTGGCGCCGGTGGGATAAACCCTATCTGGCGGCTGTCGCAACGGAACTGCATAAACATGGCAGGCTGTTGCATGTCCATATTCACGGGAAGTGCCTGGAGACGGTGCAGGAGTTCGCTGAAATCGGCCTGGATTGCGTCTGTCCGTTTGAGAGACCGCCCGGCGGCGACGTGGATGGGCTTGACGGTTTGAAGAAGGTGCGCGCGGCTTTAGCCGGTAAGGTCACCGTGAACGGAAACGTCCATACAGTTGAGACGCTGATTCGCGGAAGACCGGAAAAAGTACGGGCTGAAGTGCAGGAGATAAAGGCGGCGTTTGCCGGTGAACCGCGTCTTATTATCGGGACCGGCGACCAGGTAGGGAGAGAAACGCCGGAAGAAAACATTCTGGCTATGATTGCGGAAGCAAAAGCCTGAAAACGCAAAAAAAGGAAGAGGGCATTATGATAGACCACACATTCGTTCTGAACCTGCTGAAGACCCTTGTTAACATCAGAAGCGTCAGCGGCGAAGAACAAGAGATTATGTTATATCTGGAGAAGGAACTGAAATCCTGGGGGGTGAAGACGAAAAGGTTCCAGGCCAGAGATAAACGGTTTAACCTCTTAGCCCGGTATGGTGAAGGTCAACCAGTTTTCTGTCTCAACAGCCATGCGGATACGGTGCCTCCAAGCGGAATTTCCGTTCCTTATGCTGAATCTAAAAACGGGATTCTATATGGTTTAGGCGCCTGTGATGCCAAGTCATCTTTAGCGGCGATGATGGCTGCGTTCAGAAACCAGGTTGCCGCCGGGGAAAGATTGAACGGCACCCTTGACCTTCTGATTTCCGTTGACGAAGAGAGAAAAAACAAAGGAGTCCATTCCGTCATAAAACAGGGCTATCAATGCCGCTATGCCATCGTCGGTGAGCCAACCAGTCTGGAGATAATATCGCACCATATGGGCCAGATATTTCTGGAACTCCGCGCCAGAGGCAGAGCCGCCCACAGTTCTTCCCCCTGGAAAGGTATCAATGCCGTTGATGAGTTGATAGATGTCGTCAATTCAATACGCCGCAGGGTTGAAGATGGCAACATCTTTCCCGGTATCGGCAAACAATCTCTGAACCTGGGGGCAATCAGGGGCGGGGATGTCGCCAACCGGGTGCCGGATTCCTGCCGGGCTTTAATTGATATCCGTATTCTGCCGGGCAGGTCTGCCGCGGATATCCTATCCCGGACGGATGCCCTCTTTAAGGGAAACAAAAATGTTTCCTGCAAAGTTTTGAGAAAGACCGAGCCGATGAAGCCGAATAAAAATCCGTCTTTTATAAATCTGATTAAAAGCCAGGCAAGAAAAATCACGGGCCGGGGGGTAATTTCTAAAGGCACCAGATTCTGGACCGAGGCCGCTGATTTCCGGAATGAACTGGATGCAGAGACCGCGGTCCTGGGGCCGGGAAATATCAGGCAGGCACATTCGGAAAATGAATTCGTTAAACTAACGCAGGTTTTTCAGGCCGCCGAAATATATTCTTCGACGGCCCGGCGTCTCCTGTCACGATAATCCCTTTTTACCCCCCACCTCAGAAGAGCCAATTCGTAAATTGAAAAATCAAACGGTTTTATCCGGCCGGTCCATCTTAGCTCTCCGCTCCGATATGCCTGTTGACAGAAAGTTTGGTAATTTGGTAATATGGTCAAGGATGGAACGGATATATTTAGATTATGCGGCGACCACACCCACCCATCCGGAAGTGGTAAAGGCGATGGAGCCCTACTTCACCGTGAAGTTCGGCAACCCTTCCAGCCTCTACTCTTTTGGACAGGAAGCCAGAGCTGCATTACAAGAGGCGCGGCAGAAGGCGGCGGATTTCATCGGCGCCAAACCGGAAGAGATTGTCTTTACTTCCGGCGGAAGCGAGAGCAACAATTTTGCCTTAAAAGGAATCGCTTTTGCCCTTAAAAATAAAGGGACCCGGATTATTACCAGCGCCATTGAACACCACGCCGTCAGCGAACCCGGTAAATTCCTTGCCAAACAGGGCTTTGAAATCGTTACCCTGCCGGTAGACAAAGACGGTCTGGTCAACCCGGATGAGGTCCGCAAGACAATTAATGACCGGACGATTCTGGTCACCATTATGCACGCCAATAACGAAATCGGGACCATCCAGCCGGTTAAGGAAATTGGCAAAATCTGCCGGGAGAAAGGGGTACTCTTCCATACCGATGCGGTCCAGACCGTGGGACACCTGCCCACTTCCGTCACGGAACTGAACGTTGATTTGCTTTCCTGTTCCGGGCATAAGTTCTACGGACCAAAAGGCGTGGGGGTTCTCTACATACGGAAAGGAACAAGAATTATTCCTTTCATTCAGGGCGGTGACCAGGAACGAAGGTTCCGTGCCGGTACGGAAAATACACCCGGTATCATCGGTTTAGGAAAGGCGATTAAAATTGCGGAATCTGAGATGGGAGAGGAAGCCAGCCGCCTGATTCACCTGCGTGACCGGCTCATCAAGACCTTATTGAAAAGAATCCCTGACTGCCGGCTCAACGGACACCCGGACAAACGCCTGCCCAACAACGTTAATCTATCCTTTGCTTACGTGGAAGGCGAATCCATGCTCCTTAACCTTGACCTGGAAGGGATTGCCGTCTCAACCGGTTCTGCCTGTACCAGCAGTAGTTTGGAGCCGTCTTCGGTCCTTCTGGCAATCGGTCTGCCGCCGGAGACCGCCCACGGTTCCATCCGTTTTACGTTAGGCAAGTGGACTTCGTCAGAAGAAATTGACCGGGTCCTTGAGGTTTTCCCGAAAATTGTCGCAAAACTGCGGCTGATGTCCCCGCTCTATCCCGGAGGTAAAAATAATGGCTGAGACGCCTCTTCCCTACAGCGAAAAGGTGATGGACCATTTCCGCAACCCGCGTAACGTGGGTATGATGGAAAACCCGTCCGGCGTGGGTAAAGTGGGAAATCCCGTGTGTGGCGATATTATGGAGTTGTTTATAAAAGTAGAAAGTGATATCATCACCGACGCCAAGTTCCGCACTTTTGGCTGCGGCGCGGCAATTGCAACCAGTTCCATGGTTACGGAACTGGTTAAAGGAAAGACCATGGAGGAAGCGCTCCGGATTTCCAACAAGGCGGTGGCTGAGGCTTTAGGAGGATTACCGGCCATCAAGATGCACTGCTCGGTTCTGGCGGAAGAAGCGCTCACGGCCGCCATCGAAGACTACAAAAACAAAACAATTCAAAATAGGTAACTTGATTTATGCCCACCTTACATGTCATTCCTGCGCAAGCAGGAATCCATCCCTGCTTACTGCATGCAGGGACAGGCCTGGATTCCCGCTTTATGCCTGCGGGAATGACAAATAAGCTTCGGGTTTCTTCCCCAATGCTCCTACAAAAAAAACTGCACAGATTAATCCGAATCTTAAGGAAAATGCAAGGTGTGGTGGTTGCTTTCTCCGGCGGTGTTGACAGTACCCTGCTTTTAAAAATAGCCTCCGATGTATTAGGAAAAGATAAAGTCCTGGCGGTTACCGCGGTAAGCGACACCTACCCGAAAGAAGAACTGAAATCTGCACGGAATCTCGCCGGATTTTTAGGAGTAAACCTCCGCCTGGTGAAAACAAAAGAATGGGAAAATAAAAAGTTCCGTTCCAACCCTCCAAACCGCTGTTATTATTGCAAAAGAGAACTATTTACCACCCTGAAGAAGATTGCCGAAAAAGAGAAACTGGACTGGTCTGCCGACGGCACGACCAAGAGCGATGAGGCTGACTTCCGGCCGGGAAATCTGGCGGGCAAGGAATTGGGTGTCCGCCAGCCCCTTCTGGAGGCGGGGTTTACTAAAGAAGAAGTTCGTACCCTCTCCCGAAAATTCCGTCTGCCCACCGCGGACAAGCCGGCGGCCGCCTGTTTAGCCAGTCGAATCCCTTACCACACCCCTCTGACGCAAGAGAAGGTCAGGATGGTGGAGAAAGGTGAGGCTTTTTTTAGAAAACAGGGGATTACCGGAAATATCCGGCTCCGCCATCACGGTGCGCTTGCCCGGATTGAAATAGATGCGGAAGCGTTTCCGAAACTCCTGACAAAACGGGAAGAGATTAGCCGATACTTGAAACGCTTAGGGTTCACCTTCATTGCCCTTGACTTAGAAGGATACCGGACCGGCAGCCTCAATCCGAAATAGGGATTGTCCCTATTTCCCAATGTAGGGGTTCAATTTATTGAACCCGGGAGAAACGGGCTTGATGAATCAAGCCCCTACTTATTTTTATGGCCAAGAAGAGGGTGGCGGTCTTAATGAGCGGCGGGGTTGATTCTTCCGTAGCCGCCTGCCTTTTGAAAGAGGCCGGCTACGAGGTAATCGGTTTTACCCTGCAGTTATGGCCGGCCAGCAAAGAAAAAGAAATCGGAGGTTGCTGCGGTCTTTCCGCCATCAACGATGCCAAAGCGGTCGCCAAGATTCTGGGAATCCCTCACTATGTCCTGAACTTCCGGAAAATCTTTGAAAAAGAGGTGATAGAATACTTCTGCCAGACCTACCTCTCCGGTCAGACACCAAACCCCTGCGTGATGTGTAACCGCCGGATTAAGTTTCTCCATTTCCGGCAAAAAGCACAGGAAATTTCTGCGGACTACATCGCCACCGGCCACTACGCCCGCATCGTCAAATACAAAAGGTCCTACCTCCTGAAAAAAGGGACCGACCCCAAACGTGACCAGTCCTACTTTCTCTATCACCTTACCCAAAAACAGATGGCTTATACCCTGTTCCCTTTAGGTGCATTGACCAAGGAAGAGACGCGAAAAAAGGCGCGCTCCTGCGGCTTCCCAAACGCGGAGAAAGAAGGCAGTCAGGAAATCTGCTTCATCCCGGATAACGACTACGGAAGGTTCATCAGAATGAGGATACCCAGGGCAGAAGAACCCGGCTCTATCTTTAATCAGCAAGGCAAACTCTTAGGCAAACACAAAGGCATCGCCTTTTACACCGTAGGTCAGCGGGAAGGCCTGGGAATTTCATTTCCCAAGCCGCTTTATGTCCTCCGGATTGACCCTGACCGAAACCGTCTCATCGTCGGCGAAAAAAAGGATGTTTACCGAAAAGAACTCTTTGCCACCGATATAAACTGGATTGCGGAAAAACCATCTAAACAGATTACCGTAAAAGCACGCATCCGCTACCGGAACCCGGAGACCCGGGCGACCATCATCCCGCTTGATGAAAACGTTCAGGTAACTCTTGCTAAACCCCAATTTGCCATCACCCCCGGCCAGTCGGTCGTCTTCTACCAAGGCGAAACCGTCTTAGGCGGCGGCATCATTCAACTATGATACAATGAAATAGATGGAAGAATATCCGGGTCTGGTGGAAAGGGATTACCGGCGCAACCTGTTTTCCTTCCTCCTGGTTGAGGTTGCCTGGGGAGTGGGGATGGGCTTTGGAGTCCTTGACGTTACGGTGCCGGCGTACCTCTCCAGCCTGAACGCTCCCAAAACTCTCATCGGCATCATCCAGTCGGCGGGTATGACCTTTGTCTTCCTGCAACTCTTCAGTTCGTTTTACTTGGGGGGCAAAAACCGAAAACGGAACAGCGCCCTCCTCTTCATCATCGGTTCTGCCTGTCTGGCTCTGGCCGGCATCATCTGCCTGGTCTGGAAAAAACCGGCCCCTTACTGGCTCAGCGTCTACCTCTTCTCATTGTTTATCCTGCTCTTCGTCATCATCCTGTCCAGCGCCACCCCTCTCTATTTAGAAATGCTCACCGACAACATTCCCCGGGGAAAAAGGGGAAATTACTTTGGAGTTGCCTGGGTAATACTGGGGAGTCTGGGACTTCTTTTCTCCTATGTTGCCGGATTCCTTACTAAATTATTCGGCTCTCCTGCTAACTACTACCTCAGGTTTTTAGCCGCGGGTATTCTCTACGCGTCTTCCTGTCTGGCGGTCTTAAAAATTAATGACCATCTCAATCCGGCCCACTCCCGGGAGATTCAACAACCGGAGTTTCTTTCAGAAACAAAGGCTCTCCTGACCAGGGTACTCCAGAACCATAATTACCGCCTCTTCATCTTTTTTTATACCTTCATCAGCATCGCCTTAGCCATCGGTATCTCATTCATCATCCCCTACGGCCGGGATTACTTGTCCGCCAACGAACAGCAGATATCGGTCTTCTTTAAAGTCTGGTTCCTTACCGCTCTCTTCGGCTGTATACCGCTGGGGAAATTAGGCGACCGGTCCGGTTATAGGGCGGTAGGTATGGTGATGTCAGGGCTGCTGCTTCTGGGCTATATTACCATACTAACTACAAAAAATATCAAATGCCTTCCCATCGCTTATATTCCTTTCTGTCTTGCCACTCAGGCATCTTTGACGTTATTAAATAACCTGGGTGTGGAGTTCTGCGAGGATATAAAGCCGTCCAGCCTCTTTTCGGTCGGTTCCCTGATTCCGATTCCTTTTGTCTTTGGGATAATAATTCTCTGCGGACAGATTATTGACATCGCCAAAAACTATCTGGCGGTATTCCTGATTGGAGCGGCCTTCTCCGCAGTGGGGCTGGCCGGGTTCTGGGTGCTCCTGCGGGAACCTCGTAAAGGCTTACTCTTTGTCATCCAGCCGGTCAACCGCGGGTAACCTTCAAATCAGGCTGTTCAGTTCGGAGAGGATATCTTTCAGAGACGGGGAGGGAAACCATGTCCTTCCGGTCAGTTCGTTGCAGAAAGACTGGTAGAGGAAAGCGATTAATTCGGCCAGCCGGGGAGGTAATGACGGAGGAGTACTTTTAACCAGACCTTTCCAGGAGACACGGTCTCTTTTCTTTGCCTCTTCTACGTCCTGGAACCAGTCGGTCTTGCGATACCAGATTCGGGCGGCCTCTTTACTGACCGGGATACCATTAAAAGAGAACCGGCATTCGTCCGGCGTACCTAATACATCCACCATCAAGAGCCTCCGGCTCTCATCAAAACCAAACTCCACCTTGCCGTCTTCATGGAGCAGACCCAACCGGTCAACCTCTTTGGTAATCAAGTCATTGACCAGAAGCGTTATCCTTCGGATATCAGCCAGTTCGCCTTCCGTAAGGTTAGCAATGGTTCCGGCTTCCTCCCAATCTAAGTGGCGGTCAGTCGCCTCTAATTTTGTGGAAAGGTCCACCACCGGCTTCTCCAACTTCTGACCCGGCCGGGGCATCTTACTCAAACCTAAACTTTCTATGGTTATCTTGCCTTCCCGCAACCTTTTGAGCAGACTGGAACCTTCCGGCAGATAGTTACGGTAAATAACCTCTAAAGGGATAAGAAAGTTACCGGTTTCTTTCCGATAAATTGAATAGTCGTAGGCATCGCCTTGCGGAGGTGGCTTAAGGACACGTAACAGCACAACTTCCATAATACCATCCTCCACCACGCCCCGGTAGTGGGTTTTTATGCCCATCTCCTCTAACTTTTCAAAGAAATAGGCGCCGATAATGCAGAGGGCTTTACCCTTGCCGGTGATATGGTCGGGCATCTCGCCCCAGTCAAAGACCGAATAACGGTCAGAAAAGATAAATCTCCCCCGGCCGGTCTTATCTTTGGTGGGTTTTTCTAAAACCTCCAAATCCTTAACGCTCCCCATATCCCTAAAAAGTATATCACACCCCCGCTTCTTTTAACAATCAAACCGCCAGTTCCAAAACTAAGGTTAAGGTTATGGATATTGCCCGGAAATTGGGTTATATCCCGGATATAGTTCAGGGAAGGTTTTTGAATTCTTCGGGAGTAATATTAACCGTACGGAGGATGGAGCGCAATGTACCACGGTCTACTTCGTGATGTGCCGGAACGGTTACCGGAAGACGATATGGGTGATAAAGCCTTATGTGGCTACCTCTCTGTTTCCGCACATAATAGCCGATTCGCTGGAGGGCATTTACAATTTCCTGGCCGGATAATAAAGGAAGGACTTCCTTCATGCATTAACGAATATTTCCGCCACCCTGGTTACATCTTCAGGAATTTTTGCGTGGTCTTCTTTATAACACTCCAGACACAGGGCTATCGCCTCTTTTATATTCTTCTCCGCCTCTTCCATCGTCTTACCCTGAGAGATACAACCAGGAATCGCCGGACACTCAGCGACGATATATCCATCTTCCCCTTTAAAAAAGATTACCTTGTACTTCATAATGATTCACCTCGTTCTTGATAATACAACAAAAATCGGATAAAAGTCAAAATGTTATTTAGACAAACTTCTATTTTCAGGTCCTTGACAAAGTATACCCATTAGTGTATACTTAATCTCAGGAGGTGAGTTTATATGGTTAACACCATTTCCTTGAAAGAACTGCGGCCGGAATTACCGGGGGTGATAAGGGATATAGACATCAGGTTAGACCGCTTCATTATTACTAAAAGAGGCAAACCCACGGCCATAATGATGAGCCTGGACGATTATGAAGGCCTCTTGGAGACAATAGAAATTCTTTCCGATAAAGAGGCGATAAAAAGAATTAAAAAGGCAAAGCAGCAAATTAAAGAAGGCAAGATTATATCCCTGAAAGAATTGCGTCGTAAAATTGAAAAGGTGGATGTATAAAATAACCTTTTCCAATCTGGCAGCAAAAGAATTAGAGGAAATTTACCGGATAGATAAAAAACTATATTCTCGGCTTGTTGCTGCCATAGAAACTCTGGAGATAAATCCTTATCAAGGGAAACGGCTGAAAGGTAAACTCGCCGGAGACTATTCATTACGCACGGGTAATTATCGTATCATCTATACCATCTATAAAAATACGTTGGTGGTATGCATCATTGACTTAGGCCATAGAAAAAATATATACCGGTGAAAGTAGGGGTTCGATTTATCGAACCCGCGGGTCGGATGAATCCGACCCCTACTATTCTTTTGACCGGCGGAAGAAAAATATGGTATAAAGTAATTAAACTATGGTAAAAAAGAAGAAGGTGCTTTTGGGGGTTACCGGAAGTATCGCGGCTTTCAAGTCGGCGGCTTTAACTTCCCGGCTGGTCAAAAAAGGCTGTCAGGTTAAGGTGGTGATGACCGAAGAGGCAACCCATTTCGTAACACCCCTTACCTTCCAGACCCTGTCCGGCAATCCGGTCTATCTAAAGATGTTCGGGGAGAACATTACCCCGGGTAATCTGATTACCCCGGAGATTGAACATATCAGTCTGGCAGAATGGCCGGATATCATTCTGGTCTGCCCGGCAACCGCCAACATCATCTCCAAGGTGGCTTGCGGTCTGGCGGATGACCTCCTCTCGACTACCATCCTTACCACCCGGAAACCGGTGGTTTTCGTTCCGGCAATGAATGCCGGAATGTGGCAGAACCCGATTCTCCGGAAAAGGGTTCAGGAACTGGAAGACCTGGGCTATAAGTTCATCGGGCCGGTCAAAGGCAGGTTAGCCTGCCGGAAGGAAGGCGTGGGCAGGATGGTTGAGGTGGAAACAGTGGTTAAGGAACTCACCCGAACATTTTGTCATCCTGAACGGATGTGAAGGATCTATAGATTCTTCGCTCCGCTCAGAATGACATTTTTTAATATGGGATATTTTTTGACAAAACCGGTGGATTTTAAGAAACATAACGAAGAGTCTAAACGACTCTGGGAGGCGTACCATAACCGTAAGCCCTACCGAATTCCGGTTGCGGTTGCCGGGAGTATCCGGAACCTCTTCAGTAATCCGGAGGTGAATAAGACCGGTTATAATTTTGAAGACTTTTTCAAAAACCCCCAGGCACAGATTGAGTGCCAGTTAGCCTTCCAAAAATGGTGGCGGTATAACATTATTTGCGACAACGAGATGGGTCCACCGGAAAGCGGCTGGCAGATCAACGTTGATTTTCAGAACTCTTATGAGGCGGGCTGGTTCGGTTGCCTTCTCCGTTACTTCGGAGACGGTGTGCCGGATACGGTGGAAATACTGAAAGAGGAAAAGCGGAAACTCTATGACTTAGAGCCACCCGACCCTTTACGAGGAAACCTTTTAGGCCGGGCGATGGAGTTCTTTGAATATATGCAAACCCAATGCCCCAAAATGGAGTTTGAAGGCTTGCCGGTAAAACCGCCGGGTACCATTCCCGGTGAAGGGACCGATGGCCCTTTTGACGTGGCTTATAAACTCCGGGGAGCGACAGAGGTCTGCCTGGATATGTACGAAGACCCAAAATATTACCATGACCTGATGACTTTTGTTACGGAAAATGCCATCCGCCGGATGAAGGCGCTCAGAGAATGGCGCTGGTCTCGCACTCCGGATGCTCCGGATAAAGGTAAGTTTAAAGTGGCAAATTTTGGCTTTGCCGATGATGCTATCGCTATGCTTTCTACCAAAACGTATCAGGAATTTGTCTTTCCGTACCACAAGAAGTTGGTGGAAGAGTTCAGCGACGGAGGTCCGGTCAGCATTCACCTGTGCGGTAACTCTACCCGGCATTTCAAGTTTTTAAAGGATAATTTACGGGTAAATTCATTTGATACCGGCTTTCCGGTAGATTTCGGGAAAATCCGGAAGGAATTGGGACCAGACGTCCAGATATATGGCGGTCCGACTATTATGCTTTTAAAAAATGGAACGCCGGAGGATGTGCGGAAGGAAGTAGCCAGAATCTGCCAGTCCGGGATTATGGAAGGCGGCAGGTTTGTTCTGAGAGAAGGCAACAACTTAGCGCCCGGTACACCGGTAGAAAATGTTTCGGCGATGTACGAAGCCGGGAAGGAATTCGGGAGATACTAAGGATGGGGTTACAGGCATTTTCGTTGGAACCAAAGGTATTCCCTGCGGTGGAGACGCCTTTCCGCCGGGTCAGGACCAAAATACCGGTACCGGAATCGGTGCCTTTCTTCCGGAAACTCCGGGCTTCTGAACCCCGGTCAATGCATTGTGAACCCCCGGTCATCTGGGAAAAAGCCCGCGGGGTTAATGTTTTTGACCCTTACGGAAATAAGTGGCTGGACTGGAGTTGCGGGGTACTGGTTACCAACGCCGGTCACAACCATCCTAAAATAATCTCTGCGCTCCAGGACTATCTTGAAAAAGGGGGACCGCTCCACTCTTATATCTTTGCCAATCAGGCCCGGGCTAAATTAGTGGAGAAATTACTCAGTATCGTACCCAGGGAATTAGACCGGGTCTTTCTCCTTACCACCGGCTCGGAGGCGGTGGAGGTGGCGCTCAAAGTGAGCCGGACCGCCGGCATCAGGCAGAACCCAAAAAAACGTTACGTAATCAGTTTTGAAGGCGGTTTCCACGGCCGGACCTATGCCTCCCAGTTGGCCGGCGGTGCCTTAGGGGGCGGCGAATGGGTGGACCGGAACCCTTACTTTGTTCCGGTGCCTTTTCCGGGCAGTATTGAAACGAAGGACAAGTCCTTTTCCCTCTTTGAAAAGAGTCTGCAGGACGCCGGCATCAAACCCGACGAGGTCTCTGCGGTAATTTCCGAGACCTTCCAGGGCAGGGAAGGTAAATTGATGCCGAAAGAGTACGCAGTATCATTGCGGGAATGGTGTAACCTTTATCAGGCGGCTTTAATCTTTGATGAGGTCCAGGCCGGCTTTGGCCGAACCGGTAAACTATTCGGGTTTGAACACTGCGGTGTGGTGCCGGACCTGTTTGTCTGCGGTAAAGGAATATCCAGTTCCTTACCCTTATCTGCAGTCATCGGCAAAAGTACCTATTTGGACCTCTATGAACCCGGTGAGATGACCAGTACCCATACCGGCAGCCCTTTACCGGCAGTAGCCGCCTTAGCCAGCATTGAAACCATTTTAGAAGAGAACCTGGTTGAGAACGCAGACCGGTTAGGAAAGTATTTACGGGAACAACTGAAGAAAATAACCGCTCCTTATCAGAACCGGATTGACGTGGGCGGCTGCGGCCTGGTAGCCGGTATGCTCTTTTTTCAGGACCGGCAAAGCCTTAAACCAGACCCGGAGAGCGCCTTCCGGTTCTGCGAGTCTGCGGTCGGCAGCGGGAACCTTTTCTTCGCACCGGTAGGAAAAGGAAGAGGCACGATAAAATTCTGCCCGCCGCTTTGCATTACCAGGGAGGCAATTGACGACGGTATTTACGGCACCCGCGGCCTGGCAGAAATTATAAAGGAAGTAATGTAGGGGTCGGATTTATCCGACCCGCGCGGGCGCGATAAATCGCGCCCCTACTTTATGCAAAACGACGACATCCGGGAATTTCTGGAAGGCAAGAAGGCGGAGGCGGCTGAATTCCTGTCCGAATTGATTCGGTTTCCCAGCATCTCCGGAGAAGACGAACGGGAAATCCAGGATTTCCTGGCGGACAAATTCCGAAATTTAGGCCTGGAAGTAAAATTGGAACTGATGCCTCCCGGAATCAAAGACCACCCCGCTTATACCCGGGCAGACAAGGAATTAGATTACCGGAGCCGACCAAACCTCTATGCTACCCTTAAAGGTGAAGGGAACAGTTCTGTAATTCTATGCGCCCACTGTGATGTGGTTCCACCAGGTGACTGGCCGGAAGCCTTTACTCCGGTCATTAAAGACGACCGGGTTATCGGCCGGGGTGCGGCAGACGATAAGGGACATATTACCAGCATCTATTACGCTCTCTTAGCCTTGAAAGAACTACATCTTAAATCCAAAAAAATGGCTAAGGTTCAGGTTGTAATTGAAGAAGAGGTTGGTGGCAACGGTGCCCTGGGCACTATTCTTTCCGGTCATCAGGCTGACGGTGTCATCGTCTTAGAATCAACCGACTTAGCCATCTGTCCGGCTAACCGGGGTGCGGTCTGGTACAAGATTGAGGTAACCGGCAAACCGGTCCATATGGGCAGAATCCGGGAAGGGGTCAATGCGGTGGAGAAGATGGCGGAAATAATGAAAGAACTCCGGCGTTACGAAACCAAACTGATTGCCGAGAGCGACCACCCCCTGTTCCGGGAGTACGAACAACCGGTCCAGGTCAATATCGGAATAATTAAAGGTGGAGACTGGCCAAGTATGGTGGCTGGCTGGTGTGAAATGGAAGGCGGGGTGGGATTTCTTCCGAATAAAGAACTGCCTCAGATACAAGAAGATTTGCATCAGTTGCTGGCAAACTTTCCGGACCCCTGGATTCAGGAGCACAGCCGGGTCTCTTTTCCGAAACTCCATAACGACGCCTACGAAACTCCGGTAAGCGACCCGCTGGTTACCGGTTTAACCGAAGCGGTCAGCGAATCCGGTTTGAACCCAAAAATTACCGGTTTTATCGTAAGCTGCGACGCCCGGCTCTATGCCAGGGTCGGCAAGATGCCCACCGTGGTCTTCGGCGCCGGTTCCATCAAAGAGGCGCACAGCCGAAGTGAAAGTATCTCCATTCCCGAAGTTCTGAAGGTTTCTGAAGTACTGACCCGGTATTTGAACCTATAGGAATTTATATCTTAGTAGGTTCAAGGGGGGATTGCCAAGGGGGTGGCGAAGAACCCCCTTGCTCAGTAGAGAGGGTAACAGCGAACGTTAGTGACCGCCATAGGGAGTGTAAACTCCCTTTGGAGAGCTCCGAGCGAAGCGAGGGGCGACTTGAACCTATAAAAGATGAAGAAAGCCGGCATTTTATTCGGAATCTTTCTGCTGATTTCCCTATCTCTGGCAAAGGGGGTTTATTCCCAGGGACAGCGTGGTTCAGGTCCGGGAGGCTCTCCGGGCGGGCCGATGAATGACGAGACATTCGGTGCTGTTTCCGATAATGGGCTTGACTTTACAATACTCCCGGGTCCATTCTTTGAACATGCTTCCGTGCCGGATGTGCTGGAATTTTCCAAAGATGGTCCGGCCGGGAAGGCCGGGACCTTGTTACTCTACTTTGTGGATTTCTCGGAGGCCAGGGGACCAGGAACAGAAACTATTTCCATGGCAACTTCCACTGATGGAACTACCTGGTCAGAAAAAGAGCCGATAGTACTGGCAGGAAAACGTAATCAGGGAGCAACCGTGGACCCGTCGGTGATAGAACTGCCCGACGGAAGAATCAGGATGTATTTCTTTGGTTCTGAAATGACCGGCGGCGATCCGGCAATGGTTCCGGGAGACCACAAAATCTACAGCGCTATAAGTGGTGACGGAATTCACTTTAAGGTAGAAGAAGGAGTCAGGTTCCAGTCTCCCTCTACTACCGACCCTGATGTCGTGCGTTCCGGTAGCGAATGGTTTATGGTCCTTTCTAAAGGCCGCGACACGTTGCTTGCCCGTTCCAATGATGGGCTTACTTTTAATCTGGACCGGGATTTTATTTTATCGTTCGGAGGTGTTCCGGGAGCGGTAATGTTGCCGGGTGGCAAGATTAGAATATTTGTCTGCGGTCGAGAGGGGATATTGAGCGCTCTTTTTGACCCCGGAACAGGTACCATCTCTGAGGAGGGGACACGCATCAAAGGAAAAACGGGTGGACTTGTTGCCGACCCTTCTCCGATTCAGCGCCGGGACGGGAGTTATTATCTGATTTTCAAAAACAGAAAAAACAGTCCCCGGAAAAACCCTGAAAGGAAACCTCCGGAACAAAGGGAAAGTTATTAACATAAATTTTCCCACTATTTGCCCTCCCCCACCATCTTGTCGCAATTAGTTTTGATTAGTACCTTACAATATGGTATGCTTTAATATGGCTGAGCTTAGGGAGGAACAATGAGAAACTATAGATTTTCCGTAGTGATTGAGAAAGATCAGGATGGTTATTTTGCCTTTTGCCCAGATTTACAGGGTTGTTACACTCAGGGAATAACTTACGAAGAAGTTTTAGAAAATATCAGGGATGCCATTAAACTCCATGTTGAAGACAGAATAGAAAAGGGAGAAGCGGTGAGTTGCCCGGAAATGGTCAACCTTACTTCCCTACAAGTAGCGGTATGAAAGAAAAACTCCCCCGAATAAAAGCATCTGAAATAATCAGGGCATTAGAAAAAACCGGATTTTTCTTTCCCGCCAAAGTGGAAGCCACAAAATATATAAGAACCGGGAAGGTAAAAGAGTAACCGTTCCTTTTCACTCCGGCAAAATCCTCCATCCAAAAGTATTAAAAAGCATATTAAAAGACGCCAACCTTGCTATTAAAGAATTAAAAAAACTAATAAAGTAAAACCTGAAAAAAGCGTGAAAAATGATATTTCCTTTAACAATAAATAGCCGGATTAGCTTGTAACTACTATGAAAATTGCATATAATATTAGCGACAAAACCCCTCTGGCAGAACCCTACTTAAAAAGTAGCATTGTGCCCGATGCCCAAAGGAATCAGAATTTTGCACATATCGGTGGGAGCCCGCAATCTGACTCACTTTGGCGGTAT
>JAZDPL010000070.1:0-9205 GCA_043797665.1 Candidatus Omnitrophota bacterium
CCCAGGAGTCTTCCCGCCTTTATCACGCACTCAGTTGAGGTACAGCCGGATAGTTGGAACTTCTGTTCCTTCAGGATTATTTCCATGCTCTCCCGGCTGAGAAGGCGGTAGAGGCCTGCTTTGTGCAGGGAGGAGCGTAAGGATTCGGAGAGGCTTTCTGAGGTCTTCTGGGAAATGCCTTCTTTTGCCTCCAGGTCAATGACCGCGGCGGTGGGCTTCTCAGTGGCAGAACATTCAGCTTCCTGCTGGGCGGCAACAAAATCAATCTGTTTCTGGACATCCGGGTAGAACGGGCTGATTTCTCTAGTATCCCTAAAGCAGGCAATCGCCTTTTCCCACTTTTTCTGTCCGAGAAAATCCATTCCCTCATGATAATATTCTTCACTTATTTTTATCACCTTTTCTATTTTGGGAATTCTATTGAGGGCAGTAACGCTATTCGGGTCAATCTTCAGCGCCTCACGGAATTCATTTAAGGCCCGGGACCAGTTCATTTCCGAAAGGTAGTTTTCTCCCTGCCGGCAGCATGCTTCTGCCCTGGTAATCTCTGCCCTGGTAATCTCTTCTTTCGCATCCTCGATAGCTTTTTTAATGGCGATGCCTTTGGGATGGAACGGGCTGATTTCCAGGGTCTTCTCAAAACAGGATATCGCCTTATTCCATTCTTTACGGCTGAAGAGGTCATTCGCCTGACTGTAATACCCTTCTGCTTCCTCTATCTTTCCCTTTACCTCTGAGACCTTGTCGCGGGCAGACTTGTCCTCCGGGTTAAATTGCAACGCCTCCTGAAATTCATTCAGGGCCCGGTACCAGTCCTTTTCCGAAACAAAGCCTTCTCCCTTCTGGTAGCAAAGACCCGATTCTCTTTTTTCTTCTCTTTCTTTTTTTGTTGCGGTTATCTCCTCTAACGTTTTTTTGATATCAACGTTTTCCGGACTGTAATTGTGTGCGATGGTCAATTCCTGAACTGAGCGTACCAGGTCAGTCTGGCTGGCAAAATCAAGGCCCTTTTTAAAGTGAAAATCGGCCGCTTTTTCTCTGGCTTTAATCAGTCTTTCTTTTGCTATGGGAAGGTTTCTGTCGATTCTGTAGTTTTCATCAATCTCAACAATCTCTTCAAGGCATTTAACAAGATTGTCCCAGTCTTGCTGATTTCCGTAATTGAGTGCTTTGCTATTTAGATAGGTAAGCTTTGTTTGCGTATATTCCTTCTGAATTTTGGGGTTGTTTTTTAATTCCGGGGCCTTTTCGTAATGCTCCAGGGATTCCTGATACTTTTTTTGCTGGAAAGATTGTCTTGCGTCTGAGAGATAATGCACGGACTGTGTCTGGCAGCCTGCCAGAAAAACCAACAGCATAAGGCCGAACCCGAATTTTCGAGCCGAATCCAATATATAACCGCTGTCTCCTTTCAACACTAATCTGCGGTCAGACATATAGTTGAATATTTACCATAAAGTCTTAATGACTGTCAAGTGAAATCCCCTAAATGTAGGGGGCGGATTTATCCGACCCGCGGGCTTGATGAATCAAGCCCCTACAGTTTGGATTAACAGGGGGTATAAATCCCTGTAGGTTCAAGATTTATTCCTCTTCCGGAGGCAGGATAGCCATGATTCTTTCCGCCCGGCTTACAAGGTCCCGGACCTGATTCTCTTGTTCCTTTTTCATCTTACTCCGGTATTTTCTGAGAAGAGAATCACCGTCAGCCTTAACCTTCTGGTAGTCTTCTTCCTGAAAATTCTGCCTCAACATGGCAATTTCCCTCTTTATATCAAGGGAGGGCAGAGCCGGAGCCGCAGCCGGAGCCGGAACCGGAACTGGAATCGGAGCGGCCATTTCTTGCATCTCCTTCCTCTTACCTTCCCCGATGGTTTTTTCGTATTCCATTTCCCTTTCCTTCTTAGTTGTTTCCATCTTTTCGGCGGCGTCACGGCTGAGCATACTGTTAATCCGGTAGTTTTTAAGCCCGATATTCGTCAAGGCCATCATACCCAGAAGAATAAGAGAGAATGCGGTTATTAAACCCAGTCTTTTATTCCTGGTATACGCGTGTGCCGGCGAAACCCTTGTCTTTTCAATATATCCGGTACTTTCCCCTCTGCTCCCTGGACCGATCTTCAGTACTTTCTCAGCCCTTTTTACCTCAACAGTAACCGGCGAAAGGGTAGATTCTACTTCCGGCAGGAAGAAGGTCGCTATCTCCCGGATAAAAACATCTATCGCCGAATATCTCCTCGTCCTCTCCTTTTCCAGTGCCCTGAAGAGCACTTTTTCCAGCCTTCTGGGTATTGCCTGGTTAAGACTGGAGGGCGGTACGGGCTTTGATTTGAGTTGTTTTTGTTGAATTTCATACTCGGTCTCTCCGGTAAACGGAAGCCTTCCCGTTAATATTTCGTAAAAAACGATTCCCAAAGAATAGATATCCGAACGCTCATCAACCTTTTCTCCTCTTATCTGTTCCGGAGACATATACTCTAAGGTACCCAGTACCAGCCTGGTTCTGGTAAATTTTTGCGGAGAGACTATCAGGGCGATGCCAAAATCCGTAAGTTTCGCTTTCTTCCTGTCTTTATTGACCAGGATGTTGGAAGATTTGACATCGCGGTGGATTATTCCATGCTGGTGGGCGAAGGCTAACGCGGTACCAATCTGAATGGAAATGCTCAGGGATTTTTGGAACGAAAGAGGTCCTTCCCTCTCAATAATTTGCTTCAGAGTCTCTCCCGGGACATACTCCATAACAATTCCATAGATTCCTTCTTCTTCATCCTCAATCCAGTCCAGGACCTGGACGATATTGTCATGGGTAAGAGAAGATTGGGCCCGTACCTCCCGGTTCCGGAACCTTTCTATGGATTCTTCTTCATCTAAAACCGTTGCCTTTAGAAACTTGACCGCTCTTATTTGCCGTGAGGCAATATGGAGGCAGGTATAGACCTCTCCCTGACCGCCAATTCCGATTAAATCCTGGATTTCATAGTTCTGGAGAGTCTTCCCATGGAAAGACTCTCTTCTGATCTTCATCTCTTTGGATGCAGGATTACGGTTTCATCTTTTCCTGTGCCTTTTCTGCCTTTTCATAATATTCTGTCTCCGGGATGCCATCTCTTATAATCTCCTCCCATTTCTTTTCGGCCTCTCTCGGAGCTAGTTCTGCAACATCACATCCCGCTTCGTATAGCTTTTGCTGCCGCTCTTCCACTTCTTTAATCTTATCGGATACATTCGTTAAGAGTGTCGGCGCCTTCTGGTTCAGGGGATAGAGACGAATAACCTCTTTCAATCTGTTGCGGATTTCCAGCAAATCAGAGTTCTTGCACTTACCCTCCCGCCACATCCCTAAGGCATCATTATAAAGCTTGCTGCTCTCGCGGTCCTCCGTCTCTTTTGCCTTTTCCTCCGCTGTCTTATCCTCCGCTTGCGTCAACTCATCTATCTTCCGGTCGGCTGACTGGGAATCGGATTTCTGCGGGTTATTTACCCGGTTACGCCGTTGGGTATACTTCTCTTTTTTTTGTGGTGGCTCTTTGGCAGACACTACCGGTTGTGTTAGGTTTGGTTCTGCTTCCGGAACCCTTTTTGCCATTTGCATCTCTTTATCAGGTCCTCTTGGTTTTTCCGGTTTCAAAAAACTGACCAATTCCCGGAGGACGAGTCCAGATGATATAACATCCGTAAATAATACCACGATAGTAAAGATAGCGGCCATCTTAGTAAAGATAGCGACCATCTTCTTTCTGCCCTTCTTCTTTCTTATGACTCCAGGAAGTATTATCCGGCATTTGACTTTGCCAAATTCCAGAATATCTCCGTCGCAAATAAGGGATTTATCTACCCGTTGGCCGTTAAGGAAGGTGCCGTTTGTACTCTGCAGGTCCTCCACGAAAAAGTCCCCGTCCCGGCGGAGTATCTGGGCATGTATCTTGGAAACAGTGCTGTCAGAAATACTTAAACTACATTCCGGGATCCTGCCGATAGTAACCGGGGTCCCGGGGGTAGCCTCAAAAGACTTCTTCAGAGAAAGGGGCGGGAAAAACTCAAGACCGAGGTAGGAGGTTCTTTTTGGACCTAATTCTACTACCCTGGTCTCATCCTTTTTAAGTTCTACCTGAACCAGAAATTCGCCGGCCTCAATCCTTTCGTTGCCTTTAATCTTCACCGGTCCGGTAATTTTACTGCCATTTATAAACGTTCCGTTGGTACTGTTCAAATCTCTTACCCAGAAACAACCTTCTTTACGTTCAATCTGAAGATGTCTTCTGGAAACCAATGATGATTCTAAAGCAATATCATTTGAACTATCCCTTCCGATGGAATATTGCTCTTTCTCAAAAACAAACTCCTTGAAAATTTTGTCTTTTTTCAGTATTCTGACCCTGGTTTTATCATCCCCATAACCTATCTGTACGTACTCGTTCCTGGACGGCTGCTTCCGGGTGGCATGAGAACTCTCCTTTATATCTTTTAATACCTTATATACCCTTATCTCCGGCAGACCATTTTCCAACTTCTGGGGCCCTAAGTCCAGAGACTTTATCTCTGATTTGTTCATCGCCAGATAGGTACTTTCCGAGATAAAGACCTCGTTGGGCTCGCAGAACTTCTGGAGCCGGGAGGTGATGTTGACCGCATCGCCATAGACGTCTCCGTTCTCATCTATGCTTACCTCTCCGGTGCTTATGCCGATTCTGAACCTGACAAGGTTATCCGGATTGAGAATATTGGCATTCCGCTTTTCGGTCTCTTTCTGTATATCAATTCCGCAGATGACCGCATCGGTGCTGGATTCAAAGGTAGCCAGAAATCCATCTCCCAGGGTCTTAACCAGAACCCCCTCTCTATTCTTGAGGTGTTTTTCCACAAACGCCCTGGTTTCCCTGATAAACAATTCATTCTCTTCCCTGTTCTGGCGGGCGGTTCTGAAGGTAAACCCCTGGATATCCACAAACATAATGGTGAGCGTTTTGCTTTTCATAATCTACCTCAAGTGAATTACCCCGTCCACAGGACGGGGCTTCTGTAGGGGTTTGATTTATCAAACCCGCGGGTCGGATGAATCCGACCCCTACTTAACGCTCTATTTCCTTAACAATTTCCCATTCCCCATCTTTTCTTTTCAAAACTAATGTTTTCTGCGATTTCTCAGAACCGTCCGGTGTCTGATAGAATTGGATAAAAGAAACCCTGACTCGATATCGCGGTATTATCTTTTCTTTAATCTCTATTGTCTTCTCATCAAAATCTATTTTTATCCACTGGTTTTTCTGTGTTTTATACTTTTTCATTCTTGGAGGTATATCCAGGTCGTCTTTGGCATTGAAATTCTGCGCGTAAAAACCCCGCAATCTGTCCATTTCACGATTTTCCCAGGCTTTTTTCCAATCTTCAAGAAACAGACGTATTTCCTTCTTATGTAGCCGGGAAGGGTAGCCGAGGGTCCCAAAAAGGAAAACAAGCATAACCGGGATGTAAACAAGCAACCTTTTAAGATGCTTCCTTGAGGTCTTTTCAACCCTGACTATGCCGACCGTAATGTTGTCCCCGCCCCCTTTCCGGTTAGCCAGATCGACCAGTTTTTCAGACAACAGGTCAATATCTTCATACGTTAAAACGGATTCCAGAATCTCATCGTCAGAAAGGTTATCGGTTAAGCCGTCGGTAGTCAAGAGGAAAAGGTCCTTTTCTTTCAGAAAGGTCTTTTTTACCGCTACATCTACGGCCTCATCAGAACCCAGAGCCCTGGTGATTACATGGGCATACGGTGAAGCGACTGTTTCCGGACCTGACATTTTATGCTCCGGAACCAGTTTATGGTCTTCGGTAAGCCTCTTTATCTTTTTATCCCTCACCAGGTAAATTCTGGAATCGCCTAAATGGGTGAAGTAAGCCAGGTCATCCTGAATAAAAAGGGCACAGATAGTGGTAGCCATACTCTTTGAGACCTTCCGGGACTCAAGAACTATCTGGCGGTTTGCTTCCTTAAGGGCAAGAATAAGGGATTGAGGGGGGTCTTTCCGGTAAGGAAGGCTGAAAAATTCCCGGGCTATTGTTTCGCAGGCAAGCCTGCTGGCAATTTCGCCGCCGTATTCTCCGCCTACTCCGTCAGCCACCAGGAAGAGATTTTCCTTCAGGAGATAAAAGTCCTCATTATTGGAACGCCCCTTTCCGACATCACTTCTGGCACAACTCTTTACTATTTCCATAGTTTTATCGTTCCATCTTCGCTGCCCGAGAGAATATATCTGCCGTCCGGAGAAAAGACCACGGAGTTAACCAAACCGTCATGCGCGGTATATGTCCTGAGGCACTCACCATTTTCCCGGTCCCATATTTTAATTATACCATCTTTACTTCCGGAGACAATATATATTCCTTCCGGAGAGAAAACCGCACTGGTTACACCCGTTTTGTGACCGGTAAATGTCCTTACCATCTTCCTTTGCTCAATATCCCACAAGAGAATTTTCTTGTCGTCTCCTCCTGATAGGGCATATTTACCATCACGAGAAAATGACACGGTATAAACGATGTCGTTATGGTCATTGAATGTCTTAAGGTTTCTACCGTTATTAGATTCCCATAACCTGACGGTTTTGTCCTTACTGGCCGATAAAGCATCTTTTCCGGATGGAGATATGGAAACGGACCAGACCGCGGCGGTATGCCCGGAAATGGTCCTGATATTAGTTCCGTTCTTAACATCCCACTGCTTGATAGTGCCATCCAGATATCCCGATAAGATATACCTCCCGTCCGGAGAAAAAGCGGCTGAGAGAGGATAATTGTCAAAATCCATCCCTAACCAGAGCAGGTCACCGGTCTCTGTATCCCATAGTTTAATGGTACGGTCACTACTCCCCGAAACAGACATCTTACCGTCGGCTGAAAAAACTGCAAAATAAGCCGTTTTGTCGTGGGCGGAAATTGTTTTGATGAGGCCGCCGGTCCGGATATCCCATAATCCAACCACACCATCTGCACTTCCTGACAACGCCGTTAACCCATCCGGAGAGAAAGAGGCCGAGTTGACCGGACTCTGAACTTTAATCGTTCTGACCAGATTGCCATCGGGCGGTAAAGGTATTAAATTGGGGGCCGAAACCGGAGACACTTCTTTATACTTAACAATAACCTTCCGGTTTACGGTTTCGTACCTTTCTTTGGTCATCTTAATATTATGTTCCCCGATAAAAACCTCTATTGAACAAGGAGTCGTTCCCCTGGATGTTTCTTCATTATCAAGATAAACCTCCGCACCGGAAGGCTCGGTACCAACACTTACAGTTCCGGTCTGTCGGTCTAATCTAAAGTGGACTGGTGTCTTCTGGTTTGACTTTATCTCAACCTCCTTTTCCTGTTCAATGTACAGGGCCGCGGTTACCTTCATACTATATCTTCCGATAGGCAATTTTTCCAGAGATAACGTCTCCCTCTTCTTTTCATATTTTTTATCGTTAAAATAGACCGTCACTTCCTCCGGTTCAGAGGTAATCGTACATGTCCCGGGAAGAGGAATAAGAGTAAAAGACTTCTCCTCTATCTTATCAAATGAGACCGTGACCGTTGTCTTCACAGTTTCATAATCCGGCTTTTCTATCCGGAGAATATGTTCTCCCACCGGAATATCAGCAATTAAAATAGGAATGGAAGTTGTTTCTCCCCTTGGCTTATCTTCCCTGTCAAGATAGACAAATGCAGAAGGCGGAACAGTGGAAACTTCAATCTTGCCTTTCTCTCGCTCTATTAATTCTTCAATTTGTTTGACCCGGGAGTCCAGGGAAGCAAAAAAGGTGTTCAATGCTTCCGGGAATCTTCGCGCCTCGCTCTCGTCCTTCTCCGCTGCTTCCTTGAATCTTTGCGCCTCTTCCCCGCCCTTCTTTTTCGCTTCCTTTGCCAATTCTCCGTTCTGGGCGTCATCCACCATTATTCTTATTTTATCTTCAATATTCAGCATATCCGGCGGCTTAATCTTATTAAGCAGACCTATACTTTCTCTATACTTTTTTTTTCTTATCTTATCCGATATTTCCGAATTTAGGTCTTCCCGCAATTTATCCAATTCTTCCAGGGTTTTCTCTAATTTTTTAAAGGATTTCCCACTCTCTGGATTCTGCGTTAACCGTTCTATCGCATTGACAAAATCCTTCACCATTGAATCCAACCTCTCCTGATAACTGTCGGCATTGACCTCAGGGACAGAAAGGAGGAGAAAAAAAACGAAAAAAGATGTGATTGCTATCCTTATTACTTCTGCGCGCCTCATAATACTTAAATAAAAAAACCCCCGCCTTCTCCTTTTCTCTGGCGGTCCTCAGCCAGATATTAAGTGACAACGGGGGTGTTTTACTAAATCAATTCCCATATGTCATTCTGAGGAACACAGCGACGAAGAATCTCGCTTTTAGATTCTTCACTCCCTTGTCAATTCATTGACAAGGGTACCCGTGTTCAGAATGACGCGTACTTCACGGAGTATTATACCTTTCTTCTGCTTTTTATTTAACCGCTACTTTTTTCCTTTTTTAACCTCTTCCTCAAGGGAAATAACATCTTGGGGTCTAATATTTTCCTCCGAAACGAATGTTGTGCTGGTAAGGACAGACAAATTGACCGCGCTAATAATATTGGAGATATCAGAGTAACCACCGCCGCCCACAAGCCCTTCGTTGAAAAGAACCAGACCCGGCATGTCTTCATTCACCAATGTTATTGTCCCTGACCCGGTACTTCCCGCAAAATTACCGGAAAATCCATCGCTATCCATACCATAAACTTCAATACTCAAACCCGTGACGTCGGAAGAAGCGATGTCAACATCAAGCGGGTCATCAAACGTTCCGATATAACCCCCGGCATACAGGTTTGCGGTTTCAGCCGTAATAGTGTTCTCACCACCATCCAGAATGTTGCCCAGGGCAGTCACATCAAAATTACCTGAGACCGTACAGTCAGCCAGGACAATGTCATTCGCATCTACCAGAGTGACATTATTGGCGGTAGTAATACCCACACTGCTGAAGTCGTTTGCGGCGTTGTCTAAGGTAATATCATTGGCAGTACCAGCTGCTAAGGTAGTTGCTCCGGTAACCGCTAAGTCGCCGCTGTCGGTAATCGCACCGGCGGCAGTAACACCAAGGGTGCCTGATACCGTAGAGGCAGCCAGGTCAATGGCTCCTGTGTCATTTAGGGTGACGTTATTACC
>JAZDPL010000078.1:0-14575 GCA_043797665.1 Candidatus Omnitrophota bacterium
TCGGTCCGGTTACCAGAATCATTCCGTAAGGGAGTTCCAGTAGCCTCAGATACGCCGGGAGAATTTCCGGCGAGAAGCCAAGCCGGTCAAATCCCAGAACGATATTGGCCCGGTCCAGGACCCGTATGGAAGCGCTCTCTCCGAAGATGGAGGGAAAGGTGGAGATGCGCATGTCTATGGGACGGCTGCCGATGCTGTAAGAGGCGTAGCCGCTCTGGGGAATCCGTTTTTCCGAAACGTCAAGTTCGGAAAGAATCTTCAAACGGGCGATGATGCGGGGATAAACCTCTTTAGGCGGTGCGGGGAATTCGTAGAGGATGCCGTTTATCCGGTAACGGAGTTTCGGTCCTTTCTCCTCCACTTCCAGATGGATATCCGTGGCTTTGGAACTGACCGCCTGGCTAATGAGATTGGAGAGTAATCCAACCGCAGTCTGGTCTTCTTCCGTTTCGGCGCCGCGGACTTCCCTGGTTTCGCGTTGGGCAGTTTTTTCCCGGATCTTTTCAATGAAATCGTCGCTTCCCATACCATCCTCTCCGAAATAAAATGTAGGGGCTCAATTTATTGAGCCCGGAAATGGTCGGGTCGGATAAATCCGACCCCTACAATAGTATCATAATCATCAGGTACTTGACAAGGGGTTTTTGGATGGGTTATAATCTCTCTGTTTTTTTGAAAATTTGTGCTTAGATTCACAAAGTGTAGGGGCCTGATTTATCAAGCCCGCGGGTCGGATGAATCCGACCCCTACGTCAAAATATTTAATTCGTTTGTCTTAAATGTCTCACTACAAAATAAAAGAAGACCTCTGGTTAGAATATATCTTCCGTCAGGCAACAAAAGAAGCGGTCTACGGATTAGTGTCACGTAGTTCCGGTCTTTCCTATCAGCGCATAAAAGAACCTGCCGAAATAGTCCTTTTTGAGACAAGACCGGTTGAGCCGATTAAATTATTCTTCTATTTTCCTTCGGAACCAGTCGCCACCCTGCCGGAAGTTTCGGTTGGAGATGAGAAGAGGCGAATCTTATTGGGTGTAAAAGCCTGCGATCTGGAAGCTCTAAAGGTCGCTGATTATATTTATCGCCAGGGTGATGTAGTGGACCCCAATTATGCTAACCGCTGGGACCAGACCCTGATTATCAGCAGCGACTGTACCAATCCTTGTCCGACCTGCTTTTGTACCTTACACGGTCGGGTTCCTTATTCCCGGGAGGGATTTGATTTAAACCTTTCTCCCCTGGGTAGTGAAGTTCTGGTGGAGGTTGGCAGTCCCCGGGGCGAGGAGTTTGTTAAGGGTTTAAAATCCCGGATGGCTGTTGCGGATGAAGGGGATATAAAAAAAAGTACGGAAAACCGGCAGAACTGCCAGAACAAAGTGGACGAGATTAATAAACTTTTTACCCATCGCCGTCCTTATAGTGAGACGGTTCGCAAAGCTGCCGATGCTTCTGCCTGGAAAAAATACGGTCAGGAGATGTGCGTGCAATGCCATGCTTGTAACTTAGGCTGTCCGACCTGTTACTGTTTTTCCTTTGCTGATTCGGCGGCGACCGGTGAGGGTATGAAACGGTTCAAAAACTGGGATTCCTGCATCACCGCCAGTTTCGCCCGGATGGCCAGCGGTGCCAATCCCAGGCCGATGCGCTGGGAACGGTTCCGTTACCATTATTACCACAAGTTTGATTTTCTGAATACGAGCCTCGGTTTTGATGCCTGTACCGGCTGCGGTCGTTGTATCGATGGTTGTTTAGGCAAGATTGATAAGCGCCAGGTTCTGGTCGATTTGGAGAAAGAGGTCTATGGCTCCCGTGAATAATCCCTATCAGCCCTACGCGGTAAAATTGTTGAAGGTTACCGAGGAAAGTCCGACGATTAAAACCTTTACGACTACCATGCCTTCGGGCTTTAAATTTCAGGCGGGTCAGTTTGTGGAGGTTACGGTTCCCGGTATTGGCGAGGCACCGTTTACTCCGTCTTCCTCACCTTACGAAAAAGATTTTTTAGAGGTAACGGTAGCCGGGGTGGGAAGGGTAACGGAGAGCCACCATTCCCTTCAGCCCGGGGTTACTCTGGGACTGCGGGGTCCGTTTGGCAAGGAGTATCCGATTGATAAATTCCAGGATAAGGAGATTCTTCTGGTCGGGGGTGGAGTGGGGCTGGCTCCGTTACGGAGTCTTTTCCTTTCCTTAACCCAGGACCTTTCCCGTTTCCGCAGGGTTCTTTTCTGCTGCGGTTCCAAGACACCCCAGGATTATATATACAAAGACCATATCTTTGATTCCTGGCAAAAGATGGATTCCAAAGTCTGTTTCCGGATTACCGTTGATAAGGCTGATGAAAAATGGCAAGGGCAAGTAGGGGTGGTTACCAAGACCCTGGATAACCTTGACGTTAACATTAAAAACAGTGTGGCCATAGTCTGCGGTCCTCCGATTATGATGAAATTCACTACTTTAAAACTTTTGGAATTAGGTTATCAACCGCCGCAGATTTACCTTTCTATGGAACGGATGATGGTCTGCGGCTTGGGCCTTTGCCAGCATTGTGGAATCGGTTCCCATCTGGTCTGCAAGGATGGTCCGGTATTTACTTACGAAGAGATTAAGGAAGAACCGGAGATATGGGCGTAAAAAGGTTGGTTGTCAATTTTGAAATTTGTCGGAAGTGCCGGGATTGTCCGATTAAGTGCAGTTATCAGTTTCACCCGGACAATGACGGCTCGCTCACCTTACGGGAAATAATTACCTGGCAGGTAGTCTGCCGCAGGTGTAATCAGCCCGGTTGTGTGCCGTCCTGTCCGACTGAAGCGCTTAAGAAGAGAGATGATGGTTTAATAGAACGTTCTATGACTCTCTGTATTTCTTGTAAATCCTGTACGTTAGGCTGTCCTTTTGGGACCATTTTTCCCGAGGTGGTACCCTATTTGACCGCTGGTTGTGACTATTGCCAGAACCGTCTGAAAGGGGACCAGAAGCCTCTTTGCGTGCAGACCTGTCCTGAGGGTGCCATTGAATATCGTGAATCTGCCAAAGAGGAGAAGTCTTCGTTGGTAGACCAGAATATTGCCGGTATCGTCACGTCCTGGCAGAAGGTGTTAGGGGCTGCGACAGCTCCCAAGGAGAAGTCAAAATGACCCTTTTTTATTTTCTAATCTTTCCGGGTTTTCTTACCACCGCGGTACTGGGGTTATTCGCCTCCTGGTTTGACCGGAAGATAACCGCGCGGGTGCAGTGGCGCGTAGGTCCGCCGTTTCTCCAGCCTTTCTATGACTTCGGCAAACTTCTGGTTAAAGAAATCACTATGCCGGAAAAAGCGGAAAAGGGTTCGTTCCTTCTGGCGCCGTTTTTCGGACTTTTGGCGGTTACTCTGGTAAGTACTATTTTAGGTCTGGCGATTTTCTTCCCGGCGGCCGGTTTTGGCGGGGACCTGATTGTGGTCGTTTATCTTCTGGTGATACCCTCACTGGCCATAATCTTAGGCGGTTTTGCCGCCGGCAACCCTCTTTCTTCGGTCGGTGCCAGCCGGGAGATGAAATTAATCATCGCCTATGAACTGCCTTTTATTATAGCGATTGCGATTCCGGTTATTAAGGCCGGCTACTCCCTGGATTTAAGCAAGATTATGCTTTTTCAACAGGAGCACGGAGCGTTTATCGGCACTCCTTCCGGTTTTATCGCCTTTTTAATCTCTTTGCTGGTGATTCAGGCAAAATTGGCTTATATCCCTTTTGACGTTCCGGAGGCAGAGACTGAAATTATGGCCGGACCATACTTAGAGTATTCCGGCGGTCTTTTGGGTCTGTTTAAACTGACCCGGGCGATGCTACTCTTTGTTCTGCCCCTCTTTCTGATTGTCCTTTTCTGGAGCGGCGTCTCGCTGAGTTCCTGGCATCTTTTAGCCAGTCTGTTAAAGATGGTATTGATTCTGCTTCTGATTGTGGTTATAAAAAATACCAACCCCCGTCTGCGAATCGACCAGGTTCTGAACTTCTTCTGGGGAAGGTGTTTTCTCCTGGCAATCTTTGCGGTTTTGTTAGCTTATTTAGGATATTAATACAAAATAATTATAGGACTTGTAGGGGTTTGATTTATCAAACCCGATGAATAACGGGCGTCATAAATGTCGCCCCTACATTTCAAATGAAGATGGGTGGAAATTTAAAAATCAATCTTTTGACTCGCTCCCTCTGGGTTTTCCACCTGGCGGCGGCTTCCTGTAATAACTGCGACATTGAGATTCTTGACCTCTTGACACCGCGTCATGATGTGGAAAGGTTTGGAATTCTCTTGGCTGGCAGCATCAAGCATGCGGACGTCCTTTTAGTTACCGGTTGCGTGAACCGGAAGAATGTGGCGAGGATAAAACGGCTTTATGAAGAAGCGCCCAAACCGATTCTGGTGGTGGCGATTGGTACCTGTGCCTGCAGTGGTAATATGTTCCGTACCGGATACCAGTTTGCCGGACCGCTGGACAAGGTCGTCCCGGTTAGTGCCTATATTCCGGGTTGCCCGCCTAAGCCGGAGGCGATGATTGACGGTGTGGTTAAACTGATTACTAAACTGAAAGGGTAAAGTGATTTTGGATTCCTGCTTACTACGCGCAGGAATGACATAGGATGGAACTAAAAGAGAGGTTTCAGGAGAAATTTAAGGCGCTCTTTTTAGAACATACCGAGGTGCGGAGGCGTATTTACGCTACCATCCCCGCAGAGCGCTTAAGGGAAGTGGCTGGTTTTGTCTTCAACGACTTAGGGGCACGCTTCATCATCGCTTCCGGTTTTGACAGCGGGAAAAGTATTGAGATACTATATCATTTCTCCTTTGATTCTACCGGAGAGGTAGTAAGTTTAAGGGTTTTATTGGACCGGAATAAGCCGGAGATAGATTCGTTAGTTCCGGTTTTCCGGGCTTCTTTCTGGATTGAACGGGAAATCTGGGAGTTTTTAGGGGTTAACTTCCTGGGCCATCCGAAGATGGAAAAGTTCCTCCTGGCTGAGGACTGGCCGGAAAAAGATTATCCCTATCGGATACCTCCGGATAGAACTAACGCAAACACATGAAATTAATTGACGTCAATAACCGTAGGGGCTTGATTCATCAAGCCCGCGGGTCGGATGAATCCGACCTCTACATGAAGTAATATGGAAAAGAAAGAGTTTGTAGTCCCGATTGGACCTTACCACCCGCTTCTGGAAGAGCCGGAATACTTTAAACTTTTCTGTGAGGGTGAAAAAGTCGTAGACATTGAATGGCTCGCCGGCTACAACCACCGGGGTATTGAACGTCTTTCCGAAGGAAAGAGTTATGACCAGGTGCCATTTCTGGTTGAACGTATCTGCGGAATCTGTTCCACCAGCCATCCCCTGGCTTACGTCAATGCGGTGGAAAACTTAGTTGGAAAAGATATTCCGGAACGGGCTAAATATATCCGTACCTTTGTCGCGGAGATGGAACGGATTCACAGCCACCTGCTCTGGGTAGGACTGGCCGGACATTTCTTAGGTTATAATACGGTCTTTATGTGGGCCTGGAAGTGGCGGGAACCGATTCTGGATATTATGGAGTTAGTGACCGGAAACCGTAATAATTATGCGATGATGTGTCCGGGCGGGGTCCGCCGGGATATGGATTCGAAAGACTTTCCGTTTATCCGGGCAAAATTAGATGAGACCAAAAAAAAGTTAGAGATGATTACCAAGGCGGTTTTAGATGATTCGGTCCTTTTGCTCAGGTTGAAAGGAATAGGAATTCTGACCCCGGAGGATATCCATAATTATGGTGCGTCAGGACCGGTCGCCCGGGGCAGTGGGGTAGCGATTGATGTTCGTAAGGATGACCCTTACGCGGCGTATGATTTGATTGACTGGAAAGTAGTGGCATTTCCGGAAGGTGATATGCTGGCAAGAGCCAAGGTAAGACTTTTAGAAACTTTTGAATCCATCAAGATAGTGGAACAGTGTCTGACTAAATTAAAAGAGGTGAAAGGCGACCTGGTAACCAAAATCAGAGAAGTACCCCCGGGCGAAGGAATCGGTCATGCGGAGGCTCCCCGGGGCGAAGTATTTCACTATGTCCGGAGCGACGGTACCAACCGACCGATTCGGCATAAAATCCGGGCGCCCAGTTATACCAACATACCGACTTTTGAGAAATCGGCAATAGGTGCCCAGATAGCCGACGTTTTAATTACCCTGGCCGGCGTTGACCCCTGTTACTCTTGTACGGAACGGCTCTCCGCTTTACAGGAGGATGGAAATGTCCTGGACGGGGAGGCGCTTTTACGCCTTTCGGTGGAAAAGACGGACAGGATGAGGCAAAACAATAATGACTGATATACGCGTATTAATTACTCTGTCATTCCCGCATGGTTTAAGCGGGAATCCATTGATTACAGGTATAGACCTGTCCCTGCATGCTTTAGGCAGGGATTCCTGCTTACTATCCGCAGGAATGACATTAAACAATGATGATTAATCCCATTTTTTGTCCGATTATTTTGCCTTTTATCTTTGGCCTGCTTATCCTGGGGTTGCCGTCCCGGTGGGCAAAAGGGACTGCCTTAGTAGGCAGCGGTTTGAACCTTTTGGTTTGTGGTGTACTCTTTGCCTGGAAACCGTTATCTTATACCGGTCTTGGCAGCCATACCCTTCTGATTCTGGATACGTTGCCCGCTTCCATTCTTCTCTTTTCGGCAATCTTTGGCGTTCTGGCGGTCTTATACTCTCCGGCATACTTAAGTAAAGATATCCCCGCAAAAGAATATTACGCCTACTTCCTCTGGGCTTTGGCGGGTACCGCGGGCACGATTTCCGCCGGCCATCTTCTCATTTTTCTTATCTTCTGGAATATATTAGGATTAGTTCTTTATCTCCTGCTTAACCTCTCACCGACGGAAAAGGCGGCCGCCAGCGCCAAAAAGACCCTGATTATTTTAGGCGGAACCGATTCCCTTTTTATTTTAGGATTTGCCCTAATTTTCTTTCTTACCGGTAACCTGTATTTTGAAGGGATACCGATTAGATTGGATAACGGATTGGCTTATCTGGCGTTTTTCAGTCTGGTTTCCGCCGCCTTTGCCAAAGCCGGCGCCTTTCCTTTCCATACCTGGCTGCCGGAGATAGCGGAGCCAACACCGGCGCCAATCTTAGCATTTTTGCCGGCTTCCCTGGACAAATTAGTTGGAATCTACTTCCTCTTCCGAATCTGCCAGAGTATCTTCTCCTTGAGTTTCCTTGCCCAGACCATCCTTTTAGTCCTTGGTGCGGCCACCATCATCTTTGCGGTAATGATGGCTTTAGTTCAACATAACTTCAAGAAACTTCTTTCCTACCACGCGGTCAGCCAGGTAGGGTATATGGTCATGGGTATCGCAACCAATAATCCCCTGGGAATTGCCGGAGGCCTATTTCATATGTTCAATCACGCTATCTATAAACAGGGGCTCTTTTTTGCCGGCGGTAACGTAGAGAAGGTAACCGGTTCCACCGAGATTGAGGATTTGGGTAACCTGGGTCCGAAGATGCGCTGGACCTTCCTTTCTTTTCTGGTTCTTTCTCTGGCTATCGCCGGTGTGCCGCCGCTTAACGGTTTTTATTCCAAGTGGTTCATCTACCAGGGTTTGGTGGAGATGGGACAGAACGGCAATAAACTCTGGCTCGTCTGGATTACCGCCGCGATGTTCGGAAGCGTTTTGACTTTAGCCAGTTTTATGAAACTGATTCACGCCATCTTTTTGGGTATGCCCAATGAACGGCTGAACCGGAAGGGTGTTAAAGAGGCACCGGTAACCATGCTTATTCCGCCGGTCTTCCTGGCAATTCTCTGTATCGTTTTTGGCGTTCTGGCGTACCGCTTTCCGTTACCGAAGTTTATTCTGCCGGCCGTGGGTAGCGTAAATATTATTGGTTTGTGGCATCCGGGGATGGCTACCTTTTTAATTCTAATTGGCCTGGTCCTGGGGCTCTTTTTGTTCGGTATCGGCCGGCTGAAGAAGATTCGTTTGACACCAATCTATACCGGCGGCGAACCCGCAGATTTACATTTCCGTCCAACCGGTAAGACGTTTTACGAGACGATTCGGGAGATTGGTTTTATTAAAACGGTCTACCGGCTGGCTGAGGAGAAACTCTTTGATATCTACGAGATAGGAAAAGAACTTGTCTTTACGGTTTCCGGAGGTCTGCGGAAGATGCACAACGGTATTCTGCCCAATTACCTCTCCTGGGTCATTGGCGGTCTGGTTATCCTCCTCTGGGTGATGGGAGGTTTTTGATGGAACTTTTGTTAGTTTTACTCCTGCTCTTTATGATTATTGGCGCCTTGAACGCCCTGGAGACCAAGGACCTGCTTTCGTCGGTCGTTTCATTAGGTGCGGTCGGTTTTGGTCTTTCCATCGCTTTTCTGTCGTTGGGTGCGCCGGATATCGCGATTGTCCAAATTGTGGTAGAAGTATTATCCCTCATTATCTTGATAAGGGCGACCATCCGTTACGATTTAACCACGGTTGCTGAGGGCCGGGAGTTTTTCAGCCTTCTGGTAAGTCTTGTTTTACTCTTTGTGGTTTTTCTTTTTGGTCTGGAAGCGGTTAGGGTGTTGTCTCCTTTTGGAAAACCGGTGATGGATGTGGTCGCTTTCGCACCCAGCCGGTACTACTTAGCGAAAGGTTTAAGTGAGACCGGCGCCGCCAATATCATTACGGCGGTCATTTTAGATTACCGAGCCTACGATACCTTAGGGGAGGCTACGGTCCTTTTTACCGCTATCCTGGGTGCTCTGGCTGTTTTACGCAGCCGTCCCTTAAAAAAGAAGAAGGGCGAAGGGTAGAAAAAACGTAGGGGTTCAATTTATTGAACCCGAGAGATACGCGGGTCGGATGAATCCGACCCCTACACTAAGTTAAGAATATTTATGGAGACGAAGAAGGGTATGACTTTAATTGTCCGGACCGTAACCTCCTGGCTCAAGGGTTTTATCTTCCTTTACGGAGTCTATATCGTCTTTACCGGACACCTCTCGCCCGGCGGCGGTTTTGCCGGTGGGGTTATTATCGCCTGTACCTTTGTCCTGGTTACCCTGGCTTTCGGTAAAGAGGTTGCCCTGGGGAAAATGGGTAAGTTGCTGGCTTCAGAGTTGGACAGTTTAGGTGCCATGATTTTTGCGGTCGTTGCCCTTTTGGGATATACGGGTGGTGTCTTTTTCCGCAATTTTATTCAAATGAACCATCCCGCGCCGCCTTTTAGAATTTTTTCCGCAGGTACCATCCTTCTTTCCAATATTGGGATTGGCATGAAGGTGGGTGCTTCTCTTTTTATGGTCTTTATCATCCTGGCGGTACTCCGAGTAATACCGGGTGAGGAAGGGGAGATGAAGATGGTACAGAAGAAAGAGGAAGAGGAGGAAGACTGATGGTTTTTGCGCTCTGTTTTGTACTCTTTATGATTGGTCTTTACGGTGTCCTCAGTAAAAAGAATATCGTAAAGATTGTAATGGGATTGGTCATTATGGAGTGTGCGGTCAACCTCTTCCTGATTTTGTTGGGGTATAAGAAGGGCGGCGTGGCACCCATTATTGAGCAAAAGACGAATCTGACCGACTTTCTGGCGCGCTCGGTTGACCCTTTGCCCCAGGCTTTGGTTCTTACTTCCATTGTCATCGGCTTAGGAGTGTTGGCGCTGATGGTTGCCATCTGCATTCGTATCTATGAAAAGTACGGGACCTTTGACATCACTGAAATCCGGAGGTTAAAAGGATGAGTTTATTGCCTCTTTTTGTGGTTTTTCCGCTCTTTATGGCGTTTTTTATTCCCATGGTGGGCCAGCGGGTGAAGTTATTACCGGACATTTTAGGTAATATTACCACGTTCTTACTCCTCCTTCTGTCTCTTTTTACTTTAGGGCTTTCCGGTACCTATGCGGTAGGCGGCTGGCCCGCACCCATTGGAATCATACTGGTACTGGATGGGTTTGCCAGCCTGATGCTCTTTATTGTTGCCTTAATCAGTTTTGCCGTTACCTTATATTCCGTAAACTACATGGAACTTTATACCTCCAAGACACGTTATTACAGCCTCTTTTTGCTGATGGTTGCCGGGATGAACGGCGTCATCATCACCGGTGACCTGTTCAACCTTTTCGTCTTTCTGGAAATTGCTTCAATCGCTTCCTATGCCCTGGTCGCCTTTGGATGCCAGCACGAAGAATTGGAGGCGTCTTTTAAGTACCTTGTCCTGGGAAGTATGGCTTCTACCTTTATTCTATTAGGTATCGCTTTCCTGTACGGAAGTTACGGGACCCTGAATTTGGCGCATTTAGCCTGCCAGATTTCGGAGATTGGAACTACCGCGGCGAGTAATTGTGCCCTATGTCTTTTTATGGCGGGTTTTGGTTTGAAGGCGGCTTTGGTTCCTTTTCATCCCTGGCTGCCTGATGCCCACCCTTCTGCACCCGCGCCAATTTCCGCCATGCTTTCCGGTCTGGTAATTAAAACGTTAGGAATCTACGCCCTGGCACGATTAGTCTTCAATGTCTTTGGACTTACTCCGGTGCTTTCTCAAATTCTTATTGTTTTCGGACTTCTTTCCATGGTGGTTGGTGTCTTCCTGGCGATTGGGCAGTGGGATTACAAAAGGCTGTTGGCATACCACAGTATCAGCCAGATCGGTTATGTTACCCTGGGGATAGGTTTAGGGACCCCTTTAGGTATTCTGGGCGGTATCTTCCACCTTGTTAACCACTCGGTCTTTAAGTCTTTACTCTTCTTGAACGCCGGCTCGGTTGAATATACCTTAGGTACCAGAGATATGACCAAAATGGGTGGACTGAAAGAACGGATGCCGGTTACCAACGGTACCGCCCTGACCGGGGCCTTTTCCATCGCGGGACTGCCGCCCTTTAACGGATTCTGGAGTAAACTGCTCATCATTATGGCTTGTGTACAGGCGAAAAGATTTTCCCTGGCCGGCTGGGCAGTTCTGGTAAGTGTTATCACGCTTGCTTCCTTTATGAAAGTTCAGCGCTATGTCTATTTCGGGAAATTGAAAGAAGAATGGAAAGGGGTTTCTGAAGTTCCGCTGGCGATGAGAACCGCCATGATTTTACTGGCGGTCTTCTGCGTTCTGATGAGCCTCCTACTTCTTCCGGAGCCGCGGAGCCTTATCCTTACTCCGGCCGTCAATGCCCTTTTGTCCGGAAGAGCGGGATATTTGCAGTTAACCTGGAGTTCATTTTTTAAATGACACCTGATACAAACGACTATTGTAGGGGCTCGATTTATCGAGCCCGCGGGTCGGATGAATCCGACCCCTACATCAACGGGGCTTGCCCCGGACTGCGTTAGGAGAACTTAGTATGGTACGAAAGTTTATTCTTTACTTCTGTCTTTCTTATGCTGCCTGGTTGTTGCTGTACTGGCCGGTTGGCATCGGCCGGGTCGCCGGTTTACAGGCAATCCTGACCGGTATTGTCGTCGCGTTATTTGTAACCTTTGTCTTTGGTGAGGTGAAATCCCCTTCAATCCCCCTTTTGCAAAGGGAAATCCCCCTCAATCCCCCTTTTGTAAAGGGGGAAGAAGGGGGATTAGAAATAAAACGCTATTTTTGGTTTCTCTATTATATTCCGATTTTTATCTATTACTGCATCGTAGCCAACTTGGATGTGGCTTACCGGGTCTTAAGCCCGGAGATGCCCATCAATCCTGGAATCGTCAAGGTCAAAACATCTTTGAAGAGCCGGGTCGGTCTTACCGCTCTGGCAAATTCAATTACCCTGACTCCGGGTACCATGACGGTGGACCTTTCCGAAGATGGATATCTCTATATCCACTGGATTAACGTCCAGGCTCAGGATGTGGAAAAGGCAAGCCGGATTATTGTGAGCCAGTTTGAAAAGATTTTGCGCCGAATCTTTGAATAATTGAAACGTGATAAGTAAATTTACATAAGAATTGTGTAGGGGCTTGATTTATCAAGCCCGCGGGTCGGATTCATCCGACCCCTACGTCAAATTATTTCATGCGTTTGTATTAGGTGATTATGGAACTAATTACGGTCTATTTTGGGATATTGTTAATTGCCTCTTTCCTGTGTCTTTACCGGATCGGCCACGGGCCCACGGTAGCGGACCGGGTGGTGGGCATGGATATTCTGGGTATCGTAGTGGTTGGTTTTTCTGCTTTAATCGCCCTGATGACCGGACAGGATTTTTACATTACCATTGGTCTGGCCTGGACCTTGCTCAATTTCATCGGCACCCTCGCGTTGTCAAAATTTCTGGAAGGAAGAGGTTTTGATGAGTAATATTCTGAGTAATTTGGTAATCGGTATTGGAACACTCTTTGTCCTTTTTGGAACCATCGGTCTGGTCAGGTTGCCTGACCTTTATAACCGCCTGCAGGCCGCGACCAAATGTGCCACCCTGGGGATATGTTCCATTCTTTTAGGCATTATCATCAGCCAGGGTATTTCTGCACTCAGTATGAAATCCTTGCTTTGCATCATCTTTTTGATGATAACGTCTCCTACCGCGGCGCACGCTCTTGCCCGTGCGGCTCATATGTCCGGGGTTAAACTCTGGGAGAAGAGTGTCTGTGATAAGTATGCTGAAGACAAAGAGGGTAAATGAAAATGAAATATCCAAAATTACGGGAAATAAAAGAGGCGCTTACTTCGCTCTTTTCCAAACCTTATACCAGTAAATTTCCCTACCAGCCCCATACTCCGGAAAAGCGTTTCCGGGGTAAGCCGGAATATTATAAGGAACATTGTGTCGGGTGCACTGCCTGCGCTCAGGTCTGTCCCAGCGGTGCCATTGAGTGGTCCGATGATATCAAGAGTACTCCGCCGGTGCGTCGTCTTGTCCTCCGTTATGACCTCTGTATCTTCTGCGGACAGTGCCAGGCGAACTGTATTACGGAAAAAGGGATTCAGTTATCGCAGAAATTTGACCTGGCTGGTTTTAGCCGGGAGGATATGAAGGTGACTCAGGAGAACGAACTGGTTCTCTGCGAAGGGTGCGGTGAGGTGGCAGGCACCAAAGACCACCTCCGGTTTATCCGGGAGAAGATTGGTTCTTTGTCCTTAGCCAATGAAGATAACCTTCTTTTACTTCAGGAAGAATTGGGTTTGTCACCAGGTCTCAAAGGTAAGATTGACCTTTCCCTAAAACGGAGCGATCTCTTCCGGGTCCTCTGTCCCAAGTGCCGTCGGGACATCCATCTCTCCGACGAGTGGAACCTTAAGTAAAAATCCGAAATCCTATCCAACAATTTAATGCCCTGAACTGAGCAACACGACATTAAAATTACGTGGAAGGAAAATGGAATGAAAGATTTTGATGTTTTGCTCAGTCTCGTTGAGAAACACCCCTTGCGAAAGGTGGCGGTCGCCGTCGCTCAGGATTCCTCGGTTATCCAGGCAATGGCGGAGGCATGGAAACGGAACATTGCTCAGTCGGTGCTGGTAGGTGACGAACGCGAGATACGCGAAGTGGCGGAAGCAACCGGATCGTCCCTGGACGGGATGACCATAGTCAACGAGGCCGATTCGTTGCGGGGCGTGGCCAGAGCTGTCAGCATGGTCTCTGCCGGAGAAGCAGACATCCTGATGAAGGGTTACGTTCATACCGATGATTTCCTGAGGGGTGTTCTTAACAAGGAATACGGTCTGCGTTCCGGAACCATCATGAGTCACGTCTTTGTGGCTGAGGTCCGCGAGTGGAATAAACTGGTGTTTATCACCGATGGTGCCATGAACATATCACCGAACCTTGAGCAGAAGGCGATGATACTGCTGAACGCAGTGCATCTGGCGAATACCTTTGGGGTTATGAAACCAAAGGTCGCAGTGCTGGCGGCTGTGGAACTTGTGAACCCGGCCATGCAGGCGACACTGGATGCTGCGGCGTTGGCGGCAATGGCGAATCGCAGTCAGTTCGTCCCGGAGTGTACGGTTGACGGCCCGTTTGCGCTGGACAACGCTGTGTCACCCGAAGCGGCCCGACACAAGAAGATAGGGGGTCCGGTAGCCGGACAGGCGGATATTCTGCTTGTGCCGGATATCGAGGCAGGCAACATGCTTGCGAAGTCGTTCGTTTACTTCGCAAACTGTCGGTTGGTCGGCCTGCTTGTCGGCGCTAAGACTCCGGTCGTTCTGACAAGCAGAGCAGACAGTATGGAATCGAAGTTACTCTCGGTTGCCGGGGCCGTGCTTATGGTTAACATGAAGCGGGTCCTGCAATTGAAGATTGGAAAGGTTCATTATTAGGTGACAAACCAGGCGGTTCTTATCAAATCCGCCCCTTACCGGGCAGACTCTTTTGAAAGTTCCTCCATAATAATCCAGTAGGGGTCGGTCTTGGGATATTCCAGGTCAAAAGTGAGACCGTTTTTCGTAATTTTAAGTCCGTCCTTTTTCCCGGTGACCTCCCCGACGACGCTGCTCAGAATATTATTTTCCCTGAAAGCCGATACCACCTGCCCGGCTTCCTTCGGGTCCACCATAGCGATGAGGGTGCCTTCGCTTATGGCCGAATAGGGGTCAATCCGGAAGTGTTCGCAGGTTTTGGTGATAACCTCCTGCTTA
>JAZDPL010000067.1:0-37576 GCA_043797665.1 Candidatus Omnitrophota bacterium
CGGAGAAAAGAAAACTTAAATTTCAATCAGCCGGAGATTACGTAAAGGTTACGGTCCCGGAAGTCAAGGGCTACCAGATAGTGGTATTTGAGTAATAAGGGGGAGGGATGAAGGCGGCGGTTACGGAAGGTCAAGGGGATATAAAGTTGGTGGAAGTACCGATGCCAGAAACGGGTCCTTACCAGTGCCTGTGCAAAACAATAGCCTGTGCTACCTGTACCGGTACTGACCAGAAAATTATCGGGCATAAACTGCCCTGGTACCAGGACTATCCAGGGATTGTGGGACACGAAAGTATCGGCCAGGTGATTAAAACCGGCAATAAGGTCAGAAATATCAAAGAAGGTGAACTTGTTTTCCGGCCAACCGCGGTTTACCAGGGTGAAAAATTAGGTGATTACTATTCGCTCTGGGGTGGATTTGCGGAGTACGGTCTGGTAACCGACGGACAGGCTCTCCAGGAGGATTTCCCTAAAAAGGAACTCCATTTCTACGTTCAGTTTCAGATGAAACTTCCCCGAAATCTGCCGGTCTCACCGACTGATGCCACGATGCTTATCACGTTGAAGGAAACCGCGGGTTTCGTAATGAGCCTTAAGTCTACTTTAAATACCAGCCTGGTAATTTTAGGAACCGGAGCGGTAGGGATGTCGATGTGTTTCTTCGCTAAATTAATCGGCGCTTATCCGATTATCGTGATTGGACGCCGGGACGAAGCGTTAGAAAGAATGAAGAAGTTCGGCGCAAACTTTCTGATTAACAACCAGAAAGAAGATATAACCGGGAAAGTCAAAGAATATACCGACGGCAAAGGCGTGGAACTGGTCATAGATACCGCGGGAGACGAAAAACTCCTATCAGAATCCGTAGGCATCCTTTCAGAAACCGGTAAGGTGGCGGTTTATGCAACTTTCGAAACAAGCAACCCCATTCAAAATTTAGACCAGAATAAGATTGCTCAAGGCGTCACCGGTGAGGTTCAGGCACAGAATTATATGTGCGACCTGGTGCGTCTAAATTTAATTCCGCTAAAAGATTTCTATTCCCACCAAATGCCGTTCAGCGAAATTGTAAAGGGATTTGAGATGTTAAAGAAGAAAGAAGCGTTTAAGATTGCCTTTGAAATGGGAGATGCGTGATGAAGACGCAGGCAATAGTATTTCCGGAACCCAACAAGTTCGAAATGACCGAATTGGAGTTGGAAGAACCCGGACCAAAGGACATCGTGGTAAAAACGTTGCTATCAGCCATTTCACCCGGGACAGAGAGATGGCTTCTCCGGGGAAAACATATTGGCAGCCAGTTTCCTTGTGTTCCGGGTTACCAGCAAATCGGAATCGTGGAGGAATGCGGAAAAGAAGCAACAAACTTCAAGGTCGGAGACATCGTCTACGGAAGCGCCGGCCGGTGGAAAGGAAACATCGTCTCAATGTGGGGAGCGCACGTGGGCCTTTCGGTTGGTGGATGGACCGGCTATCGGTTTGTCGCATCCTCATTATTAAACCGACTGGAATTAGAAACCTTATCTTTTGCGATTGCGGCTGGAGTTGCCAACCGGGGAATCAGTTTCTGCAACGTCGGCGCAACGCAGAAAGTCCTGATTATCGGCGCCGGATTTATCGGAATCTGTGCGGCTCAGTTAGCCGCCGGACGCGGTGCTCACCCGGTCCTCCTGGAACAGGACACCGAACGGGTTGCCTTCGCAAAAAATTTAATTTCAGATGTGTTGTGTACCGACGACAAAAATTTAGAGGCGGAACTTCAGAAACTGGCTCCAGCCGGATTTGATATCCTCTACGACACGGTCGGACATGCTCCGACAACCGACCGGATGGTACAACAGATGAAGAAACAGGGTACGCTCCTTCTCCAGGCACAGTACTTTGACCGGGAACGTTGTGCGCTCAATCTGGACCAGATTAAAATTCGGGAACTGACCGTAAAGACCACCTGCGGTATCGACGACCAGGACTGGTTGGAGACAACCCATTATATCAGAACGCGGCATCTGAAAATTGCGCCGTTGATTACACACCGATTTGAAGCAAAGGATGCGCTGAAAGGATATCAATTGTTACATACAGGCAAGCCGTTGAATATGGGCATTGTCTTTCGCTGGGACGAAAGAGTAAGAGATTAATCCGTCATTCTGAACAGAGTGAAGAATCTAAGATAGATCCTTCGCTACACTCAGGACGACACAGTACGTCGGATCCTTCGTTTCACTCAGAATGACACTAATGGTCATCGAATAAGGGAGGATTATGAAGAACAGATTGCCGGATAAGGAATTTAAGGTAAGGTGGCAGAAAGTTCAGGAAGAGGTCAAAAATAGAGGTTTGGATTTTCTCTTGGCCCACTCCCACGAAGCGGATTTCGCCAACGTGCGTTACCTCTCTGATTACTGGCCTATCTTTGAATCGGCCGGAGTACTGGTACCGGCAGAAGGAGAACCGGTGTTGTTAATCGGACCGGAGAGTGAAACCTTTGCCCAAGACCGCAGCCGAATCAAAAAGATTTATAAATTAGTGGAGTACCGGGAGAGCGCGGAACCGGACTATCCGGACATCAAGGTAGCCACATTTGAAAACATCTTTAAAGAGATTATGCCCGGAAAAAAGATAAAGAAAATCGGCCTCTCCGGTTACCAGATATTTCCCCTGCCGATTTACGAAAGCCTGAAAAAAGCCGCGCCTGAGGCAGAGATAGTAAAGAGCGACATCGTGGCTGACCTGCGGATAATCAAAAGCCCGGCGGAATTAGAGATGCTGAGGGAGAGTTTCCGCATTTCAGAGATAGCGCTTAAGAATACGCTTAAGCAGTTAAAACCCTCGATGACCGAACTGCAGGTGGTGGGTATCATCGAAAAAGAATTCTACACTCTCGGCGCAGAATATGAGGCACACCCCCAGTACGTATTGGCCGGCAGGAGTTCCACCCACGCCATCGGCAGGCCAGGCTACCAGAAATTGGGCCGGAAGAATCTGGTGCAGTTGGACGTAGGTGCCCGGGTGGCCGGCTACTCCGGCAGTGTGGGACGTCCGGTCTGCATCGGCAGGATGTCGTCAGAGATGCGCCGGTTAGTTCAGGCCGGTCTGGATATGCATCTGAAGACGATGGAGTGGATTAAGGCCGGGGTAATCGCCGGGGACGTGACCAAAAAGTTTTTTGCGTATGCGGAAAAATTGGGTGTACGCCGGAACGCCCTTTACGGACCCTGCCACGGCTTGGGTATGATTGAAGTGGAGAGGCCCTGGATGGAATCACACTCAAACTATCCGCTTCAGGAAAATATGACCTTCCAGGTGGATACGTTCCTCTATAATCAGAATTTCGGTCTGCGCTGGGAGAACGGAATCAGGGTAACGAAAAACGGCGTAGAAATATTTTCGGATATACTACAAAAGATAATTGAGATTTGATGTTAAGGTATCACCCTGAGCGACAGAGAAGGATCCGACGTAGTATGTCGTTCTGAGCGAAGCGAAGAATCCGACGTACTGTGTCGTCCTGAGCGTAGCGAAGGATATATCTTGGATTCTTCACTCTGTTCAGAATGACATGAAGCGAAAGCCTCAGAATGACAAGGGAAGAAAAAATGGGAAAGGTGAAGGTGGTTATCGGGATTGACGTGGAAACGGACGTGGGCAGTTGGACCCCCTATTATCAGGGTGTGGAAAAGGGAATTCCGATTCTTCTGGATATCTTTCAGAGGCAGCAGGTAAAGGCGACTTTCTTTTTTACCGGAGATGTTGCGGAGAAATTTCCGAAGAGTACCCGCCCGGTATTAAAGTCCGGACATGAAGTTGGTTGTCATACGCTATACCACGAAACCGTGGGTGACGAACTGTTTCCGATTCCGGGAGTGAAACCGCTCCTGCCGGAAGAAGTGTTCCTGAGGCTAAAAAAAGCAACCGAATTAGTGGAGAAGACTGCTGGAGTAAAACCGGTCTCTTTCCGGGCACCCAGGCTCTGGGGAAGCACGGCCATGGTGAATGCCCTGGAAAAATTAGGGTATAAAGCGGACGCCTCTTATCCGCTCTATTTTTACCGGAAGAGGCTCTTTCCCTACCATCCTAATCGGAAGAACTGGTTAGAAGAAGGTGAAAGCAGGGTTTTGGAAATCCCGAACTTTGCCGACATCAGTCAGAAAAGTAACGACCCTTTCGGAAGGGACCTGGACCAGTGGCCCACGTTTAGGACAGAAGGGGCAAAAGTGCTGATGAAAAAGGTCAAAAGATTTGTGGATTATGTACGGAAAGTCAGCCAAGGAAAGAAAGAACCGGTCATCTGCTTCTACTTCCATCCCTGGGAATTTGTTCCGATGGCTAAAAAGTTTCACTACGGCGAGGGAACGGTAATCCCGGATTACTTCTGCGTCAAAAACTGCGGTCCGAAAGCGGCTCAGGAATTGGAGCGGATGATAGTCAGCCTTAAAGAAGAGTACTCCGCGCAATTTTTGACTGCTGGAGGGCTGGCGGACATCTGGTAAAACGCAGGATTCCTGATAGAAACATGCAGGAATACGGGTCCCCTTTCCATAGGATTGGAAAGGGCAAGAAGCGGAACGGGGTTGACTGAGTATTTACTATCACTCTTACTTATCCCACAACCCGGTGAACCGCCTGGATAATCTTTTCGGAACTTGGTATATAGAAATTTTCCATGATGGGCGCAAAAGGTACCGGTGTATCGGGTGCGGCCACTCTAATTACAGGGGCATCAAGAACATCCAGAGCCTTTTCCGAAACTAACGCCGCGACTTCCGCGCCCCAGCCTCCCCTTAAGGTGTCCTCGTGTACGATAATCAGTCGATGGGTTTTCTCTATGGAGTGAATGAGGGTTTCCAGGTCGAAGGGAACCAGAGAGACCGGGTCAATTACTTCAACACTGATACCTTCAGATTCAATCTTCTCCGCAGCCTCTAACGCACGATATACCATCAGAAGATTAGCCAGGATAGTAACATCCGAACCTTTACGTTTTATCTTCGCTTTCCCGAAAGGAACCAGATATTCTTCTTCCGGTACCTCTGAGATGGGTGAAAGAGCACCCTTTTCCGACCGGACTCCCTTACTCCCATAAAGGAGTTTATGTTCAAATATTAAGACGGGATTATCATCTCTGACCGCAGACTTTAAAATCCCTTTGGCATCATAGGCATTGGAAGGACAGGCAATTTTTAATCCCGGAACATGGACAAAATAGGATTCCGGAGACTGGGCATGCTGACAACCTCTGGTGGTTGCTCCTACCGGGGCACGCAGAACGATGGGAATTTTAACACTGCCTCCCGACATAAAGCAGAATTTTGCCGCCTGATTAACCAACTGGTCCATCATACAGAATATAAAATCTGAGTACTGAACATCGGCGATTGGCCTCATTCCACCAATCGCCGCACCTATAGCCGCACCAGCGATGCCAATCTCCGAAATTGGAGTATCAATTATTCTTTCGTGTCCAAACTCCTTTTCCAAGCCGAGGGTTACCGTGAAAGCGCCTCCAAATCCCCCTTCAATTCCGATATCCTCTCCAATACAAAATACTCTTTCATCCCGGCGCATCTCTTCCGCAATGGCTTCACGGAGAGATTCCACTATTGATAATCTCCTCATAGCTCATTCCCCTTCATAATAAACATATTTAAGAGCATCCTCTGGTTTATGGTCGGTACAGGAAGAAATATATTCCACGGCATTTTCTATTTCCCGGTTCACTCTTTTCTCGATGTTCTGAATTTCTTCTTCCGAAAAGATTTTCTCCTTAATCAATCGCTCCTTCAAAATATTAACCGGATTCCTGGCAAGCCATCTCTTCTCCTCCTCCTTATCCCGGTAATTGCAGGCATCCCCGCGGGAATGACCCCCCTTCCGATAGGTCTTACATTCTATCAGGGTGGGACCTTCCCCGTTGCGTGCCTTTTCCACCGCCTTCCGGGACTTTTCATAGACATCAATGACATCGTTGCCATCGGCTATTACTCCCTCCATTCCATAAGCAGAAGCCCTTTCCGCAAGATTCTTTAACTTACAAACTTTGGAGATATGGGTAGACGCTCCATAGAGGTTATTCTCGCAGACAAAAATTACCGGGAGATTCCAAATAGCAGATATGTTAAGTCCTTCATGAAAGGCTCCTTCGTTGGTTGCCCCATCTCCAAAAAAGCACGCGGCCACATTTTTTTTCTTCCTTAATTTATAGGAAAGCCCGATTCCGACGGAAATAGGTATTCCTCCTCCCACGATGGCAACGGCAGGCACTGCCCCAACCTTAATATCGCCAACATGCATGGAACCACCATAGCCCTTACAGCACCCTTCGGTTTTACCGTAAAGTTCCGCCATCATGGATTTTATTGAGACACCCTTGGCAATGGCGTGACCATGGGGACGATGGGTACTGGTGATATAATCTTCTTTGGTCAAATTCTCACACACCCCAACGGCGACAGCCTCCTGACCTGCATAAAGATGAATAGTCCCGGGTATCTTTCCTTCCAAAAAGAGGTGATAAAGCCTTTCCTCAAATTCTCCGATTAATTTCATTTTGTAATAAATTCTTCCACCAAAATCTTTATCCAGTTTTTTCATAACGTTACCTGCGGATTTTTCCAAAAGCTTTACACAGGGCTTTGTAAGCCAGTTTGGGTTTACAGGGATATGCGATTACCGCATCCGAAATTTGCGGCCAGCAGTCGCAGAGATTCCAGAATAGAATACCGCCGCATTCTGGATTTTGGGCCGCAACATTGAACCATTCCACCAGCGCTTCTGCCTGGACTTCCTGGGTGTATTGGATAAATTCATCGATGTTCTTCGGGTCTGGTTTTCCATTATTTTTTAAACCATCGTGTAATGCCTGTATCCGGTGACGCCAGCCCACAAACAGGGTATCAGCCGAATGATACCACCAGACTTTATTATCGGTTGGCCACATCTCCTCTTGGTGGAGAAACTGCCGCAGGACCTCTTTATCCGGACAGGAGATATAACCGGTTTCACTTATAAATCTGGGACAACAGGGGTTGTGCATAAAATCAGGGTGTTTGTAGTCTGCTCCCTGCATATACTGGTGCCGGTCGCCGGACAGCCGGTCATTGGGGTCGCTTTCCAAATTCGGTGAAGAGGGACTGCTGGGCAAATAGACCCTTTCAGGATTCAACCTTTGTAAAATACCGGGTATCAGTTCTCTGGTGATTCGGTTAAAGTAGTGGTGTGACCCGTCCCAATTTGTCCACCTTAAATCGCCTTCATTATCTCCGCACCACAGAGCGATGCAGGGATGGTTTCGCAGGTCTTTGACCACAAACTCCACTTCTTCTTTCAGATTTTCCATGAAATCTTGGTCTTCTTGAGGATAGATAAGACCGTTCAACATAAAGTCCTGCCAGATTAGAATACCTAACCGGTCGCACAACTGATAAAACACCTCCTTTTCATAGGTTCCCACACCGCAGACCCGGAGCATATTCGCGTTGCATTCTTTTACCAAGGTTAATAATTCTTCATACCTTTTGGTACCGGTCCTGGCAAATATCGCATCCGGAGGCGACCAGTTGAACCCTTTGATAAATATATCTTTTCCGTTGATTCGGAAAGAGAAGGATGTACCCCCACTTTTCTGGGGTTCCTGCACCAGTTCGACCTTTCTGATACCAAAATCCGATTTTCTGGTATCGATAGCGATTCCCTTTCTTAAAAGTCTGGCTTGACAGCGATAGAGGTTCTGTTCTCCGTAACCATTCGGCCACCAGAGTCGGGGGTCTTTAATCTGAAACTTAAACCCGATATTATGTTGCTTCTCAGTAAGTTTAAAGTTTATCCGTTTCGTCTGTCCGCCGACCTGCATTTCAAGTTCCAGTTCAGTACTTCCGCCAACCTCTTTTTGAACCTCAACTTCACATCCAACTACCGCATTCTGGCGGGATATTTCAAGAGTATGAATATACAAGTCAGTTATCCTAACTTCATCAAATGCGCACAACTCCACATCTTTCCAGATACCGATGGTAAGTAACCTGGGAGCTATGTCCCAGCCGTAACTTTCAGCCACTTTGCGGGTATAAACGATTAACGGGTCATGAGCACCCGCTTTCCCTCTTATTTCCGGAGTAACCCCGTATAGAGGTGCAGTCAACTTTACTAAAAGTTCGTTTTCACCTTTCGTCTTTAAATATTTTGTTACATCTATCTCCAGCGGCGTAAACATATTCTTATGTTTCCCTATCAGTCTTTTGTTCAGAAAGACAGAGGCAAACGTGTCCAGACCGGCAAAGCGCAAATATATGGCCTTACCGGAAAGGTCTTCGGGAACCACAAAGGATTTTCGATACCACCAGTCCTTACTTTCCATCCATAGACAATGGTCAGTATTTCGGCCGAAGAACGGGTCGTCGATCAGACCTGCTTTCATCAGATCAAGATGGACATCGCCAGGAACGACCGCATCCAACCACTTCAGTTCCTTATATTCCCCGATAGCCGTCTCGGAAAGATATTTCCCGAAGTAAGTATAAGTGAGATTCCAGATTCCGTTCAAGCTGATTCTTTTCATTTTTCCTCCGGTTTAATGAACATCGGCAATCATTCTTCAACACGACCAGATCCTGACGCCGAAGATTCCTGACTTCAGGTTTTCTCTATCGTAGTCTTCGGTCATGGCGTAATAGCAATTCTCGTAGTGAAACTCCTTCAATTTCTTTTTGAAATCAGAAGACCGGGCTAAATTGGCAAGGGTATTGCCAACCAGTATTTCCAATCGGTTTTTCCCCGGTAACAAATAATGTTTGTTTATTTGCAATTTATAAGGTTTATCCAGGAGCGTTCCGATTTTTCTGCCGTTCACCATTACTTCAGCGTTATGGTTAATCTGCACGAATTGAATCTGGATATCGTCTTTCAGATTGGATAGGGTGAATTCATTTTTGTATTTTACAATTCCGGTGAAGGTTTCACCGAACGTTTCCGACCAGTCTTTCAATGTATTGGTTTTAACCTGTTGCGAAGGAGTAGTGTAACTAAATCCCTCCTTCCGGGTCCACGTCGTCTTGCTCACCATGGAAATTGTCCAGTCTCCGTCAAAATCCAGTTCTTTTCCCTGTTTTTTTGCAACCAATGTTCCGGTTGGTATCTTTCCGGCTTGAAAAAGTTTTGACCTTTTATCCGCTATTACGACACAGAGCGCCTCTGACGGATTAAGAGCAATCCTCAGTTCCGTTTTAAAAACGGCGTTTCCCGCGCCGCATCTTTCCATCTTGCGAATCTGGCCGTTTTCAAGGTCTATCCGGAAAATATCGCCCATTTCCCTTAATTTTATGGTACCTCTATAGGTCTCCCTGGTGCTCTCGTTGAAAAAGTAATACAATGAACCTCCGGTAATTCCCCTCTTAATAAACCTCATGTGCCTGAATTTGCCGAAATCAACCATGGCATCCACCTTATTGTTCAGTCCGCGATACATCGTCAGGCCATAGTCTGCTATTTGCATACGTTTCGAATCGTACGATAAGGCAGCGGGCTTGTATTTTATCGCGCCCTTTATGTCCAGGTATTTCGGCGTATATACCGGTATTTTACCGGCCAGTTTTTCAAAAAAGGCTTTTTCATTTTGGTTGAGTTTCGTATCGTTACAGAGATAGATTTTTTTATAGAGCATTTTTCCCTGCCTCAGACCGTTACCGACCATTCCGGCGTTTTCCATGTCCATACTGCTGAAAAGGTCAAAATCAACGCCATGAATCTGAAGATAAACCATCAGAGATTCAAAACTATCGTTCAGTCTTTTATTCTTTTCCCTCCACAGGGTTGAAATCGGATATAACACGGCTGTGTCTATGTCCGGTCGGCCCAGGCTTGTCAGATAGCAGGCGCGGGCGGCATAATCGGCAAAGGGCTTGTAAAATTCCCACTGGGGATTGCCTTTGCCCTGATAAGAGCAGGTGCTCACCACCGCACCGTTTTTTGTCGAATAATTAAGGCTTGCCGGTACGAACATATTGATTCCCCGTACTATGTGGTAGTTAACCAACCACTTCATTTCTGCCAGGGTAAGCCCGAATCCAAATGCATCAAAAATTTCACATAACGCATACCGGGAGTTTTTTTGATGTGCCGCGCTGGAAGCGAGTTTGGGGAAATTGCTGTTGTAGCGAATAAAATCATACGATTTTGTATTCTGACGGCGGCGTTCTTTGTCGGGGAAAATCTGGCGGGTAACGACGTCAATGCCCGGAACATCAAACTGCTTCAGTTGATACAGATAGTCGCCGCCGCCCCGCAGGTTTGCATCAAGAAAGTCATCGTTGTTGAGGTGTCCCATGAGATACACCCCATGCCGCCGGCACCAAACGCGGAGCGGCTTGAGATAATTGTCGGCAAAAAGGGTGGTAACGAGGTCTGCAAAATCCTCCCGTACCTTTTGTGCTTCCGGCCCGTTTCCGGAGTCGTACGCGAACAGATATTTCAGCCGCGGCAGGAGAATATAACCGTATCTTTTTTTAAAGAACGCAGGGAAATCCTGTCTCCATGGAATCCCAGGCTGTTCATAGTATGTATTTCTGATCCGAAAGATTCCGTTGATGCACCCGGCATACCTCACCTCGTCGGTGAAAAAACCGATGATTGTTTTTCCGAACTCGTTGCCGAAATGCTGGAAGTATGGCTCATAAGTGATTTTGAGGAATGTTTCCGTTGTTTCTTTTCTCAATAAATCTACCGGATAATCTCCCCCCGGTTCTTCGTAGAACCAATCCTCCGAATCCCGGTGAATAACGCGGCAACATTTATGTTTGGGCGTTTTCCCCTTCCTGAACTTCTTCAGGACAAGGGGGCGGAGAGCCGGGTTTGCCTTTATGACCTTGTCCCCCGCCTTCCCTGAAGGACAAAATACATCGTCCCATACCCAGATTTTCATGTTCTGTTTCCGGCATTCGTCCACAATCACGCCATACTGTTTAAAATAATCTTTCGATAGATATTCCACGTTCATTCCCGCTCCGGGAAAACAATGGTGGTTTTTTGTTATGGGTATAGGCATGACTCCACCGATGCCCTTTTTCTTCATTTCCGCTATTTGTCTTCGGGTCTCATCTTCATCAAACTCTCCGTTCAGATACCACATCGGTACCAGCCGGAAGAAACTATCCGGGTTCGATATTTTTTTTGATATCAGGGACATTATTCCCCTCCTCTTCCATATTTCCAGAAGGCAGCACATAATGCCCTGATATTCTCTATCGGCATATCGCCTGACAACTCTGCCCGACCGATAAATCCACCCTCTTTTGCTCGAAAAATATCCAGGCTCTCCTTAATATACTTATCAACTTCATCTGGTGTTCCAAACGGCAAAATCTTCTGCCGGTCAAAATCGGCCAGAACTGCTATCTTCAATTCCCTTAATTGGGCGGCGAATTCTCGCAAATTATAGCAAGAAAACTGGGGCCAGAGCACCTTTACGCCTATCTCCGCAAGGTCAGGAAAAATCTCCGTGATGAATCCACAACTATGAAACCAGATATCAAGCCCTCCGGCTCTGACGGCGTCAAACATTTTTTTATAGCGGGGCTTGAAAACCTTGCGCCATACTTCCGGTCTGATCATTAGTCTATCCTGCGTACCCCAATCATCCGAGAAAATAATCGCCTCGGCAGAGGTTGCTATTGCCCATTGAATCCAGCCCATATTATACTCAACCACCATATCCAGAAGTTCTTCTACAAAAGGGTCCCCAGCCGCAATGTCCAGAAGCAGATGCTCGTAGCCGCGCAGGTAATGCATCCGCTCAAAGGTGGGCCGAAATTGGGTAACCGCATAGTGGTCAGTGCGGTATTTTAACTGATGCTCTCTTTCTTTGATAAAGCCCGGATCATTCGAGTCCAAAAACGGGGGCAAGGGCGGTCGGTAGGTTCGCAAAAAGTTCTCATCGGAAAAAACAAACGGCTCCATTACCATACCGCCAATCCCAAAATTCCGAAAAAGCCGGGTACAACCCCATTCATCCTTCTCTATTTTGTAATATTGACCGTTCTTGAAATCCTTCGGGTCTGGTTTCTGAATATCGACTTCAGTATATGGAGTTTCCCGAAAGTCATCCGGATGGCCGTTTAGAATATTAAGTAATTCTCTGCCGTACTTCCAGGCGCTGGGTGTGAGGCTATGCATATAAGGCACTTTATCCAATGGCTGGAAATTGATGGCGGCTAAAATTCGCTCTCGCGCATTCATATTTTATCTTCCCCTCTTACGATGTTGCCGGTAATCCCGTATATTCACTACTACTTCTCCCAATCCAAATCCGAGTTCCATCTTTTAACTTGAGCATCTTTGGTCCGGGCACAACCTTCCCTTCTGGCACCGTCCGCCTTTTCATAATATCTATCTCTTTCTTATCTTCCGATAATATAACCCTATCACCCACAGACGTCTTTAGAACGATTATATCTCCGGGACATTTCATCTCTATCGAACCGGAATTATACCTTAGATAAATCTCGTTACCCTTCCACGGATTTTTAACTTTTACTTTTCCGGAGTTTTGACTTTCTACAACTACGTATTTTACCTTACCGGCTTCAATTTCAGATGAGACAAGAACTGCTCCTTTTGCCCTTAACCTATAAAATCGACCACCAAGTTTCTTGGGATAGCATGGGAAAATCCGGATTATGCCGTCATAACTCTGAATAAGCATCTCTTCAATTACCATCATATAGGCACTACTTCCTTCCAGAATCGGAGATATTTCGCGCTTGCCTTCTTTTCTCTTTGTACATTCACCCTGATGTCCACACCACACTTCCCTTGATGACATCCTCTCTCCACAATCATTCAGAAAAGACCTGGGTAGCCTTTCTATATTCTTTTCACTATCATTTGGTGAACAAACGACTACCGGATTATGAGAAAGTAAACCATTCGGTTTTAGAAAACACCTTAATCCATCATGGAACAGAGAATTCCAGGCCTCCTTCTTCAGACCCAACCTTAATGCAGTTATGATAGAGAAAAACCATGTCCACAAACAAATAAAATGATAACCTCGTTTATCAGCGTATGAAATGTGGGCGGCCCTTTGGAAATTTGTACGATATGTTTTCAGGGCTATCTTGCGCAGATTTTCCGGGCTATCCATACCTATTTCACCACAGGGGAATGTGGGATACATCCCTCCGGATTGGCCAACATAGTGCTCCACAGGGATTTCATCCGCTTCTTTAAAGATACCGTCTTCCACCGGATACTCTGGAAAGTTCTTCAGGAAATCCTCCCACTTCCTTTTCTCGTCTTCAGCCACGTCCAAGATTTGAGCCGCCTCAATCGCTTTTTTCAGTAATACTTTCAGCAAAGACAATGTAAATGTCGGATTACCACAGTCAAGCCAGGGTATCTCAGGTGCCTGGGAAGGGTATAATCTATATTTACCGTCTTTACCTGTTGTCTTATACTGGTAAAAAAAGGTCAGTACCTCTTTGATAAAAGGATAGACCTTTTCCTTTAATAAGACCTTATCCTGGGTATAGTCATGTCCCCAGCAGAAGATAAGTCCCAAATACGGACCACCACACTGTATCAGTTTTCCCCAGCCACCCGCGTTATCTTTACCATTGGGACCACCACAACCCTGCAAATATGCCCCATCTAAGCCGTAGACTTTTCGGGCTGTTTTCCTTGCTTCCGGTATCATTCTGAGGAATGTCTCATAAAAAGGTTCCGCAATCTCCGGATGATTAGCCGCAAAAACAGGCATAGGCGGTATCTGGGCATTAAGGTCGTTAACATACATACCTGCCCACGGAAGAAGTTGTCTGGGTTCACCTGTGGGGCCAAACCATAGGCCAAGGAGTCCTGGCACAGGAGCCTTACGATAGCAACTGGCAAGCTGATAGAGTGATAGATACCAGAGTTCCTCGAGGAATTTATCGTCCAACTCAATAAACGATTTTGTCCAGAAGTCTCGCCACCATTCCTTGTGTTCTTTTAATAACCCCTCAAATCCTGTTCTTGATGCTTCATCTACTATCCTTTTGGCCGTCTTTTCCGGGGCGGGACTCTCTTTAGAGGTTACTACGGATACGTAGATTTCAAAATCTCCTCCTATTTCTGCCTTAATTATTGTTCCGGCTACTTTTGCGATTACGGCTTTATCTGGAGCAGGCCAATACTTCTTCCTCACGTTCTTTTTGACCCAGTCCCATTCTCCGGTTGAGGAGATTTCTGTGGGTACTACCTTGGCCACCATTACATATCTTTCTCCATAAGAAGGCAGCTCCTGCTCGATTATCATTTTGTTACCTTCTGCCCTTAGTTTCGGTTTGGCTAAGGTGACATCTTCATCTTTATAGAGATGTAGTTCATTACGCCAGCCAAAGGGAGAAACATTTTTCACCCTGGTGACCAATACGTTTCTATTTGCCGATATGAAACTATCCAACCTCGGATGGTCCATGTGTTTGTCCATCTCCATGCTCACCCTTGCCTCGTAAAGGTGTAACCGCTGTTTTATCGCTGGTGCCGGGCTCAGTAATATCCCTGAATGTCCTGTTTTCGTTATCCTTAGCTGACCGCATGTCTTCGGTGTAGGATACTGGCCAGACGAAGAGCCCGGAGATTCTAATTCGTCTAACTTTTGGCTGGTGAGACCCTTTTTCAGCCCTTCTTTTACTTCTTCTATGGTCAATACCTTCTTCCTCTTCGGATGTCGTTCATCCCACACATCCACTTTGTTTATCGTCCATTCTGGATAGGAAGGTGCATAGACCAAAGCTCCCATGTCTCCGTTACCGATGGGAAAGCCATCCTGCCAGATTTGCGGAGCTTCTTCATAGATTAAATCGTGTTGCTCCAGAAGACTATTCCAGTCTATTTTCATCATTTTCCTCCGGATTTAATACCCCTTTACTTTCCGTCAGAGGGAACGAGCAATTTGGCCAGAAGTTCTTCTAACTGAGCATGAAGTTTGACCATTCTGGGAAGAAAAGACTGCCAGCCTGCCGGTCCAAAATCCGATAGTTTCCCCAACTCTTTTTGCAACGATTCTACCTCGTTAAAAAGAGTACTTGACCTGGCGATAAGAGGGCTATCGTTGGATACCCTGGGCAGTAAAACACGGCACTGTTCAAGTACGGAGGAAATATCGGTTAACCGGTGATACAACCCCTTGCCATATTCTTCGTAAACAAAAAGGCTTTCACCAATATTGGATTCGCTGGTATGGGAAGGAGAGCAGGCAGAGGCCAGACGAATAACCTTCTCCAGAAGTTTTGCGTCTTCTCCGAAAGCAAGAAAACCAAAACACTCTTTGGCATTACTCAATGCTCCCGGAGAGGTAGTAGCGGCTATCCAGTTGCCGTCTGACCAGTCAAAACGAATCAGGGCGAAGGTCCAGATATCACCCTCTTTGGGTTTCTTCCCCAAGTCTTTCCACGGAATCATTACTTCCACTCCCCACCCTTCTTGAGTAGTATTTGCTTTTGCCTTCCACCCCTTTTCTTCTTCCGGCGCCCAGGTGGAACTGCGACTGCCCAGACTGTCTTTACGGTCATCAGCCTGTGTTCCCAGGGAATTTACCACAAAATAATTGAAGGAGACCGGTGTATTATCCGGGTCAATATATATCTCCAAGGAATCATCACTCCAAAGAGCCATATCTCCCCGCCGGGTTACCTCGGCCCTGAGTCTTTTGATGTCCTTTTTGAAACAGAAAACATCGATATAGAGCGCATCTTCGTCAAAGCCTAATTTAAGAGAAGTCTCTAATTTCGTATCCGGTGTGCCACCTCTGAGATAGGGCAGGACTGCGGTTTCTATCTCTTTCCAGCAGGGGTCATCTAACCTGCCATCCAGTTGTGGAAGTTCTTTAAGCCGCTGGCAAGGGAGGATAGTCAGTTCACCTGCGGATAAAGGTCGCGCCAAGAAGAGAGAACTTAATACAAGTAAAAGAAATTTTTGCCGCATTATATCCTCTATGCTCCGGTGTCTGGTTCGCAAAACAGAGCTTCGTGTCAGACAAAACTACGCAATTCGGGACGGAGCCTCTCCGTGTTCTCACTACACTACAGGTGAGCCTCGGATACTCCCTTCCCTCATTTTGCTTGTTTTGTTACTGACACTTTCGCAAGTTTTGTTCACCAGACCCCCTCGCTTTTATAAAATTGTTTATTGCGTTTGTATTAGAATTTGCAAAAGGATTTCTGTTCGCACCTTTACCAACCGTTCTTCTAACGCAGACAACCTTTGAAACTGTCCCGGTGATTGGGTAGTATCTTGTTGCAGTGAATTTAATTCCGGGATTATAAAACTGAGTTTTTCTTTAATCCCCGGAGGCAATTCGTTTGCCGGAAGCATTGCCTGACACTCTAACAAAATTGTTTTCAAATATCGGATTTTTCTCCGGCAGATGCTCTGGAGATTATCACAGCGGAGGACTCCTTTCGGTAAAAGGAACTCAACACCTTCCGCTAATGGCAAATCCCGGGATACCAACGCGGTGGCTACTCCTCTTAAAAGGCGCTCCGGGCTTGTTCCAAAACACAAAAACGCATAGTTCTTTTTATCATATTCCGGTTGGCACATAGAGATGCTGAAATTAAGGACCCGTGATTTGTTAGTGACGCAGGCACGCAGAAATCCAAAGGTCCAGATATCTCCTTTCTGCGGTTGATGATCTCCCAAATCCTTATAGGGAATTACCACTTCCAGACTCCATCCATCTTTTTCCCGGTGCATAGCACCGGTACGAGTAGGCTCAGAGACTATCTCATTGGGCCCCGGGACCTCATGTTTGACAAAGACTGCGCCTATCGGGCCGTAAGAGTAAAAGACAAGGTCATAGACTCCCCCGCTCAATTTACCATCCGGGTCAAACATGAAATGGAGCCAATCCTCTCTCCAACATTCATCTTCTGACACTCCTGCAATCTTTGAGGAGCAAAATAGCCCTATGTAGAGTGCCTCCTGGTCAAAGCCCAACTTCAGTGTGGTTTCAGCCTCAGCCGCCGGGTAAGGAAAGGGGTGAGCCAAAGAGAAAAAGTCGGTCGTGGCCGGGCCCTCTTTCCAGCAGGCATCGTCTAAAATTCCGTCTATCTTCGGTGGAGAAGAGATATAAGGACAACCCACGATAGTTATGGATTCTCCATAAACCGCACCGGTTGCAAACACCCAGATTAACAAAGACCCCACCAGAAATATTTTCCTCATTTTATCAACACTGCCGTCTGTCCGTATAGACCGGTTGCTACATCCTTAAACTGCAGGAGGTATTTCCCGGCCGGGTCATTTAAGGCGAAATGGAATAGACCTTCGTACTTACCTCCGGGAGCAGGTATGTTTCGCGCCAGGTACGGAATTTCCTTTCCGTCAGGACCAATGACGGTAAGCCTGAAGAGATGCCGGCCTGGTTTGCCGGATTCGGTTTTGAGTTCAGCCGAAATGGGGATATTCCGGCCAGAGGGTTCCTGGGCAACAACATCTATGCTCTTCACCCGATAGGGCAAAAACGACAATAGTTTAGCCCGACAGCAGGCCAGGGGAATTTTGGCCTCGCCTTTACCACCTATGTATTTCCCTTCTCTGACGTCATAAATCTCGGCAGACCGGTCAAGATTAATCTTTACTTCTAAAGGAGGTTTACCGCGTTCTTCACGAAGCAGTAGCAGGTAAGAAGCTTCGCCGTCCTCAAAGACCGTTCCTGATACGACAGAGACCGGATTGCCATCTGACTGGCTGAGCGCATACTTCGGTGTGACTCCCACTTCTTTCAAAATTCCCAATAAGGCGGCTTTTTTTTGATTCCCTTGCTCAGAACGCCGGACCTGAAGGTAGCCCCGAAGGAGATTTCCCAGATAGACTCCCCTTCCCTTTCCTACCACCTGATGATGTAAATCCTTTTTTTCCGGGAAGAGTTCTGACAGGGAACTTGCCGGAAGGGTTTTACCGTGTTCGTCCATAATCCCGGGCGAAAAGTCTGCTATTATTATGCCGCCTGCCCGGGCAAAGTTCAGGATAGCCTTAGCCTCTTCCGGACTGATGGCCTGGCTGTAGGAAAGAAAAAGAACCCTGGCTGAGTTCTTAAGGTCTCCCCGGCAGACCTGTTCCGGGGAGAGCAATCGGTAATTGAGTCCTGAGTCACCCAGAATTTTAATCAGGTCACTCCGGGCATCGGCCCAGGTAGTTTCAGGATGGTTAAATTCAGAGACCAGCATAGAGGAATAGGAATAGAGTATCCTTATGCCGTCATCCCGGCGTTTTGAGTTCAACAGCAGTTTGCCTATTCCTCTTTTAATCTCCCTTACCTCCTCCATCGTCTCTCCAAAATGGACCTCAGGTTCTTCCAGAGAGGGGGTAAGAGCCATCATGTTTCCCTGACAGAGATTGCCGTCGTAAGCTACCCACCATTCGTTTCCGTTGCATCCCCAGGCTAAGGAGAGCCAGGGCTGTAGTCGCATGTTGTCCTCAAAATAGGAAGGTGGATAAGTGCCGTAAACCGGTGCCAGGTAGAACCCAGGTGGAGAGAAAGAGGCGACCTCCGGGATATCGGAAACACCGCCGCCTTCCCATGGATTACCAGGTATAGAGCCGGCCACTGAATTTAGACGGTAGGGGTCATTTCCGAAATAGGGTTCCAGATTGCTCCCGAAGAATACCGGAATGGTGCGCGGGTCACTTTGTCGGGTGGCACGAGCCATCTCAATATGGAAATCAGTCCAGCCTTCGGTCATATGCAGCCTGTGGTCAATCCAGCGGGGATATTGCCCTTTTTCTTTCGCCTCTTTGAAAGTAATGGGAGTACATTCGGAGAAATCCTTGTAATCTGTTCCCCAGGATTGATTTAGACTGGCAATATCACCGTAACTCTTCTTTAAAAAACCTTGAAAGTCTTTTAAGGATGCCGGACAGAAACAGCGGTCGGTCTTATTAAAATCTAGTCCATCTTCCTCAGAAAGGCAGTAACTTAAGGGTGCAAATGGAGCTAACAGAGAAACCTGTTCTTGAATCCTGGAAAATAGTCCTTGAGCAAAGTCAGGGGCAAAGAGACATTTACCGGGACAGAGAGGATTACCTGTCTTATCTTTTTCGCCGGGAGAAAGGCCCCAACCACAATACGAGGACATATAAGGAAGTACCCTGAGGTTCAGCCGGGAAAGTACCCAGGCTTGCTGGCTCAGAATATCAGGGACGGTCCACAAAGCCCCGAAGAAGATACCATCCACCCCTAATTCCTGTAATTTCTTAAGGCGGTAGTGATTGACCGGTGTATCTTTGACCTGGGCCCAGGCATGAAACTGATAGTCATCATTACCCCGGAGAGGCATTAAAAATTCGGCTCTATCTTCAGAGATTACCCCTTTCTTATCTTCTATTATTGTCTTGATGATGTAACTCTGGGTGACAGGGTCAGGGATTCTCAACGAAAACGGTTGTACAGTTCCTTTCTCTTTCCGCACATCCTTTACCAAAAGGCGGCCCAGATTATCCCAAACTTTTACTGACAATTGGGTTTCAGGTAGAAGTTCACCAGCCAATAAGACCTTCCCCTTTACTTCCTCTCCCCGGTCAAAACTGACCTTATCCAGGGTTATCGAGGGTGGTTCACACTCTGCCTTCACATTAAAAGGGATGATGGCCCAGTCAACCACTTTACCTTCTCGTTTCAGCCATACTTCCAAGTAGTGCCTTCCACCCGGGAGTATCGGCAACTCAATGGTACCGCCAAGTAACGGTTCAATTTTAATTTCTTCTATTCTTCCTTTTCCTTCTATTTCGTTGTAGGGATTACGGATTATCCACTCTAACGCGGTGGGGGGTTTGACGTTGCCTTCAACCCAAAAACGAACCTTAGCCTTTTCTCTTATCCACCAGTGCTGCCGGTCAGCACCGGTGGGCCAGGGGTTGAAAAGAGTCTCTTCTTTCTGTAATCGTGCCCGTTCAATCTCTACCTGAGGCAAGGCGAACCAACGAAATCGCGTGTCCCCTTCTGCACAACCCGCCCAGAGGATAGACCTGATTACTAAACTCAGATAGTAGTCATAAACCGGTGAACCGGTTGGATAGGGTGATTCGCTACGGCCATTCGGTTGAAGAAGATATACCGGGGTAAGAGACTGGGATGACTCGTTCTCAAAAAAAGTGCCCTTTTGGCGATACTCCAAATCGATAATCCGTCCTTTACCGAACTTTGCCATGCGGAGAAAGGGTTTAGACAAGGTCAACGAATGGAAGACCGGCAAGTCCTGTTCAGGAAGGACATAGTTGAAAAAACCTTCTTTATCTTCCAGGGTTTTTTTTAATAAAATTTCCGCTAATTCCCTAGAAAGAGGTCTACTTGACTGTACAAGTTCCAACTCCTGGTCAATCACTACTAATCCTGTTCCTCTATCCCTGACATTAATAAGAATTTTAAGTCTGACTTCCGGAGGCAGCGCCTCCCAGGCAACCCTGCCTACCACGGCTACATCCCAATCAGCACTCAGAGCCTTCTCGGAGAGATTCAGAACTTCTGCCTCCTCCATAAAACCAGGACCATAGCTTTCTTCGCGCGAGATGGTAAACTTCTCAAAACCCGCGGTCATTAAAGGAATTATCTCGCACTCTAATCGTTGCCAGAGTTCTACCGATTCTCTCTGGGTACCCACCGGTGCAATCACCAGGATGCGTAGTTTTTTCCCGGCATAGGGCTTGGCCCAGGGGATATGCGGGGTTTCATAGGTAAAGGATAACTTGCCAAATACGCTCTCCTCAGCGGTAAAACCTGATAAGACAAAAAAACCGATGAGAATCAGGGGTACCGCTAAATACCAAAAACCGGCTTGACGCAATCTTCTCATCTTCTCTCCCCTTCTTTTTTGTAATATATTAGCGCCGAAAAGCGTCAGGAAGTCTTTCGGGCGCAGACATTTTCAAGTTCCTTCGGGAATATGCTCCGCGAGATGTCCGGCAATCTTGCGGTAGCATTCGTGGACGGCAGGCCGGCCCAGCCAGATGACGTAGTTGCCGTCGGCGATAAGCGGCTGCGGACCGCTCTCGCGCGTCGCCTTGAAGCGGAGATTTTTAGCCCGATTCAGACCGGCGGCGCTCGGGGCCACCGCGATTGTTTCGCCTTTGCGCAGCGGGAATTCCAATACGTCAGCCTTCACATCTATGCACACGGTGGAAGTCTTCTTTCCACGGCGCACGCATACAGACTGCCTTCCCTGCCACGGGTTTTGAACCCTCGCAGTTCCGCCGATGAGGCTCTTGACTGAGAAAAACGTCACGCCATTATTGTCCAGTTCTGCCGAGACAAGGAATGGCCCGCGGGCGCGGAGCGTAACGAATCGGGCCTTTCGTCCCTTCGGAAGCCCCGGAAACAATCGGATCCGGCCATCGTGACTCTGAAGCAGGCACTCGAGAAGCGGAAATGCATAGTAGGCGCTGCCTTCCAGGCTGGCTTGAGAGAGTTCTCTTGCCCGGGGATTTGGCGTGCCAGCAATGCATTGAGATTTGAACTCGGTGAGCGGCATCTCCTCATTACCGTCAAGAATTGTGCGCTTGGGGATGAGTTCGTGTACCGGTTCGGACAGCTCAGGCTCGCCCAACGTCGGTCCGCCCATAAGACCGTTTGGCTTCACAGCGGCGCGAAGGATTGTGGGCATAATCTCGTTCCAGACTTCTTCTGCATGGCCCAGCCGCAGTGCCCACATCGCATAAAAAATCCAGAACTCGGCGCGCCTTTGCCCGCCAATCCAGTAACCTGTGGGTCCTAAGTCCCAGAATTCGCGATAAGTCTTCTCGGCGATCGCCAGCATCTCCTTGGGTCCGTCCGGACCAAACTCATTACCAGGGAAGACCGGGTACATACTGCCGCCCTGCCCAACGTAGTGATGCGGCGGGATGCCATCTGCCTCAAGAAACATTCCGTCGCCGACCGGGTACTCCGGGAAGTGGTCGAGAATATCCTGCCACTTTGCGCGGCGCTCAAGGTCGCAGCCGAGGACACGCGTAGCCTCCACCGCCACACGGTAGCAGGTCTTCAAATTTGCCAGGTTCATCGTAGAGTTACTCACGTCCATATGAGCAAGTTCCGGTGCCTGGAGCGGATACCAGCGGTAGTGCCCATCAGGGTCTCGCGTGGCATACGCCGTGAAAAAGTCGAGCACATCGCGCAAATACGGATAAATCTTTTTCCGCAAGAGTCTCTTATCCTTGGTGTATTCGTATCCCCAGGAGAATATGACGCCCGAATACGGACCGGAACAGGTGATAATGTACTTCCCCCAGCCGCCTCCAGATTCATCGCCTCGCGGCCCGCAGGCTCCGGGGACGTGTGCACCGGGAAGGCCAAACACCTTCTTCGTATACTCGCGCGCCTTTGGAAGGATGTTGAACCACGTGTCATAGAAGCCTTCTGCCAGTTCAGGATGGTTGGATGGAAACAATGGCATCACGGGGACCTGGCAGTTGAGGTCGGTGTGGTACATACCCTGCCACGGCACGATCTGGCGGGGCCCTTCTGACGGCCCGTACCAGAGCCCCATTATCCCCGGGACCGGAGCCTTGCGGTAGCAACTGGCCGCCTGATACATTGAAAGATAATAGAGTTGCTGCATGCCGGGATTATCGAGTTCAATGAGGGATTTCTTCCAGAAGTCGTGCCACCAGCGCTTGTGCGGTTCCTGAAGGCGGGTGAAACCGGTTCGCATCGCTTTTCGCGTCAGGGCCTTCGCCGCAGCAAGGGGCTCCTTACTTTCGTCAGAGGTAACGATCGCAAGATAGATTTCACAGTCACCCGAAACCGAAGCCTCTAACATATGACCCTCGACCTTGATATGATTAACCCTTCCCTCGTACCTGCGAAAACGTGGGCGAAAGTATTTTCGCATCCAGTCTTTATAAACGCCACTCCATCCCTTCGATACAACGCCGGCCGCGACCACATAACGGAGTCCATCCGGCATCGTCTTATCGAGGACCATCAGTCCGTCCTGAACGCTCAGATTCGGGTCGGCGGTAAGAGAATCCCGCGGACAGAAGACTTCGATGAAATTCGTCCACGATGAAAGCGGTGAGACATCACGAACTTTGATGCAGAACACGTTCGCATTTGAAGCAACAAAACTCTCCATCCGGGGATGACAGAGATGGCGGTCTATTTTCGTGTGGAGAATCGCATCGTAGATGGCCAGATGTTGACTCACGGAAGGGATTGCAGTACTGCCGCCATAGGAGACGCGCGCGAATGCCAGGCGCAGCTGGACACAGGTCTTGGGAGTTATCATGAGCTCGCCGGTGTGCGCTTCAATCTCGTCGATCTTCTTTGCGGCCGAATCCGGATCGTCCCAGGGCAGAAGCCTCGGGGATGACTTGATTATCTTGAGCGCCTCCTCGTGCGTGAGAACTCTCCTGCGTGGCACGCGATGGTCGTAAACGTCGATTTTGTTGATGACGAACTCAGGGCTGGATGGCGCATACGCCAATACGCCGATATCACCGTTGCCCAGGGCGAAGCCATCCTGCCACACACGCGGAGCCTCCTCATAAACGAGGTCATGCTGGGAGATAAAACTCTTCCAATTTATATTATTTTGCTCTTTTTTGCTTGGCATCTTTACCTCCGGTAGGTGCCATATCTTTTCACGCACTCAATCAGCCATTGGTAATTATCGAGACTTGCCTCATCGGTTATCGGACCATCCAGGCGGTAGATGTATCCTCCTTCAGGAAAAAGCGAGATCTTTCTCTTTACTTCAGATTCGATCTCTTCTTTTGTTCCATAATAGAGAATCCGGGCATCTATGTTGCCTTCCCAAACCAGTTTCCGGCCAAAGCGGATTTTCAGAGCGGCCAAATCCACACCTGCTTTGACTTCAAGCGGGTCAAGGATGTCAACTCCAGCATCTATTAACCCGGGAATGAGTTCGGTAATCAAACCATCCGAATGAAAGAAGATATGACCGCGGTTCCGGTGCATATATTCGAAGAGTCGACGCATGGAGGGAAGAAATATTCTTTCGAAAACTATGGGACTGAAAAGAGGGCCGTTCTTGAAGGCAATATCCTCATTATAATAGGCTCCGTCCAGCGGAATGCCTTCCTTCCGGAAAAGTTCCAGCATCCCGATGTGGAAATCTGCGTATGTATCGGCGATGTCGATCATCCATTCCGGGTCGAGAACGAGCATTTCCAGGGTTTGCGCCATCCCCATCAGGCCGCAACCTTGTCCAAATGCACCGTTGAGGGTTATACATAACCACGTCTCTTTCTTCCTGCCGATTTCCCCCAGCCAGTTTCTGGTTTCCCGGGAAACCCGGTTAAGGTCCGGAGATAATCTTGTCTTTAGACGCTCCCAATCCGTGCGGTTCTTGACCGTCCACTCTAACTGATGGCTTGTCGCGTTCTGCCCGGGCAGAATCTGCTCCGTTACGCCGTTGGAATTTCTGACTACCCGCGTTCGTCCGTCATCCTTGAGGATTTCCGTTTCAATCTGCAACGTTTCATCAAACCCGGTGCCATCAATGCAGTTTTCAAAAAAATCGGCAGGCCATCCGCCCGGACGCATACCTTCCTTCTCCCATCGCTGGATGGCCCAGCTCAGCGGTGCGTCGCGCATCGGCACTACATCCGGGGTCTCTCTATCGAGACAGGCCAGAACCCTTTCTCGTGGCGTCATATTCTGTGGCACATCGGGTAAGAAATGGATGAATTAAAGGCTTACCCAGCCAGATGGTGTAGTCGCCGTCCTCAATCAGAGGTCTGGGCTGGGCATCCATCTTCCCGACAATCTTTTCGGTATTTATCCGGCCAAAGGTCTTTTTGTCCGGCGAAAGGCATACTTCCTCTTCCGGTTTAAGACAGAGTTCAATAATCTCCGAGGAGAGACCTTGTTGAAATTCCATAATCCGGCCGGCCGGTTTTTTCAGATAGAGTCTCTTTTTGGGCCAGGGGTTCTTTATCTTAACAGTACCACCAACGAGACTTCTTATCGTGAAATAAGAGACTCTTTCTTTCTTTAACTCTGAGGATACCAGGAAAGCTCCCCTTGCCCTCAGATTGATAAATCTTGCCTCCCTGCCCTCAGGTATCCCCGGAAAGAGCCGAATCAAACCTCCGTGACTTTGAAGAAGAGATTCCAGAAGAACCGTCATATAATAACCATTTCCTTCTATTCCAGCCTGAAGATACTCTTTTACCCTGGGGTTTGGCGTTCCACCAATAACTCGGCATTCTCGTAAGGGCATTTTGCTATATCCGTCCAGGATAAAGCGGTCAGGGATAAAATTATGGGCTCTTTCGCTCTCTCTCGGGTCACTGAAATGAGTCGCATCATGGCCCATCAGCCCGCTGGGTTTCACACTTGCCTTAAGCGTCAACGGAATAAGTTCTTCCCATACCTTTTTTTGATAGCCAAGTCTTAAGGCCCACATCGTAATAAAGAACCAGGGCCAACCCCCACTTGACCGATGTTCCCCTTTTTTCAATCCGTAAAACATTCCGAATAGTCCGCCATCATAAAATGCCTGAAAGGTCTTCCGGGCCGTCTTCAGCATCTTTTCATCACCTTCCGGACCAAATTCGCCGCAGGGAAAGAGAGGGTAAAGACCTCCACCGCAAGAGACATAATGTCCCGGAGGAACTTCCTTCGCTTCCAGAAACATCCCTTTACCTACCGGATATTCCGGGTAATGAGCCAGAATGTCTTCCCATTTCGCGCGGCGGCCGGAATCAGTCTCCAGAATTTTTGTTGCTTCCACACCGGTTTTGAAACATACTTTTAGAAGTGAAATCATAAAGGTGGCATTCGTGGTATTCATATGACCAAGTTCCGGTGACTGCGAAGGATAGAGCCGATATCGTCCACCCTCACCTTTGCTCATATATGCGGCAAAAAAATCTAACATCTCGCGCAGAAATGGATAGACCTTCTCCTCAAGCAATCTTCTGTCCCGGGTGAATTCATACCCCCAGGCAAAAAGTAAACCATTATATGGCCCGGAACACATCGCAATATATTTTGTCGCGCCTGCCTCTTCTCCCCTCGGTCCACAGGTACCGGGAAGGTACGCACCGTCAATACCGAAGACCTTCTTAGCGACTTCACGCGCCTTAGGAAGCATCTTCAACCAGGTATCATAATATCCTTCTGCCAATTCCGGGTGATTACAGGCAAATAGAGGAAAGACCGGTCCCTGACAATTCTGGTCAGCATGATACCTTCCGGCCCACTGAGCCAGCTGTTTGGGAGATTCGTTGGGACCATACCACAGACCGGTAAGACCGGGTACCGGTGCTTTCCGGTAGCAACTGGCCATCTGATAGAGGGAGAGGTAATACAGTTGCTGCCTGCCAAAGTCATCAATCTCTATCAGGGATTTCTGCCAGAAGGCATACCACCATCTTCGGTGTTCATTCAACAGAGAGCCAAAACCCTTTTTAATCGCTTTGTCTAATGTCTTCTTAGCCCCTTCTAAAGGGTCATTATATTCATCCGAAGTTGCGACTGTCAGAAAGAGGTCAAAATCACCACTGACCGAGGTTTGAAGGACATGGTCATCCACAGAAATGCCGTTAATTTTGCCTTCAAACTTGCGGAACCGGGGACGGCGGTTTTTCTTAAGCCATTCTTTATAGATACCGCTCCATCCTTTTGAAATTACCTGGGCCATCACCACATAGCGCAGACCATCCGGCATTGTCTTGTCCAGAACCATTCGATTATCTCTGATGTTCAGCTGCGGGTCAGCGGTCAAAGAGTCTCTGGTATAGAATATCTCCGCAAAATTTGACCAGGAAGAAAGTGGTGATACATCCCGGACACGAATGCATAAAACATTATTTTGAGAAGATACAAAACTTTCCATCCTTGGGTGACAGAAGTGTCTGTCAATTGAAGTATGGAGCAGAGCATCGTAGATGGACAGCCTCTGGCTTATCAACGGTACCTCGCTGGAAACACCGGCATTATCCCGGCAGAAGGTGACGCGCAACTGGCAACAGGTTTTGGGACTCAAGATATCTTCGCCTTCCGTGGCTTCCAGTTTGGAAATCTTTACGGCCGCAGATTCCTCAGAACAAAGAGGCGTAATAGTTGGCGAAGAGTTTAATATCTCCAGCGCCTCTTTATGGGAGAGAATCCGCTTCCGGGGAGATACCCGGTGGTCATAGACATCTATTTTATTAATTACAAATTCCGGGCTGAAAGGAGCATAGGCCAGTACTCCAATATCGCCGTTGCCTATCGGGAGCCCGTCCTGCCAGACCTTCCCGGCTTCTTCATAAATAAGGTCATGCTGAGAGATGAAACTCTTCCAATCAACCTTCCCACCCATGTTGTCCTCCTCTGAATTTCTTATTTGACACCAGCCTTTCCTCTTTTTTGTTCTCAATGAGCAAGGCATTGACAGATTCCGGATTTTTTATTTCAAAGTCCAGGTAATCACCCGACCTTTTCAGGTCATAATTCAGCTTCTTACCTGAGATGCCAATCACCTTGATTCTGTTATCTCTTTTGTCGTAATGTACCTTCAAAGAAACCTTCAGGCTTCCTTCCGTAGTAAACCCTTGCAATTCTTTAATCACAAAAGCCGCATAACCTTTCAGATTCTTAAATATATTTCCCTTCCACCCTTTTATCATCTTAATGGGTTCCTTTTCCAGTACCCACCTCTTGCCGATTAAAAGTTCGAAGAATCTCTTGTACTTCAGATAAAGGCCATGAATCTCCCGGGTATTTATGTCTATCCTGGCTGAAGGGAAGGCGCCCCAGAGAAGGGATGCCTGAAACATCTCCTCATATTCCGTAATATTTTTCGTCTCCCAGGTATAGTAGAATACATTCAAGGGCCTTGCGATGCATAGATAAGCAAAGTGTTCAATCAGCCAGGGATGGGCTTCAGCCATTACACAGTCAATGCCTTTCCCTACTTCTACGTTATAGGGACCATTTCCAAATACAAACCTGCCTTTCTTCTTTAAATAAGGAAGCAGTTCCTTGCCGAACTGCTCATAGGCAAAAGTGAGTCTATAGACGGGTTTCCCATCTATCATACTTATTCCGTCAGAGTGGCTGTAGTCAAAATAGCCAAAACAGAGATTGTCCCAGAAGATGCCATCCGCATCATCTTCAAACTCCTTTAACAACCTTCTTAATTGTCTGCGCATATCTTTGCCGAAAGAAGTATTCTGGTCGGAATTACAGATGATACTACTTCCGCAAGGGCATTCTCGTCCAGCACTATCCTTAACAATTGCATCAGGAAATCTTTTGTAGGCAAGCCTTCTTTCGCAATCACCCACCGGTTGAAAGTAGAGCAGGGGTCTTATGCCAAGTTCTTTCAGGTCTTTTAAGTGCCGGTGCATCTTCTTTAAGGTCATCGGTACCCCGGGAACACCTTGTGACACAAGGGCTTCCATAATCCATCCTTTGTCCGCATCCTCGGGCATGTACATCCCGTATCTGGGGAAATAGTGGTGGATTTCAGAGAAGTTTATACCCACATCTTTATTCGTTGTCTTCAAAGTATTTTCGATATAGGCTCTATCGTGATGTACCTCCTTTTCCCAGCCGGTCTGGGTCAGATTGATATAGATTTTGTTGACCGAGGGGTTATTCGGCTCAAAGTAGTCCGGATAGTCTTTGTATATCTTTTTCAGACCGCAACGCCAGTCTCCCTGATGAAAGTAGAAATTAAATTCTGCCTCTGTTTGGTTCTCTTCAGTCAACATAAAACACGACAACTCTGCGTCAATGTACCTCTCTTCTCTCTTGACGATAAACCGTACCATGGGAGTCCTAACGTTGAGAGAATTGAGTAAGGTTAGACCGGTATCTTCCTCCGGGTTGTAAATGGTAATACCGGGTATAAGAGAAGCACCATCCGGGCTACCGTAGTCAACGAAATAGGTGGCGGGCAGGTCAAATATCCATTTTGGATACCCTTTTGTAGCTGTCCAGATCTTCCACTTCAGGTTCCAGGGATAGAGGCTCTCCGGAAGCGGTATTCTGATGGTATAGCCGATATCCCTTGTTTTGCCTTTCAGGTCCCTTGAGGAGAAGTTTACTCTGATTCTATTATGGTCAAGGCTCAGTTTAATTCTTGAGTTGAAATCGCCGGTCTTCTGGAATTCTGTTACCGAAAGAGGCAATGGATATCTCTTCCCTTTCAGGTTGTCCACTACAAAAAAGGCCCCCTCAAGAGAATCTCTTACTTCCCGATGGTAATTTTTTTTGATAGTCATCCTTATCTTATTCACCGTTAAGTTACTCGGCTTTTACTTCAAAAGAGGTTTCATTGGTCTTGCCGGTAAGGATATCCCTGGCACGCAGATTCCATTTTCCTGTCTTTTCATTGAAAGCAATAGAGAATTTTATTTCTTCTCTTCCGCCCTTGACCAGTACATTTCTCGTGAAGTGTGCAGCAATAATTCCATCCGGACCAATAGCCTCCAGATGAACCGGGTGAAGGACATTCCCTTGAGCCGGAACACCATTAAGTGAGATACGTACTTTGAGTTCTTCTCCCTGTTTTAACGAGGGCGAAGAAGTTTCAATCTTTAGTTCGTTAACCCGATACGGCAATACCGCCAGAAACTTGGGTTGAAGGGTAGCCAGTTTCAGGGAAACCTCGTTGGCCTGACCGAGATATTTACCTTCTCCGATGTCATAGATATGAGCCGGGGAGGGTAAGCCAACCTTTACGGCAGATAGGCCATCTTCAAGGTTACGTTCCAGTAGTGGATAAAGCATTATACCCAGAACTTTTCCTTCACCGGTTCTCCAGCGCAGAGTACAGCTGTTGAAAAGTGGTTCCGAATTATCATCGGTAACCGGGAGGCCAGGTGTGACACCGGCAATGGTGAGCAGGTCTTTTACCAGTTGGTATCGGCTACCAAGGGAAACCTGGGCTGCCAGGTTAAAATTAAGGAGAATTGCCCGGCCTTTACCAATTTGGTTTACGAAGAAGACCGGAGTTCCGGCAGCATTTCCGAGTACTTGAGCCTTTACCGGTTCGTATCCGGAATCGACGATTGTTCCGCCGAAATTTACCCCAATTTCCCGATTATCAATCTGTCCGGTAATCTTGACCGGTACCGATTTTGGTTCGCCGTCCTTTCGGCGCCGGACACCAAACAGTTCATCTAACATACCGGGAGAGGCAGACCTGCCGTGTTCGTCGTAAATACCGGGTCGCATATCCGCCACAAGTAAGCCACCTTCCTCCACAAATTTCCGGAGGGCTTCTGCTTCTTTCAGGCTGATAGCCTGGATACAGGGCAGGATTAAGAGTTTGTATTTGCTCCTGTCCAGGATACCATCGGAAACCTGTTTTCCGGTCACATACTTAAACTCAAGTCCCAGTCCGTGAATGATATCAATGAACTCCTTGTGAGCAGACTGAATGGTATTGAACGGTCTGTTTTCGTCAAAAGTACTGGCTAACGCAGATTCAATAGAGTAATAAAGAGCAACCGGGTCGTTTTCCTGGGCACTATTAACAAAGAGGTCGCCCAGTCCGTTACGGATTGCCTCGAAGTTTGTGAGCATCTTTTGAACAATCGGGTGGAAGTTGTAGGCCGGGGCCAAAAAGCCGATATGTGGTTCATAAGGTCGCCATCCCTCTAATTGCCACATAAAGTAGGCGATACCGTTCAGACCGGACATCACAGTATACCAGTACGACGCTGGCTGTGGACTTGTCCAGTTCCCGCTGAGAAATCCCTGGGGCTGCAAGGACCGGAGGGCATTATTGTAAATTCCGGCCTCGTCGCGGTAAGGCATCCACCAGTCAACCGAAGCCATAATCTGGTCGAAGTCAAGGTATTCATGGTCTGAAAGCCCTAAACCCTCAAATCCGCAGAGAGCCTCCGGGTCTTTCAACCGTTTCGGGAAAGTTTCTCGGTACTGCCGGGCAACCATCATCATATTTTCAGAGGCGAAGATCTGTCTATCGAACCAGCGGGGATACTTCTTCTGTTTAAACGCAGACTCTTCCCAGGCATCTCCTGTCTTGAGCAGGTTAATCTCCTCGAAAGACTTGAACTGTTCGTCCCATTCCCGATTAAGATTCTCGATTGTGCCGTACACCCGTTTCAGATAGGTTCGGTATGCCTGCTGGCACTCCGGGCTGTCATCCACATACTTGGTATTGATTTCATCTCCGAGGGAGTAGCCGAGAACGCCGTGTTTTCTGGTTGCCATGTGCGCATCTACCCGCCAGTTAATCTCTAATTCCCGCAGGGTGTCCTTATTCCAGCTGGCAGGTTTTCCGTAGTAGCCGTCATATTTTTCCGGCGCTCTCTCGGGCGCATCCTTGGGCGTCCAGCCGGATAGATGGGTAGTATAGGGAACGCACATCAGGTCGTTGGCCGCGCATTCCGGAAGATAATTGCCATCGTAGAAATCGCAGAGAACCGCGGTTACTCCAGCCGATTTCATCTGCTGACAGGCGTAGGAGCCCAGGATACCCCGAATACCCCCGCCTCCCCAGACAATGAAATTGTACTTACCTTTGCCCCGACGCGGTACGGAAAAACGGGTCTCTTTCCGGTCAACCTCCTGGTTCCCTTCTAAAAGTGTTGCCCGGATGCGTACTAACTGGGTAATGTCAGGGTCTGCCTGGAAGGTGAAAGGAACAGGCTTACCGGTATCGGTAACCTTTGATTCCAAATACGCCACGATTCGGTCGTAGTTGTCCACAAATTCAATGCGTACTGAGTCACCAACCGCTGCCTGACGCAGGAGAACTTTTCCGGTCAATGTCTGTCCCCGTTCTACATAATCACTCTCTAATTCGATGGAGCCGATTCCTTTTTCGCTGGTTACCGTGAAACTTCCGGACCCGAAGGTCTCACAGCCAGATTTGCTTTCAACAAAGATATCCAGACAATAAGTTCCGGTACCCAGGGAAGGCAGGGTGAATGAAAGTTCCTGCGGTTCAGCCGGAAGAAGAGTCCGTTCTATGAGTTTCAGGTCTCTGGTTATCCCGTCTTCACGACGGATGACCGGCCGGACTTTTACCGGTTTTGGTTCTTTTGCCTGATTAAGAAGCGTTATTTTGAACTCCTTGTCGGGTACTTCTTTGATACTCAGGTTCAGGCCGTCCGGTATCTTCTGAATAACGATATCGGGTCGTTTTTTCTCAGGGGCGGCCCATAGAATTGCTTTTGCAACCAGAGATAGAGCATAGTCGTAATTGGTAATCGTACGACCAAAATCGAACGCCACTCCTTCTGCTGTCTCGACCACTTTGGCGATGTTCACTCCCCGGCCAGAACCTATTTTGTAAGTCGAGATTCCGGTTTCGGCGAACTTACGGCTGTCCGCATACGCCCGGAAACTTTTCCAGGGGTCCATCCAGCTATTGATATAGTAATGCGGCTGCAACTTCTTTACCGCGGCCGCATAATCCAGAACCTTTTTCAATCCGGTACTGGGGAAACCATTCAGTATAAACTCTTTCCCTTCCGGTAACACCGGCAGTCCTTGAGGAGGAAATGCCGGTACATCTATATTGTGGCCCTGTTCCTGTAAACTCTTGGTCGAAAAGTCCCAGCCTTCCGTTGGTGCATATCCAGGGTTTATAACCACCAATCCCCGTCCCTCTGCGGCGCCTTTAATGATTTTATAACGTGTTTCCGGAAGAAGTCCCTTCGTATTTACATCGGATAAGAGGCAGATATCCCAATCACCCGCCAGTAATTCGGTCGCTTCCGGCCGATCGTAGTTGATGGTACCAACAATCTCAAGGTCAATCCGCTGGCCAATCTCCATTACCCGGCGGACCGCGTTCGGTCCCGCCAGCACAATTACCTTAATCTTGCCTTTGGCGTAAGGCTTGCACCAGGCAACATGGGGCGTTTTGACTTCATCCGTAAAGTAGTTTTCTTTCTCCTGGGCTATCCCCATCCCGGTGATTCCGGAGATTAAAAACAGACAGATAAAAAATAATCTCTTCATGGTCCTCCTCTATTTACTCTCCACCGGTATTTGTAATTCTTGCCAGAGTTCTGCTTCACGGATTTCGGTCATAAGGGCCTCGATTCTCGTAAGAAGTCTTTGGGCATCGGTGGAAAATGTGCGCTGGTTATGGGTCTTAACAAACTGGTCAATCTCGGACTCAATTTGGGCGAGCCGCGTGGTAAATCTTTCGGATAGTTCTTTACTCCAATGACCACTCTGGTTTTTAACGCGGGTTTTCACTTCCTCCAGCATATCTTTGACTTGACTTACAGATTCTGCCATTGCGTGGCCATAGTCGGTATAGAGAAATTCCCCATTCTTCCCCTGAAAACGAAGAATACTGCTGCCCATTACCGGAGAGATCTTTTCGGCAATGAGTTCCTCTATCCGGGAAAAATTATCGGCAAAGTATAAAAATCCGAACTTTTCCGGTTCTTTATAATTACCACCCGGTGCCCAACTGGAATACTCAAAAGTTTCACTATCGTATAGACTGCTGCGTGCCCCTTCCTTCAGCGTCCGGCAAAACCGTACAATTTGAAACGACCACAGGTCTCCTGAAAAAGGAGTATGTGTTTCGTCCAAGTCTGAAAAAGGGATTAATAGTTCTATATACCAGGCATCCTTACCGACCGAAGAACAGGAATGCCACCCGGCTTTAAAACCCCATTTATCATCCACGATGAAATTATCGTATCGGTATTTCCAGCAGGCATCGCGCCGGGTGTTAAGGCTGTTTGTGGAAAGGACATAATAACATTTCCGGGTAGAACCCGGTTCCAGATAGATTTCAACGCTGTCGTCATCCCAGACAGGTCCGTCGTAGGTTTTGACCGTAGCAATCAGCCGTTCCGGGTGCGGCTCCTGGAGTGTTATCCCCAGATAGAGATTCTTTTCGTCATAACATACCTGAAAAGATGTCTGCCGACTGGCTAAGTTATGTTCCATATCCGGCTTGCCATAGGAATAGAGTCCGGTGAGGAAATTGGTACCTACCGGCAGGTCTTTCCAGCAGGCATCATTTAGGACACCGTCAATCTTTGGCGGCACGTTGCAACGGCAGACTTCATATAGCAATACCTCATTGCGCTGAAGTTCACCAGCCCGAAGAGGCACTACTCCAACCATTATGACCAAGAAATTTACCAGGAAGATAATTCGCCACGGTTGCATAATCTTTCTTTCAATAAACAAATTTAACCATTTTGATTTTTGATATTTGATTTTTGGTATTCTATAGCCAATCTGTCTATCTCTCTGAAAGTGCGACCCTTTTAGGGTCGCTACCCAAAGTAAAGGAATTTTCCTGAAACAAGCCTGCCCCAGTATGTACCAGGCCGGGGTTCAGGGTATCGAACCCGCGGGCGTCATGAGTGGCTCCCCTACTTAAGGTTTTTGATAAGGTCATCCAACTCTTTTTGCTGTTCACCTGATTTAGACGGATTTGTCTCCTCGTAGAGTTTCTTGATATCCACATGGGTAAGCGCTTCTCCTAATATGAACGCTTCTCCAATTTCGCCCTGGAATATGGCCGCACCTTTGCCATTGCAGAGGTTGGAGCCCACCGTAACCGGAACCGGTTCCTTTCTCATGGTGGTAAATGGTGTTTGGACCGTGTTTGTCAATTGTCCATTGTTATAGAAACGGACTTCTTTGCCGTCAAAGGTAACCGCCAGAAACTGCCAGGTACCGATTGGAATAGGGCCTCCGCCGGTGCTAATCCAGGTCTTATCGGGTATCTCTTCCTTGGGTTTCTCACCAGTTTCGGTCTTCCCGAAGAGTTGGAGCCGGGAATTCTGAGCCTGGGTTACTCCGAAATCAAAACAACGTTCGCTCGGACCGGCCCAGTCGTTTTTGGAGATAAGGTTGATATTGGCAGGAGGTTTCTCAATCCGGAACCAGGCAGCCAAAGTAAATTTGTCTGTCAGGTGAATCCTACTTTCGGTACTTCCGGCCGATTCCTCCTCTTGAAGATAGGTGGTCTCGCCGTCAAAATGAAGGGCTTTCTTGCTGTCCCGGGGGACTACTTGCATCGGTTCCGGAGACATTACCTCAAGGCCAATACCGTTCGGAGAAGAATCATCAAGTACATCTCCCGGGGAAACAGAGTCACCAATAGGTTCACCGCCATTTTTCGTCTCAAACTTCCACCAGGCTTTAATATCCTTGCCGTCAAGTACGCCGGCATTCAATATCTGTGTCCAGTAAACCAAGGCTATCGCCATTCCCGCATACAAAAATTTTCTTCGCATTTTTCCTCCTAAGATTTTGTACCCTTGTATCTTTTCTCCAAAAAATCAAAATGGATACGGAGCCGGATAGGGGGCAGCTATGTTCGGTAAACCTGCTCCGGGAATCTGTCCGGCCGGCAGCCATTCTACATGTCCATCTAAAAAAAGAAAGTTTGCTCCATTGGTGTGTTTGGTGTCCACCGGACCATAGGTGGAGACTCCATAAAGGCCATCATTTACCCAAGGAGGAGATGGTTCATACCTACTGATAGAATCGGCAAAGAGAAAACGCCGGGAAGAGTTGGTGTAAGTTCTGTAGTTTGAATACTTCGGTGCTCCGGGTATACCGGTTATTAAATCATTCCCGTTTTCATCGAATTGCAGGCGGTTGTTAAGGCCGTAACTGGTGGTCCATTCCAGGTTTCTTTTGGCAGAGGGGCATTTAAATATATGCATCCGGTAACAGGCGTAGTTAAACCCGGAGTAATAGTCTGCCGGATTAGTATACGTTCCAGACCAACCCATGTAAGGTCCATACAGAAATATGAAGAGAGAGTTCCACTGGTAATTAGACCCTCCGTAAATATTGGTCCAGTACGTCATAGCCTGGGGCATGAAGTAATCTTCGTTGTCGTCAGCGTACATGTTACTTATCAGGTTTATCTGTTTCAGATTACTCATGCAACTTGCCTGCCTGGCTTTTTCCCTTGCCTGGCTGAGCGCCGGCAAAAGCATCGCCGCCAGGATGGCGATGATGGCGATGACCACCAAAAGTTCAATCAGGGTGAACCCATGTCGGGGAGGGCGTGATAAAATCTTGTTACACATATGACACCTCCAAATTTGAAGTTCTCAAAAGGGAAGAAAAAGGGAAGAGAGCCACCGGCTCTCCTGAAAAAAAGATGAAAGAACGGACAGAATGAAAACAAGTAAAATCACTGGCTTGCTTTCGCTTGAGCGATTTCAGGGCTCTGCTCAAGCAAGCCAATTTTCCCTGGGAGGAAAAACGATGGAGAACGTGAAAACTTTTATCGGGATTGACTTGCATAAGGACTCTCTCACCTGGAGTGCCAGAAACAGCGCCGGAGAAGAGATTGGGATAGGGAAAATTCCTACTAAGTGTCGGGAGAAAATCGTCGGTTTCATTCAGGATTGGCCCAGACCGGTCAGTGTATCTTTTGAAGCGGTCGGTTTCTACCGTTGGCTCTGGCTCCTGTTGGAACCACACGTAGATTCTCTTTGCCTGGCTGATGCAGGAAGACTCAGGGCTATGGCTGACCGGAATGTCAAGACTGACTTTAAGGATGCTCGTCTCATCAGTAAAGTTTTGTGGCGTGGAGAAATTCCCACAAGTTTTGTCGTGGGAGAACCCTTCTACACTCTCCGGCAGCAGCTCCGTCACCGCCATGACCTGTCCAGACGTGCTGCCCGCACCAAGTCCAGCATGAAACGGATTTGTCTTCGGGCCAATTTGCCTGGCCCTAAGGCACTCATCGGAGCCAGAGCGGTCGCTTACTTTGACGCCTATGGGAATCGTCTCCACCCCATGGACAGAGAACGTTGGCTTGACCTGACCGACCAACTTCTCTTGTTGGAAAGACAACTGGCCGGGACCGACCGGAACCTCTTCCTTAGGATTGAAAGTCTTCCTGAAATTTGTCAGGATATCGATAGGTTGGCTACTGCCCCTGGGGTTGGAGTCTTGACTGCCGCTACCGTGCTGATGGAGACAGGAGGGCTCTCTCGGTTTACCCATCCGGAACAGTTGGCCTGTTACAGTGGCCTTACCACCAGAACCTTCCAGTCGGCTGATACTGTCCGTCACGGCCATATCTCCAAGGCTGGTCCTCCTAATCTGCGCTGGGTATTGCAACAGGCAAGTTGGTGTGCGATTAGAACCAACCCCTATGTAAGAGGTATCCATAACAGAATCAGTAGAAGGGCCGGCTCTAAAAAGGCCGCCACCGCTATCGCCAGAAGACTTTTGATCTGGTTGTGGGCAATGCATACCAAACAAACGGAATGGAAGAAAGAAGCGGATAAATCTCTGTCTCCTGCTTACTTGAAGGAATATTCTTTGGCAGAAGCATAAAGTATCTTTTTCATAAAAACTATCACTATTTTGGCACGACCTTAAAGGTAAGACGGGGAGCCGGTGACCGCGTGCTTCCTTTGAAGGATTACCCGACCGGGTTTCACCTTGGTAGCGTGAAGGCGGCCCGGCCCCCGTGTACTTGTGCTCAGGCGGCATTTGACCGCGAATAGATGAAGACAACCCTTGAGGTTGAACATCTGAGAATATCCTTTTATAGGGTTGTGCCAAAAAAGAAAAGGAGTTTTCCATGTGATTAATTAATCGGTATTAAAAACCCTGTCAAGAGGGGGAAATCCCTGTCCTCACCGACATAGATGAA
>JAZDPL010000074.1:0-24885 GCA_043797665.1 Candidatus Omnitrophota bacterium
AATCCCAGAAGGTCTTCTTGACAGACGGCAGGTTTTTTGTTATAATCTGTATAGTTAATAAATATTAACCATACAGTAAGATGGATACCAGCCGATTAAGACAGAATTTCTGGGGCTATTTTAAGGAACTGACAGGGCTTAAGGACAAACTTCTCACCAGAAGACCTATGGCCAGAGGCACCGTATATGAGTTAAAGAGGAAGTGCGGAAGGAAAAAATGCCGCTGCACAAAAGGGCAACTACACAAACAGATGTGTATTGCTATTACCAGGAAAGGGAAGAAGACACTACGGCCTTTGAAAGGGGAGGAGTTAATCACACTGCAGAAGTTTACCGGATTCCATCGTCAGTTCCGGAAAGCCAGGTCCTCTTTTATTAAGACTTCCCAGGAAATAGTTCGTCTGGCCAATCAATTAGAAGAAGAGATGCTAAAGGAAGGAGAAGGATGTCTGAAGAAAGAAAAGAGATAAAGGGGCAGACCTACCAGGAAATTGAAGAGAATACCATTCGGAAACTTTCCTGGAGGATGGCCCAGCGTGATGATAAGAAAGTAGCCAGAGATATCTATGAAAAAAGGGAAATTGATGGGATTTACAATTTGGAAGACAGTGGTCTTTTAGATGGATTTTACGAGTGGCTACAGGAATGGAAGATTATTGAGACACTAAAAAAGTTCCGTCCTTCAGAAATAGAAAGGGTAATGGTTCCCTTCTTTCAATTTGTCCTTCTTTATTTTTTGAAGACTCTCTTTGGAATAGAGTCAATGAACAGTCTGCCCCATCTTCTTTTTTCCAATCAGGCGGCTATGAATCTGGTGGGTTTCAATGCATACCAGATAGAAGAAGGGGTATGTCGCAGGGGAGAGTCTCGGCGTAAACATAAACCAAAAAGCGGTCCTATCTGTGATGATACCCTGGCCCGCAATATGATAAAGATACCCCTAAAGATTATCGAACAATTTTTCAATCAGGTAGTAAAGATTTTAGCCCGGGGGGGATTCTTCCCAAAGACTATCTCAGTAATTATTGATCCCACAGACATTCAAACCACTGCTGAATGGAAGGGATGTGGGAAGGTTATTCGGAAGAAAAGGATTAAGGATAAACGGGGGCAATGGAAAGAGATAGAGATATATGTTTATGGCTGGAAATTAATCGTGGTATTTTATGCACCCTTAAAGATTCCCCTGGCCGCTAAGTTAGTAAAGATAGAAGAAAGTGAGAAAAACTATACCATGGAATTAATCAAGAAGGCCCAAGAGAATTTAGGTTCCGAAACCAAGATAATAAGAGTAAAGATGGACCGGGGCCACTTAGATGGTAAGACATTGTGGCAGATGAATAAAGAAGGGCTGGAGTTTGTCATTCCTGGCCGGTCTGATATGCAGGTGACCAAACATGCCAGAAGGTTAGCCAAAGTTATTATGGAAGAGGCTGGTGGGATACCTAATAGCCCCGGGATAAAGAAGGTAGGAGGTGGCGGATATATTCAGGTAAGAAAAAATCTGGTAAGAAGAGGAATTGGTGAGAATCAGAAAACAGAGAAACTACGCACGGTAGTAATAGGGATAAAGGGAGTGGTTTCCTATGACCAATATGGAGCAGATGGATTTTCTAAGGATAGATACAAGAAGAGTTTCCAACCACACAAGATCAATGCGGTGGTAGTGGTGGAATGGGAAGGTAAAAATTATGGAAGGGACAAGTGGGTAGTCTATCTTACCAATATGAGAGTCTATAAGCCCATTAAAGTTTTTGATGAGTATGATGAACGTAGCATCATAGAAAACTCTTTATTCAAAGAAGCCAAACAGGGCTGGTTCATAAAACATGCACCCCAGAAAACAGAAAAAGCCCTTCATATCCATACCTTCTTCACCTTAGCAGTCTTTGCCCTAACCAATGCTTACCGGAGGTGGAGTGAGGAAAGAGAAAAAGAGGAAAGTCAAGATTTCCTGCTGGGTATTCGTAGGTGGCGGGAAAAGGTGAATATGAAATCCAAGGATAAGAGTCTGGTATTTATGGGAAATTGGTATGGGATTTTCTGGATGGCAGAGATTATGGTGCTTCTGGGTGTAAAGGTGAGAGACATACCACCTAAAGCAGGCACAGCAAAAGAGATCTTGGCCAGATATGGTATAAGACCACCATAGGTTTTGTCGCAGCCGGTTACCCGCAGGCTAAAGCCTGCGCCTACCAAAGCCTGCATGGGTCCCCTACCATCAAGGTAGGGCCACCTTTTGCCCGGGGTTCACTGAACATTTACGATTATTTACCCGGAATTGAATTTTCCTCACCCCTTATTTGAGTAATCATCTACCTTTTATGTTACCCGGGTATTTTCCTCAGGGGAACCACCGATTCCGGTAAAGTAGCCACCCGTTCCGGTCATGGTAGCCACCTCCTGTTTTAATCCTCCCCCGTCCGGCGGAATTGACTTGTGTCCCACGCCGGCGTGTGCAGCACAGGCTTTAACCCTAAAAAACTTCTTATGTCGGAATTTCAGTTTATATTTATGCGGTTGACACTGAGATACCGGAGACAATATAATTTGAAGGGTAAAATGGAGATAATTTTTTCCCCGGAGTGTTTAAATTATAAGGTGCCGGGCCATCCGGAGAGGCCTAATCGGGTGAGGCGCGCTTATGAATATCTTCAGGAAAAGGGGTTCCGGTTCATCCCGGCCACACCGGCTTCGGAAGAGGATATTTTGCAGGTCCATTCCGGAAGCCTGCTGGATAAAATTAAAACCGGGGACTTTTCCGACCCGGATACTCCGAACGTTCCGGATATTTTCAGGTACGCCTGTCTCTCCGCCGGCGCAGCTATCCAGGCTCAGGAACTATCTTCAGGGAAGGGGGAAAAGGTTCTGTCATTGATGAGACCGCCCGGGCACCATGCCACCAGAAATATCCCGGGAGGGTTTTGTTATTTTAACAATATTGCCATCGCCATGAAGAAGTCTTTAGAAAGAGTAAAGAGGGCGGCAATTTTAGATTTAGACTGCCACCACGGCAATGGTACCCAGGATATATTTCTGGGTGAAGAACGGGTTCTTTTTGTTTCCCTGCACCAGAGTCCCTTATACCCCGGTACCGGCTTATGTTCAGAAAGGAACTGTTTAAACTATCCCTTACCACCGTTCAGCGACGAGAAGAGATATCTTGTTGCTTTAGTGACCGGTTTAGAAAAGATATCTGAATTTAAGCCGGAGATTTTAGGGATTTCGTTAGGGTTTGACACCTATAAGGATGACCCTTTAGGGCAGTTGCTCCTGGAAGAAGATTCCTACCGGAAGATTGGATTGATGATTAAGGAACTTCCAGTTCCCTCTTTTGCGGTTTTGGAAGGGGGATACAGCCGGTCCATCGGTCCTTGTCTTTACCAATTTATTCTGGGCTGGGCTTGATTAGTTTCTCGGCAATCCGCCTGGGAATACCTAATTCCACTAATTTTTCCAAAGGGGCTGATTTAATCGCTTCCAGGGAAGGGAAGAGGCGCCAGAGAATCTCTTTCCGTTTTGGTCCGATGCCCGGGACAGAATCAAGGGAAGAAGCAACTGCCTTGCGGTTTCGTAGTTTCCGGTGGTAGGATATGGCAAAGCGGTGCGCTTCATCCCTTACCCGGCGCAGGTACAGACCTTCCGGAGAGTTGGGTGCAATCGGTAGGGGCACAGGATTACCCGGGACAAAGAATTGTTCCTCCTTTTTTGCTAAACCCACCACGGGGATTTTGATTCCTGAAGCCGCCAGGGTACGGTAGGCGGTCTCCGCCTGTCCCCGACCGCCGTCGACCAAAATAAGGTCAGGCAGTGACCAGGCTTTTTCCGTCAGGCGCCTCCTTAAGACCTCACTTAGCATTCCGCAGTCATCAATTCCGGTTACTGACTTTATCCGGAACCGGCGATAGCCTTTTCGGTAGGGTTCGCCAGCCAGAAACGTTACCATACTTCCCACCGCTTCTTCGCCGAACAGGTTTGAAATGTCATAAGCCTCAATACGTACCGGTTCTTTTCCAAGATGCATCTGCTTTTTAAGATTAAGGACGGTCTTCTGCGTCGGGGTTTCTTTTCCGAGCGCTTTGGGATGCCGTTGGACCCTTTGAAGAACCTCAATTTCATCCCGGAGCAAAGCGGCTTTTTCAAAATCTAATTCTTCCGCCGATTTTTCCATTTCGTTCCGGAGTTCATTGATGACAGCGATATTCTTACCCTGGAAAAAAGCCAGCATCGCCCGGGCAACACGGTTATAATCCTCCCGGGAAATCTTTCCGGTACAGGGAGCCAGACACCGTTTCAGTCGGTAGTCAAGGCAGGGACGGCCGGGCTTATTCACGTTAATCTTACGCCGGCAGCCGACTAAAGGAAAGATTCTTCGCAGGTTTCGGACCGCCCGGCGAAGTGCCCAGACCTGGGTGAAGGGACCAAAATAATAGGCGTCTTTTTCTTTTTGACCGCGGACGATGGTTATTCCGGGGAAAGGTTCTTTGGTAATCCGGACAAAAGGGAAGGTCTTGTCGTCCCGTTGTTCAACATTGTAGCGCGGTTGATAGGCTTTAATGAACCTGCTTTCCAGAAAGAAGGCTTCCGCTTCGCTGCCGGTGACAAAATACTCAATATCCGCTATCTCTCCGGTGAGGAAAGAAATCTTGGGGTCAGGATGGTAATTTTCCTGAAAGTATGACCGTACCCGGTTGCGCAGGTTGACGGCTTTGCCGACATAAATTATGTGGCCGGCCTTATCGCGGAATAGATAGATTCCGGGTGAAGAAGGGAGGTTAGGGAGTTGGTTCTGGAGTTTTCTCTTTTTCTTTGCCGGCATCACTCTTAGTCTTTTCAACCTCGTTGGTATAGTTAATCTGGAGGTTGGCAATGGTACCAGCCAATTGCCGTTCTTCCTCCGGCGTGAGGTTGTTTTTAGACTTTTCGCGCAGAATCAGGAGAATGTCAATGGTGTTTCGCGCCGCATCCAGATTCACTTCGGTCTTTCCGGTCAATGGATTAGGGATTTTCCCCAGAGCCTGCCAGCCGGAGAGTTCAAAAATTCCGATCAGTTCTTTGAATTCCATAGTCCTCCTATTTACCATTCGGTTTCGCAACTCCTAAAGGAGTACGGAAGTTCCGATTGCCAATTGCACTAAACGTTCAATAAGCGGGAGCAGCCGGTCAAAAGCGCCGAAGAAAAGTAAACCGAAAATGATAAGGATTCCGTACCTTTCTATCCGGTGATAACGCTGCTGCATTTCGTAGGGAAGGAGGCTGCTTACTATTCTTGACCCGTCCAGCGGTGGAATGGGAATCATGTTAAAGGCGGCTAAGAGGAAGTTGATGAAGATGCCGTAATAAAGGAGAACAACGGCTCCGGAAGGATTAGTGCCGGTAGTCATCCGGAAAAGGAAGGCAAAGAAGAGACCCAGAATGATGTTGGCTAAAGGTCCGGCTGCACCCACTTCCAGCATTCCCCGGCGATAATTATGGAACCGGTAAGAGTTTACCGGCACCGGTTTTGCCCAGCCCAGAACAAATGGTTGTCCACCGGAAACCCTTGAAATCAGCAGGAGCAAAAGTGGCAGCATGATGGTACCCATCGGGTCTATGTGCGGGAGAGGGTTAAAGGTAATTCTTCCCATAACCTTTGCGGTATCGTCGCCGTTCCGCAAGGCAGCCAGGCCGTGGCACACTTCGTGGAAGATTACCGAAAAGAAGAGTATGACTAACAATCCAAAAAATATGACTATCTGCATAATCTATGTGATATTATAACACAGTTTTTGAATTAAAACGAAGTGCTGGGGTATAATAGAAAAAAGCGCTTGTAGCTCAATTGGATAGAGTGTTGGCCTCCGAAGCCAAAGGTTGAGGGTTCGACCCCCTCCAAGCGCGCTTCCTGAATATACGCGTTACGATAGGGTAAATTCGCTGCGCAGGTAGGTGATTCCAAAGTAGCAGAGGCTGCCGGAGGCAAAGGCGGAAAGTAGCGCCCAGAGAGAACCAGAACAGGGTTCAAGTGCCTGAAAATAGATAAAGGCAACCAGCGTTGCCAGACCGGAAAGGATTACAAATTCCACGCCGCTGCGGAGTAAATGTCTGCCTCCCAATAAGCCAACCTTCCGGCGCAAGAAAAAGAAGAGCAGAGTGAAATTGCACAGTCCCACCAGAGAAGTAGCCAGAGCGATGCCGCCCTGTTTCATCGGTACCATAAGGATAAGGTCTAAAACCAGGTTTAGACCGATACTCAGGACACCGATTTTGACCGGGGTTCTGGTATCTTTCAGGGCGTAAAAAGCACGAGTCAATACAATTCCGCCGCTGTAAGCAAAGAGGCCAAGGGAGTAAAAAAGGAGCGCGGTACCGGTTGCCCGGGTGGAAAGGCTGGTAAAAAGTCCGTGTTGAAAAAGAATTCTGATAATCGGTTCCCGGAAGAATATCAGGCCAAAACTGGCCGGGATAACCAACAGGAAAGTTAATTTCAAGGAAAATGCAAGTGTTTTTTTCATCTCTGCCCAGTTTTTACCTACCGCTAAGCGGGAAAGGGAAGGAAGGGCAATCGTACCCATGGTGACACCAAAGACACCGATGGGTAACTGCATCAGACGGGTGGCATACCAGAGGGAACTGACCATGCCGGGTGCAATGGTGCTGGCTAAAAAGAAATCCACCAGAATATTGATTGGCGCTACCGCCACACCGATAGTGACCGGAAGGAGTAACTTTCCCATTTTAATGAGCGCCGGGTTTTTGAAATTGAAACCCGGTTTCAGGGAGAAGCCGCGACGCCGGAGAGCCGGTAGCGGAATGAGGAATTGGAATATTCCGCCGATTAGGAGACCGATAATGAGACCATAAGTTCGTCCGACCGGACCGGTTCCGATGAGAGGGGTAATAAATACCAGGCTGGCGATCCAGAACAGGTCAAGTCCAAGAGGTGCCAGGGCCGGACTGGCAAAATGTCCCACGGAATTGAGTATACCCATTACCAGTGCGGATAGAGAGACGAAGACTAAGTAAAAGATGGTAAAACGGAGGAAAGAAAGAGTGAGAATGGCTTTCTGACTCAAGGGGAAAAAGATGGCGATACTGGAAACAAACAAGAATAGGACTGAAAGCGATAGGGTTAGAAAGAGGCTGATACCCATTGTATCGTTGATTACTTTTTGCGCCTCTTCTTTCTTTTCCGGCGCAAGGTAATCGGCAAAAACCGGAATGAAGGCACTGTTCAGACCACCCTCCGCCAATATTCCCCGGAAGAAATTGGGAATCATAAAGGCGAGGAGAAAGGCGTCGTAGACTAAGGTGGTACCAAAAAAATAGGCGCTGACCATTTCCCGAAAAAGGCCAGCCAGGCGGACTATTACCGTGGCGATACCCACCACCCCGGCTGCCTGGACGATTCGTTTTTTATCCACCCCTTTATTATACTTTTTCCCTTGGTAAGTCTGCAATCACCAGAGCCACCGGTGAAGGACACATCAAATTGGGTAAGGTAGGGGACTGTCCCCCGCGGCGACTTGGAATCTTTTTGGGAGGTCGCCTAACGGTAGGACTTCAGACTCTGGATCTGAGTATGGTGGTTCGAATCCACTTGTCCCAGCTATCAGAGTTGGACAAACAGTATCAATAATCCCTTTTTTGCCTTACCCTGCTTGCGTCGAAGAATTCTTGGAAGGTTTTCAACACTAGCAATGATTGACTCAGTTTTCGGAGAAAGGTAAAGAACAACTATTATTTGAGGTGACCACGGTTATTGATTTTCCGCAAATATCCGGGCAAACTCTTGGGCTGATTTTCTGAAGACTTCCATTACAACCGGGGCAAAATGTCCGGGCCTGGTCCTCTGGTCACCCTCAATAATAATCCGGTAAGCCGTCTCGTGGTCAAAGCCGGGTTTATACGGTCGTTTACTTCTTAAGGCGTCATACACATCTGTGATATTTACGATGCGTCCTTCCATAGGAATGGCTTCTTCTTTCAATCCCGACGGATACCCGGAGCCGTCCCATTTTTCGTGGTGGGTAAGAGCAATTATCTCCGCAGCTTTCAGATATTCTGAAGAGGACCCTTTAAGGATGCTTGCGCCAATTTTAGCGTGGGTCTTCATAATCTCGAATTCTTCCGGCGTGAGGGAAGCCGGTTTTAGCAGGATATTGTCCGGTATGCCAACCTTGCCCAGGTCATGCATGGGGCTTCCGTGGAATATCACTTCCACTTTTTCCGGAGCAAGTCCTAATTCCCTTGCCAGGAACTGAGAGTAATGGCCGATCCTTCTAATGTGGGAACCGGTCTCTTCGTCCCGGTACTCGGCGGTTACGGTCAGGCGATAGATAGTTTCAATATAGCCGGCTTTTATCTTCTGGTTTGCGCCATCAAGTTCGTGCAGAGATTTACGCAGTTCTTCGGTTCGCATCTGTACTTTTTCTTCCAGACCCTTCTGATACTCCCTGTTTTCCAGGACTAACCGACGTTTCTCCAGAACATTCCTTACCGCATGTTGAACTTCATCAATATTGAGCGGCTTCAACACGTACCGGTCTGCACCCTGGTTGAGGGAGGAGACGGCATCACCCAGGTCATCGCTGGCAGTAATAATAATGAAACCGGTATCAGGCAGGCATTTTTTCGCCTTTTCCAGAAATTCCAAACCGCTTTCCCCAGGCATGTGAATATCGGTTATCACCAGGGACGGTTTTGCTCTCTGGAGAGTTTCAAAACCTTCCTCGGCATTGCTTGCCTCCTCCACATCGTTGTAACCCAGGTGTTTCAGCGAATGGCTCAAGAAACGCCTTGCTACTTCCTCGTCATCTATTATTAATATTTTTTCGTGCTGTTTTTTTTCATTAGTCATTTATTACTACTCCCATCCTTTTATTTCGCCTATTTCAAAAAAGACCGATTTGGAGTCGGTATTGGATACTTTAAAATCTCTTGTTTCCCCTGGAGCCAAATCAGGAATATAATCTACACCGGTGGTTGTCACATGTTCATCGGCATCATAAAACCGAATTGTAACCGGAACCTTAACATATCTTTTCTTGGAAATATTTTTGATCTTGCCGGCTACATATTGGCCAACAACTTCAAACCGGGATGTGATATCCGGATTAGTTATAACCTTGTCTCCCGTGGTTATTTCTAAAAAACTAAATTCACCGGTAGAATTCGTGGTGGGGTTACTTTTTTTCGAGGTTCTGGTATGGTATAGATAACTACCAACGATGCCAACGATTAAAATCAGAAATAAAGAAACAATTATTGCTCCAAATATTGCATTTTTTCTGCTTTGTGGTTTTTCTTCTTTATCTCCCTGCCTTTCCCCCTGTTTTTGCAGAAGAGATTCAATAGCTTTATAACAATCCGTACAGATTCCCTGTCTCCGATACTTTCTGTCTAATCTTCTACCGCACTTCTGGCAGTAATATGTTCCTCCAAATTGCATCCGTAATTTGACTACTAAAGCAGAAAAAGGCCAGGTCTTACGTTGGAACTTATCCGTTCCGAGAAGCATCCGGATTCCGGACAGGACGGTCTCGAGTTCAAACGGTTTGGTTACGTAGTAATCAGCTCCGAACCCGTAACCTTTCAGCAGATCTTCGTCCTGTGATTTGGAGGTAAGCATGATTACCGGTAGATTTCGTGTCCGGGGGGTAGCCCTGAGATATTGTAGGACTTGAATACCATCCAGTTTGGGCATCATGATATCCAGAATTACCAAGTCCGGTTTTTCGGTATCAATTTTTTTTAAAGCTTCCTGGCCGTCAACCGCCAGAAAAACAGTATGGCCTTCTGCGGTTAATCCTTTTTCCAGTATAGTCTGTACTACAAGGTCATCATCAGCTACTACAATTTTAAGGCGTATTTCGGACATAAATTAAATTGTATATTTCTCAGGCTGGTTTTTACTCGGGCCAAAGAGCGTCTGGATTGCAAACAGAACACTGCTTATTTTGAACGGTTTAGTGATGTAATAGTTCGCTCCGAATTCGTAACCGTTTAATAAGTCTTTATCCTCTGATTTGGAGGTAAGTATGATTACCGGCAGGTTTCTTGTCTGAGGTGTGGCTTTGATGGATTGAAGAACCAGAATGCCGTCTCTTTTGGGCATCATAATGTCCAGAATTGCCAAATCCGGTTTTTCATCCGAGATTTTTTTAAACGCCTCTTCTCCGTCACCGGCCAGGAAAACGGTGTGGCCTTCTGCGGTTAACCCTTTTTCCAGGATGGTCCGTACTACAGGGTCATCATCGGCGACTACGACTTTAAGGCGTATTCCGGATACGGGTTGGTTTTTACGGAACCACATTGTTTTTCCTCCTTATTTATTGGTCTTTAAAAAAATCTCCATCTCTTCTTTCAATTGAATGATTTCCCGGTTTAACCTCTGCCAGCTTTTTTCCGGGTCAACCAGATTTTTATTGCGGCCCATCGTTTCCAACTCCAGCGCTGCGTCCATAACCTTTTTTGCCCGGAAATTGCCGGCCGAACCTCGAAGACGGTGTGCGGAAAATTCGAGTTCTTCCGAATTACGATTGTTAATCGCTGCTTCAATGCCGGCAATATATTCCGGGAGTATTTTCAGGAATGACCGAACCAGTTCCGCAGCGAAATCTGAATCTCCCTGCGCATAATCAGAAAAAACCTTCTTATCGAATGCCGGTTCTTTTTCCGGGGACAAACGTCTGCTGGAAAGTACTCTCTCTATTTTTGACTTTAAAGCTTCTATATCGACTGGTTTAACTATGTAACCTTCGGACAAATCAGTTGCCTGCAACATGGATTCATCGGCTTCTTTGGCCGTCAACATAATGACCGGGATAGATTTTGTTTGCCGGTTTTCTTTAAGTGTTTTTAATACTTCAGTTCCGTTTAAATCCGGCAGCATTAAATCAAGAAAGATTAAGTCCGGCTGATGTCTTTGAGCATCCGCAATTCCCTGTTTACCTTCTGTGGCGGTAATAACTTCGTAATTACCGGATAATTCCAATACTTTTTTTACCAGGCGGCAGAAAATCTCTTCATCATCTATCACCAGAATCTTAATTTTTTCTGAAGGCATCTTAAACTTGATTTATTAAACTCCTACTATGCAGTATTTTTTTCGATACAGGCGATAAGTTCCTCTATGTTTACCGGTTTGGCTAGAGCCGCGCAGTATGTTTCTCCGACTTTAATTCCGCCCAGCGAATCGGATTCTTCCTTCCTCATAATCGCGGTTAAGAACACGATTGGAATATGCCTGGTTTGCGCGTCGCTCTTTATCTGAAAAGCCACATCGGAACCTTCCATATCCGGCATCACGATATCAAGCAGTATCAGGTCGGGTTGGAATACCCGGGCAGCATTAAGACCCTGGGCGCCTTTGTTTTCGGTTTTAACTTCGTATTTGTCGGTCTCCTCAAGATTCAACTTTACCAGTTGCGTAAAATTTTTTTCATCATCAATAACTAAAATTTTTTTCTTAGCCATTTTCTTCTCCTTTTATTTCTAAGGTAATAATTACCCGGGTCCCTTTCCCGGGGTGACTCTTGATATCTATCAGTCCTTTATGGGAATTGATTATATTCTGGGTTACCGATAAACCCAGTCCGGTTCCCCCGGATGTGCTTTTGGTGGTGAAAAAAGGTTCGAAGATTTTTTTCAGGTGTTCTTCCGGAATTCCAATTCCGGTATCTTCAATTTCCACCGATACCGCCTTTTCTCCGGGTTTAAAAAAAACTTCGTTGACGCTTTCCTGGGGCTTTTCTATTTGAACATCATTACTGCGGATAATAAGTTTTCCCCCATTAGGCATGGCTTGAATCGCATTTAAAAATATATTTACAAATACCTGTTCCATTTTATTCCGGTCAATTAAAACCTGCGGCATATCTTTTTTCATTTCCTTGACGATTTCAATATTCGAGAGTTTGGATTTACTTATTAAACTTAAAGAAACATCCAGGACCTGATTTATATCTTCGGGAAGTAAAGTCAACTTGCTGGCCCTGGAGAAATCAAGAAGCGCGGATATGATTTTGTCAGCTCTCTGGACACCGCTTTTAATCATTTCTAAAACTTCCAGGATATTCTTCGGGTCCGAAGAGAGCTTTTTTTCCAGATAATTAACACCCATAATTATTATTCCCAGGGGATTTCTTACTTCGTGGGCTACACCACTTGCTATATAACCTATGGCGTTTAGCTTGGTACTCTGAATAAGCTGTCCTTGAGTTTCCTTGAGCTGGGTATAGGCATTTTGGAGTTCTCTTTCGGTTTTTTTCCGGGCAGTGACATTTTTGATTGTGAAACGCATACCGGCAAGGTTTCCTTGGACATCATATATTGCCAATACGTGATTTTCAATGTTCAATATTTCATTGGTTTTCGTAATTAATTCTCCGTCATCGATGGAAATGGACCCTTCCCGTGGTAACTGTTCAATCCTTTTTTCAATTTTTTCCCATGTTTCCGGCGGACATATTTTGTGGAAATGTTTCCCGATAAGTTCTTCTTTTTCGTAACCCGAAAGTTCACCGGCCTGTCTATTTAGAGAAACGATAAAGCCATTTTTATCGAGGGAATAAATCATATCGAAGGCATTTTCAAAAATTTCCCGGTATCTTTGTTCGGATTCCTCCAGCTGTCCTTCCAGTCTTTTCTGAGCTTCCAGAAGATGGGTTGTCGTTTCCCAGTTAAAAATTTGCAGCATTCCAACCAGTGCTCCGGTAGAAATCAGGGTACAAATGGCACGGAATACCTGAACGGGAATTTTTATTATCCACAGGAACGAATCCGCATTGAGCCAGGGAGAAAGAAATATATTGCTTTTGTTGACAAACAAACCGCCTAAAATGGCATAGATTATAAAAGATAAGCTGGCCGCGACAAAACACTTCTTTACTTTTAATAATCCCGGTTTTTTTTCTTCAGATACGTAATATAAATAGAATCCAAGACCGGTTAAAAAACTACCGGGAAAACCTAAAAGGTATCTTGTCCAGATAGTTCCTGTAAGGTGGAAATCAGAAGATATAAAACTTAAAATACATACCAGAAGTACCAATGCCGGTGATAACCACCAGCAAAAAAGGTTAATAGGTCTATTCTTTGGTTCCGGAGTTTTTGTTTTGATTAAACATAAGATTCGCCGGCCGAATTCCAACAAGAAAAAGTACGAAAGGGTAAGCGTGAACCAGTGGATTTCGTGTGGGAAAAATTCTTCTCCTTTGATAAATTCCCACATATCTAAAAATTCGTTTATCCCGTGGATTATGCCAAAAACGGCCAGAAGCCATAAAATATCCGCAAGTTTGAATTGACTTCCTTTTTTGGGTTGGACAAAAATGGCAATCCCCATTACTATAAATGAAAGGCCGTAAAAGAAGAATACGATATCCAAATGCCCCTGAAACCATTGAACTAAACCCATATAGTTTTTATTATGTATTATCGTATCTTAATTGCTTTAAAAAAGTCAAATATTTGCATGGCTTCCTAAAACCAAACTAATTGTAACTGGATGGTGGGGTAGGGGAAGGTAACAAGGGAAGGGGGGGAAGCCTGTTTCCAATTCGAATCTGTCCAACTCTCCCTCCCCGCCAAAAAAAAGAGGGAAACCCAAGTCTATGGCTCAAGTTCGGGCTATTTAGCCCCTAAAACCCGGTTCGAACCCAACTCTCCTTTTTAACCTGACTGAAAAAACGTGGAAACCTAAGCTGGTAGGCTCAATTTGGAGATATAAACGTACTTATTTAGTCTCTGGAATCCGGTTCGGATAGCGTCCAATCCTCCCAGCATTGATGGAATCAGTGCCTTTTCAGCCAGTATCTGGAAGGCTGGATGATAGACAGGGCTTAGGTTTTCGTCTTTCAGGTAAAGGTTCGAAAATACTAATACTAATTTGAGTAATTGCCTCTTTTCCTCGCCAGACCGGGAAAGGTAAATGTCCTTAGCTTGGATAGTGTACCTCATCATTGGGGAATTATAATTGTCGCACATCACCCGTTAATGTCCAGGATGCCAAAAACGCTGCAGCCGCTGATATCTTTTTCCATGTTCTCCCAATAAAAAAGCCTCCACCGGCAACTCTGCTTCATTGAGTCGGAGCAACTTTGCTTTTGGAGGCTTCTTCGCCTTCTCTTTATTACTTCCGCTTTGAAACTACCTACGTCTTTGCCTTATTTTCTTAACTCTTCCCTTCATCTGTTTTGGTCCATAATCAACGAATTCTTCGCACTGAAAGACGGGAAATATTCTGGGAAAGGTGCATCCTTTATCATGGACGCAAGTAACGCACAATCCTTTTTTCGCCATAATTGTCACCCCCTTAACCCAAAATCCGTTCTATTTCCTCCCGGTCGCAATCCATAACGTAGGGAATGCCGGAAACCTCGGCGGCTTCACGGGTCAGAGCAACAATATCCTCTCTGGAAATATACCTTAAGGCGAATTTCCGTTCACCCGCCATAAGTTGTCTCAAGCCCGTAACCAGCCGGTCGTAGTAGGTGTACATTCCGATGGCACCCACCGGAATATCTTTGAACTCTTTTCCGTACTTTGCTTTTAGCGTCTCGGCGGAAATGAATATCTGTTCTATCGTATCACCGTATTTCTTATACTCCTCGGGTACCTTACCCTTTTTTACCAGGTTTCCCACGGTCTTGGCCGCCATCGCCGCCGCAAAAGTGGCTCTGCCCATACAGATAGCTTTAACATAGGGTGCAGCCAGAGCCAATCCTTTAAAGACCTGGTCTTCCAGAGCAAACCCTCCGGCCATCCCTACCGGCGGTACGTATCCACCCTTTTGCTCAATCTTCTTTAACATCTGGTACAGAAAAGACTCCAGTTCCACGGTGGGAATTCCCCACTCGTTCATCATCCTCCAGGGACTCATTCCCGTACCACCGCCGGCTCCATCCACGGTAAGAAGGTCCATTTTAGATTGAGAAGCACACTTCACCGCTCTGGCCAAATCCGCCGGCCGGTAAGCGCCGGTTTTCAGGGTAACGTACTTAAATCCGAGGTTCCTTAACCGTTCCACCTCCTTACAAAACTCTTCCTCCTCAACCATACCCAGCCTTGAGTGGCGTTCAAACTCTTTGATGGCTCCCTCCTGATAAGCCTTCTTCGTTACCGGGTCCTCCGGGTCAGGATAGACTAAATAACCCCGCTTTTTAAGTTCCCGCGCTCTTTCTAACGTGGGTAACTTCACCTCCCCACCTATATCTTTGGCACCCTGGCCCCATTTGGGTTCAATCGCTTCCACGCCTAATTCCAGAACGTACTCCGGAACACCTAACCTTCCGTCTTCCACGTTGTACTGGACCACAATCGTTCCGTGTCCGCTGTGCCATCTTTTATAACTGGTGACCCGGCGTTCCATTTCCGGAGATTTTATTACCCGTCCATTCTTAATCTCGGCATTGTGGTCCATACCGCAGACATTCTCACCCACTACCACTATCGTTCCGCAGAGGGATGCGCCGACCGCATTTTCCTCCCAGTTTATTCTTGCCACGTCGGTTGAGCCTAAAGCGCCGGTAAAGAAGGGGACATCCAATTTGATTTTGTTCTTTCCGCCAATCTCAGTGGAGACATCCACCGCGGGGAAAATTGCGCGGTCAGGGTCTGCCTCTATTCCTACTGCACCCACGCAGGTACCCTGGATGTTAAAATGAGAAAAGTCTAATGGGTAATCCTTCTCCGCCCCGGCAACAATCCTGCCGAAGGGTTGCGGGTAAATCAATTCCCTGCCCCGGATACCCGATTTGGCAACTTCACAAAACCCGATACATCCGTCCAAACAAGTAACGCAAAGCCCAGAAACCGGTGATGGAGTCACCCGGTTTCTGGTATTCGTAGCCGGACTGGCATTTGGCTTACTGTACGACATTTTTCCTCCTTTTCCCTACATAATATCCGCTGCCAAAATAATGGCTTCCGCTATTTCACGCATAGTTTTGCGTCTATCCATACTGTACTTACGCAGTTGGAGGTATGCCTCTTCTTCTGTCAACCCCTCCTTTCTCATCAAAATTCCTTTAGCCCGTTCAATTATTTTCCTTGCCTCTAATTCTTCCTGAATTACCTTACTTTTCACCATCAGTTCCGTGTTTTCAATCGCCACCGCAGCCTGGTTTGCGATAGCGGTTAAAACATTAATCTCGGTTTCCGTAAAATCATGCGGGTTGGAGGTATAACAATTAATCACCCCGATTACTTTGTTTTTAACCGCCAAAGGTACGCAAAGAAGGGAACGTAACCCCTCCCTTTTCGCAATATCCTGGTATTTATACTCTTTTTCTTTGGTTACATCCTTAACCACCATAGGCTTATTCTCTTTTGCCACTTTCCCGGCAATACCCTCCCCTACTTTTAGAGGCGGTTTCTTGTTATACTCCTCACTTACGCTCTGGGTAGCCCTGATTACCAGTTCGTTTTTCTTTTCGTCAATGAGCATCAGGGAACAGATGTTTGACTCCATCAATTCCGCGATTACCACCACAACCAGACGCAGGATGTCTTCCAGATACAGGTCTGAGGCTATGGCTTTACTTATCTTTGACAGAGCCTTAATTCGTTCTTCATAAGGCGTCTCTTCCACATTCACCTCACTAAGGGGTTGTCGCAGACAACCCCAACAAAAAAAGGGCGTTATACCCCGACAATGGGAAAGAACGCCCTTGTTCCGGAATAAAAAAGTCCTCTCCGGCATTCTTTGCCGAAAAGGACGTCGTTATCCGAGTTTCTGACGTTGAAAAGGAGAATCCTGAGTTAAAGATTCTCCGTCCGCACTAACCTTGTGCGCTATGTTTTATTTTACGTTATAATTATACCTTAAGAATTTGTGTTTTGTCAAATTTCGTGTCAAGTGATGGTTGTTTTTGCTAAGGTGTGATAATAAGTTTGAAGACTGGTAACAGAAAAATGGCCTTGTCTCAGTTTGCTGATGGCACTGACTGCAGCCTGGGCGCCAGGAATGGTGGTAATAAGAGGGATATTATGGGCTACTGCTACAGCTCGGATGGAGACAGTATCTTTCCTGGGTTTTACTCCGGAAGGTGTATTGATAATTAATTGAACTTCTCCGTTTTTAACATAGTCCATAATATTGAGACGGCCTTCGGAGATTTTCAAAACTTCTTTTACCGGTATGCCGGCAGCAGCAATCAGAGCAGATGCGGTTCCGCGAGTAGCCAGAATGTCAAATCCTAAGTTTTTCAATTTCCGGCCGATAGCAGCCGCCGCTGGCTTGTCTTTATTTTTGACACTGATGAAGACATTCCCTTTTAACGGAAGTTTCGTGCCGGCTGCTAACTGGCTTTTAGCATAGGCTAAGCCAAATTCCGTATCAATACCCATCACCTCTCCAGTGGAACGCATCTCCGGTCCTAAGACAGCATCAACTCCCAGGAACCGGTTAAAAGGGAAGACCGACTCTTTTACTGCGGTATACGGAGGCCAGATTTCTTTGGCGAACCCGAGTTTTTCTAACTTCTCGCCCAGCATTATCCGGGTAGCTAACTTAGCCAGGGGAATGCCGATAGTTTTGCTGACAAAAGGAATGGTACGGCTGGCGCGAGGATTGACCTCTAAGATATAGAGTTCATCATCCTTTACCGCAAACTGAATATTCATTAAACCAACGACTTCAAGTTCAGCCGCCAGGGAGTAAGTTGCCTCTCGGATTTGAGTAATAGTTTTGTAGGATAAGGAATGGGGTGGCAAAACCATGGCGCTATCCCCGGAATGGATGCCAGCCTCTTCAATATGTTCCATTATCCCGGCCAGGAGAGTAGTCTTACCGTCAGAGATAGCGTCCACATCAACCTCAGTGGCATCCTCTAAAAATCTATCTATGAGAACCGGCCGTTCTGAAGATGCCGCCACTGCGTACTTAAGGTATTCAGAGAGTTGCTCTTCGTTATAGGCTATTTCCATTGCCCTGCCGCCCAGAACATAAGAAGGTCGGACCAGAATCGGGTAGCCAATTCTTTTGGCGATGCCGGCAGCTTCTTCAAAGGAAGAGGCGGTATCGCTGGGTGGTTGTTTAAGACCCAATTTGTCAAGCAGTATCTTGAATAGTTTCCGGTTCTCTGCCTGGTCAATCTTTTCTGGTTTAGTGCCCAGGATAGGGACGCCGTTATCTTCTAAATCAAGAGCCAGATTTAAAGGGGTCTGTCCCCCTAACTGGACGATAACTCCCTTTGGTTTTTCTGTGGCTACTATCTCCAGGATATCTTCTAAGGTGAGAGGTTCAAAATAGAGGCGGTCAGAGATGTCGTAATCAGTAGAGACTGTCTCCGGATTACAATTAATCATAATGCTCTCGTATCCAGCCTCGCGAAGCGCCAGGGAGGCGTGGACACAGGCATAGTCAAATTCAATCCCCTGACCGATGCGGTTGGGTCCGGCACCCAGGATGATTACCTTTTCTTTATTGCTTTTGGGTCTGTCTGCCACCTCATTCTCTCTTTCGTAGGTAGAGTAAAAATAGGGGGTGGCAGCAGCAAATTCCGCCGCACAGGTATCAACTAATTTATAAGCAGGTCTGAGACCAAGGGTATGACGCAAATTGCGTATCTCTGCCTCTCTCTTGCCGGAGATACAGGCTAATTGATAATCAGAGAATCCCAATCGTTTTGCCTCTTCCAGGATATTCTTTAGAGTTTCAATCTCTTTCTTCCCATCAGGCAGGAAAAATTTGTTGATCTCCGGGACAAACCTTTCTTTAAGATTCTTTTCCTCAGCAACAATTTCCGCAAGGTTGGAGAGAAACCAGGGGTCAATACCGGTGGTTTCATAAGCTTCTTCAATTGAAAGGAAAGTCTTCAGCCCGGTGTAAAGATAAAAGATACGGTCTGCGGTTGGCCGCCTTATGTATTCAATCAGTTCTTTCTTATCTCTAATGGCCGGTTCCTTATTATCAGCACCCGGACCAAAGCGGTTAATCTCCAGAGAACGCAGACCTTTTCCCAGCGCTTCTTTGAATGTCCGGCCAATCGCCATTATTTCACCCACCGATTTCATTGAGGTGGTAAGAATTGAGTCAGCGAAGGGAAACTTTTCAAAGGTAAAACGGGGAATCTTGACGACACAATAGTCAATAGTTGGTTCAAAGGAGGCAGGAGTTTTTTGCGTAATATCGTTTGGTATTTCGTCCAGGGTATAACCCACCGCCAGTTTAGCCGCAATCCTGGCTATCGGGAAACCAGTGGCTTTGGAAGCTAAAGCAGAAGAACGACTTACCCTGGGGTTCATCTCAATAATTACCATCTGTCCGTCCCTGGGGTTAACGGCAAACTGGATGTTACTGCCGCCGGTATCCACGCCAATGGCTCTGATACAGGTTATGGCAGCATCGCGCATCTTCTGGTATTCCCGGTCGGTAAGGGTCTGGATGGGGGCTACCGTAATACTGTCACCGGTATGAATCCCCATCGGGTCAAGGTTTTCTATAGAACAGATTATGACCACATTGTCTTTGCGGTCGCGCATCACCTCAAGTTCAAACTCCTTCCAGCCGATTACGGATTCTTCAATCAGGACTTCACTGACCGGTGAAAGGGTTAAACCACGTTCTACCATGGTTTCAAACTCTACTTTGTTATATGCTATTCCACCGCCGGTGCCACCCAGAGTAAAACTTGGCCGGATGATTAAGGGAAATCCTATCCGGTCGGCAATCTGCCGGGTTTCTTTCAAGGTGTGTGCCCAGCCGCTTTCTGGAAGGTCAATTCCCGCCTTAAGCATTGTTTCCTTAAAGAGTTTCCGGTCCTCTCCGCGGTTGATAGCCTCTACTGTTGCTCCGATACATTCTACGTGAAATTTATCCAGAACCTTATTTTCCGCAAGTTGCATTGTCAGGTTAAGTCCGGTCTGTCCGCCCAGGGTTGGTAGAAGGGCATCCGGTCGCTCTTTTTCAATAATCCGGGCTAAAATTTCCGGGGTGAGAGGTTCAACATAAGTGGCGTCAGCCATCTGCGGGTCAGTCATAATAGTAGCCGGGTTACTGTTGACCAGAACCACCTGATAGCCTTCTTCTTTGAGGGCTTTACAGGCTTGAGAACCAGAATAGTCAAACTCACAGGCCTGGCTGATGACAATCGGACCGGAGCCGATAATTAAAATTTTCCTGATGTCAGTTCTCTTACCCATTTCTAAAGGAATCGCTCAAAGATGCTCAGAGCATCGTTTGGACCCGGACCAGCCTCCGGATGAAACTGAATAGAGAAGAAACGGTTCTTTTTGCTCTCCATCCCTTCTAAACTGCCATCGTTCAGGTTTATGTGGGTAGGCTCAACTTCACCCGGTAGTGTCTGCGGGTCTACACAGAACCCATGGTTCTGGGCAGTAATGAGTACTCTCCCGGTAGATATATCCTTTACCGGGTGGTTAGCGCCGTGGTGGCCAAACTTTAGTTTGTAAGTCTTTCCTCCTGATGCCAAACCTAAAATCTGATGTCCTAAACAGATACCTAAAATAGGGATACGACCCAGAATCTTCTGTACCTCCCGGACAATGGAATTGAGAGCCGCCGGGTCCCCGGGCCCATTGGATAGTACCAGGCAATCAGGTTTTTCGGTTATTATCTCCTCAGATGGTGTCTCCGCAGGCATTACCATAACCTGAAAGCCAACCCGAGTTAAGTTGCGCAGGATACTGTACTTGACCCCACAATCTAAAACGACCGTCTTGCGGGAGCCTTCCCGGTGCCACCAGTAAGCCTTTTGGGCAGTCACTCTGGCAACCAAATTCTGACCTACTACACCAGATGCTGCCTGGGCTTTGGCAACCAGTGTGTCCGGATTAGAATCTATGGTGGAGATAACTGCCTTCATACTTCCTTTTTCCCGGACATGGATAGTCAGCATCCGGGTATCAACTTCTTCAATTCCTAAAATATTGGCTTCGCAAAAATAGTCATTGAGGGATTTTTTCGCCCGCCAGTTACTGAAGAATCTGGCTACTTCCCTGACCACAAACCCTTCTACCTGAATGCCGGAAGACTCTACATCTTCATTATTTATCCCGTAGTTGCCGATTAAAGGGTAGGTCATCATTACAATCTGGCCGCGGTAGGAGGGGTCGGTTAAGATTTCCTGGTAGCCGGTGATGCTGGTATTAAAGACTAACTCCCCGGTAGTTTCTATTCCTTTTCCGAAAGCAATACCTTCTACCACCAAGCCGTCTTCTAATGCCAGATAAGCCCTGGTGGTTTTGGCAGGCATAAGAGTTTGAGTGGATAAAAAAACGTCCTTCTCAGCAGATTGCTAAAAAGGACGTCGTTGTCCCATCTCTAAAACAAAACACTAACGTTGTGTCTTACTCAAAAAGTATATCTTAGGAATTTATATTTGTCAAGAATTTCAATTCGGTATCAGTTATGCATTAGTTCTGCATAGATTATTGCGAGTTGCTGTTTAGGCTAAACAGCAACTCAGGGGAGAGTCGGTATGGTGGATGGGACCTGCCCACAAGGAAGGGATTCTGGGAGCCAGCAGAATCCGGTCAAGGAATATTGGAAGAAACTAATTGCGACTGGATGGTGGGGTAAATAGGAATTATGGGGGTATCCACTTGACTCCCGTACCACAAGATGTGGTATATATAGGTAAATACTCAGTGAACACCGTCTGATGGTAGTGTAGGGCCTTGTGCCCGTAAAGATTACGCCCATAAAGAGCTACACTACCTCTATACATTACGGTGTTTACCGAATATTTACATATATAGGGAATGGAAGAGCTTCGCGATCCCGCGGGAAACTTTTCTATCGTCTTGTCCAACAAGCCGTAGCAATTGACGCTTTGAGGGGCCGAGATATCAGAGGTTAACATTTCTATGCATAAACCACTATATGTAGGGGTACGTGAGTCAAGTGGATACCCCCATTATAAGAATATCTACCTGGTATGGTATCTAAAGATTGGGCTGGAATTGCAGAAAGTCCTTGATTTTCAATAGCATCTGTTGAGGGCATGGGATGGTTTCAAGCCACTTAAAAGTTCCAAAGTCATCCACCTCTCCCAGCTCAGCCCCACTTTCAAATCCAACCTGTTTTCTGCGAATACTTTCTCTTAGAACAAATGTAAGACAAAAAAAGACTTGACATACTTTTAGATGTATGGTATACTTTTGTAAAAAAGGAGGAATATGACTACGGCAATCGTAACCACAAAAGGACAGATTGTCATACCTTCAAGGATTCGCCGGAGATTTAACATTAAAAGAGGGACAAAGATATATATTGAAGAAAGACGCGACGAATTAGTTCTTAAAGCTGTTACTCCGGAATATTTTGAAAAAATAGCAGGAGTTTTACAAACCAGAGGAAAATTATCAAAAACGATACTTGAAGAACGTTCTAAAGATAAAGAAAGAGAGGCTTAAAAAGATGAAAAAAATTCTTGATGCGCACGGTCTTATGGTATTTCTTGAAAAAGAGGCCGGTTTTGACAAAGTTGAATCTTTTTTTGTTACCGCCGTAGAAAAAGATAATTATTTGTTGATGACCACGGTGAACTTTGGTGAGGTTTACTACATTGTTTTGCGCGAATGCGGACAAGATAAAGCACACGAAATTGAGAAGATAATCAGAACTCTCCCCATAGAAATAATTGATGTGAATTTGGAACTCGCCCGGGAAGCCGGTCGTTTCAAAGCCACCAGGAAAATTTCCTACGCTGACTGTTTTGCTGCTGCTTTAACAAAACTTTACAAAGGAGAGTTGGTAACCGGGGATAAAGAATTTAAGGTGTTGGAAGATGAGATAAAAATTTCGTGGCTAATATAATTTTTAGAGAAATTGACTAAAATGTATTGAGGAGTAATTTATGGATAAGGATGAATTGACCCAAGCCTGTGGCTCAAGTTCGGGCTATTTTGCCCCTAAACCCTGGTTCGAATCCAACTCTCCCTCTTACCTGACCGGAAAAACGGCGGAAACCTAAGCTGGCAGGCTCAATTTGGGGATATAAATGTACTTATTCAATCTCCGGAAGACGGTTCGGATAGCGTCCAATCCTCCCAGCTGCAAAGGTCATAAATTAAAAAAGAACCCCCGGTTTATCTATTCGTTACTGAAAACGCACAAGGAATTGCTCCGGGGTACACCATCCTGATATAACACTACTTTAGATTATCCGCTGCGAAACTCCAATTGATCAATTTTTCGAGAACAGCGTTGAGGTAATCCGCGCGTCGGTTCTGATAGTCCAAATAGTAGGCATGTTCCCACACGTCGATGGTCAATATCGGCTTCATCCCCTTGGTCAAAGGCACATCGGCATTACTGGTCTTGACCACCTTGAGCTTGCCACCATCCAGCACAAGCCACGCCCAGCCGCTGCCGAACTGACTCATTGCTGTAGCCGCCAACTCCTTCCTGCATATGTCTAAGGTTCCAAAGGAAGCCTCAATCTTTATTTTTAATACTGCAGGTGGTTCACCACCGCCCTTCGGAGTCAAACTGTTCCAGTAAAATGCGTGGTTCCACGCTTGCGCGGCATTATTGAAAATCGCAGTCTTATCCACTTTACCGGATGTTGCGGTTATGATTTTTTCCAACGGCAAGGGCGCAAACTCAGTTCCTGCTATCAGCTTATTCAGGTTATCGACATATGTTTTGTGATGCTTGTCATAATGGAAAGAAATCGTATTTGCGGTTATTACTGGGTCCAGCGCGTTATTTGCGTAGGGCAGTGATGGTAGAACATGCGGAACGGCACTTTCAATCTTGTCATCGCTCATCATTTTTCCTCCAATGTGGTGAAATAAAAGCCGCTAACGCTATTTTTTAGCGGCACACCGCTTGCGGCCTATTTGCTGCAAGGGCTTATTGGAAAACCGACTTCAGGTCTTAAGGAATGCCAGCAGGTCGGCGTTGAGCTGGTCTTTGTGCGTGTCCGCAAGGCCGTGAGGTGCGCCCGCGTAGATCTTTAGGGTCGTGTTCCTGACCAGTTTCGCTGAACGGAGAGCCGCGGCACCGATTCGAATCCACCTTTTCCTCATCAACCTGACCGGAAAAACAGCGGAAACCTAAGCTGGCAGGCTCATCTTGGGGATATAGACGTACTTATTCAGTCCTTGGAAGGCGGTTCGGATAACGTCCAATCCTCCCAGCTAAAAATTTACTTTAAGGGAAAAATCGATAAATATCTTTTCGGTGGAGACACCGGACGAAGAGAATAACGTTATCCTGCTGAACAATTCCTAACCGATAATCACCCACTCTAAGGCGAAAATGGTCTTTTACGCTTTGAATTTTCACTACACCCGAAATTTCTTTTAAGGAATGGGATTGTTCAATTTGGGCAATCAAATACTCTATTCTTTTTCTGATGCTTTTTTCGGTTATCTTTTTAATATCCTTTGCAAAAGAGCCGGTGAACTCAATCTGCATGGAGAATATCTATTATCTCTTGTTTATTTGCTCGTCCTGTATGTAGTCCCTTTTCAATCGCTTTGTTGAGTCCAATGTCTTCAAATACTTCTAAAAAAGTCTGGTAGAAAAAATCCTTTTTTTCTTCTATTGCCTGCTCTACCACATTTTTTAAGGTTTTTTCTAAACCAACCACTCCAGATTCTGTTCTCATCGGGACCTCCGTATATCTTTTTTTCTGCAAGGAATTTAAACTTCCACTATTTTAATCTTTTTTCCGCGTCAAGTCAATTGGAAGAGATCAAGAACTACTGAAATTCCGACATAAGAAGTTTTTTATGCTGAAACCCGCATCCTGATTGCCATCCGGTAGTTTTTTGTGTAATCCCAGACAATAATTTCTGATTAAGCCGAAAGGCTAATCCCTGTCTTATATTATATCGCATCCTCCCTCCAAACTTGACACAGGTTTTTATTTATGTTAAAATCCTAATAGTAAATAAAATAGTATACAAGCGGAATATATGGAGTCC
>JAZDPL010000077.1:0-45721 GCA_043797665.1 Candidatus Omnitrophota bacterium
TTTGCGGAAGCGAACAAATTTTTGCAAAACACCAAAACTCCATTTTTCTTATGGGTTCATATTCTCCCTCCCCATGCTCCTTATTCGCCACCCGAAAAATTCAGAGATATTTTCCTCAAGGACCCCGGATTTAACGAAAATTCAACACGATCTTTAGTGTCTCTCCATTACCTGCCAGAACAACAGTCATTGGTAGACAAGTTACGTGCCCGTTACGACGAAAATATCTTATACGCGGATAATGAATTCGGAAATTTCATAGAAAGACTGCAACGTAACAGATATCTAGAAAACTCCATCCTTATTGTTTCTACTGACCATGGGGAATCATTCGAAAAAGGATACCTGAGTCATGGTAGTTTTGGCCACTATCTGTACCAGCCTCTGATACATATTCCTCTCCTTATTCACCTGCCAGGACAGAAACAAGGGAAGGTCATAACCAGTAATGCAGAACAGATTGACATTGCTCCAACAATTCTGGATTTACTTGGAATAGATATCCCTGCCTGGATGGAAGGCGAATCCCTGAAAAAGGCTATGTTCAATAATTATGTAACCACCAAACCCAAGTTCGCCGCAAATTCGTTAGAACTAAATTATATCAATAGACCTATTACGAAAGGTGGATTTGCCGTTATAAAAGATAACTATAAATATATCTACGATATTCAAAAGGGCCAGGGAGGGGAATTATATGACCTTGAAAAAGACCCGGAGGAACAGAACAATCTTGTCAAAAAAGAGAAAGAACGAGCCGCAGATTTGAAGGGTTTAATAATTGAAAAGATTCAAACTGTCAATCGGAATTACCAGTGAAGGACCGGAATCTTTAAGAATGTGATGGAGCACCCCCGCCTGGGAATCTTCCAGGAAAATGGAAATTAAGCATATGGTTTTCTGGCAGAATAAAAGAAGAAGGTTTAATCAAAACGATATCCTGGTATAAAAGAATAACCTTGTAAAACACTTACGTTTTTATTGGTAAGTGTCTTCGCCTCGCCTTCTTACAAATATAATCCGAACTAACCTTCCAGAGAAGTCAATTAGATATCCAATCCTAAAATCGCCACACCGTATCCGGAAACGGTTCTTTAATCCTCCCCTGATTTTATTAACTCCAGGCGGTAGAGGATTTGCCCTTAGGCTGTTTATTTCTGCAGAGACCCTTTCTAAATCTCTATTCGAAAGATTGTCTAAATCTTTTTTAACGCTGGGCTTATAAACAAACCTATACATTCAATCCCCGGGACTTGAGATAGTGGTTCATCTCCTCTTCTGAAATATCAGATTCACTCTCCCGGGTATTGAAAAGTACCAGGTCTTTTTCTTCCTCGGTGATCTCGGATAATTTTTCCCGAAGCGCCTGCGTAACGAAATAACTTAATTTAAGCCCATGTCTCTGGCAAAAAATTTTAACTTCCTTTATCAGTGATTCTGGAACCCTGGCTCCGGTAAGAACGTTTCCCATTATCCCTCCTGTTATCAATTGTTACTTTATTGTAACACCAAGGGGTGCCACCGTCAAGGGGACGAGTTGCCTCACTGCAGAATCAAGTCCAGTCGTGATACAATGATGGTTACGTTATAAAAGAGCTGGTAGACCTGATTGTCAGACTTCCCGGGTTTAGAGGTAGCGTAAGGTGGGATACTTTGACAGGGGAGGTGAGATGGGGGTTTTGTATTATTTCTCCATTTTTCTTAAATTTGTTTCTGATTGCGATATCCTTTTTTAATTCTTTTTCCAATTTATTGCAGAGTCAATGTCAGTCGTGATACAATGAGGGTTAAATTATGGGTTACTTTTGGAAAGATAAGAGGATTCTGGTTACCGGCGGCGCCGGGTTTCTGGGCTCTTTTCTGGTTGAAAAACTTAAGGAGCGAGGTTGCCGTAACATCTTTGTGCCCCACATCCAGGATTATAACCTGGTAGAAATGGAGGCGATAAAAAGGGTCTATCAGGACAGTAACCCCGATATCGTCATCCATTTAGCCGCAAAGGTGGGCGGAATCGGAGCAAATCTGGCAAACCCGGGAGAATTCTTTTACGATAACCTGATAATGGGCGTACAGTTGATGGAAATGGGCCGGCAAAGAAAAATAGAAAAGTTCGTTGCCATCGGTACCATCTGCGCCTATCCCAAACATACTCCGGTCCCTTTCAAGGAAGAAAACCTCTGGAATGGCTACCCGGAAGAAACCAACGCACCGTATGGCCTGGCGAAAAAGATGCTCCTGGTTCAGTCCCAGGCTTACCGGCAACAATACGGATTCAATTCCATCTTTCTGCTACCGGTAAACCTGTATGGTCCCCGTGACAATTTTGACCTGGAGACATCCCATGTTATTCCGGCTCTTATCCGCAAATGCCTTGAAGTCAAAAAACAGTCATGTCATTCTGAGGGACAAAGTCCCAAAGAATCTCAACCTTCCCTAACTGTCTGGGGTACCGGAACCCCTACCCGGGAGTTCCTCTATGTGGAGGATGCGGCGGAGGGAATTCTTCTGGCAGCCGAAAGGTACAACAAACCCGAACCGGTTAATCTCGGCGCGGGATTTGAAATTTCAATAAAAGACCTGGTAGCCCTGATTGTCAGGATTACCGGGTTCAAGGGTAGCGTAAGATGGGATATGACGAAACCCGACGGTCAACCAAGACGTTGCCTTGATACCTCCAGAGCAAAAGAGGAATTCGGCTTTGTCGCAAAAACACCTTTTGAAGAGGGTTTGATTAAAACGATATCGTGGTATAAAAAGGGTCAAGATTATGAAAAAGGGTAAAGCGTATTGCCTGGCAGGCAAAGTCAAACTAATCGTCTATGACTTTGACGGGGTTATGACGGATAACAAGGTTATGCTGAGAGAAGACGGCCTGGAGAGCGTGGTCGTAAACCGGTCTGACGGCCTGGCAACTACCATAATAAAGAATACAGGCATAGCACAAGTAATTATAACCGCCGAAACCAATAAAGTAGTTGAAGTCAGGGCAAAAAAGATTGGTATACCTATCATTAAAGATGTCCGGAACAAGAAAGAGACTCTTTTGAAATACTGCCGGGAAAAGAATGTTTCTCTTAAAAACGTAGTCTATATCGGTAATGACCTCAACGACCTTGAAGCAATGAAATGCGTTGGATACCCGGTATGCCCCTCGGACGCCTACCCGGAAGTAAAGAAGGTGGCAAAGATTATTCTTTCTGTTCCGGGCGGTCAGGGAGTGGTCAGAGACTTTTTAAGATATTTGAATGGATAAAAGTGCGATAAATCGCACCCTTTCCAATCCTATGGAAAGACCCGTGCTACCCTGGTACCTTTATTCATTTGGTTGCCTTGAGTTCTTTTTCCATTTCCCTATTAACAAAAATCTTGATAAGTACCTGATATGGAATATCACGCATATTTGCTAAATATTTTATCCGGTTCAATAATGAAACCGGGAATCTTATAGATATCGGTTTCGAAGTCGGTCTTAAATTAGGAAATAATGCCTTTTTTCCTTTAGACCAGTCAACATAATCAGTTGAATCGTGGCTATCCCAAAATTTCAATACTTCATCTTCACTTTTAAGCACCGGCGCTTTTTTTAGTTTGTTCATGGTATCTTCTCCTTTCTTTTTTGCTCATATCTCTTGCCGAAATGATTCTTATTTTTTTAGTAGCGTCAAAACTCCTTTCAGTGAAAACCACAAAAAGCGGGCTGCTTGTTTTTGTTTTCCCTAAAGCAATGTATCGCTCTTCTGCAATTGAATGCGTTGGATCAGGAAGAATTATAAGATTTATATCAAAAAATACTTCTTCTGCTTCTGGAAATTGTACCTTATGTTTTTCCCGGATTTTATCTGCGTTCCATTTATCCCAGTCAAATTCTACTCCTGAAAATACTTTTTCTATTTCCATTTTTGTATATTATACAACATACGCTGACACTTTGTCAAATCACCGGGAAAATGTTACAGAGTTTGAACCCTCATTACCGGTCGTGATACAATGAGGGAAATGGAAAGTAGGGAACTGCAGGAAAGGTTTAAAACAATAAAGAAATTGAGAGAACGACTTGTCACCCAGCCGGACGTTTCCGGGAAAAAGGAACAGATGGCAGGATTGGAAGCAAGGATGCAAAAAAACGGGTTCTGGAAAACCCCGGAGAGCGGCCCGATAATTGAGGAGTTAAAGGTTCTGCGGGAAGAGATTGATACCTTTGCCTCACTTGAGAAAAAAGAAGCTGAGGTCTCGGCTTTTCTGGAACTCCTTGGCGAAGGACCGGACGAAAAGTTACAGAAGGAAGCGGAGGAACTGCTCAAAAACTTAGAAGACGGAACCCGGGACCTTAAAATCCGGATGCTTTTTACCACACCTGAGGACCGGCAACCGGCCATTTTAACCTTTCACGCCGGTGCGGGCGGAACCGAAGCCTGCGACTGGGTGGCGATGCTGGTCAGAATGTATAGCCGCCTGGCGGCGCGTAAAAGATGGTCCCTGGAAACAGTAGACCTCTTGCCGGGTGAAGAAGCCGGACTGAAACAAGCCACCCTGATAATCACCGGTCCCTTTGCCTGCGGGTATTTGAAAGGTGAGGCGGGTGTGCATCGTTTAGTGCGTATCTCCCCTTTTGACGCCAACCGCCGGCGCCATACCTCATTCGCTTCCCTCTCGGTCATTCCGAAACTTCCGCCGGAAGCAAAGATTGAGATTAAAGAGGAAGAGATTGAAATTCAGACCTTTCGGGCCGGCGGAGCCGGCGGTCAGAACGTCAATAAAGTTGAAACCGCAATCCGTATCACTCACCTGCCGACCAATATCGTGGTTACCTGTCAGAACGAACGCAGCCAGTACCAGAACAAAGAAAATGCCCTCTTGATTTTAAAGAGTAGATTATACCAACTCCAGAAAGAGGAAAAACGTAAAAAAGTGGACCTGCAGCGTCAAAGCGCCGGTGACATCGCCTGGGGTAACCAGATTCGTTCCTACGTTCTACAGCCTTACCAGATGATAAAGGACCACCGGACCAATTACGAAACCGGTAACGTGGATGCGGTTCTGGACGGAGAATTAGACGGCTTCCTGGAAGCAGAATTAGAGGTGGGAACTGACAGCGCAGGATAAACACCTGGATTCCCGCTTACTGCACGCGGGAATGACAGAGGGGAGGCACGCGGGAATGACAGTTGAAATGGCACCGGCGAGGTAGAAGGAACCACAGATACAGAGCAGTCCGTTTTCACCTAAGTTCTTCTCCGCCCCTTCTATTGCTTTTGCCGGCTCCGGAATAACCCGACATCTCTTACCCGGATAAATCCTACTAAAAACCTTTTTTAACTCCGCCGGTTCGCGTGCCCGGTCGGAATCAGGCCGGGTAAAGATAAATTCCCGGCCGTACTCCCCTAAATATTTCAACATCAGCCGGTAATCTTTATCCTGAAGGACTCCCATGACAAAGCGGACATCCCTCCCCGGATAAAGTAAAGCGAGGTTGGTAATCAGGGTCTTGATTGCCGGAGGGTTATGGCTGACATCAAAGATAATTAAAGGTTCCCGGGAAACAACCTGGAGCCGGCCGGGCCAGACAATCTTCGCTAATCCGTTCCGTAAATCCTCTTCGGTTATAGTGCTGCCGGCAGACTGCAAAGCAAGCCAGGCGGTGGCAACGTTCTCAATCTGAAAACTGCCCGGTAGTGAAACGGTTAATCCGGAAATAGTTTCGTCCTGATAAGACAAAGAAAAGGATGGATTCCCGCTTACTGCACGCGGGAATAACAGAGGGGAGGCATGCGGGAATACGGGTCCCCTTTCCCCCGGATGGGAAAGAGCAGAAAGGATATCTTTGCCGGTCAGATAAAAGGACGCGGACAGTTCCTTTGCTTTCTTACGTAAAACTTTTAACGCTGCTGGTGCCTGTGGACTGCAGACAACCGGTCTGCCCTCTTTAATGATACCCGCTTTCTCCCCGGTGATGGCAGCCAGACTGTTTCCGAGAAACCTGCGGTGTTCCATGCCAATCGGGGTAATTACGGAAACCAGAGGATTGATAACGTTGGTGGCGTCTAAACGACCGCCCATACCCACTTCCACTACTGCGTAATCTACCGGGTGGCGGGCAAAATAAAGAAAAGCCGCAGAGGTTATCGTTTCAAAGTAGGTGGGACTATGGGGCAGGAATTTTGAGAGGGCAATAACCTGTGGTGCAATCTCAGAAATTAAATCCGCAAAATTTTTGGGGCTGATTAGTTGATTATTAACCTGAATCCGTTCCCGGGTATCAATCAGGTGGGGTGAGGTATAGAGACCGGTACAATATCCCGCCTCGGTCAAAATACCGGCGATAATGCGGGCAACAGACCCTTTACCGTTGGTGCCGGCAATGTGGAAGGTTTTTAAATTCAGGCTCTTTTCCGGGTTACCCAGACGGGCCAGGAGCCTGTGGACGTTAGATAAACCTAACCGGATACCAAAACGTTCCCGGCTCTCCAGGAATGCAACCGCCTGCCGATAAGTCATAGGGGTTGTTAAACAATAAAGTTGCCTATTTGCCAGAGGCGATTTTGGAACGAGACAAGGAGCGAAGAAGCTGGCGTACCCCCTGTGGTACGGAAGCGATGAGCGACGCAGTCGTAGCCCAAAAGCGACCTGGCCCTTTATGGGGAGTCCCATCTTTGGGTCATTGCGGCGTTGCTCCTCGGTTATGTGCCACAGTGGGCACAAAACCTTCGTCGCGCCTTGTACTAACCTCAAATCTGGGACTCCAAATAGTCAACTTTATTGTTTAACAACCCCTTAGCCGGGACAATTCTATCAATTTCAGGGTTAGTTCGTTAAAGGAGATGCCGGCGGCCCGGGCTGATTCCGGAAAGAGGCTGGTTTCGGTAAAGCCGGGAATGGTGTTGACGTCCAGAATGTATGGGTTCCCTTCTTTGTCAATAATCACCTCGCTCCGGGAAAGTCCCCGGCAGCCTAACAATTTATGTGCCTTCAAAACAACCTCCTCGGTTTTACTCACCCATTCTTCAGGTAGACGGGGTGGGATGATATGCTTGCTTCCACCCGGTGCATACTTTGCCTGATAATCGTAAAAACCGCTTGCCGGAACTATTTCAATGCTGGGTAAAACCCGGGGATTCTCATTACCCAGAATACTGACCGTAACCTCGGTACCGGAGATATATTGTTCCATAAGGACCTGGTTATCATACCGCCGCGCCTCTTTTAACGCTGCTTCCAAATCCTCTTCTTTTTTCACGATAGAAATCCCAATCGTAGAACCGCTCCGGGCGGGTTTAGACACCAGGGGAAAGAATACCGGCGGACAGAAAGGAGGCGTTGGCAAACCTGCCGAGATAAAAAGACGTTTGGCTAAAATCTTGTCTAACGCCAGACTGCTGGCTAAAACTCCGCTGCCGGTGTAAGGAAAACCAAGGGTCTCCAGAAAACCCTGGATGGTACCATCCTCGCCGCCGGGACCATGTAAAGCGATAAAAACCGAATAGACATCCGCTATCTCTAAAATCCGAGGGGCAAACCTTTTGTCAGCCGGGTCCAAAGTCACCACTTCAAAACCATTTTCTTTCAGTGATTTGGCTACCGCGGCGCCGCTGCGCAGGGAAATTTCGCGCTCGGAAGATTTACCACCGGACAGTACCACTACCTTCTCCATAGTTGGTCCTTGGTGCCCTTTCCAATCCTATGGAAAGGGAACCCGTATTCCCGCACATAGTAAGCGGGAATCCATCCCTGCCTACTGCACATGCAGAGCCTGCCCCTGTATGTAATAGACAAGGGAACAGGCTGGGTTCCTGTTAAATATACACAGGAATGACAGAGAGAAATTCATTATACCATATCACACTATTTTGACTTCCGGTTCTAACCTGACGCCAAACTTAGCGTAGACCGCCTCCTGGACTTTTCCGGCTAATTGTAAAATGTCATTAGCGGTGGCGTTACCGGTATTAAGGATGAAATTGGCATGCTTTCCAGAGACCACCGCACCGCCAGACCGCCAGCCTTTACAGCCTGCCAGTTCAATCAGCCTTCCGGCCGGCTCTCCGCTTGGATTCTTAAAGAAAGACCCTGCAGAAGGATACACCCGGGGTGGCTGGATTTTGATACGCTGACGCATCAATTCGGTGATTTTACGTTTTATCTCTTCTTTCCTTGTTGGAACTCCACCGAACACAGCGGAAATGATAAATGGATATTCCAGGAGGGAAGACGACCGATAAGAAAATGAAATTTCGGACTTAGCCAGGGTCTGTTCTTTCAAATTCCGGTCCAAAACGTTAACCTCTTTAACCACCAAAAAAATAGCCTGGTTTTTGGTTCCGGCATTCATCGCCAGAACACCGCCAACGTTACCTGGAATTCCACTCAAGAACTCAAATCCACCCAAACTATACTTTACCGCAAAATTAAGAAGGCGCGCAATCAAAACGCCGCTTTCGGCAAAAATAGTGTCTCCGGAAACCGAAAGATGGTTCAGTCTTCCGGTGGCAATCACGACTCCCGGGAACCCTTCGTCAGATACCAGAAGGTTACTGCCGGCGCCCAGAACCAGAAAGGGTTTGTTCTGTTCTTTTGCCTGCCGGAGCAGAACCTTTACGTCTGCAATCGTTTCAGGCTCTGCATATACTTCCGCCGGCCCGCCCACGCGAAAGGTGGTGTGATATTTCAACGGTTCATGGTATTTTATTAACATCATTTTTGTAGGGGTTTGATTTATCAAACCCGCGGGTCGGATAAATCCGACCCCTACGTCAAAATATTTAATTCGGTTGTATTAGTATTTAATGGAAAGGAGGGTGAGACCGCGGGCGGGCGCGGTTGGACCGGCCAGGCGCCGGTCACCCGATTTCAGTATCTCTTTAACCCGCATCGACTCCATTTTTCCTCTGCCCACCTCAATTAAAGTCCCGGCGATATTACGAACCATCTTATACAAAAACCCATTCGCGATGATGGTGACGGCAATTAAACCTTTTGTGCTGAAAATTGAATCCGGTAATCTCTCAACTTTAATGTGAAAAACGGTGCGGACCGAATTGTTCGGCAACCCCTTGGCTTTACGTCCGCTGTCCTGAAAAGCCGCGAAATTATGCCGCCCTTCCAAGTATGAAGCCGCCCTTCGCATCTTCTTAACGTCTAACCGTTCCGGGAAAAACCAGGTGTAGGGTGCCAGAAGAGGATTGGAAACCGGTCCATTCTGAATGAGATACCGATAGGCTTTTTCCTTTACATCGTGCTGGGGATGGAACCGGCCGGGAACCTTTTTTACTTCAAGGACACGGACATTCTCCGGAAGAAGACCGTTCAAACCTCTTCGGATGTTTTCCGGAGAACGGCTAACCCGGGTCTGAAAAACAAATACCTGTCTCAACGCATGGACACCGGAATCCGTACGACCGGAACCGACAATATTCGCCTTTTCCGTCAGAATTTCTGAAAGGGCTTTCTCTATCTCTTCCTGAATGGAAGGCTTTTCTTTTGATTTCTGTCGCTGCCAGCCGCAGAATTCGGTTCCCTGGTAGGCGACGACCACTTTAAATTTTGCCACGACCGAACAACCCCTTACTTAAAAGAACTTCTGCAATCTGCACCGCATTTAAGGCTGCACCCTTGCGAAGGTTGTCGGCGACGACCCACATTGAGAGGCTATTTTGGGTTGAAATATCCTCCCGGATTCTGCCCACAAAGACATCGTCCTTCCCGGCGGTCAGAACGGGTAAAGGATACAATGATTTCTCCGGTTCGTCAACGATGGTGATACCCGGGGTTGCCCGCAAAATTTCAGCAGCCTCCCGGGGAGAAATCTTCCGTTCAAATTCCACGGTAATCGCTTCACTATGGCTGACCTTCACCGGAACCCTTACGCAGGTTGCATTTACCCGGATGGAACTGTCAGCCATAATCTTCTTTGTTTCGTTAACCATCTTCATCTCTTCCTTGGTATAACCGTTAGGGAGAAAAACGTCTATCTGAGGAATGAGATTATGCGCAATCTGGTGCGGAAACACAGTCGGTTTTATTTCTTTACCTTCATCCAGGGCTTTAATTTGGTCTTCTAATTCCCAGATCGCCTTCTGACCGGCACCGGAAACAGACTGGTAGGTAGACACAACAATCCGTTTAATCTTTGCCCGGCGGTGCAATGGGTAAAGGGCACAGACCATCTGGATGGTGGAACAGTTGGGATTGGCGATAATTTTTGTTTTAGAAGTCAAAACCTCCGGATTCACTTCCGGCACCACCAGGGGAACATCCGGGTCCATCCGCCAGGCAGAGGAGTTGTCCACGACAAAGATGCCTAACTTGGCAGCCCGGGGCGCATAATCCCGGCTGATGGCTGCGCCGGCAGAAAAAAGAAGGAGAGCGATGTCCGGCGTAAAAGATTCCGGAACCAGACACTCCACTAAAACTCTCTGACCGCGGAAAGGAATCTCCTTGCCTTCCGAGCGCTCTGAAGCAAAAAGCCGGAGAAAGCCTACCGGAAATCTGCGCTCTTCCAGAATGGAGACCATCCGTCGGCCTACCGCACCGGTCGCGCCAACTACACCAACCTGCAAGTCGTCACCCCCACCTACCCTCCCACCTTTCGGGGGAAGGAATTAAGCACTTTCCTGTTTCCGTAAGACCACCTGATAGTTCCGGGGACCGCGGCTGGGCACGTTGAGTTCGGTTAAAATCACGTGTCCCTCCCGGGCTAACCACCCCAGACTCATCAGAAGGTAGTCCCGCGGTTCCTCGATATCCCGGCAGATATCTTTAAAAATAGCCCCTTCCGGCTTCTTGTCCAGATACTGCAAGATATCACCCGCCCTAAACCCAATCTTGGTAATCATACCGCCTCCATACGCAGGCTAAAGCCTGCACGGGTCTCCCCTATGAATAGGGAAGGGCTACCCCTAATCTTCAACCCGCAGGCTAAAGCCTGCGGCTACCCTTTTGTTGAGGTTACCGCAACGGGGACAACGGGAAAAAGATTCCGAGACGCTGTCAACGTACTGATACAAACAAAGGTTACAATTCCAGAGCCGACCCTCTTTCGGGCTGAAATCCGCAGCCCGGCGCCGGCTTTCACTTACCACCCAGAAAATGGTGATAACTCCTGTCCCGACCAGAAGATAAATCCCCAAAGCAAGGCTTAAGTCAATCGGTATCATAAGAATTGTCATTGCGAGCCCGAAGGGCGTGGCAATCTAGAGATTGCTCCCTTGCCAATCCTATGGCAAGGGGACCCGTGTCGCAAACCGCGCTCCTCGCAATGACTCCTTCTCTTTATTATTTTACCTCAAAATAACCCTTTTGTCTATTAGGGGTTGCTAAACATGCTATAATAATAAACAATGGCTGAATACACAATTCAAGAAGCGAAGAAGGGGTTGAAAGAACGGTTGGCCGGGATTGAAACCTGGCCCAACCAGTTCCCTGGCTACACCATTACGATTGTCTTTTCGGAATTCACCTCAGTCTGCCCCAAAACAGGCTTACCGGATTTCGGCACCGTCACCATCACCTACCAGCCCGATAAAAGATGTCTGGAACTGAAATCCCTTAAGTTATACTTTCTGGCTTACCGGAACCTGGGTATATTTTACGAAAATGCGGTTAACCGCATCCTGAAAGACATTGTCTCCGCCGCCAAGCCAAAATGGGCTAAAGTAACCGGAGAATTCCACACCCGGGGCGGAATGAAAAGCATCGTGGAAGCAAAATATGGGTCTTAAAGTAACCTTCCTGCCGGAAAAGGTAACGGTAACTGCGCTTCCGGACATTACCGTACTGGAACTTGTCCGCAGAGCCAATATCGGAATCACCGCCCTCTGCGGGGGCCGGGGTACCTGCGGGAAATGCCAGGTAAAGCTGGAACCGGCCCCGGTCCCGAACGCAGTAGAAAAAAAGGTGATTTCCGAACCGAAATTAGCTGAAGGATTCCGGTTGGCGTGTCAAACAAAGGTCACGGACAGGGACATAACCGTACTGGTTCCCCTGGAAAGCCGGTTTCTTAATCTGAAAGTTCTGGTTTCCGGGCTGAGCCGGGATATCACGGTTAGAACCAACATCAAGAAGTACTCTCTCCAGCTCTCCCCGCCGACGATTGAAGAACAGCGACCGGATTGGGAAAGGATTCAGCAGGCAATATCCGTCGCTTCAGGAATTACCGCCGGGGAGATTGAAACCAATATCTACCTTTTACGCCGGCTCCCGGAAATTCTGCGTAAAAGCGCCTTTCGGGTGACCGCGGTCCTGATTGGCAAATCTCTTATCTCTGTGGAACCCGGTGATACCACCGCCAACTGTTTTGGCGTCGCATTTGATTTAGGAACCACTACCATCGTCGGCTCACTCCTGGACATCAAAAACGCCCGGGAATTAGCGGTTGCCTCCCGCTCTAATCCCCAGAGTATTTTTGGCGCGGACGTCATCAGCCGGATTAACTACACGATGACCGAAACGGAAGGAGGAAAGCGTCTGCAGTCCGAAGCGGTAAATGCTTTCAACGAAATTATTACCGAACTGTGTGAAAAGACCAACACCAGACCGGAGCACATCTACGAAGCGATGGTGGTCGGGAACACCGCTATGGAACACCTTTTTTTGGGTCTGCCCGCCTTCTCCCTTGCTACCAGTCCATACGTTGGAGTATGCCAGACCCCTTTGAGCCTTTCCGCAAAAAAGTTGGGCTTTGCCATTAACGAAGATGCGGTGACCCAGGCAGCCCCGCTCATCAGCGGCTTTGTGGGTGGTGACACGGTCGCGGGAATCTTAGCCACCAACCTGCACCGGGAAAAGGCATTGCGTCTCTTCATTGATATCGGGACCAACGGCGAAATAGTAATCGGTAACCGCGAAGGTCTCTGGTGTGCCTCAGCGGCGGCCGGTCCGGCTTTTGAAGGTGCCAACATCCACTTTGGAATGCGGGCTGAATCCGGAGCCATAGACAAGGTCAGTATTGAAGAGGACGTCCGGTACAGCACGATCGGAGAAGCGCCCGCCCGGGGTATCTGCGGAACCGGTCTGGTAGAAGCGGTGAGCGAATTGCTGCGCCGCGGGATTATCGGTGAAGATGGCCGGATGAAGCACCCTTCGGAAATGGCTCACCTTCCCGAAAAAATCCGCAGTAGAATTCAACAAGGAGAAAAAGACATCTTCTTCCTTCTGGTACCGGAAAACGGAATCAGCCTGTTTCAGAAAGATATCCGGCAATTGCAATTAGCCAAGGCAGCCATCGCGGCCGGGATTGAAACCCTCCTGCAGAAGATTCCCCTTTCTCTTTCCGAATTGGACGAGGTACTTCTGGCCGGTGCCTTTGGCTCGTACATTGACCCCGCCGCCGCCCTCCGTTTAGGCCTTCTACCGGCTGTTCCCATGGAAAAGATTCGTTTTGTAGGCAACACCGCGCTTACCGGTTCCAAGATGATGCTTCTCTCCGAAGAGATGAAGAAAGAAGCGGAATACATTCCGGAGGTCTGTCAGTACGTGGAACTCTTTCACGAGAAGGAGTTTATGGACCTTTTTGTAAACAAGTTACCTTTCCCGCCTCAAAATCCTCTTTGACCTTATTCAGGATTCCGTTGACAAACCGGTAGGATTCTTCGGTACCGTAAGTCTTTGCCAGTTCCACCGCCTCATCGATGCAGACCACCGGGGGTACCGAACTGTCTTTTTGAAGCATTTCCGAAAGGGCCAGACGCAAAATATTCCGGTCTAACAGCGCCACCCGGTCAAAGGACCAGTTAGACGAATACCGGGCAATCAGACGGTCGATCTCCTTCCGGTTTTGTCTTACAATACCAACCAGATTCAGAGCGAACCCGGCAATAGAGGGTTCCGCACCACTTATATCCACCATTTCGGTCAGTCTCTCTTCCAGATTTTTGTCCGGCCGTATCTCTAAGGAATAGAGACACCGCAACGCCAATTCCCTTCCCTTTCTCCTCTTTCCCATAAATCCTACTACAAACGACTTGAGTAAATTGTCATTCCTGCGGATAGTAAGCAGGAATCCATACCCCTAATCACTGGATTCCCGCTAAAAACATGCGGGAATGACATAATAAATATACGTTTGTATTAATTGCGGAAGCGGTATTTTATCAGAGTCCAGACGGCGTAAATTCCGTCGGAAAACCGGATCTTTTTCCCGGCCTTTATATTACGGGGATAATAATGGATTGGTACTTCGCAGATCCGGTATCCCTTCTTAATTATCCTGGCGGTAACCTCCGGACAAAACTCAAACCTCCGGCACTTAAGGTCCAGACTTTGCAAGACATCCCTTTTGAAGACCTTGTATCCGGTAGGTTCATCGGTAATTTTAGTCCGGTAAAGAAGTCTGGTCAGAAAAGAGAGCATCTTTCCGCCCAAAAAGAAACCTAACGAGGATATCTTCTTGGCACTCAGTTCCCGCGAGCCATAAACTACACTTACTTTACCCTCTATAATCGGCCGGATAAGACTAAAATAGTCCTGCGGGTCATACTCCAAATCCGCATCCTGAACGATGATGATATCGCCGGTTGCCTGCGGTAAACCGGTACGGATGGCTGCCCCTTTACCTAAATTGCCATGATGTTGCATAATTATAATCCGGTTATCGGTGTCCTGGTCTCCGGCAATTTCGTTTAAAAAATAACCGGTCCGGTCCGTGGAGCCGTCGTTGACAATAATAATCTCCTTGGGTAATCTGACCTCCTTTACCCGCCGGACAATTTCAATGATGGTACTCTCCTCGTTATAGACCGGCATAATGACCGATATCTTCATAGACACGGTAATCTCCTAATCCCCTTGCCAGCAATAACAGCCAGCAGAGGTAATACTGGAATATGATAACGGGGAATAGCCAGAAGAAAGATGTGGGTCAAGGTAAAATAGGTTATCATTAAAATAGGGATAAAAACAAGTCGGTTTTTCTCTTGAAAAGCGGCCCGGATGCCCAGAACTGCCAGAAAAAGAAGCAAATACTGAAGAATAAAAAGAACTACTTTTTCTATCTGCCTCCCTTCCAGAACTCTCCGGCCGCCGGGAATCTGAAGCCAGAATCGTCCCATCTTGCGGAAACAGAGAAAGGCATAAGCCCCGGGATTCTGTTTAATGTTCTTTATCCCCTCCGCAAAGAACTTTTTGTCCGCTTCAACAGAAGAAAGACCCTTGACTAAATTATTTGCATCGCTAAAGTCTTGCCAATTATAGTCTCCATTCCAGGGAGGGTAACTACCCACCCAAAGGTTAAAACCACCTCCGGTAGCCACCGGGATAAACTGACGGAAAACCAAAACATTTCTTACTGTCCAGGGTAAAATCGGCACCAGCATCCCCAAAGAAAATAAAACCACAAAAACCAGGTTTTCCTTTACCTTTCGGGAAATGCAGTATAGCCCTATCAAAAGAAAAGGGGGGAAAAGAAGAGTGACCGGTCTGGTCAACGTCGCCAAGCCTGAAAGAATCCCCGACCGGACCCAGTCAGATTTCTTTTTTTCCTTCCAGGCACGCACCGAAAAAAATACCGTTGAGGTCAATAATAAAGTGGTCAGGGTTTCGGTAAGGATATAAGAAGTAGAAGCAATCAGTGAAGGATTGATTACGGCTAAAGATGCGCCCAAAAAGGCGGTTTTTTTGTTTTGAAAAATCTTTTTACCTAAAAAATATACCAGAACGCAGGCGGCCGCATCCAAGACTGCCTGTACGATTCTGACCGCAAGAAAATTGTGCCCAAAAAAGAAGTAAATAACGGTCAGGAAAAGGGGATAGAGGGGTGGTCGTTTTATGTTGGCGGAAAAACCGAAGCCCCCTAATAGATTGAGGGCGTAATCATCATACTCCGGTGTGTCCCCCGCGTCAAGGGGCACAAGGATAACGAAGAGAAGACGCAAAAGAAAAGCGGAAAGAAAGATAAGCCAGACTGCCCTTTTCTCAATTTTCACAGAACACCACGTATCTCAAGTTAAATTTTCCGCCATTAGGGGTTGCTAAACAATAAAACAGACTATTTGGAGTCCCAGATTTGAGGTCAGTGCAAGGCACGACAAGGGTCCCCTTGTCATAGGATTGACAAGGGAAGGTTATGTGCCCACTATGGCACATAACCGAGGAGCAACGCCGCAATGACCCAAAGATGGGACCCCCCGAAGGGCCAGGCCGCTTTTGGGCTGCGATTGCGTCGCTCATCGCTTCCGTACCACAGGGGGTACGCCAGCTTCTTCGCTCCTTGTCTCGCTCCAAAATCGCCTCTGGCAAATAGTCAGTTTTATTGTTTAGCAACCCCTTACCCCTATTTTTTCCCTAATCGGTTCCGGCAGGGCTTCCAGCAGGTCCTCCAGGTCAAGCCCTTTTGTCTCAAAAGAGAAGTCAAAACCTTTTTTGCCCATGGTGCCGGAAAGGGATATCTCTCCACCTGTTTGGGTAAAGATACGCACCTGGTTCAAGCGGCCTGATTCCGCAAAAAAGTCATAATAACCTTTAACCTCTCCGGAAAGCGGTGGAATCTGCTGCTGAGGGAAGAAAAGGTTCTGAAAGGAGAGGCAATAATCAACAGACTGCGCCTGCCACTGGTCTTTCTTGTGCCGGAAAGTAAAGTATACTTGACCATCCATCAACCCTTCGGTTGGCATATCAGGCAGGTTAATTGATTTTTTCAATTCGGAAAGAGAAATCTTAACCAGATTCACGGAAAGTTTTCCATACTGACCTTCAGGGGCTGTCGCAGAATAAAGTTGACTATTTGGAGTCCCGGATTTGAGGTCAGTGCAAGGCGCGACAAAGGCTCTGTGCCCACTGTGGCACATAGCCGAGAAACAACGCCGCAATGACCCAAAGATGGGACTCCCCGAAGGGCCAGACCGCTTTTGGGCTGCGACTGCGTCGCTCATCGCTTGCGTAGCGCTGTGGCTACGCAAGATTCTTTGCTCCTTGTCTCGCTCCAAAATCGCCTCTGGCAAATAGGCAACTTTATTCTGCGACAGCCCCTTAGTCTCAATCTGCCCGGAAAGATTAATCTCGCCGACCTTATCAATCTTTACCCGTAAGCCGGATACTTGATAGATACCGCTGATGAAATCACCTTTTACTTTGCCGGTGAGCCGGAGTGGTCTGGGTTCACCGGAACCAAACTGCCCTTTTCCCGTCACTGCAAACAGGAAGGGTTCTTTAGAAACAGCTCTCTGCATCGTAATATTCGTTAAGGAAAGGGAAATTGGTGGTTTACCCCAAGCAGAAAAGTTAACCTCTTTTACGGAAAGACCGGGGCCGGGCAGTAGCATCGGTTCAACCAACCATACCTTTCCCTGACTATCGTGGTTTATCCGCCAGGCGATATACCTTCCAGCCAGTTCCGGCATGCTAAAACCTATCCCAAGAACGCTAAATGCAAACAGGCTGCCTAAGATAAGCAAAAATACCCTCGTCAGTTTTAATCGAACGATAGTAGTCATAAACCCTTTAGCAATCCTTTATGTCTTCGTATTCCGGTTTCATCTGGACAACCCCGCCCCGGTAACGACCGACCTTTATCCGGACAGGTTTGCCCGCTACCCTTGTCTTCCTGAACTCCCGTTCCAGAACAACCCGCCTGGTTTCCTTTATTCTGACTCCAAAGGTAGTGGTCTGGGTAAAGAGAATCCCTAAAACCTTTCCCAGGTCTTCTTTCCGCAGGATAATCTCCAATTTGTTGCCGGGCCGGCTCTTCTTCATCAAACCCGGCATGAGGATGAAGTCAAGGATACCCGCGGTCTGTAAATTTTGAAAGACTTTTTCGTACGCATACGGCGGCATATCATCTAAATTTGTTTCCAGAACTAAAACTTCATCTTCACAAACAGAAGAGATTGGTTCCGCGACAAAGAAGGAAAGAATATTGGGAGAAGGAACAGAGCGGGTTCCGGTACCAAATCCAACCGCCAGAAGACGGAATATCGGCGGCGGTTCAAAAACAGCCAGTTCCGTCAGGATCGCTGCGGCAGTGGGCGTCGTACACTCCGGAAGAGCCGGGTCTATTTTAACCGGGAATTCATTTAAGAGCAAAACGGTAGCGGGTGCGGGGGACCCTAAATTCAGATAGGAAGAGTAAACCTTTGTTATTCCCAGAAGGTCTAAACCGACTACCACCGACACGACATCCACCATGCTGTCGGTCTCACCCACCTGGTGGAAATGGCTGGGAACCTTTCCGTGCACCTCTTTTTCCGCTTTAGCCAGCCGTTCAAAGATAGCCAGAACTCTTGCCTTCTGCCTCGAATGAAGCCCGCTCCTTGAAATCAGAGAACTGATTTTCCCAGGAGAACGCCCCTCTTCTTTACGTGAAATCCCAACCACAAAACGCCTGGCTAAACGGCAGTGACCAATCCTGGGGTCAGACCGTTCTTCCTGCCGGCTGGAAATTTTATAACCGGTAATCGGAACTTTTTTAAGTTCCTGTTGCAGACGGGACAAAGAAAGACCGGCATCAAGCAGGCTGGCGACAATCATATCTCCGGAAGCGCCCAAACTTCCGTCAAAATACCCTATCTTCATCCCCTGTCTAAATTTTGTGGCTTACCGCACTCCGGCTGATGCGCACCTGAATCTTGGGCGCAATCTCCACCACGAAAGTCTCTGCCTTTACCTCTACGATCTTCCCGTAAAGACCACCCAGGGTAACAATCTCATCACCAACCTTTAAAGCATCCAGCACATCCTGGTGTTTCTTCTGTTTCCGCTGCTGCGGAAGAATCAGAAGAAAATAGAAGATGCCAAAAATGAAAACGAGTGGCAAAAAACTCAGAAGCGGATTCTGCGGCGTACCCGGTACTGTACCTTGCGGCATAACTACCTCCCATTCATAATCTTCTAATCTACACGCAGGCTTAAAGCCTGTAACTACCCCTAATCTTTAATCTTCTGTTACTTACAACGCAAAAAACATTCTTCCGGGATACCCAGTTCCTTACATAATCCCATCGCCTCCTTAACATACCGTTTGGTCAACGCGTCCCGGTAGCCGCTGACTGTGGGAAAGTCTTTATATTTTCTTAAATGGGCCTGAGCCTTTTGCCAGAAAAGTTCCCGGACATATTTCCCGAAGAGAGAAGCCAGTGCAATTAGAAAAGACGAATCTTCGCCATCTTCAAGGTAGGAAATTTTGCCAACCGTATCCAGCCCAACGTTAGGGGTTGTCATCTCTGGCAAATAGTTAGTTTTATTCTGCGACAACCCCTCAATAAAGTAGGAGGAAATTTTCTTATCCTCCCTGACTTTTACCACGGAGTGTTCTGCGCCAAAGGTCAGAGAAAGCATTGGGAAATAATACCGCATCCCGCCGACCTTCCCTAAGGAAGCCCAAAAAGGTTCGCCATCTAAAGACTGACGCACGAGATTCAAGCCAGCCTCGACGACCAGGTCTGACTTGTTCTTCCCCCCACTTTTTAACGCGCGGTTGAATAACGAAGGACAAACCACCAGAGACCGGACTCTTTCCAGAGATACCCCGGCTCCGTTAGCCTTCTCCTTTAACTCTGCCGCTAAGTCCATAATCTTTCTTGAACGGTCCTGGCTCAGGTTCAAAGGGATGTCGGTCTCCCAGCAAAACGCAATCTCTCCTTTAGGCAACCCTTTATCCAAACAAGGAAATTGAACGTTTAAAACCGGGTTTGCCAGTATCCGGTCTAAAAATTCATCCGCGGTCTCCGGAATATACCCCTCAGAAAGATAGAAAAACCCAAGGACCATATCTTCCGCAGAGCGGGCCCGTTTCCGACTATTCCCAAACACCAGTTTACTGTCACAGACAAAAGGAGTTTCGCCCGGCTGTTTTTCCAGATTCAGGAGGAGCCACAAATCAGGCACTTCTTCAGTCAAAAACCCGGAAGAATTAAGAAATGCTGAAGGAGACGTTACAGAAACCGCAGTAACCACCAGCGGTCCTAAGAGCGGTCCATAACCGTTCTCGTCAACTCCAATCAGTCTCATACGTACAATATTGTGGATTGGTGCAACTTGTAGGGGCTTGATTTATCAAGCCCGCGGGTCGGATAAATCCGACCCCTACGTAAAAATATTTAATTCGTTTGCATCAGGTAATGAGAAAAATACTGTAGTCGGCAAAAAGGTTCGGAAAGAGACAGACCCGACGGTGACCCCAAAGATGAAAATCCGAAAGCACTTTTAGATTTTCCTGCCGGCAGAAAAGAATAAAATCTTTAAGACTTAAGAAATGAAGGTTTGGCGTATCGTACCACTGGAAAGGTAAGGAACGGTTAATCGGCACCCTTCCCAGAAGGGAGATTTGGAAACGTGCACCTAAATGGCAAAAATTGGGAAAACCGACCACCACCTTTTCACCCACCCGCAACGCTTCACTAATAACCGTCCTGGGGTGACGGACTTCGGACAGGCTGCCGTTGAGAATAACGTAATGGAAACTCTTATCCGGATAATCGGAAAGCCCTGCATCCAAATCGCCGTGAAGAACATTGACTCCGCGTCTGACACATTCCGCAATCGCTTTCTGGTCTATTTCAATCCCCTGGCCCTTAATACCCTTCCTTTTCGCCAGGAGAGCCAGCAGTTCGCCGTCACCGCAACCTAAGTCCAGGACACTGCTTCCTTCGGTTACAATATCAGAAATAATCCTGTAATCCGGTCTGATTTTTTCCATAGATACTGGATTCCGGCTTACTATCCGCCGGAATGACAGATTACTGACGCTGGGCATCTAAAAAGTTCTTAACCAATCGGCCTTGTTCTTCCATCTCCACCAGAAAAGCATCGTGGCCATAGTCAGACGGTATTTCACAATAGGTAACCCCGGCACCGTGGCGTTTCAATACCCGGACAATCTGTTCTGAATCGGATGGCGGATAAAGCCAGTCGGAACTGAAACTTAAGACCAAAAATTTCGTTTTAATCCCGCGGAAAAGGTCCCGTCCATAATCAGCAATTAAATCAAAGAAGTCCATCGCCTTGGTGATGTAAAGGTATGAATTGGCGTCAAAACGCTGGACAAAACTGTCTCCTTTGTAGCGCAGATAACCTTCCACTTCAAAATCGGCGGTAAAGTCGAAACTATACTTTTCTTTGCCATTAGGGGCTGTCGCAGAATAAAGTTGACTATTTGGAGTCCCGGATTTGAGGTTAGTGCAAGGCGCGACGAAGGCTCTGTGCCCACTGTGGCACATAGTCGAGGAACAACGCCGCAATGACCCAAAGATGGGACTCCCCGAAGGGCCAGGCCGATTTTGGGCTGCGACTGCGTCGCTCATCGCTTCCGTACCACAGGGGGTACGCAAGCTTCTTCGCTCCTTGTCTCGCTCCAAAATCGCCTCTGGCAAATTGTCAACTTTATTCTGCGACAGCCCCTTATGCCGGCGGCCGAACTTTTCCTCCATTGAGGCGTCGCTCATATAGGTAATGTGGCCGATCATCCGTGCCAGGGCTAAACCTTTTGCCGGTACACTCTTTCCGTAATAGTCACCGCGGCTCCAGTCCGGGTCAGACATAATGGCCTGCCGGCCCACCTCATCAAAGGCGATCTGCTGGGCGGAGTGGCGCAAAGTAGTAGCCACCGGAATAGCGGACTGCACCATCTCCGGATAGGCGGCCACCCACTGCAAAACCTGCATCCCGCCCATGGAACCTCCGGCAATCGCATAAATCTTTTTTATACCTAAATGTTCCACCAGAAACCTCTGGCAATTGACCATATCGGCGACGGTGATGATGGGAAAGGTCAAACCATAGGGTTTTCCGGTAACCGGATTGACGGAAGAAGGCCCGGTACTACCCCGGCATCCCCCCAGAATATTAGAACAGATTACAAAATAGTGGTTGGTGTCAAAAGGTTTGCCCGGTCCGACCATTGGCTCCCACCAGCCAGTCTTACTTTCTCCTTTGTGGTAGCCTGCCACATGGCTGTCACCGGATAGCGCATGGAGAATAAGGATTGCGTTGGACCGGTTATTATTCAACTGACCGTAGGTCTCATAGGCTAAGGTAATTGGACCGAATTGCTGACCGCTTTCCAGCAATAGTCCTTCCGGTGCTTGAGCAAAAACAAGATATTTTGTCTCAATAAAACCAGCGTTTTTTTCCATATTTAAGGGGCTAAAGAGTCAGGTTCAATCGGTCAATCTCAGACTGTTCGGCAGGCGTTACCAGTATTTTTTTTACCGGTCTGCTGCAACCGTATTTGACCAGAACTGATTTATCCTCATTATCCGAATATCGCGCGGTAATCCGGGCCGCCATTTCAACCGCCCTTTTCGTCTTTGGTCCCTGAAGGATGGTAAAAGGACTTCCGCAATCCGGAACTTCAAAGATATAGTCCGTTTTAAGTTTCTTCTCTTGAATCATCTGATTTTCTAACTGGTTCCGGCCCACGATAACCTTATTCTTCCCGAACCGAAAGTGGCGGCCGGTCTTAAGAAGAAAGATATCGTCCCACCCGATCGCTTTTTTATGCCGGAAAAGGTCCCTGAGTTTCTTGGCGAACTGTTCCATAGTCAAAAGACATCCGCCGGCCGGACAGGCGTAATTTTCTATCTGCCTTTCTTTTGCCAGCGCCAACTGGACCTTTCGGCTCCGGCCTTCAATCGCCATCAGATTGTCCCGGTCGACCCAGCCTTTCTTCTCCGCCTCGGTTGGCGGCAAAATCTTTGCCGAGAGCGGTCGTAAAATCTTACCCTCCAGACCTGATTCCCTTTCGATGAGTTTTAAGGCCCGCAGGTACTGGGACATCGGCCGCTGTCCCAAAACTTCACCGGTGACAAAAAATTTCGCTCCGAATTTCTGCGCGATATTTTTAGCCTTTTTCAACATAAATATCCGGCAGTCAATACAGGGGTTCATCCCGGAACCATAACCAAACTTTGGTTTCCGGATAACCGCCAAATAATCCTTACCTTTAGAAACTACCCTGAGTGGTATGCCAATCTGCCGGGATATCTCCGCAGCATAACACTTTCCGTTGCGGTCGCACTGACAAAAAGGTGAGGTAAACTTTATGCCCAGCAGGTCTATTCCCTGGTCCAGAACCATCCTGGCTGCCAGGGCCGAGTCCAAACCCCCGGACAAAAGTACCACCGCCTTAATTCTTCTTGTTCCCATTTACAAGTCGCACCTCGCTTCGCTCGGAGCTCTCCAAAGGGAGTTTACACTCCCTATGGCGGTCACTAACGTTCCCTGTTACCCTCTCTACTGAGCAAGGGGGTTCTTCGCCACCCCCTTGGCAATCCCCCCCCTTGAACCTACTAAGGATATAAGTTCCTATAGGTTCAAGTCGGCAAAGAGGGCGGTGCTCAAATAGCGTTCACCGGTATCCGGGAAGACCACCACGACCAATTTCCCTTTACTCTCCGGCCGGCCGGCTGTCTGCAGCGCAACCCAGGCCGCCGCACCGCTGGAAATTCCGGCTAAAATCCCTTCTTCTTTCATCAAACGTTTGGCGGTCGTTATGGCGTCATCATTTCCCACGGTGATAACCTCATCAATTACCTTGCGATTCAAAACGTCCGGAATAAAACCCGCGCCGATTCCCTGAATCTTATGCGGACCAGGCTGACCTCCGGAAAGAATCGGTGAATCCTCCGGCTCCACTGCGATAATCTTAAGGCCAGGTTTCCTCTTCTTCCAGACCTCAGCCACGCCGGTAATGGTACCGCCGGTACCTACACCGGAGACAAAGATATCCATCTTGCCGTCGGTATCCCGCCAGAGTTCTTCCGCAGTGGTCTTCCTGTGAATCCGGGGGTTGGCGGGATTCTTAAACTGCTGAGGAATAAAAGAATTTCTGGTCTTTCGCGCAATCTCCTCTGCTTTATCCACCGCACCCCGCATTCCTGAAGTACCTGGCGTCAGTTCCAATTGCGCACCGAATGCCTTCAAAAGGGTACGCCTTTCCATACTCATCGTCTCCGGCATCGTTAAGATAAGCCGGTATCCGCGGGCTGCGCAGACAAACGCCAGGGCAATGCCGGTATTGCCGCTGGTGGGTTCAATAATAACCGTATCCTTATTAATCAGACCCGCTTCTTCCGCCGCATCAATCATCGCCACGCCGATCCGGTCCTTAACCGAACTGCAGGGATTAAAAAATTCCAATTTCGCCGCTACCTCTGCCTTCAGACCTTCGGTTACCTTATTCAGTCTTACCAAAGGTGTGTTGCCTACCAACCCGGTAATATCTTTCGCAATCTTCATTCTCCGACTCCCATTCCTACCGCTGACTGGCAGAAAGCGCCTGGTCCAAATCAGCGATAATGTCTTTAACGTTCTCCAGCCCTACGGAAAGACGTACGTAATCTTCGGTAACACCGGTACCAACCCGTTCTTCCGGAGTCAACTGCTGGTGGGTGGTAGTGGCCGGGTGGATAATCAGGGTCTTGGCATCACCGATATTAGCCAGATGGGAAATCAGATTCACGGAATCAATCAACTTCCGACCCGCCTTTTTACCTCCTTTGATACCAAAACCAATTATGGCACCAAACCCCTCCTTTAAAAACTTCTTTGCCCGGCTGTAGTCCGGATGGTTGGGTAGACCGGGATAATTAACCCAGTCAACCGCAGGATGTCTTTCCAGCCAGCGGGCAGATTCAAGAGCGTTTTTAGAATGCTGACGCACCCTTAAGGGAAGTGTCTCCACCCCCTGGAGAATTAAAAATGAATTAAAGGGAGAGATACAGGGTCCGATGTCCCGAAGTAATTGAACTCGTGCTTTCAGAATATAAGCCAGACCGGGAACCTTCGCTTTCTTATGGTTGCCAAAGGCGGTCCAGTAGGATAGACCACTGTACGAGGGGTCTGGTTCGGTAATCTCCGGGAATTTACCGTTTGCCCAGTTAAAAGTACCACCCTCAATAATCGCACCGCCCAAACTGGTGCCGTGACCACCTAAAAATTTGGTCAGGGAATAGACCACGATGTCCGCACCTAATTTTATTGGCTGTAAGAGCGGCGGCGGAGAAACCGTGTTGTCAATAATAAAAGGAATCCCATACCGGTGGGCTACTTCCGCGATTCCCGGGTAATCGTCAACGTTGTTTTTGGGGTTGCCGATGGATTCGGTGTAAAGAAGCCGCGTATTCTTATCAACAGCCTTAGCAAAATTTTCCGGTTTCGAAGAATTGACAAAACGGACCTCAATCCCCATCTTGGACAAAGTGTAGTGAAAAAGGTTATAGGTACCGCCGTAGAGGTAAGTGGTGGAGACGATATTCTGACCTGCCTTAGTAATGTTGAGTATTGCCAAGAAAATTGCCGCCTGCCCGGAAGAGACCACTAAACCACCTCTGCCACCGTCCAGTTCTGCCAGTCTCTTTTCCAAAACGTCGGTGGTTGGATTCATAAGCCGGGTATAAATGTTCCCGAATTCTTTTAAAGCAAAGAGGTTCGCGGCGTGTTCGGTGTTCTTAAAAACGTAACTTGTGGTCTGATAAATCGGGACCGCCCGGGCACCGGTTACGGAATCAGCTTCCTGTCCGGCGTGTAAAGCCTGGGTTTCTATCTCCTGTTTCGCTTGTGCCTTTTTCATCTTTTTCTTCTCCTTGTCTACTAAATTTTGAACTCTCCGGTATCAATCCACTCATTTTTCAAAAGGCACCACCAATCAATGGCTAAACTTGAAAGGACATACCGGTAAGGAAGCCAGCCGTAGCCGTCCCCACCCCATTCCTTACCCCAGGAATTCCGTATGATTAAAGCGCCGGTGGTCTCTATTCCCCCGGGATTATTATTCTTAATCTTCATTTTATCGTCGTAACCAACCGCCACCACCGCATGACCACCCTGAACCTTCTCCCCTGTCTGAGGAAAAGGTATCTTACCGCCGGAATCTGCCTGAACGATAGAATTATACACCGTGAACCCAAACATAGCAGGAATACCGGCACTTAAATACGCTTTAATGCTCTTTAAAAGTTCACCCTCAGCGGTTCCCGCCGGGTCAAGCCTAACGTACTGAATGGTCTGGTAATTCTGGGCAAAGGCATAGCAGAAGGCAGGCGGTTCCCGGTCAAAATCTTCTGGTTTATATTGCCAGTATTCCTCAGGCGGGACGCCAAAGAGAACCAGGCCCGCCATCGTGGTGCGCAAAAAAGCGCCGGTATCTCCGGACATGCGGGAAAGGTTACGGGTTACTTTATAAAGGAAGAGTCTGGAACCATCAATGTGTTTTCCAAAGGCTCTCCTCTGAAAATATTCCACCACTCCGATACCCGCGTGCGCGGTACAGGAACCCAGATTCTGCTGGTTCTCAACCGGAGAACACCACCGGCGTAAATCGACCGCCGGAGGTAAATTCTTCTCTCGGCCAAGATTGGACAGCCCGGCTTTTTTAAGCATCGGTTTCACCTTAACGTTTTCCGGAGTATAATCGCGCAGGTCCGGATAGTCCGGCAGCCAGCCCATTCCCGGCAATCTCTGTGTCTCAGCCATATCCACCTCCCGTCCTTTATCCAACGTTATTCTCAATACATTCAATAAGTTCTTTTTTACGCACCGGTTTGGCAAGGAAAGGGTATCCGCCGATAACCGGGCAACCGGGCGTTACCTCGTCTTTCGTTGCCATGGCGGTTAAGAAGACAATCGGGATATCTTTGGTGCCTTCGTCTTTCTTTATCTGAGCGGCAACTTCGTCACCATTCATACCCGGCATAATTATATCCAGCAATATCAGGTCCGGTTTAAACGATTGTGCGGTCAAAAACCCCTGCGTCGCTTTGTTCTCTATCCTGACCTCGTACTGCCCGGTTGCCTCTAAGTTAAGTTTTACCACCCGGGTAAAATCCTCTTCGTCATCAATAATCAGAATCCTTTTCTTTCCCATATACCCTCCAATTACTCTTGTATCCTCAAGGTAATCATAACTTTGGTGCCTTTACCTTCGTAACTATCGAAATTTATCAGTCCCCTATGCATGGTAATTATATTCCTGGTAACCGAAAGACCCAGGCCGGTCCCCATCTTGGGTCCCTTAGTCGTAAAGAACGGGTCAAATATCTTTTTTATATTCTCTTTAGAAATTCCCTCGCCGGTATCTTCTATTTCCACCATTATTACCCTTTCGCCGAGTTTAAAAGAATCCCCGCTTCTTATTCCTACTCCGTTGCCCGGTGTATCCAATTGAGTGAGGCAACTACGGATAAAGATTTTCCCGCCGTTGGGCATAGCCTGAACCGCGTTCATAAATAGATTGATAAAAACCTGTTCCATCTTTTCTTTATCCGCTGAAACTTCAGGCAATTCCCCGGCTAACTCCTTTATAATCCCGACGTTTTTGCCTTTAACCTCATGCTGAACCAGAAGAAGAGAATTATCTAAGATAGCATTGATGTCTTCCGCTTTCAGCGTCAGGCGTGTCGCTTTGGAAAAATCAAGTAACGTGGAAACGATTCTATCGGCTTTTCCGACATTATCTTCAATCATTTGAATAACTTCGGCAACGTCTTTTTCTTTTGGGGTAATTCTATTGTTCAGGAAATCGGCTCCCTGAACTATGATTGCCAGGGGATTCCTTATTTCATGGGCGACACCGCTTGCCAATTGCCCCACCGCCTTAATCTTCTCAGCCTGAATCAACATATTCTGCATATCTTCCAGCCTTTTGTAAGCCTTCGCCAGTTCCTCTGCCTTAGCCCGTTCTGTTTCGGCCACCGCTACGGCGGCGGCAACTTTCTTCTCCTCTTCCAGGGAATCTTCCAACCTTCGCTTAATCTCCCAGTTGAAAATATTTAATATGCTCCAAACACACACGGCTAAAATAACGCTACAGATAGCGCGGAATACCTGAACCGGAATACCTACAAAATTCAAGAAAGATGTGGTATTTATCAAAAAGGCCGGGAAAAAGTTCGCCTTGGGAACAACAAGCCCACCCAAAACCGCATAAATAATGGTGGTAAAAGCAGCCATAACGAAATATCGCCGGACGTGAAGTGGTCGTAAGATAGCCTGGTTACCACGGTAGTAAAAGATAAAACCGGTGCCGGTCAACAGGCCTCCCGGAAGTCCTAAAAAGTACCGGGGCCAGATACTCTGGTCACACTCCGGGATATTGATTAATACCAAAACAAGAAAACTTAAAATAACTGTGCTCACCTGGTTTGGTAAAAACTTCTTAAAACTTAAACCAACAAACCGACGGCCGAATTCAAAGAGGAATAGATACGATATGGTTAAAAGTATCAACCGGACTTGGTCAAACAGTTCCGAGGAGGAACTCCTGATTATCGCGAACATATCCAGCCACTCATTCATCCCGTGGCTTAAACCGAATTCGGCCAGCAGCCAGATAATCCCTGATAACCGGAACAAACTATCCTGACTGCGCGGGTGAACCAGGATAGCGACACCCGTCACCACAAAGGAAAGACCGTAGATGAAGAAAACCACATCCAGATTTTTAATAAAAAATATCGGCAACATATTGTCCTACCTGAAAACTGGTATTATATTAAAGGATACCACTGTTTCTCTTAGGTAGTCAAAATATCATAAAGAACCTATCACCTGATATGTACGACTCAGGATGTCCTTCAGTTCTTCTTCTGTCACGCAGAGCGGAAGAAAAAGGTAGGTAACGCTACCCAAGGGACGGAGAATCAAATTCGCCTTTAACCCTCTTTTATATACTTCCCATCCAATCCTTTCTTTAAAACTGAACGGTTCCTTTCGTTTTTTATTCTTTACCAACTCCAGGGCGCCAATCATACCCAAGTACCTTACGTCACCAACGATGGCCAGGGACCGGAACTCCTCCAGACCTTGATGAAACAGAGGTATCAGTTTCTTCAATCTTTCTAATGTCTTCTCTTCTTTAAAAACCCGGAGACTTGCCCGGGCGCAGGAGACCGCGATTGGATTTGCGGTATAGGTATGACCGTGGTAAAAGGTCTTCTTCTCCTCGTAATCAGCGTAAAATGCCTGGTATATCCGGTCAGTCATCAAGGTAACTCCTAAAGGCAGGGTTCCGGAAGTGAGCCCTTTGGAAAGGCAGATAAAATCAGGCTGAATATCCACATAATTACAGGCAAACATCTTACCGGTCCGGCCAAAGCCGGTCGCAACCTCGTCCAGGAGCAGGTGAACATTATACTTTTTGGCAATTTCCGCCACCCTCTCCAGATATTCTTTCGGATAGACAATCATACCGCCAGCCGCCATCACCAACGGCTCCAGAATTATGCCGGCAATCTCCCGGTGCTTCTGCGAAACCAACTCTTCTATTGGTTTAACGCAATCCAAACGGCAATCCCCTTGTTCTTTACCCACCGGACAGCGGTAACAGTACGGCGAAGGAACCTGGAAAGAACTAAAGAATAAAGGTTGAAATACCTGATTAAAAAGCCCTACTCCGCTCACGCTCATCGTGCCAATGGTGTCACCGTGGTAACCAAGGTCCAAGGAGACAAATTTCACCTTTTTCTTCTTCCCGGTATTCTGCCAGTACTGAAATGACATCTTTAAAGCAGACTCAACCGCAGTGGAACCGTTGTCGGAGAAAAAAACTTTGGTCAGGTTTTTGGGCGATATCGCCACAAGTTTTTCCGCTAACGCGATGGCTGGCTTATGGGTAAAACCTGCGAATAAGACGTGGTCCAAACACTCAATCTGTTCTTTTATCGCTTTCTTTATCTCAGGGTGGTTGTGTCCGTGGACGTTACACCACCAACTGGCTATGGTGTCGTAATAGAATCTGCCCCGGTGGTCATAAATCTTAATCCCCTTCGCCCGTTCTATCAGGATAGGCGGCAGATGTTGGCAGTCTTTCATCTGGGTATAGGGATGCCAGATATACTTCCGGTCCTTTTCCAGCCACTTATCCATATCTGGCCATACTCATCTACGTAATGTATTAGCGTTGGGAAGTCTTCGCCAACAAGTTTGCAGAGGCAGAAGGACAGTGGTTAGGTTTCCGGAAAGAGGGAAACCAAGTGTTTATCTTGGTGGGTTCCCCTTGAGAGAAACCTTTACCACTGTTTCTGCCAGAGCTACTGTCCGAAGTTGGTGAAGACTTCCCGACGCTCTTTCTGACGCTAATGTGTTACCTCGTCCGAAAGATTTTCCTACGCATATATTAATCCTTAGTTAATAAAATTTTCTTCCCGATGGGAGCAAAATGTCTGTGTAATTGGGAAAGGTGTTTTACCCTGGGTAAAACACCTAAAACCTTTTCACCGGATATCTTAGCGACTATTTCAGGGTTATCCTGCAGGATTCTTTTGTCTTCGTTGGGTGAGATGTTGTTAAAGATTACGCCCAGGGTCTTAATCTTGCGTGCTTTCAGGGCTTCCAGACTTAAAAGGGTATGATTGATTGCGCCCAACCTGTTCCCAGCCACTAATAATACTGGCAAGTTTAGTTTCTTTACGAAATCGGCTAAAAGACAGGAACCGGTAAGCGGCACAAGCAAGCCGCCTATTCCTTCTACAATGACAAAATCAAACCCGTTCGCCAGAACTTTTAAGGTTTCCTCTATTCCAGACAGGTCAATCCGCCTTTTTTCCAAACGGGCAGATAAATACGGTGCGGAAGGAAATTTAAAGATATAGGGCATCATTAGAGAAAGATATCCCTCAAAGTCCCGGCGCTTTTTCTCCATCAGTCTCAGATGGACTTCCATGTCCTCAGGAAAACCGGAACAACCGGTCTGAACCCATTTCTGGGTTACCACCCGGTACCCTTTCCTTGAAAGGTAGCGGCCCAACAGACCGGTAGCCACGGTCTTGCCTGCTCCGGTGTCTGTGCCCGCCACAAAAATTACCTTTCCAGTAAACATTTGATACAAACGCATTAAATAATTTGACGTAGGGGGCGGATTTATCCGACCCGCGGGCTCAATAAATTGAGCCCCTACACTTCTTGTCTCGCTCCAAAATCACCTCTGGCAAATAGTCGATTTTATTCTGCGACAGCCCCCTTAGCCTGGCAAAAGAATACCTGGTAGGAGACGGAAATCTCTCCAAATCGTGCTAAATAAACCTTTTCGGTCTTTTCCACCAATCCCCGGGTCCAGAGAAAGTTAGGGGCTCCCTTATCGGCTCCCTGGGTGCCCGTATACTTTATCGCACGCAACAACGCCAACAAAGACGGGTAGGTTTCCTGGAATGTTTGCTCCCGTACCGTAACTTCACGGAAGATTCTTCGCAGTATCATTTCCAGCCTTTCCCTTTCTAAGAAATGACCGGCAACGAGCGAAATACCCTTATCCAAAGATTCTCTTAAGGACCAGCCTAATTCAGAGAAGGTTCCCGGACCAAAGGTGGAAAAGGTAAGGAGACCATCCTTAACAAGTATCTCTTTATACGCCCGGAGAGCCCTTTCCAAATTTTCAAACCACTGGAAAGCGGCGTTGGAAGTAACGAGGTCAAATCGTCCGGTTATCTTAGGGGACAGCCCCTTAATCTCCTCGGCGTCTCCAGCCAAAAACTCTATCCGTGGTTCCGGTAACTTCTTTTGGGCTACTTCTATCATCTTTCGCGATATATCCACCGCCTGGATACGCGCCTCCCCGAATTTTCGGCTTAAAAGAACGGTATAATTACCCGTCCCGCAGCCTATCTCCAGAATATTTTTGATTCCATCCGTTGGCAACCTCGTAATAAGCCTGTCTCCTGTCAGACGCTGGATAGCGGCGTATTTATCATAAAGGTGGCTGTGCCGGGAAAAGTTTCTTTCCATTCTTTTTTTATCCAGGCTGCTTTGTCGAGTAGACATTGTAACCTTTCTAATCCCGGGGGATTTCATCCATTAAACCGTCTAAAATCTCTTGATTGTGAAAGAAGGTCAAAGAAAATCTCAGACGTGCCTGCCCCCGGGGCACGGTCGGCGGCCTGATAGGCAAAACCCAGTACCCTCTTTTCTGCAGTGTCCCGGCAGCCCTTACCGTTTCCGGATTCTTGCCGATAATCAGCGGTACAATCTGTGACTCTCCCTTTACCATAAACCCCTTCTTTCTCAGGGTTTCCCGAAAATAGCCCGCCCGGCTCAAAAGTTCTTTCCGACGATAAGGCTCTTCCCTGAGCAGGCTGATACTGGTCAGGTTGCAGGCTGCCACCGCCGGCGGTAGGGCGGTGGAGTAGATAAAACTCCGGCAGGTATTTATCAGATATTCAGACACCTTCCGTGATGCAGCGAGATAAGCGCCAAAACTACCCAGGGCTTTACTGAATGTCCCCATAATAAGATCTATCCTGTCCGTTAGCTCTTCTTCTTCCACCACACCGGAACCATTTTTCCCAAAGATTCCGGTGGCATGGGCTTCATCAACCATAATCCGGCATCCGTATTTATCCTTCAGAACCACTAAATCTTTCAGAAAAGGCCTGTCACCATCCATGCTGAAAATAGTCTCAGTAACGATTAACGCCTTTTTGAACTTTCCCCTTTCTTTCTTCAGAATCTCTTCCAGGTGGTTGGGGTCGTTGTGTTTAAAACGGAATAAGCGGGCTCCGGAAAGGAGAATCCCGTCAATGATACTGGCGTGGTTCAGACGGTCGGAAAAGATGGCATCACCTTTAGAGTAGAGGGCACTCAAAATACCGACGTTGGCCTGGTAACCGGAATTGAAGACCAGCGCACTCTCCTTATTTTTGAACCGGGCGACCTCTTCTTCCAAACGATGGTGTATTTCCAAATCACCACTCAAAAGGCGGGATGCGGAAGCGCTCGTTCCGAATCGGTCTAACGCTTCTTTTGCTGAAGCGAGGAGTTTAGGATGGTTTGCTAATCCAAGATAATCGTTTGAAGAAAAATCGATAAATTCTTTAGTTTTAAAATATACCCTTCCGTTATGGCGCCGGGATATCGGTTTAAGGCACCGCAATAATCCTGCTTCCTCCCGCGACTTCAAAAAATTTTCTAATTCTGCCACACCCTCTTTATCTCTGCTATTAACTGCCTATCTTCACAAACTTCTCTCCCTTTTATGGTCAGATAACCACCGATGAGCATTCCGTTGGCGCCAGCCATAAAAGCCATACCCTGAAAATCTCTTAACAGCGATTCTCTGCCGGCCGCGAGTTTTATCACCTTATCCGGCAGCAGAATCCGGAAAATGGCTATGGTCCTTATGGCATCGGCACAGGAGATAACATTTACGTTTTCCAGAAGTGTCCCTTCTATCGGGACCAGAATGTTTATGGGTATTGAATCGACATCAAGTTCCTTAAGGAGTTGAGCCATCGCTATCCGGTCTTCCCAGCCTTCACCCATACCGATTATACCACCACTGCAGACCTGCAAGCCAGTCTTCCGGGCTGACTTAATCGTATCAATCCGGTCCTGAAAGGCGTGGGTGGTCACAATCCTCGGAAAATATCCGGGTGACGTTTCAACGTTGTGATGGTAACGGGAGAGACCAGCCTCCTTTAATAATCTTAAATCTTTCTCATCTACCTTACCCAGGGAAGCGCATATATCTATTTTTACCCTGTCCCTTATCTCAGAAACAGTATCCGCAATTTTCTGCAGTTCGTCACGGGACAGGGTATTCCCGCTGGTCACGATGCCAAACCTTTCCGCGCCGATATCCTGCGCGCGACGGGCAGCTTCCAGGATTTCTTCCGTTTCTTTAAGCGGGTAAACCGGTATGTTGACAGAATGGTGCAAAGACTGGGCACAAAATTTACAGTCCTCACCGCACATGCCTGACTTCGCATTCACAATGCTGCACAGGTCTAACTTAGTCCCCACCCCTTTCTGCCTGACCCGGTCAGCCAGCGAAACTAATTCAGACAGAGGCATTTTCAAAAGCGCCTCAGACTTTGGTTCTATTTCCATATTAAGTGAATTTGTATCTTATTAGCGTTGGGAAGTCTTTCTTCGCTCAGACATGAGCTTCGGCAGAAACAGTTGTACAGGTTTGCTCAACAGGGTCCCTCCGAATAAATTCGGATACCCTATTTCGCAAATCTAACAACTGTCTTTCTGCCTCCCGCTAACTCGCTCTGGAAAAACTTCCCAACGCCTTGCGACTATTTAACGCTAACATGTTACGTAAATTTACATAAGAATTGTGTACGTCAAATTATTTACTTGGTTTGTGTTAGTTTCTTTAGTTCTGATTTCAGTTTTTTGTCCGGAAGATTGATATAACCGGTCTCCGGAACGTACTTCTGTCCGTCGGTCAGAACCCAATTAATAAACCGTACCAACTCCGGTTTCCTGGGTTTGCCTAAACACAGGAAATAGAGGTCCCGGGCCGGTGGCGACGGATACTTTCCGTTGGCAATAGCAGCGGTGAGGCTGTCCCGGTCCCGATAGAAGTCTTCGTTCGGGTCCACCCGGCCGTTACCGTTAAGGTCAATGGGCAGTATCTTTAACCCGCGAACCGGCTTTTTGCTCTTGATATCATAAGCGTAGCCGATGTTGTTAAAACCAATCCCCAGATTATCCTTCCGCACCGCTTCGGCAATCCCGGGGTCGCCGTAGACTCCGACGCCCTGAAGGTCTTCCTGTTTCTTGCCTAAATACTTTGCCCAGGTCTCCGCGGCACCGCAGGCGTCGGAACGGGTATAAAGATGAACCGGATAACTGGTTTTTTTGTCACCGGTAATTTCGTTCCAATCTTTTACCTTTTCGGCAATCCAGATGTCAATAAGGGTCTCCTTCTTTACGCCTTTCACAAGCAGGGTCCGGATGGCCGGATGTTTCTCATTGACGGTGGGTACAACCGCATCTTTGGTCACCGCAACCCACCAGCCGCCTTTTTTCGCCTCATCCGGATAGATTTCCCGGGAGACCATCCCGATATCAACCATACCCGCCAAAACATCCGCGGCTCCTTTACCCGCGCCGCCGGCCACAATCTCAACCTTGACCCTGGGATAAACCTTCCGAAACTCCTCTGCCCACTTTACCGCCATCGGATAGAGCGCCCAGGCACCGGATAAGGTTACGGTTCCCTTTAACCCTATGGTAACTGCCTTCTTCGGTTCCTTCGCCTCAGTAACTGCAGTGGCGGAAAACAAAAATAGCCCTACCAAACAACTTCCCCATAACCGTTTCATTCTGCACCCCCCTGATTAAAATTGAGTTGCCACACCTATGGCAAACTGGTTGTCGTCAATTGAGGCTTTACCGGGCCGGTGATTATCGTTCCAGGAATATTCGGTCTTAACCGTAATCAACTTGCTGAATTTATAACCTAAAACGAAACTGGTCCGGTCATATTGGTCAGCGCTGCTTACGCTATTTAAAGTACTGGTAACGCCGTCATCCAGTTTGATGGTACTATACCTCAAGCCGGCGTAAGTCTTTGGGGTAATACTAAAAACCGCCTGGATGAAATAGTATTCCCCCTGGCGGTCAGTAACGTCTGTCGCATCATCCTCAAACTGACCGTAGACGCCGGCAAATTCTGCCGGACCCAGGGCGAGTTTGGTATTAAATTCCCAGATATTACGCTGCCAGTCGGTCGAGCCGGTTGGTGCCGTGCTCCCTCCGGCAATCGTCATCTCTGAGTTGTTGTTATCAAGGTCTCCGCTGGTGTAATAACTGGCTGAAAGGTACCAGGGTTTAACCGGTCTGCCGAAGATTTTGGCAGCGATTGACTTACTGCTGGTATTGTCACTTCCGGTACCCGTATTACCGTTAGCCAAATCTACGTAATAACCGAAGGTATCGGGTATAAAATTACCGTAAAGTTCTATTCCGTCGTCGTATCCGGTAACGTTGGCCGCGGAATTGCTGATAAACCGGCCCTCAACCGGGTTATTAGACCAGGTCTCCTCGCCAAAATCTATCTTGGTCCTCCCGATGCGAACCCGGCTCTTCTCATCTCCGGGTATAATCTGGTTCCCCTGAAGGTAGCAGTAGTCCACGCTGTTAAACGCCGCATTGTTCAGGTTAAACCGGTTCACCACCTCTATCCTCTCCCAGGGTTTCCAGGTCAACTGAACCTTCGCGTCCGGCATTTCAAAGGAACCGTTTTCGTAAGTGGAACCAAACCTTTCGCTGTCATAATAACCGATAAAAACCCTTCCCTTTATCGTAAGTTCCGAACCCGCAGTAGACAGAGTTACCGGCTGTCCTGCCTTTGCTTCTTTTGTCCCGGTCAATTCCTTTTCTAATTTCTCAATACGCTGCATCATTCCCTGAACCTGAGCCTTCAAAACCTTTATTTCCGCTTCCGGATCTTCAGCCCGGACATAGCCCGCAAACATTAAAACTAAACTCAAAACAACACCTAAAAACAAACTTTTCCTCCACATCGCTCCTCCTATGGGGTTGCTATATCACGTAATTTACAAGATGTTCTTTCCTCTCCAGAAGTTCCAGCGTCCTCTTCGCCACCTCTTTCAGGGAAATGTTGTCCACAATATCAGCGATGGCGTTTCGTACATCCCGCATAATACCGTACAATCCGCAGGACGATTCGTTGGGGCAATCCACGTGCGCGGTGACGCTGACACAGTTCACCGGCGCTAACGGTCCGCCGATTACCCGGATTATCTCTCCCAAACTTATCTTTTCCGGTGCTCGTGCCAGCGAATAGCCTCCGCCAACCCCGCGCTTGCTTAACAGAATACCTTTATTCTTAAGATGAATAAGTATCTGCTCCAAATATTTCGGCGGAATGTTCTCCCGCCTGGCGATATCGCTGATAAGTGTTATCGGCGTGCCCTTCTCATAATTAATCGCCAACCTTATCAGCGCCCTTACCCCGTATTCCCCCTTTTTAGAAACATTCATCCTAATTCCCTGTATTCTTGATTATCAATGTAGAGTATAGCACAGAAAAAAATATAAATCAAGTCAAGTTTGCTTTTTTCTTTCCTTCCACTTCGTTTCGCCGAAACATTCCCGGGCGGCCGGACACCAGTCAATACAGGATGGTGCCTTCTCCCGATATACCAGGGTGCGACACTTCGGACACCTCCTCCTTATCTCGTCCGAGAATATCTCCACTCCGTAACCGCACTTCGGACACCTGTAGAGCGCGGCAGTCAGGTTCTGCCGGCTCTTACCCGGGCAATGGACCTCTATCATACGAAAATGCCAATAATCTGTCATCCTGACCCTCGAGCGAAGCGAAGGGGAAGGATCTAAAAGATTAGATTCTTCGTTTCACTCAGAATGACACAGCGAATCAAGTTTGGAAAATTTAAGATTTGTTTAGGATTTCGGCTAAATCTTTCTCCGGAATACTGATGGGTTTGATACCAAAATTTTCTGCCAGCACCTTTAAGACATTGGGCGAAACGAAGGCCGGCAGCGAAGGACCTAACCGGATGTTCTTGATGCCCAGCGAAAGCAGGGTTATCAAAATAACCACCGCTTTCTGCTCATACCAGGAAAGGATTAAGGAAAGTGGTAATTCATTGACTTCACATCCAAAAGCCTTCGCCAAACCTACCGCAATGGTAATCGCCGAATAGGCGTCATTGCACTGGCCGCAATCCAGAAGCCTGGGGATATCCCCAATCATCCCGAAGTCAAGCCGGTTGAACCGGAACTTTCCGCAAGCCAGGGTCAGAATTACGCAGTCAGAAGGAACTTTCTCCGCAAATTGGGTGTAATAGTTCCGGCCCGGCTTGGCACCGTCGCACCCGCCGATCAGGAAAAAATGCCTGACCGCACCGGACTTCACCGCGGAAACAACCTTGTCCGCAAGTCCCAGGACAGTATTATGTCCAAACCCCACTAATATCCGTTTTTCCTCTTTATCCTCAGGAAATCCGCTTAATGACAACGCCTTTTCAATCACCCGGCTGAAATCTTTCTTCTCATTCCGACTGGCTACGTGTTCTATCCCGGGCCAACCTACCAGACCGGTGGTAAACATCCGGTCCTGATAGGATTTTTGCGGTCGCTGAAGGCAATTGGTCGTCATCAGAATCGCGCCGGGCAGTTCATTGAATTCCTTCTGTTGATTCTGCCAGGCAGTCCCGTAGTGACCAACGAGGTTGACATATTTTTTCAGTCCGGGATAACTGTGAGCCGGAAGCATTTCTCCGTGGGTATAGACATTAACTCCTTTCCCCTGCGCCTGTTCTAACAGATGTTCCAAATCCAGCAAGTCGTGTCCGGAGACGATTATGGCCGGACCTTTCTTTACGCCCAATAAAACCTCAGTCGGAACCGGGTGTCCAAACCGGGTGGTGTGCGCCTTGTCCAGCAGATCCATACACTTGAGGTTCACCTTACCTAATTCCATATTCAAAGAAATGAGTCCTTCCGCGGAAAGGGTATCATCCGCGAGACCGGCTAATCCTTTATAAAAAAAGGCGTTAACCTCCTCATCTTCATACCCCAGGATTGAAGCGTGGTCAGCGTAGGCAGCCATTCCCTTCATTCCGTAAAGGAGTAATTCGCGCAGGCTCCTGACATCTTCGTCAATCCGGGTACCGGAGAGAATACCGACTGCTTCTGCCTGTTTCAGGAGTTCCTCTCCACTCCCAGCCGGGACCCAATCTGCCGGTTCCGGAAGTTTTCCTGTAAAATCTTTGCCTTCTTTTTGTCGGTATGCCTCCAGAAACCTTTTCTTTATCTCCTCTTTAATCTGGTACGTCTTCCAGACAACCTTTTCCAGTTTAGCCGGGTCAAAGTTGACGTTGGTAATGGTAATAAAGAGACATTCCTTGATAAAACGGTCAGCCTCCGAATCAATAACGCCTAACTCCCTGGCTAACCGGCCATAGACCGCAATCCCTTTTAGGCCATGGACGATTAAATCCTGAAGTTTGGCTGCTTCCGGGTTCTTTCCGCAGACTCCGGATATCGTACAACCCTTCCCTTCCGCGGTCTGTTCACACTGCCTGCAATACATATTCATAACCCGCCTCCAGTTTTTAAATCTTTTAACAGCGTCCTGATGGTATAATTTCCTGGCGATGTCAAGTAGCGGTCGGATTCATCTGAGTATTTACCAGAAAGATGTTGATTTCCGTCAGGACTTTTGCCGGTGTAATCTCTTTCCAGCAGGAAAATCCGGTGGGACAATCGGTTTTGAGGCAGGGGCTGCAAGGAAAACCGGAGGAAATGATACGGTAAGGGGTCTGGTAAGGACCATACCGGCGCCAGTCGCCCGGTCCAAAGAGCACCGCTACCGGACACTTGACCGCACTGGCTAAGTGGACCGTTCCGGTGTCGTTGGAAACAAGGAGTTTTGCACCGGAAAGGAGGGCGACTAATTGCGCCAGGGTGGTCTGACCGGAAAGGTTGATGAATTTAATGGAGAGGAATTGAACAAGTTGTTCCGCGAAGGGTACTTCATCCTTATCCCCTACTATTACAGAAGGCAGGCGGTATTTCTGCCAGATTAACTCAGTCAGTCGGGCAAACCCTTCTGGTGACCACCGCTTCTTATCCCAGCGGGCACCCGGATTTAAAACCACATAATTATACTTTTCCAGACTAAACCGCAGGAACGTCTCTTCCAGCCAGGCATGGTCAATATTATTTTCCGGGAAATAGAGCGTTTTATCATCAGGCAAAGGCAAGAAATAACCCAACAACCTCTGCCACCGGTCTGCCTCGTGTTCTCCTTCCTTAGGGGTTGTCCCCTTAGGTCCAAAACAAGTCCGGAGATAGAAGTTTGCCTTCCTTTTGGCTCCACTCCTTATTCCGAAGATTGACTGCCGGAAATCAAAGATTAAACTGTATCTCTCCTGTTGGATACTTTTCAAAAATGACTCTTTTTCTCCTTTCCCTGACTTCTTGTCGTAGTAAAATATTTTGCGGAAATAGGGGTGGTTTTCAAAATAACCCGCAGACCTGCGGTCGGTAATGATGTCAATGCCCGCCATCGGGAAGTTTAGCCGAATTGCCCGGTAGGCGGGTGAAAGAATCAGGCTATCCCCTAAACAACTAACCCCCACCACTAAAATTTTCTCTTCCCGGAGAAGGGTGCCTGCCTTTTGACTTACCCTTTCTGTTTCCGCCAGGACTTTTTCCGGCATAATCTTAACTAAATCAGACACCATTTCCCTGGTAAGTTCTTCTAACGTGATAACATTGATATATCCTTCTTCCGATAAATCCTGTAAAGCCCGGTCAAAAACCAAAGGCCTTTTTCGCCTTCGTTCAACACGCAGAACGACCGTCCTCCTGCCGGAACCGGCTGACTCGGAAACCATATTGATGCTGTCCTCAGTGGTCAAAATTATGTCCGCCTTTGCCAGAAATTCTGTGACCGGATTGGCCCTGGTTTCCCGGTACAGCACAAGATGGAACCGCGCCGAGTCACCTAACTTTCCTCTCAAAGCCTGCTCCACCTCTTTTGGAGTCCGGCGGCTGGTGGTGATATAAACCTCGGCGGGTAAGTTTTCCGCAATTTCAATCAAACGGGTGGCAAGTTCTTGAGCCCAATTTTTAGAAACTACGTAATTTTTGTCATTGCCGCCGATTAAGACCGCAATTCGGGTCGGATAAATCCGACCCCTACCAACCGAATCTGTAGGCGCGGGGTCCCCAATGTCAAATTGGGGGTTCCCTACCATCAAGGTAGGGGCTTGATTTATCAAACCCGAAGGTTTTATCCGGTTGGTAGCACCTTTGATTACCATCATATTCGGAGCAGGAACATCTCTGCGGTGCCGCCAGAGGTCATGTTCCGGAATTACAATAAGGTCAAAAAGGGACAGCCGGATAAGGTCAGGCCAGAGTACCTGAATGCTATCAGCCAGAAACGCCCGGCTCAAAAGAAGGTTTATGGAAGACAGCCTTCCGCCGGCGGAAATTACCAGGCAGGGTTTTGGACATTTTGGTACTAATTCATTTTCTGTAAAAACGAGCGATTTAAGCAAAAAACGTATGGAGGAAAGAGACAAAAGAGGGGTCAGATTGGCAGTTAGGATTAGAATAAGACGCGGTAAAACCCCCAGGGAGGGAATCGTGATTACTTCAATCTCTGCGGAAGGAATCCTTTCGGCAATTCCGACCGCCTGATTAAAGTTGCCCCGGTTACCATCGTCCAGAACAACAATCTTCATTAAGGGCGTCTTTTAAAGCCTGGTTAATCCGGCTGATTTGGGATACGTCCATCCGGACTTTAACCTCAAGAGCCACTGCCCGGCTTAAATACTCTTCGGTCCGGGGATAGACACCGGCACCAGTCAGTTCTCGGTTGACCTGATAATGCCAGTAGTTAAGGGTTGCCGGCGTAATACCGGATTTCTGGAGTCTTTCTTTTACTTTTTCCGCCTTCTCCGGCGTTGGTGCCAAAAAAGTTAAGAAAGTAGCACTATCCTCTCTGTCTGCCGGTAAAGACCGCCCACTAAATCCGGCGGGCAGATTTATGCCTTCCATCATCCGGGCCCGGTTGGCACGGAGAGAAACCAACATCTCCGGAAGTTTCTCTAATTGTGCCAGACCAAATGCAGCCAGAATTTCGGAAAGTCTGAAGTTGAAACCGGTTCCTTCTTTAGGTTCTTTGCCCCGCGGTAACGCTAAATTATGGATATGACCGTGGTCGTGGAAACGGTCTGCTCTCCGGTAAATCTCGGCCTTGTCGGTAACTACCATCCCGCCTTCACCGCAGGTCAAAAGTTTAACCGAGTCAAAACTGAAAGCAGAGACATCGCCCAGCGTTCCTACAAATTTACCTTTATATCTGGCGCCAATTGCCTGACAGGCATCTTCCAAAACAAAAAGTTTATGCTTACGGGCAATACCCAGAATCGCATCCATGTCTGCGGACGCACCCATCATATGAACCGGTATTATTCCCTGTGTCCGGACAGTAATCCGCTTCTCTAAATCGGTCGGGTCAATATTCAGGGAAGAATCTATCTCGGCCAGGACCGGCTTCGCACCGGATTCAATCACCGATTCCAGGGTAGCGATAAAGGTATAGGCGGGGACGATTACTTCCGCACCCGGTTGTAACTCAAGAGCCGCCAGTGCGGTTCTTAATGCGGCGGTGCCGGAAGAAACCGCCAGGGCATAGCCTGTGCCCAGGTAATCTTTAAAAGCCTGTTCAAAACGAAGGACGTATGATTGGCTTACTTCTTTGTCGCTGAATCCGTAGCGAAAAATGCGTTTTTTGCGGATAACGTCCAGAACCAGTTCTTCTTCCCGGCTATTAACCGTCTCTATTCCGCCCATAATCTATAAGATGTACTTTAAGGCGCCCATAAGGTCCGGTGCGATATGGTCCGGTCTTATGGACCAGGACTCTGTCTCTTTAGCCATAATGGTCTTCCCGGAAAGAACCAGAATCGTAAGCAATCCCGCCTGCTGACCGGCGATGATGTCGGTCTCGCTGTCCCCGACCAGATAAGCGTAACTGTTTTTAATATCTAATTTAAACTCGGCAGACGCTCTTTTGATTAAACCGGTTCTGGGTTTTCGGCAGAAACACCCATCTTCTTCCGTATGGGGACAGTAATAAGACGCCCATACCTTTCCACCCGCGTCTGCAATCGCATCCACCATTTTATGGTTAATATCTTGAAGGGTTTGGTTGGTATAAAGACCCTTGCCTACGCCGGACTGGTTGGAAACGATAAAAACGACGGCACCGGCTTGATGAAGTATCCGTAACGCTTCTTTCGCACCGGGTAAAAATTTAAACTCGTCCCACGACTTGGTGTAGTCGTCGGCGTAAAACTGGCTGATGACACCGTCCCGGTCCAAAAAGACGATTAGGGGTTGCCTTACCGTTTGGTCCACTGGACGCCCCGCCGCGCGCCGCGAAACCCGTACTTCTTCCGTTCTTTCATACGGGGGTCCCGGGTAAGCAGGTCTGCTTCGCGCAATTTGCTCCGGAGATCATTATCCAATTTTACCAGCGCCCGACTGAGAGCCAACCGCACCGCCTCTGCCTGACCTTTCTTCCCTCCGCCGATAACCCTGGCTTTTACATCATATTTATCTGCGGTATCACTTATCAGAAACGGCCTCTTCAAATCTTCCTGAACTAAACTGTCAGGGAAATAGACTTCCAACGAACGTTCATTGACAGTAATCTTACCGGAACCTTTGAAAAGACACACGACCGCGCTGCTGGTCTTCCGTCCGCCGCTGGCGGTTACCAAAATTTTCGTAGTTTTCATAGAAAGTATAGAATACAATAAAACCTTTCCAAAAGTCAATCAAATCCTATTTTTTTTACAAACCATCGTTTGACAAATTGCACGGATAGTAAATATGCCGCGACGATTACAAAAAGAACCGCGAAATAACCATTAGCCGGTGCCACAAAACCAAAAGACTTTGCCAGCGGAGAAAACGGAATGATAAGTCCTATGGTTATTATAACGAGCGAGGTGAAAACAAGAAACCGGCTTGGCCAACTTTCCCTGAAAGGAATTTTCCCGGTGCGAATTATATGTATTATCAGGGTCTGGGTACATAGCGATTCCAGAAACCATCCGGTATGGAAAAGGGCTGCATTTGCACGGAAAATAAAGAGCAATATGCCAAATGTGATAAAGTCAAAAACCGAACTGACCGGTCCGAAAATAACCATAAATTTCTTAATTGCTTGAATATTCCAGGGACGCGGTTTTAAAATATACTCATGGTCAACATTATCCGTGGAAATGGCTACCTGCGAAAGATCATAGAGAAAATTGTTCAAAAGAATCTGTATGGGAAGCATGGGTAAAAAAGGCAAAAACAGGCTGCCCCCGGTCATGCTGAACATGTTGCCGAAATTAGAACTCGAGCCCATCTTTATATATTTAACAATATTACCGAAAATTTTTCTTCCCTCCATAACGCCGTCTTCAAGTACCATAAGGCTTTTCTTGAGAAGTATTATATCGGCCGACTCTTTGGCAATATCTACGGCATTATTGACGGAAATACCCACATCTGACGCCTTAAGCGCCGGCGCATCGTTTATACCGTCACCTAAGTATCCTACGGTGTGGTCATTTTTCTGCAGAGCCCTGATTATTTTTTCTTTTTGCAGCGGTGACAATCTGGCAAAGACCGTGGTCTGCTCAACCAATTCCCGGAGTTCTTTATCCGAGAGTTTATCTATCTTATCTCCGGTGATAAGACCTTTGACATCAAGACCTACTTCACTGCAAATCTTTCTGGTAACCAGTTCGTTATCGCCGGTAAGTACTTTAAAATCTATGCCCAATTTTTTAAGCGCCAAAATCGCCCTTTGCGCCGTTGGTTTCGGCGGGTCGAGAAAAGATACGTATCCTTTAAGAATCATATCTTTTTCATCCTCTTTGGAATAAGCATCTTTTTTGTTCTCCATATCCTTATAGGCGACAGCCAGGACCCGGAATCCTTCCGCGCTGAGCCTGTCATATTCTTCTTTTAAATCAATAAGAATCAAATCCTCCATATCAAAAATTTCGGACTCAAGTTCATAGCGGTTACATCTCCTGAATATCTCCTCAGGAGCGCCTTTAGAAATGAGAATATGTTTTCCGCTGGTCTCAACAACTACGGACATTATCTTTCTGGAAAAATCAAAAGGTATCTCATCGAATTTCTTGAATTCCCGGACGAGTAATTTTTTATATTTCAAGATAGCCCTATCCAATATATTCTTCAGTCCCGTTTGATAATAACTGTTAATATAGGCATCCCTCAGGACATCTTCATCTTCTTTTCTGACCACGTCGCAATGTTTTTCCAGAACGATTTTGTCTAAAGTAAGAGTGCCTGTTTTGTCGGTACAGAGCACGTCCATCGCGCCAAAGTTCTGAATAGAATTCAGATGCTTCACGATTACCTCTTTTTTTGACATCGCTATGGCGCCTTTGGAAAGATTTATGGTTACAATCATCGGAAGCATCTGCGGGGTGAGGCCAACAGCCACACCTAAAGAAAAAAGCAGGGCCTGGGTAAATTCACGGCCACGCAAGGCATTGATGGCAAAGATAACCAGTACCATAACAAGCATAACCCGAATCATCAACCAGGTAAACCGGCGCATGCCTTTATCGAAACTCGTTTCTATTCTTATCGTGGCCAGTCTACGTGAGAGTTCCCCGAACTGCGTGGAAATACCCGTGACCACAACTACGCCGAGTGCTGTCCCGCTCACCACACTGGAACCCATAAAAGCGATATTGGTTAATTCCTGGATGGAACCATTTTTTTGTTGGATCGGATTGGCAAATTTCTCAATGGGAAACGATTCGCCGGTTAAAGAAGACTGATTAATAAAAAGGTCCTTGCAGGAAACAATCTTTAAATCCGCGGGAATCATATCGCCGGCATATAAATCTACGATATCGCCGGGGACCAATTCTCTGACCTTGATTTCTTTTGACCGGCCGCCTCTTATAGTGGTTGAAGTCGTACGTACCATTTCACTTAACTTTTCCGCTTCCTTTCCGGCGTGATACTCCTGAATAAAAGATAAAAAGACACTCAGAACAGCCATTAAGCTAACCAGGAAGGCGCTAATTTTCTCCCCGAAAAAGAACGAGAATCCGGCAATGACCAGGAGTACGATGACTAAAGGGTTAATAAATTTGGAAAGGATGAGAAAAAGGACGGTTTTTTTTCTTTTCTTTGCGGTCTCATTGTAGCCGTATTCATCAAGGCGGGATTTTGCTTCTTCTTCCGAAAGTCCTTTAAAAGAAGTATTTAATTTTCTTAGAACATCTTCAACGGAGTCCCGGGCATAATCTAACAGAATTTTCGGCTCTTTATTCATAATAAAGTCTCAAAACAACCCCAAAGACATCTTTATGATACCTGGAAAAAGCGTGAAAAATGATACCTAAAATCAGAAAACCGCGAAAACATTGGGAATTCCAGAGTCTCATTTCTACAATTTTCAGCAAATGGACAAAAAATCATAGAGATTTCACCTTTAAAAAATATTAATACAAGCGATTAA
>JAZDPL010000081.1:0-29693 GCA_043797665.1 Candidatus Omnitrophota bacterium
AAATACTGTATTCATCTGTCATTCTGAACGACAGTGAAGAATCTCAAAATAGGGATTCTTCGCAAAAGCGGCTCAGAATGACAACAAAAAGTATTTTTCTCTCTTACCACTACTATTTTTTAGGAAAACTTAACTGTTACCTTTTTCAAAGATTTCTTTCCGGTCGGGCCCTTGACAATTCCTGTAAATGTTATATAATATAATGTAATAATGAATACCCTATACCTGCAAATAAAAGATTATTTGAGTGATGAAATCGGGAAGAGAAACGCCGGGGAACTGTTGCCCGCCGAGTCCCAACTATGTGAGATGTTCAGGGTCAGCCGGGTCCCGGTGCGAAGAGCGATGGAGGATTTGGTAAAGGACGGGTTGATTTACAGAAAGAAGGGTAAAGGAACATTCGTCAGGAAAATCGCCGCCTCACAACAGCCGTTGAGTTTTACCGTTGTCCTCCCCATGGGCGATAGAGAAATCCCTTTCTATTCATCCATTTGCATGGGAATCATCGCAAAAGCGACGGAATTAAGAGCTGATACTCATATTCTCCCTTTTACCTCAAACAGAAAGAGCGTACTTGATAAGGTGGAAAACTCTCCTGAAACCGGAATAATATGGGTAGCGCCGGTTGGTGACGACCATGAAGTTCTTGAGGAATTGAGGGAACAAGGGTATCACGTGATGATCCTTAACCGGGTGATGAAAAACTCGCATTTCAACTATATCAGCACAGACCATAGAAAAGGGGCGAGAGATATAACACTTCATCTCCTTGATAAGGGACACAAGAAGATCGGATTTGTCGGCCGGTGGGAACTGAACCCTTCATTTGTACAGCGCTACGCGGGTTTCCTGGAGGCTTTTCAGTTGCGGGGGATGGACCGGCCGGATGGAATGATGGAATGCGTGGATGGAGGTGAATTGCTCACCTCTTCCGGTCTCAAAACCCCCTTGACAAAGATGTTTTCCCGCTACTCCCCGACCGCTCTTTTTCTCTGCGGCGGGAACTTCATAGAACCGGTGCTTACGTGGATGAAAGAGGCGCATCTGCGGGTTGCAGAAAATCTGGAAATTGCCACATTTGATGAAGTGCCTCCTTCTCATGACGAGAAAGCGCTTATCCATGAGGTGATTCAACCCTTGAGAGAGATGGGGGTCCTGGCAGTTGAAGAGATGAGGAAAATCCTATCGGGAAAAAAGAATCTGGTGCGGATAACTCTTCCTCCATCCATAAGGATAAAATCGCAACCCGGGAGAGCGTGATGTCGCTCCCCGGTTCCGTTCATGAATCCGCAAGAATATCAGTTGGGAAAACTCCTCCAAAGGAAGAAAGGAAAAAATGATTAAGAAAATGCTGAATAGAATAGGTATATGTCATTCTGAGTGCAACGAAGAATCTATCTTTAACTTCGGGATTCTTCGGGACATTGTCCCTCAGAATGACAGGAAGAGGAGCTTTACGTTGATTGAGCTTTTGGTCGTTATCGCCATCATCGCCATCCTGGCGGCGATGCTCCTGCCGGCGCTCAGCCAGGCACGGGAGAAAGCCAGAGCGGCTACTTGTCTAAATAACCTCAAGCAGTTGTATCTTTGTTTCGTTTTGTACACCCAGGACCATGATGACTGGTGCCCAACCGCATACGACGGAATGGGTGGTGGAACAGAGGGTGATTATTACAAGATTTGGTTTATCAGGATGCAGAGAGCAGGATATATACCCACTCGCCCGGGTTGGGTGAGCCGGCCGGCTGATTACCAAGCCAATAAGAAGTTAGCAGGCATTCTCAGTTGCCCTTCTCTGCCCGTTGTTCCACCGACGTATGGCAATTGGGGGACGGATTATGGGATGAACAATTATGCTTCATGGGCTGGTGGTGCAGCCCAATTCGCGGACTTCTTTAAATTCCCCAATGTATCCCAACCCTCATCGGTATTCCTTTTGGCAGATGGAGGGGACCCTGGTCGGGATTATTTTCAAATTTTTAAAGTCGGGGATCCCGAGTACCCGACCGATCCCTTTGGCCCCGACTATCGTCATGCTGGAGGCACAAATGCACTCTATTTTGACGGCCACGTCAGCTGGGTTAAGGTGCCTTTTCCAGCACAACCAACATATAAACAAACGGGAAATCGTCTCCCATGGTATTACAGGTAGTTATTTGATGAGGAGGGGGAAAGTGAAAAAGAGAAATCTGGAAAAGATTTTGGTGATTTTAGGGATGATTATTGGACTGAGTAAAATAAACCTTTCGGCAGAAATAACGGGAGAGAAAAACTTGATTGTAAACGGTGGTTTTGAAACGGCAGGAGAATGGAAACCAGGGAAACTTCCTGAAACATGGGGTATGTGGAACTATAAAACCTTAAAGGAAGGGGAGATTATTCTGGACAGTCAGGTAAAACATACGGGTAATTATTCGGTCAAGTTCACCAATTCAGCCCATGGTTTAGAACAACACATTCGCGTAAAAGCAGGTGAAAGATACAATTTCAGTTTTTATGTCAAGACCACTTTAACCACCGGAGGAATGGGGTTTTCCGTCCAGTGGCTGGACACAGAAGGTAAATGGGTTACCCGAGAAGCGTTTGAGAGTGAAAAAGACAAACCGTGGGTCGTAAATGGAAGAGTTGGAATCGGTCATAATAGCAACTGGTATAGTATCAGGGATTGGCAGAAAGCAGAATTATCAGATATCAAAGTGCCGGAAACAGCAGTTATTGCATATATACAGATTAGTCCAATCGTTCTCCCTGTCACGGGAGAGTTCTGGGTGGATGATGTCGTTATGGAACCGGTAACTGCTAAAGAGACAATGGGAGAGATTAAGTCCCTGGTAACGATTAGCAAAACTGATACTCCTCCAATCCTGGACGGCAAGTTAACGGAAGCAATTTGGGGGAACAGTACTGAAATAACACATTTTACGGTTGCTACGGGTTTAAATACATTAGCCCGTAAACAGACTTTGGTAAAATTATGTTATGACAATAAAGCGCTCTACGTCGGGATTCAATGCGAAGAGCCGAAGCCGGATAAACTTACGATAAAAGCTAAAAAACATGATGATGCCCAGACTTATTTTGATGATTGCATTGAAATCTTTCTGGCTCCTGAGGGAGCAGGCAAGAAGCAGTTTCACCTCTTAGTCAATCCGGCCGGAGTTTGTCAGGATAGGACAGAACTCTGGAAGGAGACAACCGTTGAGGCTGATGATGCCTGGAACCTAAACGAGAGCGATATTGTTGCTTCAATTGGGGAAAAAACCTGGACGGTTGAAGCGAAAATCCCATTTGCTGATTTAGGAATAACCGCGCCGACAAATTCGGAAACATGGGGTTTTAACGTCTGCCGCAATTCTCAGTTGCCAGAATTAGAACAAAGCAGCTGGTCTCTTCTGAATACGCTTGCATTTCAACGTCCGGAAGGTTTTGGTAGATTAGTTTTTGAGGAAAAGGCACCGGGCATCAGGTCCTATGGCATTTCGGAACAACAAGGCTCATTCTATGTCAGCAATTCATCCAACAAGCAGGTTTCTCTCAATTTCAGCATAGAAGAACAGGAGGGGACATTTCTCTGGCCTCTCGCCCAGGGAAATATTGTTCTGGGACCAAGTAAACAACAAATTGTTCCCTTAACGCTAACAAAACCGGCTGGTAGTTTGCTGTGGGCATCGGTATATTCAGCCGATAGTCAGAGAATTCTATATCGGGAAGGGTATCTCCCGATGTCTTCCTATGCTGTAATTGGTTGGTATGACCCGGAAAAAGTTTTAGGAAATAAGATGTATGTCGCAAGCGATTTGCGTTCTTTCAAATGTTTTTCCATTACGCATAACTTTGAAGGCGGGGCAGGAAACCCGAAACTTATCCGCCGCGAACAGAAACCGGTAGATTTATATTTTGAACTGCCGGAAGAGATTCAGGCAATCTCTCAGGTGATGTTTGTCAACGACTGGCAGTGGTGGCAGCCAATCTCTCCGGCCGAGAAGATACCATTTAACCGGGGTAATAAGAAATATGTACGTTATAAATTTGAATTACCCGCCATAATGAACTACGATAATATTATGGCTGTCTTCTTTGAAACTTCTCTGCCGCCGGGAGAGAAAAGAGACGGCTCTTGTTATTTGAAATGGGAAGGCGGCCAACAATCTACCCGACCTCTGGAAATTGAAACACTGAATATAGGAAGAACTCCGCCGCTAAAGAAGTTTGTTCATGGCATCTATTACGCCCCACCAGAATTCTGGCTGACCTGGCTGCCTAACTTAGGTGAAATGTTCCCTAAATTAGGACTTAACCTGGTAGAAATTGACCCCGTTCCAGCGGGAAAATATGACAAGGGAAGTTCTGGCCTGCCTGGTTCTCGTGAAGAATGGTTTGATGAGTTAGTGAAAGAAGCCGATAAAGGAAAAATATTTATCTCAACTGATCTTAGTGCATCAACTCCCTACGCCTGGCGTTGGGTAAGTGACGAAACAGCCCGATCTTTAAACATTAAAGGGGAGCCGATAACGGATTCCCGCGGTTATGGTTATTCCCTTTGTCCGCTCTATCGGGGAAAATTCTTCCAGGAATATATCAATAACTTTACCAACGGCGTTCCTTTTCAAAAATATAAGATTAGCTGGTTATCACTCGACCTTGAATTATGGACCGACGAGGCGTGGGAAGAAGGCTGCTTTTGTGAACGTTGTCTCAATGCATTCAAGCAATATACGGTTGAAAAATACCCGGGAGAGGATGTGGGAGACCCGCGTCAGTTTATGTTAAATCCTGAAACCCATCCAAAGCCGGTAAAAATCTGGAAAGAATTTAGAGCAGGGACACGACTTACATTTATCTCTGACATACGTAAACCAATAGAAGAGATTGTTCTCAAACACGGCAGGCAGACCAGTCCTAAACCCGGTCTTACCCTCTCTGATTGGTACTGGCCCAATTCAGAACTTTTTAGTGTAGTAGATTATTTTGAATCCAATCTTTACTACCGCCCGACTGAAGTGGCCAGAAGACTGGGAATATACCTGGAGAGGGCAAAAGGAAAGAAGATAATTATCGGCACTCCCAGTCCAGGCCAAGCGTGGCTGCCGGATGCAAGATTAACACCTCAGGAAATGCGTTACAATATTTTCGAATGCGCTGCCGCCGGGGTGCAGGGAATGCGCTGGTACTGGATTCTGTGTTTTGATGCCTTGAAGATAAAAACAATGGTAGAGGGAATCCGTACAATTCAACCTTTTGAAGATATCGTTTTAGAAGGGGAATGTTTTGCAGATCTCCCCTGTGAAGGAAAAGAGACAAGTGCACGAGGAATAAAATTAGGTTCAGAGTCATTGGTAATTGTCCGTTCTTATGAAACAACTAAGAAAGTAGAGGCTAAAGTAACTTTGCCTTTCGTGAAAGAAGAATCAGTAGTTTTTGATTGTTATACCAAGGAAAAAGTCGGGAGAATAACGCCTCAAAATTCTCAGATTATCTTGCCCATTACTACTGAACGCGCCAGATTATTCTATATCGGTTCGGAAACAAATTTGGAAAGGCGATTCCAAAATTGATTAATTGAAACATCCCTGCCGGATGATTACCTTGAAGCAATCAGCCGGTCCGGCTATAACGCCCCATATGGCTCCACCTGGTTTTAAGGGAGAGCGTGCCTTCCAGGCTCTTTCCGGATAACGATACTAAAAAGAACCGGATATCCTGCCTAAACCGTTTGGTGAAAAAGGTGGACCGGTTTGATGAAAGATTAAAGTTGATGAAGTTACTTTGGGACGTTGATTTGCGAATTGAACCACATCCTTTACTGGATTAAGAATTGTGTAGTTTTGCTATTTTAAAACGAACAGGTTTAGTTAAATATTTACAATTTCTGGTGCCAAAACAGGACTCCATCCGGTGTGTTGGCTAAGTTTTCCGCACACCAGTCTGCACCGACAGAAATAAGTTCCTTCCGGCTAAAACTGGTGGTTAGAGCCAGACACCGCGCCCCACTCCTTTTGGCCGCCACCACGCCATTAAGGGCATCTTCTACAACCAGACAATCCCGGGCGTCTAAACCCAGATTTCTGGCGGCGGCAAGAAATATTTCCGGGTCCGGTTTCTTACGGGTAACATTACTTCCGGTCACCATCGCCTCAAAAGAATCCGGAGGCAGGCCTATTTCTTTCAGCGTTCCCAAAACCTTCGTATCATCCGCGCTGGTAGCCAGCGCCATTTTCTTTCCGTTTTTTCGGCATTCCTCAATAAACCCGGGTACCCCGGGTAAAGGCTGCAGTTCCCCCTTGATAATCTCAAGATATATTTCATAAGTGCGCCTTTTGTCCCGTTCCAGATTTAAGGGGAAACCGTATTTTGCGGCCACCCCACCTAAATATCGGTTTTCTCCGGCGCCTACAAAGGGGACAAAGTCTTCCGGTTTGACCATAAGGCTATGTTCGGCAAACATCATCGAGGCTGCCCGACAGATAAACGGTTCGGAATCAACCAGCACTCCATCCATATCCAGAATTACTCCGAAAGGTAATCTCGCCGGTGTTATCTTCACCATGGTCCTCTCCTGTCTACTGCCTGCTTATTTTCATTATACCACAAGCCCCCCTTGACACTTTCTTATTCCTGAGGTATAATAGTGTTATACAATGTAAGTCAATATATGGCGTATGGCTAAAATTAACCCCAAAAGTGCAATACCCCTGCCCCTTCAGATTAAAGAAGACATCCGGACACGGATAATCTCCGGGCAGATGAAACCGGAAGACAAACTGCCTTCCGAAACCACCCTGGCGGATGAATACGGGGTCAGCCGGATGACCAGCCGGCAGGCTCTGATTGAATTGATTAACGAAAGTATTCTCTACCGTATCCCGGGTAAAGGCACCTTTGTTGCCGGCAGACGCGATGGGAGTAATATTGATACGGGATTAACCAACCGCTTGATTATGCTCATCACCCCTGATTTACAACAATCTTTTTATTACCAGATTATCCGAAGTACGGAAAGAACCCTCACCAAAAATGGCTACGAACTTATCCTGCGTTCGGCCAGGGAAGACCCGCTGGAAGAAAGAAAATGCCTCCAGAAAATCCTGGAGGGAGCTGTAAAGGGACTCATCCTGATTGCGGAAAAATATTCGGTTACCAACCTGGACATACTGCAAAAAGTCAGGCGGAGGATACCCATTGTGATGGTTGATGTGGCTGTTCCCGGTCTGGCGACCGACCTGGTCATCTCCGACGACCAGAAAGGCGGCTTCCTTATTACGGAACACCTGATTGAATCAGGTCACAAAAATATTCTCCACCTATCTGGTCCGGAAGGTGACTCCAGCGCAGAAAAAAGGTTATCCGGCTATCAAACAGCCTTAAAGAAACATAACCTAAAGTATCAGACAGACCTGGTCCGTTTTACTGAATGGCACGTTGCAGAAGGTTACTCTGAAACAAAGAAGTTTTTCCTGAACGGTGCGAACAAAGAAAAGGTTACCGCTATCTTTGCCTGCAATGACGAGGTAGCCTGCGGTGCCTTTAAAGCCCTTTCGGATTTGGGAATTAAGGTCCCAAGCAATGTTGCGCTGGCCGGCTACGGAAATCTGGATATTTGTCGTTTTCTGGAAATTCCTTTGACCACGGTTGACCAGTCAACCGCAGAGATGGGTCAGACCGCCAGCCAGATGATTCTGAATAAGATTTCCGGGCAGAGGGAATTCAAGGAAAGCAAGACGGTCGTAATCCCGACAAAATTAGTAATCCGCCAATCCTGCGGATTACAGAAATAAACCCTTTAAAGCACGCTTTTTGCCACCTCAAGGTCGGAAATCTATTCGGCAAAATGTGTGGACCAAACACAGCAACATGAAAACAGAGATTATGCCGGAACCGAAGAAAATTATTTCTCATCAGGGAGATTTTCGCATTTCGATCGGGTCGAAAAGACATGAAACCTGTTTTTTAATATCCGATGAGCGGGCGTGCATACCGGCCGGGCTGATAGCGGAACGGTTTAAGGCGCAAATTGTGTCCGGGGAACAGGCCAAAAACATCCATATCCGGGTAAATATTGTTAAGGACCTTGATTTTTCGCGCAAACTCCGCGCTGATCAACGCATTGAGGCTTACCGTCTGGAGGTTTCAAAAAATGGCATAAAGCTCTCTGCCCTAACCGCGGAAGGATTACTACGCGGAGCGGCAACATTGTTCCAAATAACGCGTTGGGAAAAAGGGCGGGGGATTGTGCCTTGTGCGGTCATAAATGACTGGCCGAATTTCCGTTATCGCTGCGGGTCAGACTGGCTGTTAAACGTAGAGGCCAACCGCTGGTCTTACGATTGGGGAGACGGCCGCGACGCTTTTCTTAAACGAATAAAGCGCAAACTTGATTTTTGCTTTGAGCATAAAAATAATATGGTCTGGTTTGATGGCTTTGGCTGGAATACGGAACGCTTTCCGAGGTATGCCTCTCTAATGAAAGAATGCACCCGCTACGCCCGCCGTCTGGGCATTAAACTGTTGTTTGGCGGCTATGGTGGCGGATATGGAACGGCCTATCAGCAGGGGGAGATATACCGGTGCGGCTATTTCGGAAATGTCTATCGCAACAGCCGTCCTTACCCGGACGGTGAAGTATACGACTGTTGTGGATTACCTTCAGTAGACGGAAGCCGCCGTTACGGCACCTGTCTTTCCAACGAGCAATTAAAATCAGCGAAACTGGAGGAGATGAAACGTTTTGTGGCCGAAGTCAATCCTGGGTTCATGTATATTCATGACATTGATGCCGGCGGATGGCTGTCCGCCAATGAGGCCTGGAAACAGCGCTGCGGGGAATGCCGCAAACGCTGGCCGAGCGACGAATTATCCGGCGCGGATGGCCAGGCCGGAGCTTATGCCTCCTGGTTCAGACAGGTACGCCAAGAATTAAGCGCTCTGTCATCGTCCAATGATTATTCCCCGGCGCGTGACCTGGTTTTGATTTTTATTTCGCCGTTATACACTTCTTATGACGAGCGGGGGCCGGAAAATCTCTGGAAACTTGAAATGCAGTACTTTAACAGTTTAAGCCGGTTGATTGGGCCGGAGCATGGTATTGAATTTGGACTGCGGGAACAGTTTTATTACGCCGAGAACCGGAAGAAAATTCACAGTTTGCGGGATATGTTGGAAAAAAATGGCCATGGACATGGAATTCACGTCATTTCGTTCGGCGGCGGAGATAACTATCTAAGCGATGATTTGAGCAATATTTCGGGTGCGATGGCGCATTTTTACGAGGGGGCCGAGTCCGTGTGTTTGTCCAATGGCGGCATGCATGAAGAACCGGTTCAGATGCTTAACGCGGAGTTTTTATGGAATGGGTCCGCCGGGGGCTACCGTGAAAATCCCGCAAATGAGATGAAAGCAGTGGCGGTTTTTAAGAAGATTGCCGCCGGCAGGTATAAACCATCGAAAATATTTGCCGCCGACGGATTTTTTGAACGGATATGTATCCGATTGTGGGGCAAAAAAGCCGGACAATTAATGAATCTCGCTCTCCAAACCAGGCATAATGGCCAGTTGCCTGTCAGCCATGTCTGGTGGTCGATAACACAAACCGTGGCCATGCTCAAAAATGACGAGGTCTGTTCCCAGATGAACTGGGAAAAAGAATTTAAACAATGGACCGGCCGCGCGCAGGCCACTGCTTTGGCTCTGAAATATGCGCGCAAAGCGGCCGGGATTTCAGATAATGAAGATATTCATTGGTTTGCCAGTTGCCTTGAAGTCGGGAAGCAATATGCTGAAGCGCTTAAATTGCTTGTCCTTTTAAAATCAGGCAAAGATAAAGCCGCGGGCGCCCGGCTGGACCGCGTAATTAGTGATCTTGAGGCGTATATTCGCAAAAATCTTGTCATTGAAAAAACAGATATTTTAGGGGGCGATCCGGGATGCTGGCTGGAGACAATTGCGGAAATAAAGCAATTATCGAAATCTTTCATGAAACTGCAAAAAAAGCGGTAACGTTTTCAGTGATTTCATAACGGAGGAACCTGATAAACTCTGGTGGAATATGATACGAAAGGAGAGGGTGTAAAATGATTAAGAAGATGCTGGAGCAGATGGTTGGTAATCTGATGAAGTGGCTGGTCAAGACGTTTAACGAGGTCAATATGACACGGAGAGCGGAAAGCTGGGGAATTAACCCCTTTAAACCGTACTATTTACCATACCGAGTTCGGAGGTCTATTTGGCAAAAGGTGTCTCCCTTACACAGACATGCCTTCACGCTAATAGAGCTTTTGGTGGTAATTGCGATTATCGCAATCCTGGCCGCGATGCTCCTGCCGGCGTTGAGCCAGGCAAGAGAAAAAGCCAGGCAGGTAAGCTGCATGAACAATCTAAAGCAAATAGGATTAGCCTGCCTCATGTACGCGCAGGATAATGACGGATGGGTAGGTGTCTATAGTCTCCCGGGGTTATTCTGGTGGCAACAGTTTCCGGAATGGAACACGCTTACGGCCACCGCCGAAAATATGCGCAGAATCACCTGTCCTTCCGGCAAAAAACCGGTGAACGGGTATACCACGTATGGAGTTCGACTGGAGACGAGTGGAGACAACGTGGCAAGAACAGAGGGCTACGCATACTACAACAAGATTCTCAATCAGCCGAATCCTTCCGCGTACCACTTTATCGCAGATTCTGCGGGTGTGGAAGGCTATCAAGCCGAGTATTATTATACGTACAATGCCGGGGCGGACTTCTGTTACGTGTGCATCCGCCACAACGAGCGCGCCAACATCTGGTTTGTTGACGGCCATGCAAGTTCCTGCAGCCGGTCGGACCTGAAACAGCTCGGTATCACCTACGTCAGATATAACGATGGAACAGGAACGCAACCATAAGGGGGAAAATGCGGCGCAGAATAACGCGGTTGGGGATGGTTCTGGTGTTGGGTCTGTTGTTCCAGGGGATCGTCTCCCGGCTTCTTGCCGATGAGAAAGGCCTGGTAGGCTACTGGAAGTTCGATGAAGGAGAGGGAACGACAGCCAGGGATTCTTCCGGCAAAGGCAATGACGGAACAATCTACGGGGCGACCTGGACACGGAAGGGGCAATCAGGAAGCGCGCTTTTCTTTGACGGCGAGAGTTATGTCGACTGCGGCAAGGACAAGAGCCTTGATATTACCGGCGAGTTTACGATCGAGGTGTGGGTTAAAATATCGGAGTCGAAAGAGAAGTTCGAAGCGTGTACGCTGGTGAAAAAAGGGTTCTACCGCGGCGGCTGGCAGACCTATATCCAGGAAAACTTCCTGGCCGTGTCCTCGGACGGGGGAGCCAGCGGTGTGTATTATAGAAAGTTTCTTTCCGGAAAGTTTTATCCCTTTTATCACATAGTAATCACCTGTGAAAAAGCGGAAACAGAGAGCCAGCTGAAGTTCTATGTCGATGGGGTCCTGGGAGAAACGCTGCCGGTGAAGAGCGGATTGAAGAGCTCGGAATCCCCCCTGGTTATCGGGGCATGGGCCAGCGCCGAAGCGGATTATTTCAAGGGCATTCTCGATGAGATCAGGATTTACAACAGGGCATTAAGCGGGGAAGAAGTGAAAGCCCACTATGACGCACTGTCGGCATTATAACACATTACGCCCACACGTTAATCGGAGGTCACATGAGGATAACTGATCGGATGGCCGGAATTTTCGGGATGATGATGCTCGGATTGCTTCTGCACGGCGCATGTTCCGCGCAGGAGAAGAGAGAACCCATTCTGAATAAAAGAATCGTCGTCTTTTATCCGGAGGGTTTTCCGGAGACGAAAAGCCCGAAGCCTCTTTCCTGGTACCGGGAAGTTCTCGGCGGTTTTGGACTCGAGGTGACGACAGCGGATGTAAAAAACCTCTCGGATACCGGATTTTTAACCAGGCAAAAGTTTGACACGCTCATCCTGCCCGACGGCGAGTACATTCCTTTCGAAGCCGAATATTCAATTGTCCGCTTTCTGGCCGAGGGCGGGAACGTGGTTACTTCGGCCATTCCCTATGTCAGCGTGAAGTATGACGCGGAAACAAAAACATGGATGAGCAAAACGCATTACCGGGGGTGGTTCGCCGCGTTTCAAATACGCCGTCTGGAAACCTGGGGAGAGTTTGCCTGGGCCAAAAGAAGCCTGGATAAACCGGTAACAATCAATTCCGACCTCCCCTCGTTCCTGTCAAGCAGGCTTCCCCCGGTCGCAGGCCCGTTCAACATGACATTCGGCATGTCGGACAAGCTGAATCTCTATGGGCGGGGCGACGCCGATGTCAACGGAGAAAACGCGGAACTGGCCGCCAATATCATTTTCCCGCTTTACCTTCTTCGCAACGGAGAACCTTCAGATTTTATCGCGTACCGTTATCACAATAAAGTCATCAACGGTTCCACAATGGTCATCTTTGGAAAACTGGGCACAGCGTTGTTTGACGGCGATACCGCCCGGGAAATGCTCTATGTATCCCTGAAACTCTGCGAGACGAAACTCCCCGGCGAGCAGGACAAATCTTATTACGAAAGGTTGATCCGGCTGAACGGAGAGATGAGCAGCCTGGAGGAAAGCTACATCGACACCGATGCGATGCTGCGCGATGCCGCGCTCCATTCCTTCTACCAAAACGACGACGGGGACTGGCAGGACTATCGGGACCAGGTATCGTCCTACAGGGAGAAATTTTCCGAAATTTTCAAAGCGAAGCGACTGCTGGACCAGATGCTGACGTCCGACGAGCCCGATTGCGCAAAACAGGATGCCGTCCGCAAAGATCTTTTGAAAAGCATCACCGAAACAAAAAAAGAATTTCAGGGCATTCAACGCGGGTGCGCCGCGTTATTGAAGGAAATTCCCGGCAGTGAAAAACCGCCGGTCAGGAACCCTCTCAAGACGCTCCAGGTGGAGGCGATGCTCACGATTCCGAACAATCTTTACATGTTCCGGGAGTGGCATTTCCAGAATTTGAAAAAACTGGGAGTGAACGCCTATAGCTGGCAGTTTCATCCCTGGTATTGCAACGACAGCAAGGTGCTGGAGCAGATGCGGGGCGTCAAGCTGGACTTCGGTTTCTACAACTGGCCGTACATGGAACTTATTCCGTCGGCCGGCGAACTGAACCCCTCCACCGGACAGATCACGGAAACAGAGCGGCAGGTTTTTGATTACGAAAAATCCGACGCCTGCTTGAAAAAGCTTCTTGAGCCCCGGAAGGGAATCGACGTTCTGCGGATCGTCACCCATTCAGAGACCGGCATGAGGTACGGGTACTGGGGAGCCCAGGCCCGCGAAGAATATCAGGAATACCTGAAAACAAAATATGACGGCATCGAGAAGTTGAATGCCCACTGGGGGACCGACTTTAAAGATTTCAAGGAAATCCTCCTTCCGACGAAGAAACCGGTGACCGTCAGCGAACACTGCAACTGGGAGCACTGGCGCAGTTTTCGGGAAAAAAAGTATGAGGACTTCCTCAAATTCAGTTACAACACGGTGAAGAAATACGCTCCGGACATGCCGGTGTCGCATATGGTGTCGACCGGCGCCATGAGTTCCCCCCTGTACGGGGTGAATTTTTATAATGTGACCAGATATCTGGATATCAGCGGTATTGACGGGACGTGCGTGGGCTCCAGCATGGAATGGTTCTATCTTGACCTGACCCGCAAGCCGGTTCTGACCTGTGAGTGGGGGGGGCTTTATAACCCGGTAACCGATGCAGTGGACGGAATACAAGGAATGAGGGCCAAACTCTGGGAGGAAGTCTGCGGAGGAAGCCTGGGTATCCCCTTTGGCAACTACATATGGAGCTGGGGAGGGTTTTCCGCCGGCAATTTCGTCGACAGCGTCGGCCTTCCGACCCTCTACGGCTGGGCGGGAAGGCAGGTCGTGAGGGACCTCAGGAAAATCGAGCATATCCTGCTGGACGGTTCCAGGAAGAAACCCGAAACCGGCATTCTTTTCTCCCAGACCAGCCGCTGCCACGATCAGGGATGGGGAGCCGGGGGCGAAGGGAACTTATCCAATCACACCCAGTCGGTCAACACCTATTACTCGCATCTGCTGCAATTCCATCGTTCCGGCCGGGTGATACCGGAAGAAATGTTTGCGGAGGGCGATGACCTCAGCCATTTGAAACTGCTCATGGCGCCCCAGGCCGAGTATCTTTCCGAGGCGGTTCAACGGAAACTGATCGAATACGTCAAAAACGGCGGCAACCTGCTGTGCGAGGGGCGCACCGGAAACCTGGACAATTTCGGGCATCCGCTCAACCTGATTTTTGAAGAGGCAGGCGTCATTCCCTCGGTTGCAAAGGCACGGAGCCTTATCCTGAACAACAAGGAATACGCCCTGGCCGACAATGACGGCATTTTTGTTCCGGCTTCGCCCGCACAGGCCGGGGAAGTCCTGGCCGTGTACGCGGACAAACAGCCGGCGATCGTCTCCATTCCGCTGGGAAAAGGCAGGGTGATCGTTTCCGGGGTTTCTTTCGGCCGGCACAATTACGCCTTCATGGACGAGGTTCTTGCCGCGGTGTGGAAAAATGTCGGCCTCAGGGAAAAATATCTTTCCAGCGAAAAAACAGTAATCTTCCGGGAATGGGTTTACAACGGCGAAAACTACCTTCTGTGCACCTGGAAGGCCGGCAGCACGCCGATTGAAAAGACGACGCTGCAGATTCGGGGGAATTACACGGTAAGGGATTACATGATGGGGAAAGACCTTCCTGTTTCCTTCGACGGGCAGTACACGTCGTTCTCAACGCTCTTTGATAACGGAGGCCGGATTTTCAAGGTGTCGGAACAGTCCGGGAAAACCGGGCAAGGCATAGTACCGCAGGCTTCTGTTCCCGCGCAGACAGCCCTGGCCGGTGGCGATGGAGAAATTAAAAGCGCGTCTTTGCCGTACCAGGGATACGTGTATTGCGACATTCCGCTCGACATCCAGGGATATGTTTTTCAGGCGAACGTGGTTGCGTCCGGCGACAAGGTGGACAAGGGCGAGGCGTACCTTGTGGTCAGCAGGGGCAGGGAAACGCAGAAGAAACGGCTTTACCCCGGCGGGGAGTATTATTTCAATTTCAGGGACAAAAGTTTCCTGGTGAAATGCGAGGGCTTTCGCGCCATGCAACCCTTTGTGATCATCGCCGGGATCGAGGAAACCCGCGGGAGGGGAAAGCCGTCGGCATGCTCGCTCAGGGCGGAGAACAACATCCTGACCCTTTCCAACGGCATGATCAGCGTGAAACTCGACACCGCAAGGGGCGGCAGGATAACCGAATTCGGCACGGTTGCCGACGGGGTCAACCAGATTACCGGGTTCGGCCCGACCAACGCCATGTCGGAGTACGATATGAAGTTTCCCGGTTTCTTTCTTGAGCAGCAATTCCAGCACACAACCCTTAATGATTCCCCCGGCGAAGTCAGGGTGCTGCTTGAAATGACTGCGCCGGTCAACGGCGTGCTGTTGAAAAAAACGCTGGCGCTGAAGGCGGGCGAATCGGCGCTGGAGATGCAGCTGCGTAATTACAACTTTTCCGCGTCGCGCGCGCCCGCGCCGGTGGCCGTGAATTTTCACACCGAATTGAATATCGGCGGCATGGCCGACGCAAAGGACTTCCTCATCGTGCCGGATGTCTTCAGGGGGCCCTGCCTGCCGCTGTCGGACGACGCGTATTACAAACCAAAACACAATTGGGCCGCGTGTGTGGACCGAGGGGAAAAACTTGCCTACATCAACCGTTTTTCCCTCGACGAAGTAAACAATGTGTACGTGTGGATGGACCGGCAGTTTTATACCTTCGAACTTTTCGGATTCAGGAAAGAAGTGGGGTATGGTGAAAGCGTCGATCTTGCCAACCGCATTTATTTGATGCGGGGAGCCACGGAAATAGACGGCTTCAGCAAAGGGATCGCCGCCGGCCTGGTGATGAAAAATAAAATCGACCAGCGTGATCCGGTTGCGTGCACCCTGGAAATCGCCAGTGCGCACGAGGCCGTAAAAAACGTGAAAATAGCCGTCGCCATGTTTCAGAACAATGTGAAGATAATGGATATCGCCGCCGCAGATAGCGTGTCCTTCGAACAGAACATCGAGAGGGATTTTTCCTTTGACGCTTCGAAATTGACGGACGGAAACTATGAGATAGGCGTCGCTGTGCAGGTTGACGGCGAACAGGAACCTCTTTCGTTCAGAAAAAACATTGTGCTTGCCGGGACGGAGATACGGGAAAATCTGCGCCGTTACAATGAATTCAAGGCAAGGCTCGGCGAGGTGCAGAAAAAGAAAGGCGAAACACAGAAAAAGGAAATCTTCAAGATCTTCGGGATGATAGAGGATTTCAGGACAGCCCTGGAAAACGCCGGGAAGGATGACATCAGTTCCCGGATCAGGAAGATTACCGAGAATTTGACGCGGCTTGAAGAATGACGATGCAATACTTCAAGCCTGATGGGAATTTCTTCGTTGGGGATTGCATGCCGTTCTTCCATGACGGCACATTTCGGCTGTACTACCTCCTCGATGAAGGTCACTTTGGTGCGGCAGGGGGACTGGGCGGCCACCAGTGGGCTCAGGCGAGCACGGAAGACCTGGTTCATTGGACCCACCATCCATTAGCCATACCCATTACGGAGGAACGTGAGGGCTCGATCTGCACAGGTTCGGTGTTCTTCCACGATGGCATGTACTACGGTTTCTACGCCACTCGCCGGCGCGACCTGAAGCAGCATATTAGTCTGGCGAAGAGCAAAAATGGCATCCACTTTACGAAGACCAGCCCGAATCCGCTGGTCTCCCCACCACCAGGATACAACCCGTGCCACTACCGTGATCCCGTCGTTTTCCATGACCCGGAAACCGGCCTCTTTCACATGCTCGTGACGGCACTGCTGGATGACTATCCTCTTGCCGGCCGCGGTGGCTGTCTGGAGCACCTGGTCTCCCGTAATTTGGTAAACTGGGAACACAAAGAGCCGTTTCTCATCCCCGGATTCGTAGATGTACCCGAATGTCCGGACTATTTTTTCTGGAACGGTTGGTACTACCTTGTTTTCAGCAACGGTGGGGTGGCGCGATACAGGATGTCCCGCCAGCCTCTGGGCTCCTGGTCCCGTCCCACGGTCGATATCCTCGATGGTGGCTTCTCGCTTGTCATGAAGACTGCGGCGTTCACCGGCAATCGCCGTATCGGCGTTTCCTGGTTGGGTGGACGTGTTGGTGAAAAAGACAGTGGCGCCCAGGAATTTGCAGGAAATGCCGTTTTCAGGGAACTTGTGCAACATGCCGACGGCACTCTGGGCACGCGCTTCCTGCCGGAGATGCTTCCGCAGGGCAGAGAGACCTTCACTCCCGCGCCGGACGCGCTTACCACCGGCACTCAGTGCAAGCCCGGCAATGTTCGCCTGGACGCTCCCCACGGTATGGAGGCCGCTCTCCTCAAAGGAGTACCGCGCAATTTTCGCATAACGGCAGAGATTTCAGGGGTTTCCGGAACAGGGGTGTTCGGTCTGCGTCTCCGCCGCAGCGGTAACCGCACCGATTACGCTATCGATCGGGGTTACGATGTGTGCCTGGATCCTACCTCGAAAACTGTTCAATTGCATGCCCAAGTGATCACTCGGGTCGAGGGGCTTCAACATCCCTTCCGGCTGGATCTGATTGCCGTCGAGTCCCTCATCGATTTGTGCCTGGATAACCGTCGTTGCCTGATTGACCGCTGCCCCGAGCAGCAAGGGGACAGCCTGTTGTTCTACGCATGGGATGCGGCGGCAACCTTCAACAACATACGGATCACCGCCCTGTAGGAGCGCTCAGAACAAAAAAATCTCCGGATGACTGTCTGTTGCCTTTTGCCGTCCGGATAGATCAGGCTGTGGAGGAATACATGGAACATTCCGGTTCTTCTCAGTGGTTGAACGTAATCGAGTGCGGGGCTTCGGGGTCGGGTTTTGAAACCACTGTTGCGACCACAGCAGGTTCACGGCAGATAACAACCTTGAACGTGGGAGATTTCAGGCCCGGCCAGGACGTGGTCCTTTCCAAGTGTTGTTATTACCAGAAAATGCTGTGCTGCATCCAGGGAGCCTGTCAAAACGTGACCTGGTCCAAAGAGCTCGGCGACAGGGCGGAGCTCCGCGGATATGACGGCAGACAGGGGGATTGGCTCACGATTTTTCTCGACATGCCGGAAGGCGATTCCGCCGTGTTCCGCTGGTCGGAAGATTTCGGTCGCACATGGCATCCCGTCATTCCGATCACCGGCGACTGGCAGTCTCTGCGCGACGGGATGGAGGTGCGCTTCAACACCTATGACTGGGAGAACGGATATACCGTTTTATTCAGCCTGCGCAGCTACCTGGCGACGACCATCGAAGCGATCGAAGAGAACAAGATCACGCTGAGGGATGCTCCGATGCGCTCGACAAGAGACTCCGTTATGGGCCACCGCGATGACGATGCGCTTCAGGCGGTGATCGACCGCGCAATCAGGGAAAAGAAGCATGTCTGCTTTCCGGTGGGGCACTACCGGTTGATGCACGGCCTTTTCGTAAACGATGCAAGCGGCATCACAATCGAGGGTGCCAGCGGCGTCGACACGGTCTTCGATATCAGACAGGGCGAAGGGGCCTGCCTGACGCTGACCAACGGCACCGAGGTCAACATCCGCAACTTCAGGATGGTCGGCCATTCCGGTTACGACAAGCGCGATTGCTGCGGCAATATCCCCCTGCTCGGCGCCTGGTATATCTGGGGCTTTTTTGCCAACTGGTGCGCCGGCGTGGGCGTTCACGGGACGGAGAGGGTACTGCTCGAGAACTGTCACGGAACCGGGATGTCCCACGAATGTTTCTACTCGCGGGGCCCGCACCGCCAGGGCGCGGAGGAGCCCGAACATTACACGAAAGACCTCACTTTCCTGCGGTGTTCGGTTGTCGATTCCGCCCGAAACGCCTTCAACAACAACGACCGGGCTGAAAACACGAGCGTGCTCTACTGCCGGATCGTGGACGTGGGCGGCTGTTCATGGGAGGGCGCGTCCCGTTTCGTCAGGTTCATCGGCAACTACGTGCGCAACGCCGGTCCTGTGGCTATGGGCAACATCTACGGGCGGGAGGCCGACCTCGAGAAATATCAATCCGGTCAGCACATCGTGGCCGACAATGTGTTTGAGGGACGGCTCTCCTACGGCGGTTACGTCATCGGCGCGTCAGCCGGCGCGGCGCAAATCATCATCCGCAACAACCTGTTCGTCAACTACAACTCCTCGGCTGTCCAAATCATGGGGACCGGCAGCGACAGGGACCTGCCTGCGGCCAACGCAACGGTTACCGGAAACATCTTCGACATGACCAATGTCGGAGAGGAGTCCATGCCCCGCACGGCGATTCATGTCGCGGCGCCGGACATGCTGGTCAGCGATAATCAGATCTATGTCCGGAACGGACAGAACCCGGACGTGACGGCGATCCGGGTCACGGAACCGGCCCTGAACGCGAACATTCACGACAACCTGATCCGGAATTGCGGAGCAGGCATCGTGACCGCGGCTCCCCAGTCCAATGTGGGTGAGATCTTTGACCCGCAGACCTTCTCGCACGCCGGCGGTTTGAAGGAGTTCCGGGAATGGTGCTGCCCTGCGAAGGTTATCGCGAGGGTCACGGTCGCGGTTCCTTACGAACGGCGGCAGTCGCACCGGTACCGCGGCTGGACGATGGTTCCGCTGCGTGACGGCCGGCCCGCGGGCACGCTGGTGATCGAGGATTTCGACCCGGAGACGCTGCGGTTCAAACTGCGCGAACCCCACGGCATGGAATCCGGCCAGGCCTTCGAGGTCATCGTTCCGGCGGCCAACTGGAATATCCATGACAATACAATCGACGGCTGCCTGAAACCGGTCCGGTTGGTCAGCTATGGCAGTCCGACATCCCTCTTTAGGAATAACCTGATTACGCGCGGCGCGGCGGCAGGCGTGATGGAAGCCGTCGTAGTGAGCGGCGTTTTCACTCTGGCCGGCAACACCATCGCCGGTTTTGACGAGCCCGGCTCGGCGGCGCTGGTTCTCTTTCCCGACCGCTTCGACAAAGCGCCTCGAAACGTATACCGCGGAAACGTTTTTGAACAGTGTTCCTGCGCGGTCAGAGAATCCGGGAGCAGACTATGGGAATCCGCCCGTTCCGAGGCGAACCTCTTCATTGAATGCAAACAAGAGGTCGGATAAGCCCTTGCTGTATCCTGGGCCCGGCACCGCATCATGGGAATAAAATAAATTTGGAAGAAGCAAGCGTGAAACGCCTTGATTCGATACCCTTTGACCCGGGCAGAATGCCGCCGCAGCCCGAGGAAAAGACCTGGGCATTTATCGAAGATCTGCGGAGCAGGCATTATCATCAGAAAATCATATGGACCCGGCGGGAAAAAAAGCCGGGCGAGATATCTTTTCCGGGCAGCATCCGCCTGGACCACCGCTTCGACGATCCGCGCGGGCTGCTCGATACGGCCATCGCGGATTTCCGCTGTTTTCTGGGCACGGTGGGCCTTGGGAGCAATGAAGGTTATCCGCTTGTGACATGCCGACGCAGGACTTCGCTCCGCGAGGAGTACCGTATCAGCATTAGTAACGAGCGCTGCGAGCTCGGCGCGGATGACACCGAAGGCATCCGTCGCGGCCTTGTATGGATCGAAGACGAAATGCTGCGTCGAGGCGGGACCTTCCTGCCTGTCGGCGACTTCACCCGCACACCGGTCATTCGCACGCGAATTTCCCGCTGTTTCTACGGGCCGGTCAACCGTCCGCCGAAAAGCAAGGATGAACTCGCGGACGATGTGGATTATTACCCCGAGGAATATCTGAACCGGCTTGCGCATGAAGGCATCAACGGGCTGTGGCTGACCCTGCATTTTTTCCAGACTGTGCCGTCCAGGATCATTCCCGAATACGGCAGGAACGCCGGGCCGCGCCTGGAAAAACTTCGGAGCGTGGTGCAGAAATGCGGGCGCTACGGCATCAAGATCTATCCATTCTGCATTGAACCCGCGGCGTTCAACTGGCCCAGCAGGGAGGTGGCTGCAGCCGCGGCGGCCCACCCGGAGCTCAAGGGGCATAATGATGCCTTCTGCACCAGCACCGAGAAGGGGCAGGCTTATCTCGAAGAGGCCACTCGCACCCTTTTTACCGAGGTGCCGGGTCTCGGAGGCTTGATGGTCATTCCGGTGGGCGAACGCTTCACGCACTGTTATTCCGGCGTGATCCCGCACGACGGCCCTCCCTTCTCGAACACCTGTCCGCGTTGTTCCAAACGCATGCCCTGGGACGTACTGGCGGATATCCTCGCCGGCCTGGCGCGCGGGATGCAGGCCATCGACCCTGAGGCGGAACTGATCGCCTGGCCTTACGGACAGAGCGTGTGCTGGGGAGCGGAAAATACCGTGAAGTCGGCCGGGCATATGCCCGGAAACGTGATTCTTCAGCACAACTTTGAAACAGGCGGCAGGAACGTTCAGCTCGGAAAGGGGCGTCCGACCTGGGATTACTGGCTCTCGTACGTCGGGCCCAGCGACCTTTTCCGGGATTGCGCCGGGGCTGCGATACGGTGCGGCACGCGCGTCTCTGCAAAACTGCAGGTCAGCTGTTCCCATGAAGTGGCCACCACGCAGGTCGTGCCGGTGCCGGGCATCCTTTACAAGAAATACCGGCGCATGCATCAAATGGGGGTCAGTTCCGCCATGCATTCATGGTACTTCGGCGCCTATCCTTCGCTTATGACCCGGGCTGCGGGAATGCTCTCCTTCGCGCCTTTCCCTGCCAGGGAGCGCGACTTTCTCCTTTCGCTCGCACGGCGGGATTGGGGCAGGCATGCCGTCGACGTCGTGAAGGCCTGGCAGTGCTTCCAGAAGGGATATTCCCAGTATCCGACAGCCCACATCTTCGGCTACTTCGGACCCGCGCATGACGGCCCGGTGTGGCCGCTCCATCTTGTGCCGCGCCGCCTGCCGCTCGCGCCGACCTGGCAGATCGGGTACCCGCCTTCCGGGGATTACATCGCGGAATGCATTACGAACGGGTTCACGCTCAGGGAAACACTCATACTCTGCCGGCGGATGGCTGAGCACTGGAACAGGGGCGTCGGAATATTGAAAAAGCTCAAACCCTGTTTCAAGGCAGAGCCCGACCGGATAAAGGATATCGGTATCGCCGCGGCGCTGGGGCTTCAGTTCCAGAGTACCTGCAACATACTGGAGTTCTATTCCCTGCGGGAGTCCCTGGCCGAAACACGTCTGCCCGCCGGACGGCGCCGGCTTCTGAAAACCATGAAGGAGATTGTCCGCGCGGAACTGGAAATCGACGAAGCATTACTGCCTCTGGCGCGCGCCGATTCGCGGCTGGGGTTTCATTCCGAGGCCGAGGGGTACAAATACTTTCCGGACCTGATCCGCTGGCGGATGAAGCAGTTACGCCATTTGTTGAAAGAGGAGTTTCCGGCTGTTGAACGCCGGACGGGAAAAAACGAACCGCTTTTCCCTGATTACACCGGTGAAAAACCGTCCGGCCCGGTGTATGCCTGCAGGTTTCTGCAAAAAGCCCCGTCCTTCGGCAGGAAACCTGCGGGCGTGTGGGACGAACTGCCGCAGGCTGAATGCATCCACTGGCTTCAGCAGGAGTTCAACCACGAACGCTGGAAAAAGTGCGGATATGACGGGTACGACCATCTCCCGGTGCCCGATGAGGAGAAACAGGGCCGCCGGGTATTCTGGAAAGCCGGTTATGACAGCCAGGCGCTTTATGTCTCCCTCCTGTGCCGGGCCGGAAAGGATGAGGCATATCCGGCAGGCGCTTTCAGGGAAAACGAGTTGCAGGTTTTTATCGAACCGCGGCGGACGCTGCCCAGGGTCATCTTTTCCCTCAGCCCTGATGGTTCTGCGCGGTGTATAAAGGACGACGGGTATATTCCGCGAAACGACAACCCCTGGAGTGTTTCTTCGCGCCTCGATGAGAACGGCTGGTCCGTGCGGCTCAGGGTTCCGTTCAAATGGCTCGGATCAGGCGGGCCTGGAACGAAGCGGAAGCCGGGCCGGTTCAATGTGGTGTGGAACTGCTCCCGTGAGGGGAAACCGGGCAGGAAGTCCTGTTCCTGGGTAAAAACAGAGCCGGTCAAAGGCAGGCTTGTGTGGAACTATCTGAATCCTGCCACGGATTTCGGCTGGTTGTTCTTTGAAAAAACATAATGGCCTATTATGTAGGCATAGGATATAATAAATGAAGATGACACAACGTGAACGTTTGTTGGCGCCCTTCAAGGGAATCGTGCCGGATCACCCATGTTGGACGGCGGACCTCACCTATTGGCACGGTGCAGCGGCCGCGCGCGGAAGGCTGGAAGAACGCTACCGCACAACCGCCGGGTTCAAGCAGATGCATCTGGATCTGGGTCTCTGTTATTACTACAACTACGGTGAATCGCCCCTCAAGTCTCTCGACCCAGAAACGGAATGCGGCATCGAGGAGAAAAATGGAGTGCGGCGGCGCTGGTGGCGTACGCCTGCGGGTACGCTGACCGAACGATGGCGGTTTCTGCCGGAATCCTACTGCTGGGCCCCCGAGGAATACGCCGTCAAAGAACCTTCCGATTTTGCCGCGCTGCGTTTTGTCTTCGCGCAGCGGCGTTATGAGCCGAACTATGAAACCTTCATACAACGCGATGAATTCGTTGGTGAATCAGGTGTCCCCTTGACGGCCATGCCGCGCAGTCCCCTCCCGGCATTGCTGACCGATTGGTGCGGTGTCGAAAAAACCATCTACTTCCTGGTCGACATTCCCGACCTTGTCGCGGAGACGTTGAGCTGTATAGACCGGTCCAACGATGCTGCCGTTGAAATTCTCCTGGGCAGTCCGGCGGTCCTGTTCCATTTCTGCGATAATCTCGACAGCAGCGCTTCGACGCCGTTCTTTAAGGACTACATGCGGGAATATTATCAGCACCGCCTGGCGCAGGTCCACCAGGCAGGCAAATATGGCGTCGTTCATCTGGACGGACGGGTACGCGGCCTGATCGGCAAGCTGGCCGGCTGCGGGTTCGACGGTATTGAAGCGATCACGCCGGCTCCGGTCGGTGATGTGAGCATCGAGGAAACGCGTGCGCTGGCCGACAATGACCGGGTGGTGTTGTGGGGCGGCGTGCCCGGCGCCATGTTTGTGCCCCCATGGCGGAAATCCGACGTGTGCGAACAGACGCGTCGCGTCGTGAAAGCCTGGGGCGGAACCGGGAAGGTGATCGTCGGAAGCGCAGATCAGGTGCCGCCGGACGGCTGTCTGGAATTTTGCCGGGCGATCGCCGAAACGGTCGAAAGCCTGTAGAACCCTATGTATATCACGGCGAGTTCAACGACCGCCGCAAACGGGTACTCATTAAAATCATAGGTGACGCATGAAAATGAGAGAGCGGTTCTGGCTTTGGGGACAAGATGCCGGAAGCCATCACGGGGCGGCCGGCAATGCCACCTGGAAACTGCCGGGAACAAACCGTATGGACCCGGCGGAAGGGGCGGCCTATTTTGGAATCAAAAACATGTGCCGGGTAGTGATGTGCGGAAAACCGGAACCGCCGTTCGATAATGAATCCGCCAAACTTGTTTCCATGGATCAGGTGGTGTGGTCGGCCATCGGCGACAGCGGTTCCACTCGTAATAACGATAATGAGAGCGATCTGGATGAAGTTTTGCGGCAGGCCGGGAAATTTCCCAATATCACCGGCGCTGTCCTGGACGATTTCTTTGTGGCCAGAAGAACCCCGGGCGCCTCATACGGTCGGCACTCTGTGGAGAGCATCGCGAAGATGCGTGACCGGCTGCACCGTTTTCCAAAACGACCGCTGGACCTCTGGGTAGTCTGGTATAAACGCCAATTGGGTTTTGAGATAGATGACTACTTGAATCTGTTTGATGTAATCACCTACTGGAATATGCGTGCCTGCTCGGAGTATGCCCAGATTGATGACGATATCGCCCGGGTCGTGCGCCGGACTCCGGGCAAGCGGCGGCTGGCCGGATGTTACATGTGGAATTACGGTGAGGGCAAGCCCCTGACAATCAAAGAAATTCAGGACCAGTGCGAAAAATACCATACCTGGATCAAAAAGGGATACATCGAAGGCATCGTCTTCGTCTCAAATTGCATTGCGGATCTCGGTCTGGAGGCGGTGGAATGGACCAGGAATTGGATAGGGGAAATCGGCAACGAAGAGACGCCGTAGGCGACGAATTTCGAAACAAAATGAGATTATCCAGTCAAAAGAGGGGGAAATATGCCTACACACAAAGAAACGGTTATCACGAATGCAGAATTCAAATCCAGAATCAGTAATCTTCAATCCATACTTGCCAATGAGGAACCGGATGCCCTGCTGGTTTTTTCCACCGAATCCGAACCGGCGGGAGTAAGGTATTTTTCAGATTACTGGCCAAGTTTTGAAACCGCCGGAGTGTTGGTGCCGAAAAACGGAGCGCCCGCGCTTCTTATCGGCCCGGAAAGTATGGCTTTTGCAAAGGGCAGGTCAAAAATAGAAAACATCATAAGGATAAAGGATTTCAGGGAATCTTCGCAACCGGATTATCCCGGCTCAAAATTAATTTCGTGGCCGGAATTATTTAATAATTTCAAAGTAAAAAAACTTGGGATAGCAGGATGGCACATGTTCCCCCATACCATTTTTAAAAATATAGCCGCCGCACTAACGGATAAAAATGTATACTGCGCAGACGAAATTGTAAGAAAGGTTACCCTGAAAAAAAGTCCGGCTGAACTGGATTGTCTGAGAAAAGCCGCAAAAATTTCAGAGCTGGGCTTTAAGGCGGTTTTAGAAAACATAAAATCCGGAATGACGGAAGCTCAACTTGCCGGAATTGCCGCAGGAGAAATGATGAAGAACGGAGCGGAATCCACGGGATATCCGATCTGGTGCTGCAGCGGACCTAACTCAACCCAGGCTATCAGCCGCCCCAGTCACCGGCAGGTGAAAGAAGGCGAGATTATTCATTTCAGTATTGGCGCGAAAGTTTCCGGATACAGCGCCAGCATAGGCCGTCCTGTTGTGTTGGGACATTGCCCGGAAGAAACACTCAAATTCCTGCAGGTTGGTTTAGATGCGGAAAACATGACCATTGATTTGATGCGCGCCGATACTCACGCGGCCAGGGTTGCGGAAAAAGTGCACGGGTTTATCCGGGAAAAAGGTTACGGCAATACAATTCTTTACGGTCCCGCACACGGATGCGGGCAAATGGAATGCGAGTTTCCGTTTCTGGAAACATCTTCGGAATTCACGTTGGAAACAGGAATGGTTTTTATGGCAGATATTTTTCTGGCAAACCAGGAGATGGGTTTCAGATGGGAAGACGGAGTTATCATCACCTCCGGCAAACCGGAAGAACTTTCAACCTATAAAAGGGAAATGAACATATTATGATTCACTACTGCCCGGTTAAAGATTGAATAATAGCAACTGTTTCGGGCTTTCAGTATCTATAGGTATTTTGTAATTGTGTTGAGAAAGCAAGTATTCCGCCCCCTTGACGTTCTTTCCCTTCTGAGGTATAATAGTGTTATACAATGTAAGTCAATATATGGCGTATGGCTAAAATTAACCCCAAAAGTGCAATACCCCTGCCCCTTCAGATTAAAGAAGACATCCGGACACGGATAATCGCCGGGCAGAGGGAATTCAAGAAAAGCAAGACGGTCGTAATCCCGACAAAATTAGTTATCCGTCAGTCCTGCGGATTACAGAAATGAATTTATTGTCACTCTGAGGGAATCCCGAAGAATCTCATAAAGGAGGAACCTTATGTTGCGAAGTAAAAAAGTAGTTTGGAAAAAAGGCAGAAAATCGTTTACGTTGATTGAGCTCTTGGTCGTAATCGCTATCATCGCGCTTTTAGCGGCGATGTTGTTACCGGCATTGTCTCAAGCGCGGGAAAAAGCGCGCCAGGCTAACTGTATGAACAACTTGAAGCAAATAGGGATAGCTTTAATGCTATATGCGGATGATAACGACGGCTGGACGCCGTATTCGTGGGATGGCACATCGAGATGGCATCGGTACCTGACCAACAACTCCTCCTATCTTCCCGCCCCCCTTTACGGTACGACCTCGAACAGAGGCATCATTCTGTTCTGCCCCAGCGGCCAACCGAGGAATTTTGCTGTCAGTAATTATGTCAACTATACGTATGGATTCCGAACCAATGCTAACCAAAATAATTCCTGGCAAATAGGCGGCGGTTATCCGGTACGTTGCTATAGCCTCAACAACAGTAGCTACATCCCCTCAACATTGGGAGCGAGTGACCTGGCGCTTATCGTTGATAGTATGGGGTCAACTTCCAATCCAGGTACAGCGGGGTCTGGATATGGAACATATTATTGGGAATATGCCAACGTCGGGTATAGCTATGCAGCAAAAATTTGTGCGCGGCATAACGGCATGGCCAATATACTTTACGCGGACGGGCATGTGCAAAGCAGCGGCCCAGGGGACCTGCCGAATATCTGCGGGGATACTGGCTGGTACGATGGGTCCGGTACTTTACTGGGCCGGTAAAGAACAGGAAGCTGGCAGGTAAAACTTTTATCGTCATTTTCAAGGAGGTGGCAGCATGATCGGAAAAGAAGCAGCGGGAATTATGGTTGCCGCGCTACTGGCGGTGGTTGCATTCTGTGCGCGTGCGGAAAGCGGCGCTCTGGTGAAAGACGGGAAGGCGGTCAGTTACATAGTTCTGCCGGACAATGCCGGCCCGGCGGAAAAACATGCGGCGAGCGAGCTGGCGGGTTTTCTCGGCAAAGTAACCGGAGCGGCGCCGGAAATAGGAATAGCACCTTCGGAAAATCTGTGGAATATCTATCTTGGAACAACTGAAACCAAGAACATGCCCCGCTCACGCGCCGGCGACGAGGCCATTTCCCAGTTGAAAAACGACGGGTTCGTACTGGCGGTCGACAAAGACGGTCTGCGTGTGATAAGCAGGAAACCGGTGGGCGTGCTTTACGGCGTTTACGATATTCTGAAGAAATACGCGGATATCAGGTGGTTTGCGCCCGGGGCGGATTTCGAATACTGTCCGAAAAAACCGACTGTCATCGTGCCGGAACAGGTCACGGTCAGCAACCCGTCGTTCAGGGTCCGTGAATTGGGCTTCGTCTGCGCCAACTGGAATTCAAAAACCATAGACAGTTGGGATTGGATGGTGCGCAACGGCATGACCGTCCAGTTTGGCAAGCATTACTACAATCTGGACGCGAGTTTGCGTAACGAGGTGGAAAAACGCGGAGTGACGATCGGCCGTGACGGAGGCCACTGTTTCGCCTATCTGCTCAGCGACACTCTCTTTGCCCAGCATCCCGAATATTTCGGGCTTTTCGACGGCAAGCGCACACCTCAGGATCTTGGCGATGGACGGGGCGCGCGCCGGCAGCCCTGTACTTCGAATCCGGACGTCGCAAAAATCATGACCGAGGGCATAAACAAGTATTTCGATACGACGCCCAAAGGGGGAAAATATCTCATTGGCAACAACGATGCCAGCGATTGGTGCCAGTGCGAGAACTGCGTCAAATTGGATCCTCCGGAAGAAAAACGAAAGGGATTCGTCAGCACGAGATACTGGACGCTGGTCAATAAAATCGCCGCGGAGGTCTATAAAACCCACCCTGATGCCAATCTCGGGGCATGGGGATACCAGAATTTTCAATATCCGCCAACCGGAGTCGTGCCCGATCCGCGGCTTTTTGTTCAGGTTTGCCTGCACGGCCGTTGCTACCGCCACTCCATGGCGGATCTTCAATGCCCGGCCAATGAGAGGTATCGCGATATCCTTGGTCAATGGGGCAAGTTGAAAAACACCATTTGCACCCTGGAATTTCTTGGCGGCGATTGCGGGTTTCCCGCCTATGCGCCCATAGAGAAAACCTTTGCCGAGGACATCAAATATTACAAGAAGATTGGGCTGCTCGGAATCGACATCTTTACCGTGCCTCCCGATGGGGTATTGATCCCAGATTTCCGCTCTCCGCGATACCAGGAAGAAATGCTGACACAATGGCAATGGTATTACATCATCGCGCAGTTACTCTGGAACAGCGACGCTGATTACGTGGCAATTTACGAGGACATGGGGAGCAAATATTACGGAGCCGCCTGGCCGGTCATGAGCCGATACCGCGCGCTATTGACCAGGGCTTTTATGGAAACCTCGGGCCATATCTGCTATGGAACTCCGGAATATGTGATGGGCAAATGCCTGGAAAAGCCGGGCGTGGAGGCGGTGCTTTTCACCATGCTGGACGAGGCCGAAAAGTCTGCGGCCGCCGACCCGGCCGCGGTGAAAAGGGTACAACGTGACCGGCATTTTTTTCAGGCATACTGGCAGCCCCTTCATAAGGAGTTTTTGTCCAAACAGCAGAAGGAGCTTAATGCCAATAAAAAAGTCGATAAAATCGTCATAGACGGGAATTTTGAGGAACCGGACTGGAAAAAAGCCGACTTCACCTCCGGCTTCATCGTGACGGACGGCAAGACGGCAGCTTTGCCGCAGACCTTTGCAAAAATGCTCTATGACAATGACAACATCTATTTTGCCGTTGAGGCCATGGAACCCGAACCGGCCAGGATGAAAATAAAGGCAGAGGAGCGTGACGGCGCGGT
>JAZDPL010000090.1:0-40644 GCA_043797665.1 Candidatus Omnitrophota bacterium
AATCCTGAAGGAACAGAAGTTCCAACTATCCGGCTGTACCTCAACTGAGTGCGTGATAAAGGCGGGAAGACTCCTGGGTGCCCGGAAGGTATTCTCCGGCACCATCGGCAAGGTAGGCACCACCTACGTTGTTACCCTCAAACTCTTTGACATTGAGACCGGGGAGATAGAAAGAATAGAAGAAGAACGCTGTCCTAAATGCGAGGAAGACAGTCTCCTTGACTCGGTAGATAGACTATCAGCCAAAATCTGTGGTTTGCCAACTACTCCGGCGCCAGCCGGACCAGCACTACCTGTCCCCACGGCTGAGCTCTCCCCGGCGCCCCCTGCCCAGGATGAGGCAAAGCAATGAAATTAGCAGGAATCGTTTGCCTGCTCCTGTTCGTTTCAGCCTTGATTCCAAATTTCGCTTACGGTTGGGGTGAGATAAGATATGTAAACTGCCAGGAAGAAGTTAATATCCGGGCAGGACGTTCTATCAAAGCAGATATTGTTGGTTGTTTAAAATACAACGATAGGGTAAAAGTGGATTTTCTTGAAGATAATTGGTATGCTGTTTTTGAGATTGACGAAACCAATCGCAGTGAAGAGTATGCCTTAGGATATGCTTATGCTCCGCTACTAAAGCCCTGGGCGGAAGAAAAAACACTTTCAGATACAGTCTTGATTTTTGAAAAAGGTTATATTATAAAATCTCAGGATAGATTGAGTATAAAAGTCGGAGGAGAAGACATTCTCTCCGACGAATATACGGTAAATGACAATGGAGGCATCGTCCTTCCTTTACTCGGCGAATTAAAGGTTGAAGGCAAAACCGTATCCGAAGCAAGAGAGTTGCTGATAGGAAGGTTTCAAAAATATATCCTGGAGTTAATAGAAAGATTGAGAAAAGAATATGTTTTGGAAGGACCGGCGGTCACTCTCTCTGTTGAAGATAAAGAATAGTGACCGCTGAATTGACAGAAAGTTACAAAAAGGAGTAAAATGTTGGTAAATCCGCAATGAAGTACGTTGTATCAGGTACAAAAATGTAGGGGCTCAATTTATTGAGCCCGAGAGATACGCGGGTCGGATGAATCCGACCCCTACACTAACGGGGTTTACTGAATATTTACCAGATAAGGGAGGGAGGCGGTATGAGGAAAGGGATGGTTTTTCTTCTCGGATTGGTGTTGTTAGTGGCTGTACCCCTGCCGGTCAGAGGCCAGGAAGGCGGTCAGTTTAGCCAGGAGCAGATTGACCAGGCGGCAGAAAAGATTGAGCAGTCAGTCTCTGGAAATGCCCAGGTCAACTGGACAAAGGGCTATATCCAGGCGACCGGCGAAGGTTATCCGGCAAAATGGGCCAGGGATGAGGCCAGGAAATTAGGTTCGGCCAAAGAAGCCGCCAAGGGCGTTGCCCAGAGAAACCTTCTGGAAGCGATCAAAGGAGTGGTGATTGACTCAGAGACAACGATTGAGAACCAGGAGATTGCCTACGACCTGATTAAGAAACAGGTAAAAGGAATTTTGAGGGGCTCTTCTATTGTTGAAGACCTGACCAGTGTAGAGGAGTTTGCGGATGGTTCCATGAAGGTGTCGGTTACGGTCCGTATGCCCATCTATGGCAACGGAAGGCTGGCGGACATCGTTCAGCCTTCGGCCGGCAGCGGTCTGCCCTCCAATGTCCGTCCTTACCGGCAGAGACCGGAGAATCCCTTTGATGCAGCGGTGGTTCCGGAAGAGGTAAAGAAACCGCTGTCAGAGGTCTATACCGGTTTAATCATTGATACCCAGGGTCTGGAGGTAAGACCGGCGATTGCGCCCCAGATTCTGGCCGAGAACGGGATGGAAATTTATGGCACCGTCTTTGTCAACCGGGATTACGCCATCAGCCAGGGCATCGTCGGTTACGCCAAGAGCCTTGCCTTTGCCAGGAAGATGGACCGGGTTGCCGACAGACCTCTGGTGGTTAAGGCGCTCAAGACCTCCGGTGACTTAAAGACCGATGTCATAATCTCCCTGGAAGATGCCTACAAGATTGAGAAACTGAAAGAACGGCAGACCTTTTTGCATCAGTGCCGGGTGGTATTTTTAGTTGACTAAGAGGAGGAACAATGCGGAAGATATTACTTTTAGTTCCGGTTCTGCTTTTACTTATTGCCGGTTGTGCCACGGTAGCCACAGTGCCAACACTTCGTTCCACCGACCAGCCGGCAACCAGAGCCCAGCTGGCCACTTACTTTATTGATAGACTACAACTGGATAAAAAACTGGAGGTGAGGGTAGTGGTAGGTGATACCAGTTTCAAACCGGCGCCTACCGTCTTAACCAAACCGGAAAGGAAGCCGGAGATATCGGACATTGGCAGCCTGAACAGAAAAGAGAAGGCAGATGTTGAAAAGGCAGTGGAATTAGGTGTCTTAGCACTCTATCCGGACAACACCTTTAGACCGATGAACTGGATGAGCCGGGCAGAATTTGCGGTAACCTTAGAACGCATCCTGGTCTATTTTTTAGGAGACAGGTCCCTGGCCACGAAATTCATCGGGAACACCTCGCCCTTTGCCGATGTTTCCAATTCCCATTATGCCTTCAATGCGATTATGACCGCTACCACCAGAGGCTTAATGAAGGGAACAACCAAGGGCACCTTTGACCCGATGGGCTACATCTCCGGTAAAGAGGCGCTGGCAGCGATTGACCGCCTGAAACCCCTGTTGTAAAGTAGGGGCTGGATTTATCCAGCCCGCTTATTCGGGTGCCATAAATGTCGCCCCTACAGAGTACATTTAAGGATGGGTAAAATCAGGAGAGACCTGTTATTCTTTCTTGCCTTTACTCTTATCGGCCGGTCCTTAGTTTTTGCAGAGGATGTTACGGTAAGGGTAAAGGGTGAGAGTGCTATCAACAAGCAGACCGCTCTCCACAAGGCCCTCCAGAATGCGGTTGAGCAGGGAATCGGCACCTACCTTGACTCCTCTCAGAAGATTCTTAACTCCGAACTGATTGAAGACCGGATTCTAAAGAGAACCCAGGGGTTTATAAAATCCTATGAGGAATTATCCGGCGGAGAAGAAAACAATACCTGCTGGGTAATGGTCAAGGCGGTTGTGAGCCAGGATAAGGTTCTGGATGAACTCACCGCTTTACAGATTCTTTTCACCATAAAAGGGAAACCCCGGCTTATGGTTCTGGCAGACACCAGGCATCTGAAAGAAGACTACACCTCTTTTTTACAGGATAAAATCAACGAAAAGTTTTTGGAGAAGGGCTTTCTCTGTATTGACCCGGAGAGAATCAGTCTGGCCAGACATAAGGAGCGGGTAAAACAGGCCTTGGCCGGCAATCTGGAGGCAGTAAAGGCCATAGGCTTGGAAGAGAAGGCCGATGTGGTGATTGTGGCCAGTGCCTACAAAGAAGAAATTGGAGAAGTGGAAGGCGCGAGACCTTACCGGGTAAACATCTCCGGCAAGGCTGTCTGGGTAGATACCGGAAAGATTATCGCCTCAGCCAGTAATGCGGATGCCGACCCTTTTGGCCGGGCAACCGAAGCCATCGGTAAAGCCGTACTTGGACTTTCGGATAAATTAGCCGGCCGGATAATTGAAAAGTGGAATGACGAAATAATCAATACCGGCCTGATTGAAGTTTTGATTACTGGTCTTGATTACAGCCGGTTTATCGGGTTTCAGGACCGATTACAGGAGATTACCGGTGTCCGCAACCTCTACGAGCGCAGTTACGAAGATTTTTCAAAGACCGGGCGGCTTGAGGTAGACAGTGAATTTTCCAGCCAGGTTTTGGCCCAGGCCTTAACGACCATCAAAGGTTTTCAGGTCACCATTAAATCCCGTCAGGCGAACAAAATTGAATGCGCCGTCAGATAAGAGGGGTTGAGGGAGATTTGTAAATCATCAGTGAACGCCGTTAGCAAGGTAGGGGCTTGATTCATCAAGCCCGCGTATTCGGGTCGGATGAATCCGACCCCTACATTTTTTGCCTAATATAACGGGGTTTACTGGGGGAGATTTTTCTGAATATGAAAATGGAAAGACGGTTCGTCCGGGCGGCAGTCATTTTCTTTTTAGCTCTTTCTTGCCTTGGTAACCCATCTCAATCGGAAACCCAACTGGCCGGTACCGCGAGGAGGAACCCAAAAGACAACGTCGAGATGGTCTGGATACCGCCGGGTGAGTTCCTGATGGGAAGTACCGTGGAAGAATCGAGGCGTTTCTGCAGAAAATTCTCTCTTGACGAACAGGCCTTTTTGAAAAAAACTTCCGACGAGATTCCGCGGCACAAGGTCCAGATTAACGGTTTCTGGATGTACGAGTGCGAGGTAACAAACGAACAGTTCGAAAAGTTTGTCCAGGAAACCGGGTACAAGACCGAGGCGGAGAAGGCAGGGTGGGGATGGTGCTGGAATATTGACGAACAGAAAGCTGAAAAAGTGGACGGCGCTGACTGGCGTCATCCGCGTGGTTCCGGGACAGCCGCAGTGAAGGACCATCCGGTGGTGCAGGTTTCCTGGAACGATGCAGTGACATACTGCACTTGGGCCTGCGTGCGTCTGCCGACCGAGGCGGAATGGGAGTATGCGGCCCGGGGCGGGAATACCGGTCTGGCCGGAACGGCCCGGACCTACTTCTGGTGGGGGGATGATGCTCCCAGGGAGACCACGGGTAACTGGCTGAACGAGACCGGGCTGAAAGACCACGGGCAGAAGAGGTTCCACTTCCAAGGATATGATGACGGCTACGAATTCACTTCTCCGGCAGGCAGTTTCAAGGCGAATGGTTACGGTCTCTACGACACGGCCGGCAATGCCTGGGAGTGGTGCAATGACTGGTACAGTGAGAAGTATTATGCGGAGAGTCCAATGAGCAACCCCCAGGGACCGGAGAGCGGTTTCTTCCGGGTGCTCCGTGGCGGCTCCTGGGACGACGGCGCGGGCTTCTGCCGGTCTGTCTATCGCGACTGGTGCGAGCCTGCCGTCTGGGGCGGCGGCCTCGGTTTTCGCTGCGTCCTCCCCGTGGAGTAGGGGTTCGATTCATTGAACCCTGCCAGTGGTTGACCCGCTTCTATTCTTCGGCGTATGGCAGGGAGACTGTAGTGCGTCAACCCGCGGGCGCCATGAATGGCGCCCCTACTCACTTAACCTCGGTTACCCAGGCGCCATCCTCATTCTGAATCCATTCACCCTCTTTAGCCATCTTACGCTGCATCTTGGCAAAGGCGGCCTGGACCCTTCTCATATCAGAGGGAGGCATATTGTTAATCCGGACAATCTCCTGGTAGATTGTCATCCGGTCCCGGTTTTCCTCTTTCAATACCTTTTGTAGCCCGGCCATCTCTTCTTCGTTTAGACCGGCGGTGGAGCGTACCTCAAGAAGCCCGTCTTTGTTTTCACCGATAATCTTTGTTTCCTTATAGCTCTGGATATCTGAAATCCGTTCTCTTCTCCTCGCCTGAGCCTCACTGATTACCGGAGAATCGGTCTTCGGGTCACGGCTGATTGTTTGTGCATAGAGTGGGGTGGGTTCTAAAAACCGGCCGGGCAACAGACGGCTTTCTTTCTTTGGGAAAGCCGCAGGTTTTGCAGGTAAAGGGCCTTTTTGAATCTCCAACTCCAGACTTTCCATCGCCTTTTCAATCTTCTCCTGCGGAAATGACACGTAGACATTGACGACCGCACACCCAACCAGTAACAGAACCAGACCAAAAACCAAACTGATTTTTCCCATGCTACCCTCCATTTAATTATTTAAAAGCCTGCCCGAGGCGTTGCTTCAGGTCGTCTAGATTGACCGTATTCCCTCTCGGGTCAATGGCGATATTGACCGTTTGGCCAAAAGGAGTGCCTAAAAGGACATATTCTTTATTTCTATTCTTTTTGGCCAGGCCTTCAATGGTCAAGAACCTATCCTGATAAGTAACCCGAGCGGCTAACTTCCGGTAGCCGTAATAGGCTTTGTCAACAAGGTATCCGGGTGGGGAACCGGTACTGAGTGCCAAAAGCGCCTTGACCGCTCGAAAGTCCAGGTACTGCCTGATACCCTTTGCCGGTACGGTTTCAATGATGGCCTGCAGAAACTTCAGGTTTTCCATCCGGGTCTGAAAATCAAGCCCGAGGTTGGCGACCCCTGAAATCTGGGCACCTTCTCCGTAAAGGCTTGAGAGGGGAAGGAGGTTAAGACCTTCAAGACTAAGGCGTCCGGAAATATTCTGTTCTCCCTTTTCGGAGCGGTGGCCCAAAACTTCACCCTTTCCCTCCGCCTGATAAAAAGAGAAGGATGCCCGGGAAACAAAAGAACCCTTTTCTGAGTCATAGGTCGCATTTCCGGCAACTTTCTCAACTTTCAGTCCCATCTTTTCTTTGATGGCTGGGGGTAAAGAGTCAAGTAAATCCTCCAGGTAGAGGCCTTCCGAGGTAAAAGAGATATCAAAGCCTTTCTTCCCCACGGTTCCGGAGAGGTCTATTTCACCGCCGGTTTTGGTCACAAAATGCGCCTTGTTCACTCTACCTGTTTCGGCTAAAAGGTCATAATAACCCTGCGCGGTACCGGTGAACTGGGGAATCTTCTGCTTCTCAAAGAGAAGGTCACCAAAAAGTATATCATAATCAAGGCGTTGAACCTTCCACTCTTTCTTCTCGCGACCGAGGGTGAGGATAACCTTTCCATCAAGCCTTCCCTGCTCCGGAAGCGGCAGCGTCCCTAAGGACTTCTTTAGCTCCGTAAGAGAAAGGTCAGACATATTTATCGAAAGCCTGCTCAGCTGGCCTTTAGTTTCAATCCGGCCCGAAACAGTAACTTCTCCAAATTGTTCAATCTTTACTTTCAATCCGGAGATTTCGTAAGTACCGGCACCAAAATCGCCGATGACCCGGCCGGCCATCTTTAAAGATTTAGGGGCTGCTGAGCCAATTTTACCTTCTCCGGACATCGCGATTAAGGTCGGCGCCGGCAAGAGATAGCCAACCCGGACCACGGTAAATCCGACCAGAATAATGGAGACCAGAATAATCAGTTTTCTCATTTCTTTTTATATTATACCATTCTTTGACTGCTTCCATGAGAAATCACGAAAGTGCTTGATTTTTTTATCTATTTAGGGTATAAATATAGTGACAATCTTTATGTCCTATACAATAGCGGTAGCCGGAAAAGGCGGGACCGGAAAGACCACCCTGTCCGCCCTGATTATCAGTTCCCTGTTACGAGCCGGCCGAAAGCCGGTCCTGGCGGTTGACGCGGACCCCAACAGCAACCTCAACGAAGCATTGGGAATAAAATACGACCGGACCGTGGTAAGCACCGTGGACGAGATAATGAAAAGAAAAGAAGAATTATCCCCCGGATTTACCAAGGAGAGGCTGTTAGAGTTGCACTTTCAGAATGCCCTGGTGGAATCCCAGGGGTTTGACCTTCTGGTTATGGGACATACCGAAGGACCGGGCTGCTACTGCCACGCCAATAACCTTCTGCGCGGACTTATGGATAAACTCCAGGCAAACTATCCTTATATCGTGATGGACAATGAGGCCGGGATGGAGCACCTCTCCCGCAGGACCACCCGGGACGTGGACCTTCTTCTTATCATCGCCAACCCCAACCCGGTCTCTCTGCGCTCGGCCCGGAATATCTTTAAGATGACCGAGAAGCTTGACCTGGCAATTAAGAAGAGTTGTCTGTTAATCAACCAGAATATACCGGGTACCCCCACGTCTCCCTTCTGTCATTCCTGCGTGTCTTCAGCAGGAATCCAAGGTCTGCCTCTTCTGGGCCAGATTCCTTATGACAAAGAGGTCGAAAAATACAGTCTGGAAGGACTTTCTTTCCTGGACCTCCCTGCCGATTCTCCCGCCTCCCAGTCAATCAAATCTATCCTGTCTTCCTCCCTTCCATAGGTAGGGTGAATTTGACTATTTGACGCTAATATTTTACAAAATAACAAAAATAATAATTTTGTTATTAATAATCTTGTTATATTTTAAGACGGGTTCCATTGTCATAGGATTGACAAGGGGGTTTAAGAATGCCTTTTACTAACCCAATCTTCAAGAAGTGGATAGCGCAGAGGTTTTAAGATGGCGGCGGAGGAAGCCTGCGGTGAGGCTGGTGATCCGGCGGGAGAGCAGAGGCGAGGTAAAGTGAGAACAGGGTAACCAGACAATCTCCGGTTTGCCGGCGGCTCTCCAGAACTCCCGGGTGTAATGTCTGGGGATAATGAGGTCAAAAGAACCGTTGAGCATTAAGAAATCTTCCCTGCGAAAATAACCTGCCCGGGCGTAGGTAAGCGGGTCAACCAGAAACCAGGGCCAGGCAGGTTCCACATTTTCCACGCCTTTTTCCTTCACCAGATTAAGAAATCCGCGATAGTCTTTAACCGCCTGGCGGCAATGGTAAGGGTTTAATCCTTTAACAATGCCAGCGATGACCAGGGGTAAGGTCATGGGACTTTCTGCTACTACGCCGCCGAGGTTTCCTGCTCCCAGGATGGAAACCGCGGTTTTAATCCGGTGCTCTACCGCAAAGGCGGTATTCAAGATAATTGCACCCAGGCTTATCCCCATTGCACCGATACCCTGTTTGACCGCAGCAGAAAAGGTCGGTTCTCTTTCCAGAATATCAATCAGGGAAGAGATATCTACTATCGCTTGGCGAAACGCAGAGACAGAATGTTCCGCGTCGGTCGTGATAAACACCTGTCCACTTAGTTTGCCGGCCGGGGTACGGTCCATATGATAGGGTAGCTGGAGGAAGAAGGTGGTAAATCCTAACGCCCCCAACTTTTTCCAGAGATAACGGGCGTAGGAATGTGTTTGTTCGTATAGACCATGAGTTACGATGACGGCGGGTCCTCCGCAAGGAGGTAGTAAAAAGGAGACACGTACCAGGTCGTTATTGATATTTCCAGACGGTACCGCTGAATTAAAGGTCAGTAAACCCGTCCGTCCTTTGTTTAATGTGCCCCTCCAGGAAAGATGATAAACCTGGGGTTTTTGATAAATAAAGTATCTGGTCATAAGATTTTAAAATGGAATTATAACAACCCCCCACCGGTTTGTCAATTCCCGCATTTTTAGGTTATAATATAAAGATAACGTTCGTTTATATTAAATAAGGAGATAGAGATGCGTAAAATCAGAAATATCGCTTTTTTAGGCCAGGGCAAAGGTGGCAAGACCACCCTGATTGAAGGTTTGCTCTTTAAGGCCGGCGCGATTACCCGAATGGGAAGTATCACGGAGGGTAACACCACGGCCGATTTTGACCAGGAAGAGACCAAGCGGCAGTTGAGCATTAATTTGGCTTTAACCCATTTGGACTGGAAGGGTGTCCGGATTAACCTCATTGATACTCCGGGCTACGCTGATTTTCTGGGTGAGGCGCTCTCCGGTACTTCTGCGGCAGACTTTGCCGCGATTACCATCCCGGCGGACAGCGGTCCGGCGGTTGGCGCCGATAATGCCTGGAAGATTGTTTCCCGCCGGAACCTGCCGGTATTTCTTGTCGTAACCAAAAGCGAACTGGGGAATTCTTCTGCGGTTGAATCATACGCCGCCAAACTGAGTGCGAAGTGGCGGATTAAGGTAATTCCTGTCACCAACCAGTCCGGTCTCACTGAAGTAGCGGCAGAAACGGACGATGCGCTCCTTACCAAATATTTAGAACAGGGCAGCCTTTCTCCGGAAGAATTCCGGACCGGTTTGAAGAAAGCGATTCTTAGCCGTTATGTATGTCCTCTCTTTCTGGTTTCTGCGGTGAAGGGTGAAGGGCTGACGGAATTCCTTGATTTTGCGGCGGAATTTCTTCCCGAGTACCAGGATCTGGCGCCGGTGCCTCTGGCAAAGGAGGGAGAAAGTATCGCACGCGGAAGCGATTCGGTCTACCTCCAGGTTTTTAAAAGCACCGCCGACCCTTACGTGGGCAGGCTTTCCTACTTTAAGATTGCCTCGGGAACTCTCATCCCCAATACCACGCTGATTAATCTTAATCGTTCCGAAAAAGAACGTTTAGGCCAGTTTTTTTATATCCAGGGAAAGAAGCAGGATTCAACCGAAAAGGGCGAACCCGGCGATATCCTGGGTGTGGCAAAATTGAGCGCCACCCGTACCGGTGATACCTTAACCTCCGCCGGACAGGCAACCCCCCTTTCGGTTATTCCGTTTCCTAATTCCGCCATCTCAGTTTCTTTGTTAGCCAAAGAGAAAGGGAGTGAAGAGAAATTAGGTTCTGCATTCGGCCGGATGGTTGAAGAAGACCCCACCATTCAGATTACCCGGGACGTGGAGACCGGCGAGACGATACTCTCTGGCTTAGGTGATTTACACCTGGAAATCTGGGTAAGCCGGATAGCGAGCCGGTTTGGGGTTGAGGTGGTGAAAGGGATTCCCAAGATTGCCTACCGGGAAACCGTAACTACTGCCGCCAGCGATCAGGGTAAATATAAGAGGCAGACCGGCGGTCATGGTCAGTACGGTGACTGCTGGCTGAAGATCGAACCGCTTCCCCGGGGTGCCGGCTTTGAATTCGTCGATGCGATTGTAGGCGGTGCCATTCCCCGGCAATACATCCCTTCGGTAGAAAAGGGGGTGCGCGAGGCGATGTTAAAAGGGGCCTTAGCCAACTATCCGGTTACCGATATCCGGGTAACCCTTCACGATGGCACCTTCCACGATGTGGATTCATCCGATATCGCTTTTCAGATTGCCGGCTCTTTAGCGTTTAAGAAGGTTACCGGTGAGGCTAAACCAGCCCTTCTGGAACCGATTATGAACGTTGAGGTTACTATACCCAGTGACTACGTGGGTGATGCGATGGGTGACATCAACGGCCGCCGGGGCAAGGTTTTAAACATAGACAGCGCCGACAGTGAGGACCAGAAAATTTCCGCGCAGATACCACTGTCAGAGATGGCAAACTACGCCACGTCCCTGCGTTCTTTAACCAGCGGCCGGGGAAGTTACCAGGCAGAGTTTTCCCATTACGAATTTGTACCGTACCAGATTGCGGAGAAGATAATCAAGGAACGCCAGGCAGGTAAGGAAGAAAAGAGTTAAGGAAAACTTGACTGCATAGGAATTTCTTTTGTAGGGGCTTGATTCATCAAGCCCGCGGGTCGGATGAATCCGACCCCTACAATAATTGAAATGTAGGGGCTCAATTCATTGAGCCCGAGAATGTAGGGGCGCCATTTATGGCGCCCGAAAAAGACTTAAATGCTCCATGAGTAATCTGCCAAAACGCAAAGAGATTCGCCTGAAGAATTACGACTATTCTTCCAACGGTTGCTATTTCGTAACCATTTGTACTAATAACAAACAGCCTTTCATAGAAGAACACAGACAGGAAATTGAAGGGGTTTTATTAAGCCTTCCCACAAGATTTATTGGTTTAGGTCTCGACTATTATTGCCTGCTGCCTACGCATCTTCATATCATCTTAATTCTTGAAAATGTCAAGGTTGCCCTGTCTCAGATAGTACGAACATTTAAAGCCCTGGTGACTAAACTGACAGGAGGAAAATTTTTCTGGCAACGAAATTATTATGAGCATGTGATTAGAACGGAAAAAGCCCTGTCCAAAATCAGGGAATATATCCAGTCTAATCCCTTGGTGGAGCGGATAAGGTTTGAGCAGTTTTATGAGAATGCGTAATCTGTAGGGACGACATTTATGACGCCCGAAAATACGCGGGGCGGATGAATCCGCCCACTACACTACCGGTGTTTAGTGAATATTCATGTTTTTCGGGTCGGATGAATCCAACCCCTACAATAATTGAAATGTAGGGGCTCAATTCATTGAGCCCGCTGGGGGGTATATGAGTGGACATTCCAAATGGGCGAGCATCAAACACAAAAAGGCCGCGGTTGATGCTAAGAAGGGCAAGGCTTTTACCAAGTTAATCCGGGAGATTATGATGGCCGCCCGCGGTGGCGGAGGAAATCCGGATTCTAATCCCCGGCTTCGGATGGCTATGGAAAAAGGACGGGAATTTAATATGCCTGCGGACAACATCAAGCGTGCCATCCAGAAGGGTACCGGCGAAGGTACGGATATCCGGATGGAAGAAATCTCCTACGAAGGATATGGTCCTGCCGGCGTAGCGATTAAATTGGATGTGGTTACCGATAACAAGCGCCGGACCGCCGCGGAAATCCGAGCCATTTTTTCCAAGCAAAACGGAAATTTAGGTGAGGTGGGTTGCGTCTCCTGGATGTTTGAACGGAAGGGTCAGATTTCGGTTCCCAGGGCAGGTACGGACGAAGATACGCTTTTTGCCGCAGCGATTGAGTCCGGCGCCGATGACGTTGTCTCCGAAGTCGAAGCATTCCAGATTTACGGCAAACCGGAGATTCTGGAAAAGGTAAAACAAGAAATAGAGAATAAGGGAATCAAGACCGGTTCCGTGTCCCTGACGATGGTTCCCAAGTCCACGGTTAAGATTGACGGCAAGGATGCGGAGCACCTCTTAAGACTCCTGGATGCGCTGGAAGACCACGACGAAGTCCAGACGGTTTACTCCAACTTTGAAATGTCGGACGAACTATGGGAAAAACTTGAATCCCAGTCGCCATAAAAATGCAAACGGCATGTTGTGTGTCATTCTGAGTGTAACGAAGAATCTCTATTTTAGATTTAGATCCTTCGCTGGCGCTCAGGATGACAAAAGACATCTACTTACATGACTGTGGTGGGATTTGACCCGGGGCTGAACCGTACCGGCTACGCAATCATAAAAGACACCACGCCGGTTTCCGTCCTGACTCATGGTGTAATTGTTGCTCATCCCAGACAACCGCTTAACCGGCGTTTTGCCCTGATTTTTTCTTCCGCCCAAAAGATTCTTCAGGATTACCGGCCGGAGGTGGTTACGGTGGAGGAGGTTTATTTCGCCAACAATCCCCAGACCACCCTTAAGATTGGGATTGTCCGGGGACTCCTGTTTGCGGCTGCCCTGGAGCAAAAGATTGATGTGGTCTCCTTTTCTCCCGCGGAGGTTAAGATGGCGGTCAGCGGTAAAGGTAATGCCACCAAAGAACAGGTCCAGTACCTGACCGCCGCGATACTTGGTTTAAAAGAGAGTCTACCGGAAGACAGCGCAGACGCTCTGGCGCTCTGTCTCTGTTATCTCAGCCACCTTAAGTATCAGAAAAGGCTCCAGGATGCTAAATGAATTGTCATTCCCGCGTGTAGTAAGCGGGAATCCACAATGTTTGCGTATCTAAAAGGTAAATTGGCAATAAAGACCCCGGCCTTAGTGGTTATTGACGTAGGCGGGGTAGGCTATGAGGTGCGCATACCCATTTCTACCTTTGACCAATTACCCGATGAGGGTAAAGAATCGTTCCTCTACATCTACCCCTGCTATCGTCCGGAGAGTATTACTCTGTGCGGTTTTGCCACCCAGGCGGAGAAGAACCTTTTTAATCTTCTTTTAGGGGTCTCCGGTGTAGGTCCCAAGGTTGCGCTGACTATTCTTTCCGGAACCACCATAGCCGGTTTTTGCCGCGCCATTATCGCCGAAGACAATAAAACACTCAGCGCGATCTCCGGAGTAGGGAAAAAGTTGAGCCAGCGTTTGATTACCGAGTTAAAGGACCAGGTCCAGACATTAGGTGGAATGCCAATGCCGGCCGGAGAGGCTGTCTTGGAGAAGGATGCCATCGGCGCCCTGGTTACCTTAGGGTATCCGCGGGTCCACGCGCTAAAGGCGGTTCAACAGGTCCTTACTTCCCGAAAGGCGGCCGCGCCCAATTTAGAAACCCTGATTAAAGAAGCCCTGAAAATAATATGACAAAAGAAATAATATTGTAGGGGTTTGATTTATCAAACCCGAGGGATACGGGCGCCCTTCCCAATTCAATGGGAAGGGGACCCGCATAAATGGCGCCCCTACATTTCAAATGGCGAAGAAAATTTAAAAGATGGAGGTGGAAATGGCCCTGAAAATTGTTGTGGTAACTAATATGATACTGAAAAGGTTGACAGGTTTTTTGGGGTGTCTGGTTTTAGCGATTCTGTTGGTGATAGGGTTCTCGCACAGCATTCCGGCGAATGGCAGCGTTTCGTTTGCCACGGCGACCAACTACAGCGTGGGAAATTATCCAGTTTCAGTAACCACAGGAGATTTTAACAGGGACGGTAAGACTGACCTTGCCGTGGCAAATTATAACAGCGACAATGTCTCAATCCTATTAGGTGTTGGAGACGGGACATTTGGAGCCGCGACCAACTATAATGCGGGAAGTAGTCCATACTCAGTAACCGCAGGAGATTTTAACGGAGACGGTAAGGATGACCTTGCCGTGGTAAATTCTGGCAGCGACAATGTCTCAATCCTATCAGGTGCTGGAGACGGGACATTTGGAGCCGCGACCAACTACAGTGCGGGAACCTCTCCCCTTTCAGTAACCGCAGGAGATTTTAACGGAGACGGCAAGGATGACCTTGCCGTGGCAAATTATTTCGGCGCCAATGTCTCAATTCTATTAGGTGCTGGAGACGGGACATTTGAAGCCGCGACCAACTATAATGCGGGAAGTGGTCCAGGCTCAGTAACCGCAGGAGATTTTAACGGAGACGGCAAGCCTGACCTTGCCGTGGCAAATTCTGACAGCGCCAATGTCTCAATCCTGATTAATACTACTACTTTTGCTGCCTCCGGCACCTTTGGCGGAGCAGTGAATTACAACGTGGGAACCTATCCATTATCAGTAACCACAGAAGATTTTAACAGAGACGGCAAGACTGACCTTGCCGTGGCAAATTTTGACAGCGACAATGTCTCAATCCTATCAGGTGTTGGAGACGGGACATTTGAAGCCGCAACCAACTACAGCGTGGGAAGTGTTCCAGTCTCAGTAACCGCAGGAGATTTTAACCGAGACGGCAAGACTGACCTTGCCGTGGCAAATTATTTCGGCGCCAATGTCTCAATCCTATTAGGTGCTGGAGACGGGACATTTGGAGCCGCGACCAACTACAGCGTGGGAGATGGTCCAGTCTCAGTAACTACAGGAGATTTTAACAGGGACGGCAAGACTGACCTTGCCGTGGCAAATTCTGAAAGCGACAATGTCTCTATCCTGTCAGGTGTTGGAGACGGGACATTTGGAGCCGCGACCAACTACAGCGTGGGAAGTGTTCCAGTCTCAGTAACCGCAGGAGATTTTAACCGAGACGGCAAGACTGACCTTGCCGTGGCAAATTTTAACAGCGCCAATGTCTCAATCCTGTCAGGTGTTGGAGACGGGACATTTGGAGCCGCGACCAACTACAACGTGGGAACCTCTCCATTCTCAGTAACCGCAGGAGATTTTAACCGAGACGGCAAGACTGACCTTGCCGTAGCAAATGTTGACAGCGCCAATGTCTCAATCCTGTCAGGTGTTGGAGACGGGACATTTGGAGCCGCGACCAACTACAGCGTGGGAACCTCTCCAGCCTCAGTAACCGCAGGAGATTTTAACCGAGACGGCAAGACTGACCTTGCCGTAGCAAATTCTGGCAGCGCCAATGTCTCAATTCTGTCAGGTGTTGGAGACGGGACATTTGAAGCAGCGACCAACTACAGTGTGGGAACCTCTCCATACTCAGTAACCGCAGGAGATTTTAACCGAGACGGCAAGACTGACCTTGCCGTGGCAAATGCTGAAAGCGCCAATGTCTCTATTTTGCTCAACAAAGTTTTTGTAATAACCGCCTCGGCCGGCAGTAATGGAAGCATCGCTCCGTCCGGTGCAGTCAGCGTCAATTATGGAGCCAGCCAGACATTCACCATAACCCCGGATACCGGATACCAGGTGGCTGACGTTCTGGTAGATTCGGTTTCTCAGGGTGCGGTTACCAGTTACACCTTCACCAACGTAACCGCAAACCACACCATATCGGCCAGTTTTGCTATCAACACCTACACCATAACCGCCTCTGCCGGCAGTAATGGAAGCATCGCTCCGTCCGGTGCGGTCAGCGTCAACTATGGAGCCAGCCAGGCATTTACCATCACCCCGGCAACCGGATACCAGGTGGCTGATGTTCTGGTGGATTCGGTTTCTCAGGGTGCGGTTACCAGTTACACCTTCACCACCGTCACCGCAAACCACACCATCTCGGCCAGTTTTGCCATCAACACCTATACCATAACCGCCTCGGCCGGCAGTAATGGAAGCATCGCTCCCTCCGGTGCGGTCAGCGTCAACTATGGAGGTAGCCAGGCATTCACCGTCACGCCGGCAACCGGATACCAGGTGGCTGACGTTCTGGTGGACGGAAGTTCGGTGGGTGCGGTTACCAGTTACACCTTCACCAATGTCACCGCAAATCACACCATATCCGCTAATTTTGCCGTCAACACCGACACCAACCAGCCTCCGACCAAGCCGGACGCTTCTCAAACCATTCTCAGATATTTCCCGTCTTTATCGGAAGTCAATTACGACCAGGTCAACCTGGACTTTCCCATCCAGATAACCGGCCAGGCATTTACAGACAATGACAGCAGCGACACCCATCTGGCCAGCCAGTTCCGGGTGTTCTGCGGAACTGATGTGGTCTTTGCCGACACCGTAACGAACAATACCCTGACTCAGACGGTGATGTCCAGCATCATCCTGCAGCCGGGGAAAACGCACGGGGTTCAGATTCGCTACCAGGACAACCATCTTGACTGGTCCGAATGGTCGGACAACCGAAATTTCATAGTGGTGGCAAAATCGGGCACCAGGGACGCAGACAACGACGGAGTGGCTGACGACAGCGAAGCAACCGATACCATGCTGGCAGAATACGGTTTAAGCGAATACGCCGGTCTTGACACGGCCAAGGTGATATTAGATGCGGTACAATCACTGCCGGTTCTGGTGGAAATAACCGGGGCCGACAGCATTGCCTACCTGTTAGCCGTGAACCCGGAGGGAACCCCTCCGGTCGGCAGCACTCCCTATGGATTGTTCAATGTCCGCATTGAAGGGGTGCCGGATGACAGCCAGGTGATTCATCTGACATTTACTTTCCCGACCAGCCTGCCGCCGGATACCTTGTGGTACAAGTATGACGACACAAAAACCGACAGCTGGCTGGTTTACGATGATGTGATTATCACCGGAAATACCGTGGTGGTTGAACTGGAAGACGGCGGCAAAGGAGATGCGGACCAGGTCAAAAACGGCATCATCGTAGACCCGTCCGGCCCGGTAGTTCTCCCCAGCGACTCCGGCGGTTCGTTGAGTGCAATAAGCGGCGGAGGTGGCTGTTTCATCGCTACCGCGGCCTTCGGTTCCTACCAGGAGCCGCACGTCTGGGTCTTAAGAATGTTCCGCGACCGGTTCCTTATGACCAGACCGGCCGGCCGGGCGTTCATCCGCTTCTACTACCGGCACAGCCCGGCGATTGCCGACTGGATTTCCGGACGGGAATGGGCCCGGACGATGACCAGAACCTGCCTGCTGCCTTTGTACGGACTGGCCTACCTGATGGTTTCGGGAATAGGTTGGGTGCTCCTGGCAATGGTAGCGGCAATAGTTGGGTTGTTTGTAGGGGCGCGGTTCATCGCGCCCGCGGGTCGGACCCTCCTACGCCAAGGCTTCGGCGGACAGGTAAATCCGACCCCTACGTTGGTTAGGGTTTTTGTCTTTAGTTTCTTTCTTTTTTCTTCCACCCCGGTTTCCGGCCTGGACGCCAACCGTTTCTCCATGGCGGTGGGTGAAGATGCGTTCTTAGTGAACCACTCCGCGGTGACCGTACCCAGGGGAGACGGCCAGTTCGGTCTTTTCTACACTTACGCTTATTGGCCGCTGGAAGGTACGGTTAGCGGGGTGAAACAAAAGTTGGTCAAGGACAACAACGTGCTGACCTTCAATGCGGCTTACGGTTTCACCGACAAGTTCCAGTTGGGTCTGTCGTTTCCCTACCTGGTCAGCCAGGATTCCGAACTGACGGGAGTAAAGGACAACTCAGCCGGAGACCTGAAGATAGAAGGTAAATACCGTTTCTGCGGGGGCAAAGACCAGATGGGCTTTGCCATTTTGCCGTTTGTGACGTTCACCACCGGCAACGACGAATTCGTCAACTCGCCGGCTTATTTCGGAGCCAAGTCAGCCACCGGTGGAATAGTATTGATTGCCGACCGCAGATGGGATAACCACACACATCTCGTTTTCAACCTGGGCTACCAGTTCCAGAAAAAGGAGGAACTGCCGGACTTTGACATTGAAAACACCCTGCTTTTCGGCCTGGGTGCCAGCCGGAAACTGAAAAACGACAAGACCAGATTGACTCTGGAAATCAACGGCCGTGCCGACGGAGACACCTGGTTTGACAAGGAAGAATCTACCCCAATTGAAGCCATCGGCTCGGTTACCCAGTCAGTATCCAAAAATGTTTCTCTGACTCTGGGCCTGGGTACAGGTCTGAACGAGGGCTACGGCGCACCAAACTACCGGACGCTCCTGGGCCTGCGCGCCGGGTTCTGAAAAACAGCAAAGGATATTATGGGTATTGTTGGTAATCCGATAAAAAATTTATGGCAAAAGAGAGAGTAAGAGTAGTAGACTTAACTAAACCGGAGACCTTGTCGGAAGACACCAAATACGACATCGCTCTTCGGCCGGGCAATTTTGGTGACTTTATCGGCCAGGGCAAGATTAAAGAGAACCTTAAAGTCTTTATTGAAGCGGCTAAAGAGCGGAATGACCCTTTAGACCACACCCTCTTTTTTGGTCCGCCGGGTTTAGGAAAGACCACCATGGCGCATATCATCGCCAACGAGATGGGTGTAAAGATTAAGGCTACCTCCGGCCCGGCGATAGAACGGCCCGGTGACCTGGCCGGTTTACTTACGAACTTAGAGCGGGCTGACGTCCTCTTTATTGACGAGATTCACCGGCTCAGCCGGGTGGTGGAAGAGTACCTCTATGGTGCGATGGAAGACTTCCATATTGACATTATGACCGGCGATGGTCCCCGGGCGAACGCCATCCGTCTCAACCTGAAGCCTTTTACCCTGTTAGGTGCCACCACCCGTTCCGGTCTTTTAACCGCTCCATTTCGTTCCCGGTTTGGTATCACCCTTCGTCTGGACTATTATCCGGCCGAGGAACTGTCCGCCATCGTAAAACGTTCCGCAAAGATTATGGGCGTTACGGTTGAGGAAGGCGCCGCAGAAGAGATTGCCCGGCGCAGCCGGGGTACGCCCAGGATAGCCAACCGGCTCTTACGCCGGGTTCGCGACTTCGCTCAGGTATCCAAAGCAAGAATTATTCAGCGCGACCTGACTATTTCTGCTCTTAACCGCCTGGATGTTGACCGTTTCGGTTTGGACGAAATGGACAAACGTATCCTGGAGGTGATTATCCATAAATTTTCCGGCGGTCCGGTGGGCTTAAAAACTCTTTCCGTGGCGGTAAGCGAAGAGACGGACACCCTGGAAGAGATTTACGAGCCATTTTTAGTCAGAGAGGGGTACTTAGAGCGTACATCCAAGGGCCGCCGGGTCACGGTGCGTGCTTACCAGCACCTTGACCTTCCGGTACCGGCCTCTCGTCGTTCTGATTCACCTTCTCTTTTTATTTCCTGAAAAGTCAATTATTTGTGAAAAAATTGTAGGGGTTCAATTTATTGAACCCGAAAAATATCGGGCTTGATAAATCAAGCCCCTACAGTTTAAGGCGAGGGTGCGAATTATGTTGTCGGCCGATAATTTACGCAAACAGTATCACGGCAAACCGGCGGTAGACAATATCTCCCTTAAGGTAGAACCGGGTGAGATTGTTGGCCTTCTGGGTCCCAACGGCGCTGGCAAAACGACCACCTTTTACATCCTGGTCGGATGGCTCCCTCCGGATGAGGGAAAAGTATATCTGAACGGTCAGGAGATAACCAGCCTGCCGATGTACCGCCGGGCAAGGTTGGGTTTGGGATACCTGCCCCAGGAACCCTCGGTCTTTCGCAAGATGTCCGTGGCCGATAACCTGACCGCAGTCCTTCAATTCCAACCAATATCCAAAGAGGAACAGGATGTTCGCCGGGACCAGGCGTTGGAAAAGATTGGACTTACCGCTCTTGCGGCCAGGACTGCGGAGACCCTTTCCGGAGGCGAACGCCGGAAGGTGGAGATTGCCCGGAGCCTTGTGCTCAACCCCTCTTTTCTTCTTCTGGACGAACCCTTCAGCGGGATTGACCCGATTACCATTGAAGACCTGCGCGGTACCATCCGCCGGTTGGCTGATGATGGTATCGGTATTTTAATCACCGACCATAACGTTCGCGAGACCCTGGCCATCACGAACCGTTCCTACCTTATCTTTCAGGGCAGGACCCTGATTTCCGGTTCCAGCCGGGAACTGGTCGAACATCCGGAAGCCCGGCGCTTCTACTTAGGCCAATCCTTTACCCTGTAATTATCGGGAAAAACTATGCATGTTGCGATTATAATGGATGGGAATGGCCGGTGGGCTAAAAAACGGGGTTTGCCCCGTATCTTTGGTCATAAAGCGGGCGCTGACCGCATCGATGAAATTGTCCGCGCCTGTCCGGACTTAGGTGTAAAAAGCCTTACCCTTTTTGCCTTTTCAACCGAAAACTGGAAGAGGCCGCGCCCAGAAGTGAAATTCCTGATGGAACTTATGGCGGAGAAGATTAAATCTAAGATACCCCAGATGCAAAGAGAGGGGGTGCGCATCCGATTTTTAGGTGACCGCTCTGTCTTCTCTAAAAAGATGCAGAACCTGATGACCGAGAGCGAAGCAGAAACCGCAAAAGGTCAAAAAGTTAATCTTTCTCTCGGTCTCAATTACGGAAGTCAGAATGAGATTGTCCGGGCGGTGCGGAATGTCTGCCAGGACGTTCACGAAGGTAAATTGCAAATGTCCGAAATTACCGAAGACCTCTTTGCGCGTTATCTGGATACCCGGGAACAGCCTCCTCCGGATCTGATTATCCGGACCAGCGGAGAACAGAGGATTTCCAATTTCTTACTCTACCAATCCGCCTACGCGGAATTCTACTTTACCCAAACCTTCTGGCCCGATTTCAATGCCGAAGAATTTGCGAAGACGCTGGAAGATTTTAAGCAGCGCCAGCGCCGTTTCGGCAAATTATAGGAAAATGTCATTCCCGCACGTATTAAGCGGGAATCCACTATTTTTCTTTATGTCATTCTGAGCGAGAGCGAAGAATCTCTTTATGAAGCGCATCGTTATCTTCGGCTCCACCGGTTCCATCGGCTGTAACACCCTTTCGGTGGTCCGCAGGTTCCCGGAAGAGTTCCGGGTCGTTGGTTTCTCCGCCCATCAACAGGTGGGTTTACTGAAGAAGCAGGTGGCGGAATTTGAGCCGGAGGTAGTGGTTTTAACCGATAAAAATCCCGGAGGTTTCGGTAGAACAAAGGTTCTTTCCGGTCCGGATGGATTGAAAAAATTGGCTTTCTGGCCCCGGTCTGACCTGGTGGTTATGGCGATTCCCGGCTCGGGATCTTTAATGCCGGCTTCGTGGGCTCTGGAGGCAGGCAGAAATTTAGCGCTGGCAAGCAAAGAAGCCTTAGTGATGGCCGGAGAACTCCTGATTGCCAGGGCAAAAAAGGCCGGCGTAAGAATTATTCCGCTGGATAGCGAGCACAACGCCATCTTCCAGATTTTATCCGCTTATCCGGGCCGTCCGGTCAAAAAAGTCTTTCTGACCGCCAGCGGCGGGCCGTTTTTGAACCAAAAAAAGAAGAAGGTGAGTATCAAAGAAGCGCTGGAACACCCGGTCTGGAAAATGGGCCGGAAAGTAACGATTGACAGCGCCACCATGGTAAACAAAGCCCTGGAGATAATTGAAGCGCACCACCTCTTTGGCTTGCCTCCGGAAAAGATTGGGGTCTTAATCCACCCGGAGGTACTGGTACACGGCCTGGTAGAATTTGAAGATGGATTTATAACCGCCAACCTTTCGGTCCCGGACATGAAGATGCCCATCGCCGCCGGGCTTTTCTGGCCCGAAGACCCGCCGGACACCCCGGTCGCCCGTGCTATTTCCCTGTCCGATTTAAGCCGGCTTACCTTCCGGGCGCCGTCCCCACGCCAATTCCCTGCTCTGGGTTTAGCCTATGATGTCTTAAAAAAAGGCGGGAGTTACCCGGCCGCCTTTTCGGTCGCCAACGAAGAGGCGGTCAATGCCTTCCTGACCGGCAAGATTGGTTTTGAAGCGATTCTTTCTCTCGTCAGGACGGTAGTGAAAGAGCACCGGCCCATCTTTCGGCCAGACATGTCCGATATCCTTGCGGTGGCTGAAGATACCCGGACAATCACCCGTTCTTTAATCAAGGAATATTTTAGAAAGGTAAGTCCTCAGTGAAGTACGTGTCACCCTGACCCTCGAGCGAAGCGAAGGGGAAGGGTCTCGCTTTTAACAACGGGATTCTTCCCCTTCGCTTTGCTCAAGGGTCAGAATGACAGAAGAAGAACACGGTGTGAACTGAATATTTCCGATTATTTAATTTATGAGTGAAAAGGTGAAGCGGTATATCTGGTTTGTTCTTTTTGGAATAAGTTTAGGGTATTTAGAAGCCGCGGTGGTCGTTTATCTTCGGGGACTTTGTTATCCCGATGGATTCTACTTTCCGCTCCGGATGCCGCCGCTCAAGATTTTTTTCACCGAAGTGGGCCGGGAATTGTCAACGATAATAATCCTGTTAGGAACAAGTTATTGTGTTGGTTCAGGAATAACCCGGGTGGCATATTTTCTGCTTCTCTTTGGCCTCTGGGACATCTGCTATTATTTCTGGCTTTACATTCTTTTGAAATGGCCCCCCTCTTTTTTTACCTGGGACATCCTCTTCTTTATTCCGATAACCTGGGCCGCTCCGGTAATCGCTCCCATAATCGTCTCTATTCTTTTTATTCTGTACGGTATTCTTCTTTTCTCTCTGGATAGTAAAAAGAGAAAAGTAGCGGTTTCTCTCCGGGAAAAAGTAGTTGGTTTAACCGGCCTGCTCCTGGTTTTTCTTTCTTTTACCATCGATGCCTTTTTAGAGCCAACCTGCTATCTTTCCCGAATACCGGTATCTTTCCATTGGGGTATATTCATTTCGGGAATAATAATTTCTGCGGTTGTGGGGGGAAGGGTGATAAAAAAAAGCACCCGTAGAATTTAGTAAAGAATCGGCTTTTATGATAAAATACCGAAATGCAATTAAAACTGTAGGGGTCGGATTCATCCGACCCGCGGGTTCGATAAATCGAACCCCTACAGATGCCGCGCCTTGTAGGCGGGGTAATTCACTATGGTAATCAACATCTTAGCGATTCTCTTTGTTTTCGGAGTCCTTATCCTGACTCACGAATGGGGCCATTTCTGGACCGCCCGAAAGGTTGGTGTCCGGGTGGAGATGTTTACCTTTGGGTTTGGACCGAAGATTTTCGGGTTTAAACGTGGGGATACCCTGTATCAGGTAGCGCTGATTCCCTTTGGCGGTGCGGTCAAATTAGCCGGTGAAGAGGTTAGCGACAAGGAAGAGGCAAAGCCCGACGAATACTTTGCGAAACCGGCCGGCAAGCGTGCCTTAATTCTGGTAATGGGTTCGGTCCACAATTTCCTGGCCGGTTTTTTAGTTTTCGTTCTGGTATTTATGTTAGGTGTTCAGACGGTCAATTACCGTCAGTCTCTCGTCGGTGACCTGGAAAAGGGGTTCCCCGCTGAGAGGGCCGGGCTGCAAAAAGGGGATTTAATCATCAGTGTGGCTGGTAAAGGGGTGAACGACTGGACCTCCCTTTCCCAGGAGATTCATTCCCGCCCGGGCCAGAACGTTGTTATTAAGGTACGCCGGGGTAACCAGACCTTAACCTTCAATATAACACCCAAACCGGAAAAAATTAAGAGCGCCGAGGGGGAAAAGACAATCGGTTTAATCGGTATAATACCTTCCGCCATAAACGAAAAATATACCCTCCTGCCGGCTTTTGTCCGGGCGGGAAAAGAGACCGTCAAAGTCACCAGCCTTATCTTTTATTACTTAGGTAAACTCTTCACCCGGCAGGTTTCCAGCCGGGAACTGGCCGGTCCGGTCGGCATTGCCCGGATGACCACCCAGTTTGCAAAGTTAGGCTGGAGTAATTTTCTCTATTTCCTGGCATTGCTCAGCGTAAATTTAGGGGTTGCCAACCTCTTGCCCTTTCCGATATTTGACGGCGGTCACATCGTGGGCGTGGCGATTGAACGCCTGGCCGGTCGTAAACCCAACAAAAAATTTTTAGAAGTGGGTCAGACGGTCGGTTTCGGCTTAATTATCCTCCTGGCGCTCTTCGTAACCTACAACGACCTCCTCCGCATCATCCTCCATAAATGAATAATTCCTTTGTCATTCCCGCATGCGTCCCCTCTGTCATTCCCGCATGCTGTAAGCGGGAATCCAGGGGGTAGCCGCAGGCTTCAGCCGGCGGGTTTACCCTGCGCAACCCAAAATGTAGTGCGACCCCTGAAACAAGTTCAGGGCAGGCTCTTTTAGGATTGCTATAGCGAGGCTAAAAGCCCCCTATCCAATCCTATGGAAAGGGCACCCGTGCACTACATCAAATTTTTAATGCCCCTAATCCCTGTGCGGAAGCACAGGGTAATTTACCGTAAAAGTTGACCAAATGCCGAAAATTGCATATACTAAATATTAAGGAATTTTCAGGAATAGTGGGTATTTCCCTACGGAAGATTGAGGTAAATATCATCAAGTTCAAGCATTGGAGGTGACCGATTATGAAAATCGAATCCATCAGATTGAAGAATTTCAAAGCATTCAAAGACATCGAAATGCGCGAAATTCCTGGTATGTGTATTGTTGTCGGCGCAAATGGATCGGGAAAGTCCACGCTGTTCAGCGTGTTCGGATTTCTCAAGGACGCCCTGACGGATAATGTGCACGTGGCATTGACCAAACTGGGCGGCAGCCGCGGATTCCAAGAGGTGCGCAGCCGAAATGCTGACGGCCCCATTGAGATCGAGATGAAGTTCCGGGAGAATCCGTCCTCGCCGCTGATTACTTATTTCTTAGCTATATCTGAAACGAACGGGAGGCCTTGCGTTGAGCGCGAGATTCTAAAGTACCGGCGTGGCAGTAAAGGAAAGTCTTGGCATTTTTTGGATTTTAAAAACGGCAAGGGAATCGCCGTCATGAACGAGCCGGACGAGGTTACAGATCAGACACAGTTGCGACGCGAGGAGCAAGCACTCAAGTCTGCCGATATCCTTGCAGTGAAAGGATTGGCTCAATTTGAGCAATTTCCCGCGACCAAGGCGTTGGGCAATTTAATTGAAAACTGGCACATTTCCGACTTTCATATTCAGCGCGCCAGACCCGAACAGGAATCCGGGTACGCTGAACATCTGTCCAAGGAAGGCGAAAACCTCTCCCTGGTGACGGAATATCTGTACGATCAGCATCGCGACACATTCAACCGTATCATCGAAAAAATGAAACATCGCGTCCCGGGTATCACACATATAGAAGCGAAAACAACGGAAGAGGGACGAGTACTTCTCCGGTTCCAGGATGGGGCTTTTGAGGATCCGTTTCTTGCCCGGCATGTCTCTGACGGAACTATCAAGATGTTTGCCTATTTGGTGCTTCTATACGATCCGAAACCCCATCCGCTCCTTTGCGTCGAGGAGCCGGAGAACCAGCTTTATCCCCAGTTGCTGGCCGAGTTGGCTGAGGAGTTTCGCGATTATGCCATGCGGGGGGGGCAAGTTTTCATCTCAACTCATTCGCCTGATTTTCTGAATGCCGCCCAAATGGACGAGGTGTTCTGGTTGGTAAAGGAAAAGGGCTACGCGACGATCCGCCGGGCCCGGGACGACGAACAGGTTAAAACATACATGCAGGAGGGAGACCAGATGGGTTACCTATGGAAGCAGGGCTTCTTCGGAGGGGCTCATCCGTAATGAGCGAACTCGTCTTTTTTCTGGAAGAACGTTCAGCGGAGGCGCTTTTACGGCCGATTATTTCGAGAATCCTATTTCCTTCGCCTTCGCCGCTTTGCCCCGTCCTATCAGAAGATTGGCGGATCGCGGTTGATCGGGCCGCACTTGGATATCGACAATGGTCGTTCCACGAGTTTTCGACATTTCGTGAATGGCATCCGCAGATTGATGGCGGTATAGATAAAGGGAAGCGTATGAACGGTAAGAAAACCAAACTCGAACTGACATGGATTGGGAAGGAAAACCGGCCGAAGCTGGAGCCGCGTATCCTTGTCGAGGATCCGGCCAAGTCCCACCACGCGCCGTTCCGCACCGGGAAGGACGACCTTTTCGACAACCGGCTCATCTTTGGCGACAACCTGCTGGCTCTTAAGGCGCTGGAGCAGGAGTTCGCCGGGAAAATCAAGTGTATCTTCATAGACCCGCCCTACAACACCGGCAACGCGGAGGGGGGAAGATGAACGGGCGACGACAAGACGAGTCAAACGCCATGAAGCCGGTAAATAGCGCCATTGTTCTCTATCAAACCGCCGACGGCCAGGTGACTGTGGATGTTTTCTTTGCGCGGGATAATTTCTGGCTTACACAGCGGACGATGGCTGAACTGTTTGGGGTGAAAACGCCGGCGGTATCCCGGCACCTGAAAAACATTTACGCCAGCGGAGAACTGACCCGGGAGGCAACTATTTCCAAAATGGAAACAGTTCAAACCGAAGGGGGGCGGCAGATTGCGCGTGAGGTGGAGTTTTACAATCTGGATGCGGCGATAGCCAAAGCTCACGAGGAATACGCAAAGTTTCGGGTCAAACAGGATCAGGGATATCTGTCCGATTTCGACCAGGCGTTTGCTAAATATCTGAAAGGCGATAACGAGCCATGAACCCTCACGTGAACATCATCGCCAACCGGACCCGGCTCATGGGCGCGTTTATGGAATGAAATTCTTTTTTTATAAATAAATGGTGGATAAGGATAAATCCTCCCGGGCGGTTTCAGTTGGTTCCGTAAAGATTGGCGGCAGGGCGCCGGTTTCGGTCCAGGGAATGACCAAAACCAAGACCGCTGATTATAAAGCCACTCTGAAACAGTTGCGGCGCTTGGAATCTGCCGGTGCGGAGATTATCCGGATGGCAATACGGGATGAAGGAGACCTGGTTTCTTTCCGCCGTCTCAAAAAGATAGCCGGGGTGCCGTTGGTGGCGGATATTCATTTCCGGAGTGACTTGGCTATTGGTGCCATATCCGCGGGCGCGGACAAGGTAAGGCTCAACCCCGGTAATATTTCCGAACCGAAAAAGTTGCGGGAAATTATCAGAACCGCAAAAAAAGCCGGTATCGCGATACGCATCGGCGTCAACGCCGGTTCCTTAAAATCCAGCCTGTCCCTGTATTCAGTAAGCAGGGATGGATTCCCGCTTACTACACGCGGGAATGACAGAGGGCAGGCACGCGGGAATGACATGGAGGTAGAACGGTTAGCGGAAAAGATGGTTTCTGCTGCGGGTGATTACATATCTCTTTTTGAGCGCGAAGGTTTCCCAAATTTGATTGTTTCTCTAAAGGCTTCCACAGTACGCACGACAATTCTGGCGAACCGGCTCTTCCGCCGGCAGTTTGATTACCCCCTCCATTTAGGCATCACCGAAGCCGGACGGGGTTCCCTGGCTGTTATCAAGAGTGCGCTCGGTATCGGTTCTTTACTTCAGGAAGGTATCGGGGATACTATCAGAGTTTCTCTTTCCGAACCGCCGGAGGAAGAAGTGGAGATTGGCCGGAAGATTCTTCAGTCGTTAGGTTTACGGCATTTCTATCCGGAAGTTATATCCTGCCCGACCTGCGGTCGGTCTCAGATAGATTTATTTGCGGTTCTGGATAAGGTGGAGTCAGGCATGAGAAGATTACCCGGATATCCGGAGAGGTATGCGGGACTAAAAATCGCGGTGATGGGGTGTGAGGTGAACGGACCCGGTGAAGCCTCGTCTGCGGATATCGGTATTGCGGGCGGCCGCGGTATGGGTCTGCTTTTTTCCCGGGGCAAGGTAATCGCTAAAGTGCCGGAAACCGGATTGGCAGGCCGCCTTTTGCAAGAACTTAAGAAGTTCCACACAAGGAGAGACAGATGAATAAGAGGGGAAGGGTTATTTCCGCTCTGCAGCACAGACAACCGGACGTGACGCCGTATCACATTGGGTTTACCCTGCCGATAAGAGAGAAATTGGAACAATATTACCACACTGCCGACCTGGATAAAGCCATCGGCAACTATCTTTTAAATGTTGGTGCTGCTTTTGTCTGGCAGGAACTCAAACCGGGTTTCTGGCAGGACGGGTTCGGAGTGGTCTGGGACCGGAACATTGACAAAGACATCGGCAACCCGGTTGATTTTATCCTGACGGACAAAAATAAATTAGATAAGTATTCTTTCCCGGAAATAAAGCCGGAACTCTTTCAATACATCCCGAAACTTATGGCGGAGAATAAAGAAGGACTGTTTACCGTATTTAATATCGGTTTTTCCTTTTTTGAGCGCGCCTGGACCCTTCGGGGAATGGAAAACCTCTTTCTGGATATGGTAAGCGACCCGCCTTTTGTGGAAGTGCTTTTGGACCGGATTACGGACTTTAACCTGAGACTGGTTGACGAGGCGTTCAAGTTACCGGTTCAGATGGTCTTCTTCGGTGATGACTACGGTCAGCAGAGAGGTTTGTTGATGGGACCCAAATACTGGCGCAAATATATCAAGCCCAGGCTGGCAAAAGTATACGGCAAAGTAAAAGCAAAAGGTCTGTTCGTTGGTATTCACACCTGCGGAGACGTTGAGGAAATTTTGCCGGACCTGATTGAGATAGGGGTGGACCTCTACAATCCTTTCCAGCCTGAGGTTACCGATATCTACCGGATTAAGAAAGAGTACGGCGGCAGGTTGTCGTTCTTTGGCGGTCTTTCCACCCAACGGGTACTGCCTTTCGGCACACCCGGGGACGTCAGGAAAGAAGTAGAACGTCTAATCAGGGAGATTGGCGCAGAAGGCGGGTATGTTTTAGCGCCGGCCCACGCCACCCCCAAGGACGTTCCCCTGGATAATGTCCTGGCGCTGATTGACACGGTGCAGAACCAGTAACCGATTTTGCTACCGCAAGTCTAAAAATGTTAAGATAGGTGGCAAGGTGAGGCTTTACTTACATTATTCAGAAGGCATGCTTTTTCTGTCATTCCTGCAAGTATTTAGCAGGAATCCATTGGATTCCCGCTTTAAGCATGTGGGAATGACAAAGGAATTTTGTTAAGATATGGCAGACAACCTTTTGGCGGAGGCGTACCGGATTCTGGCTCGCCGGGCTTATACCCGGGCCGAAATGGCAAAGAAGTTGGAAGGGAAAGCTCCAGCCGAAGAGGTGGAGGAGGTTTTAAACAATCTGGCACAAGCCGGTTACCTTGACGACCGGGCTTTTGTCCGGGAATATATCCAGCAGCGCCTCAGCCTCAGACCCTCGGGCCGGCGGCTTTTAGAAATGAAACTGAGAGCCAAGGGTGTTGCGCCGGTGGTAATAAAAGAGGTTCTGGATGATGCGTTAAATCCCCAGGACGAGGAAGAAGCGGCAAAGGTACTGGCGGAGAAGAAATCTGCTTCCCTGAAAGGTCTGGATGAGGCGGCCCGGCAGCGCCGGATCTATCAATTTTTGCTCAGCCGGGGTTTTTCTCCGCAGGTAGCTGGCAAATACGCCAGATTTTCCGATTAACTAAAGCGATGGTATTCGGGTACGAAAATTAGCGGAGCAACAGTAACAAAACAAGCAAAATGAGGGAATGAGTAGCCGGGGCCTGCCTTGGGGTATAGGCAGGAACACGGCGAGGCTCGTTCCTGAATTGCGTAGTTTTGTCTGGAGCGCAGCTCCTTTTCGTACCCGAATACCGGAGCATCCATATGCAAAGTTTTGAGGTCAGGCAGAAGTTCCTTGATTTCTTCGCGGGAAAGGGGCATACCGTGGTACCGGGAATTCCCCTGGTCCCGCCGGAAGACCCCACTTTGCTCTTCACTTCCGCGGGAATGGTGCCTTTCAAGAATTTCTGGGCGGGCAGCGGCGAACTCCCCTATCTTCGCGCCGCGAGCGTTCAGAAATGCCTCCGGGCCGGCGGTAAGGACAGTGATTTGGAAAATGTAGGCTACGATACCCGGCATCACACCTTCTTTGAGATGTTGGGCAATTTCTCTTTCGGGGACTATTTCAAGGAGGGTGCGATAGATTTTGCCTGGGAGTTTGTGATGGAGTATCTGCATTTTCCCGAAGAGAATCTCTGGGTTTCCGTTTACGAAAAGGATGAAGAGGCTTTTGCACTCTGGAAGAAGTTTCTACCCGCGAATAAGATTGTCCGGTTGGGTGAGAAGGATAATTTCTGGGGTCCGGCCGGTGAGACCGGTGTCTGCGGTCCCTGTTCGGAAATCTATTTTGACCGGGGCAGAAAATTTTCCTGCGGTAAGACCGGGTGTGCGCCGGGGTGTGACTGCGAAAGGTATCTGGAATTCTGGAACCTGGTTTTTCCGCAGTTTAACAAGACCAGGGATGGAACCTTTCTTCCCTTAGCCAGGAAAGGGATAGACACCGGCATGGGCCTGGAGCGGGTTACCTCTTTATCGGAAGGAAAGGAATCGGATTTTGAGACTGATCTTTTCCTGCCCGTCATCAGGCGGCTTGAGGAATTAACCGGATGTCGTTACGGAAAGGATGAGGCGGGTACGATTGCTTTCCGGGTGGTGGCTGACCATATCCGGCTCTTGACCTTTGCCATTGCCGAGCACATCCTGCCCGCCAACGAAGGCCGGGGATACGTCATCCGCAGGATTTTGCGCCGGGCGGTAAAGTTCTTGCGAACTCTGACTAAAGACGAGGTTGAGTTAAGTCATCTGGTGCCGGAGGCGGTGCGGATAATGTCGCCTTATTACACCTACCTTGTTCAGGAAGAGAAATTTGTGCAGGAGACGGTTGCCGATGAAGAGGAACGCTTTTTGAGCCTTTTGACCGAAGGTCACCGTCTCTTCCATCAGTTCTCCTCGGAATTTGCCAGGGGCACCGTACCCGGGAAGACCGCTTTTCAACTCTACGATACCTACGGTCTCCCTTTAGATACCATCAAAGAGATTGCCGCCGAAGATAATTTGAAGGTTGACCAGGCCGGTTTTGAAGAAGAGCTGACCAGAGCAAGAACCGCCAGCCGCAAGGCGATGACTTTGGAACTGGATATTGACCGCAGCCTTTTAGCCGGTCTGCCGCCGACAAAGTTTGTCGGTTACGAAACCATCCGCCTGGATTCTGAGGTATTGGCGGTAATTCCGTTAGACAAGGAACAATATTCTCTGGTCCTTACCGAAACGCCGTTCTATCCGGAACGGGGCGGCCAGAAGGGTGACCGGGGTTTAATAAAGGCAGACGGTTTTGAATTTGAGGCGGCTGAAACCAGGATAGACGAAACCGGGTTTATTCACCATCTCGGCAAGTTCCGCAAAGGTGAAGCGGAAAAAGGCAGCAAGGCTACCGGTGGTCGGGCTACCCTTGAGGTTGACTACCAGCATCGTCAGCAGACCGCAGCCAACCATACCGCCACCCATCTCCTTCACTCCGCCTTGCGCCAGGTTCTGGGGAAAGAAGTTAAACAGGCGGGTTCCCTGGTCGCACCGGAAAGCCTGCGTTTCGATTTCCTTTATTCCGGCGAAATACGTATGGAATCCCTGGACCGGGTGGAGGAATTAGTGAACGAAACCATCGGACGCAATATCCCGGTAATTAAGGAAGAGAAGGTTTTACGGGAAGCGGTGGAGGAAGGTGCGACCGCATTATTCACCGAGAAGTACGGTGAGCAGGTACGGGTAATTACGGTGGGTGATTTCAGCAAGGAGGTCTGCGGCGGAACGCACCTTGATGCTACCGGCAACATTGGCCTTTTTATCATCACCGGCGTTTCTTCCATCGGCAAAGGAATAAAGCGGGTGGAAGCCCTCACCGGAAAGAACGCTTACCTTTGGATGAAGAAACACCTTGGGATTCTTTCCAATCTGGCGGAGCGCTTAAAGACGGAACCTCTTTCCGTAATCGCCGAGTTGGAACGCCGGGAGAAGGAGGAGCAGAAAACAAAGAGAAAGTTGAGCGCCTTTCTTTTGGTATACCTTAATCAGGAAAAAGAAAAGGGTCTCAAAAATAAAAAAGTCATTGCCGGATTTTCTCTTCTGGCAAGCAGTCAGCCGTTTCTTGTACCCGAAGAAGCCAGGTTGCTGGTAGATGAACTCAAGAAGGGTTCAGTTAGAAGCGTTATTCTGGTCCTGCTCCCGGGGGAAGGCCGAAGCCTTCTCTTTCTGGGATTGACCCGGGACCTGGTGACCGAAGGTTTTAAGGCAAACGAGATTCTGCGGGAGATAACCCCTGCCTTTGGCGGAGGTGCGGGCGGGAGAGAGGACTTTGCTCAGGCCGGTTTGAAAAAAGTAGGTTCGCTTGCCGAAATAGAGAAGGTTTTGGTTAAGTGGTTGCTAAACAATAAATACTTGGAAAAGAGATGAATAAAGAGACAGAACTGTTTCTCCGGTTGGAAAAGGGTGACGAATCCGCCCGGGCCGAGATTGTACAGGTCTGCCAGCGTCTGGTTGCCAAAGTCGCCCGCAATTACGTCCGCAAATCCAAGTTTTCGGTCTCGGAATTGATGGCGGAGGGATACGTTGGTCTTTTGCAGGCAATAGAAAAGTTTAACCGGAAAAAAGCGGCTAAGGAAAAAGTTAAATTCAGTTCCTATGCCTACTGGTGGATTCGGCGTTACGTCATCCGCGCTGTAACCCAGGGGCAATCTCTTCTTGCGGTGCCGGAGAATACCTCGGAGTTAATGAGTCAATACAGCCATTTTTCCGATATCATAACCCAGGAATTGGGCCGGGAACCCACCGACGCGGAAGTTCAGAAGGGTCTGGCTCTCACCAACGGCCAGATGAAGCGGTTTGTCCGGCGCCGGGATTTAAAGGAAGTTTCGTTTGACAGTACCGTCTCCCGGGATAAAGAAAACAGGACCTTATCCGAGGTTATCGGAGATGAGAGTAAGGAAGGGACCTCCAGGATACAGAAGGTAGTGAAGCGTCTGGAAGACGAAGGCATTCTGGAAAAACTCTTTTCGGTCCTTACTCCATTAGAGAAGGAAGCGATTACTCTTAAGTTCGGTTTGGAAAACCAGATTCCGCTTAGTTATCAGAAGGTAGGAAAGAAGTTGAGCCGGTCTTTGAGTCGTCAGCGTGTCCATCAGATAGTGACCATAGCGCTTCAGAAGTTAAAGAAAAAAAATAAGGGAAAAACGTCTTTTTTGGAGGCATAAATGGAAAAGGAAAGTCTGCAGGGTTTAATCCGTAATATTCCTGATTTTCCGAAGAAAGGAATCCTCTTCCGGGATATTACACCGCTTCTGGCGGATGGGCCATCTTTCCGGTCCGCAGTTGATATTCTGGCTTCAGCCTGTCCGGCGGGTACTCAGGCGGTCGCCGGCATCGAATCGCGCGGGTTTATCTTCGGCGCCGGCGTAGCCAATTCTTTAGGAGTTGGTTTTGTGCCGATTCGAAAGTCGGGTAAACTTCCTTACCGGACGGAAAAGATTACTTATGCTTTAGAGTACGGCACCGATAATCTTGAAGTCCATCAGGATGCTCTGGCGGGCCGGAACAACGTGGTTCTGGTGGACGACCTCCTGGCTACCGGTGGTACCGCAGAGGCGGCCTGCGGTCTTCTGGAGAAAATAGGCGGTAAAATTCTGAAGGTTATTTTTTTAATAGAATTGGCTGACCTGAAAGGACGGCAGAAAATTTCCGGTTACGACACCTTCTCCCTGCTCGTTTTTGATTAATGCTACCCGAATATGATATAATATAAAATTTAAGGGTAAATACTCAGTGAACGTCGTTAGTGTAGGGGTCGGATTCATCCGACCCGCATATCTTTCGGGCTCAATAAATTGAGCCCCTACATTTTTGGCCCGATATAACGTACTTCACTGAATATTTTACATTTTACGGGGGTATGATGGAGCGAGATTACGAAGGGCTTCTTATTCTGGAACCGGCCCTTTCGGAAGAAGCGGTGGAAAAGGAGAGCAAGGATATTACCCTTCTCTTTCCGGAAGGAGCGGTAACCTGCCAGAATCTGGGTCTTAAGAAGTTTACTTACGAAATTAAGCACCAGGCCCAGGGGTACTATCTTTCAGTTAATTTTAAGGCTGATGCCGGGAAGAGGACCGAATTTGAGCAGAATGTCCGGTTGAATCCGGCGGTTCTCCGGTATCTAATCATTCTGGCGCCGAGAACAAAAAGGAAGGAAAAAAATGGCAGTTAATGTTAATCGGGTTATTCTGGCTGGTAATTTGACCCGGGATCCGGAGATGCGGTTTACGCCAGCCGGGACTGCGGTAACCAACCTCGGTCTGGCGGTTAACCGGCAATACACAACCAAAGAGGGCGAGCAGCGTAAAGAGGTCTGTTTTATTACGGTGGTAACCTGGGGTAAACAGGCTCAGAGTTGTCAGGAACATCTCAGGAAGGGAAGTCCGGTATTGGTAGAAGGCAGACTTCAATTCCGAAGTTGGGAAAGTGCGGATAAAGAGAAGCGGAGTATGATAGAAGTGGTTGCGGAAAGAGTCCAATTTTTAAGCAGGCGAGAGGAAGAAGGAGGAGGTACGGTCGGTGAAGAAAACAGCGGATACGAATCAGCGGAAGAAACGAAAGAACAAGAAGGATAAAAAATTTGTGGTTTTCCGGGCGCGGAGATGCCGTTTTTGCGAAGCCGGCGTTATTGATATTGACTACAAAGACAGCGGATTCTTAAGGCGGTTTCTTTCCGCTCGCGGAAAGATACTGGCGGCCCGTTTTACGGGAAACTGCGCCAAGCACCAGCGCAAATTAGGTAACGCGGTTAAACGAGGCCGTTTTATGGGTCTTTTACCCTACATGGTTCGGTGACCGCGTTCCCCAGCTGTCATCCTGAGCGATAGCGAAGGATCTATCATTCCTATGAAAGTAATCTTACGAACGGCGGTTCCTGGTTTAGGTCAGACCGGAGAAATAAAAGAAGTGGCTGACGGTTATGCCCGCAACTATCTCCTTCCCCGGCAGACGGCTTATAAGTCAACTCCGACTGCGGAAAAGAGAGTGGCTGAGGAACAGAAACTTAAAGCCAAAAAAGAGGAAAAAGAACACCGCGGAGCGCTGGAACTGGCTGCCAGGCTGAAAGATGTTTCGTTGACCATTTCGGTTGCGGTGGGCGACCAGGAGCAGTTATACGGTTCGGTAAACGAACGGGATATTATCTCGGCTCTGTCTGCGGAATATCAGATAGATTTAGATCCGAAGGCGGTTAAGTTAGAGGAACCCATCAAACAGGTAGGGGTTTATCGTGTTCCGGTACGCGTTAGAGAAGGCGTGGAGAGCACGATAACCGTTTGGGTAGTTAAAGGGGTGGTTGCCGAATAATAAAAAAGTGATGGGCAACGCCAATCTTGAAATCCTGGAAGAACGAGTCCCTCCTCAAAACCTGGAAGCCGAGATGGCCCTTCTGGGTTCTATGCTCCTTTCCGAAGATGCCCGGCTTCAGGTGATTCAAGAGGTACGGCAGGAATATTTTTATAAGAAGGCAAACGGTCGTATCTTTGAAACCATCCTGAAACTTTTTGAAGAAAATCAGCCCTGTGATTTGGTGACCCTCACCGATGCTTTGAACCGGGAAGGAACGTTGAAAGAATTAGGTGGACCCGCCTACTTAGCCGGTTTGATTGACCTGGTTCCTACCCCGGCCAACGTAGGACAATACCTGAAGATTGTCAAGGACCATTTCGTCCGGCGTTCGCTCATCGAAAAATGTTCTGAAATTATCGGCAAGAGTTACCATCTTTCCGATAACGTGGATGATCTTCTGGACGAGTCCGAGCAGACTATCTTCCGCATCTCGGAAGGGCAGAAGAAAACAGAACTTATTTCAATCCGGGACCTGGTGCACCAGAACTTTGAGACGCTGACCAAACTCTATCAGCGCCACGAACATCTCACCGGACTTCCCACCGGTCTGGAGAAATTAGATGAAATCACCAGCGGTCTGCAAAATGCAGACCTGATGGTCATCGCTTCCCGGCCCTCAATGGGCAAGACCTCATTAGCCTGTTCCATTGCCCGGTATTTGGTGGTGGAGAAGAAAGTCCCGGTACTTATCTTCAGTCTGGAAATGAGTTGCGACCAGTTCGTTCAGCGGATGATTTGTTCGGAAGCCCGGGTCAACCTGCGCAACTTGCGGAGCGGTTTTTTGCAGGAATCGGAATGGGCCCAACTTACCCTGGCAGCGGGTAAACTGAGTGAAGCGCCCCTTTACATTGACGATACGCCGGGTCTTTCTTCCTTAGATATTAGAGCCAAAGCGCGTCGGCTGGTTGCCCGGGAAGGCATCAAGATGGTCTTTGTGGATTATCTTCAATTAGTGCGCAGCCGGCGGAGGGCCGAGAACCGCCAGCAGGAAATCAGCGAGATTTCCGCGGACATGAAGAACCTGGCTAAAGAATTAAATATTCCGGTAGTATCCCTTTCCCAGTTATCCCGGGCCGTGGAAATGCGCACGGACCACCGGCCCCAGTTATCCGACCTGCGCGAAAGCGGTTCCATTGAGCAGGATGCGGACGTGGTTCTCCTGCTCCTGCGGGAGGAGCAGTACAATTCCACTCCGGAAAACGAAGGTCTGGCAGAACTGATTGTCGCTAAACAGCGTAATGGTCCCACCGGCTCTTTCAACCTTACTTTCATTAAAGAATACACCCGTTTTGAAAACTGGACCGGCCGCCAATCCCCGTAAAATGGTAGCGGTAATCTTAGCCGCCGCCGGTAAAGGCACCCGGTTAGGTTTTGAGGATGCAAAACCTTTCGTAAAACTGGCCGGTCGTCCTATTCTTACCTACAGTTTAGCCCTCTTTGAAAAAATTTCCGAAATCAATTCAGTCATTCTGGTTGTGGATGCGGACAAGGTTAAAGAAGCGAGGGTCCTGGTTTCCGGGAGCGGTTTTAAAAAAGTGGCGCAAATAATCCCGGGAGGCGCGGTTCGGCAGGAGTCGGTTTCCCGAGGATTGGCGGTCATTCCGCCAGAGACGAAGGTAGTCTTGGTCCACGACGCGGCCCGGCCCCTGGTTTCCCAAGAAAAAGTTGTAGAATTAATTGCCGCGGGCAGAAAAATGGCAACCATTCCCGCCTTACCGGTTTCCGACACCCTGAAAGAGGTAAAAGAAGGTAGGGTTATCAGAACAGCGGACCGCAGCCGTTTTTACGCGGTTCAAACCCCTCAGGCTTTTCCCCGGCAAGTTATCTGTACCGCTTACCGAAAAGCAAAAGAATCCGGTCTGCCGGGGACCGACGATGCTTGCCTCGTGGAATCAGCCGGTTTTCCGGTACAGGTGATTGCTGGCGAGCGGACCAACATCAAGATTACCTATCCGGAAGACCTGCTCATTGCCGAAGCATTATTGCACATCTGTCATTCTGAGCGTAGCGAAGAATCTAATTGGTAGTCGCAGGCGCCTGCCCCTGCATGCATTAGGCAGGGGTCAGCCTGCGCAATCCCGATGACGAACATGAAAGCCAGTTATGTTGCCCGGTGGTTAGCCGGTCTGGTTAAAAATACCTACCCGGAGGACAGGCTATACTTAGAATTGGGTCCGGACGTAGCGGTTAAAGGTATCCTTGTCTGCTGGATGGCTAACGCAGGTGCGCGCCGGACCGCCTTGGAACGAAGAGCCAACCTTATCATTGCCCACGAATCTCCTTACTACACCACCCCTAATTTTGACTCTGGATGTCCCCATCCGGATACCTGGCAGGTTAATGTGGCGATAAAAAAGTTCTACGCGGAAAACCGAATCGTTTTTATTCAGAGTCACCGGACCCTGGACAATTTCTGCATTCCGCGCCTTTTTGGAGAACACCTTGGTTTTCCTCCACCGGTAATCCATCAAGGTTATAAAGGTTATGAATTCACCCTGGTCTATGACCTTTTGCCCATACCCTTCGCGGAATTGGTGGCAAACCTGAAGAAGAGAATGAAACTCTCCCGGGTTCGGACCAGCCTTGGTAAACCGAATAAGATTATCCGGCGGGTGGGACTTGGTTGGGGAGGCGTAAGCCTTTCCAGTAACCTCCAGTATATGGAACTTCTCTTACAGAACAGGGTTGAGGTAGTAATTGGCGGCGAAGTAGATGAATACGCGATGGAATATTACCGGGAATCAAGTATGGAATGGATAGAATTGGGCCATTACGCCAGCGAAATCATCGGCTTGGAAAAGGCAACGCAGGTTATCGCCCGGCAGTTCCCAGGTATACCGGTCAGTTGTTATTATGACCCCGGCAAGATCATCTTTTACTGATTTTGTCATTCTGAGCGTAGCGAAGAATCCGACATAAACAATCTTTTTAATCTGTTTCCGGCGGATACTCTGTGGAAAATTAAAGATTAACAGTAAGAGTTACCGAAAAGTAGACGGATGAAAACCCGTTTTTTTCATAAATTTTTATGGCCGGAATATTGGTTACATCTGTGGCAACGTCAACCTTGTCAAAATTATTCTTTCTGAACCACTTCAGACCTTCTTTCACCAGGTTCTCTCCGATGCCGTGCCCCTGAAATGCAGGGTCCACGCCAACCCAATTGATGACGCCGTATTTCTTTTTGAATACGTCGCTTAATTTTTTATCCTGCCAGATAATGAGGAAGCCCGCTACGCGTGAATCCTGGACGGCTATGAATGTATAGTGGTTTCCGTCGGTTGCCGCCCGGATGACATTTTCTGCCATAAGGCCATCAGTCGCTTTGGAATCAAGCCCTTTTTCCCAGTGGAACCGGTCAAGTCGCCAGGCCTTTTCAACAATATCCCTGATTGCCTGAAGATAACTTTCTTTAACGTTTTTGCCGCAATTGGTAATTTTCAGCGTAACCCCTTCGTCTTTTTTTGAAGCCATCAAGTCCCCCCCCTTTATTTAATTTCCATGCCAAGGCCGATTCTGTTCAAATAGGCAGCCGCGGGCTCATTCCACCAGCCAACCGATGATTCCGCCGGGTTGTCCTTATCTGTATTTTCAATCTGGTCCCAGGAGGAGGTGTCAATCGGCGAGGTATAGCCGATGGTGAGGTTGACCACTTTCTTTTCAGTTTCAGCGGCTGCAAATGTAAGGGTGCCCTTTCCTTCGTTAAACCGGTAATCCAGGTTCAGCTCCTTGAAGTTTGGTTGGAAATTTAGAAATATAACCCGGTCTCCCTTCTGTCTGCCGTTGAAAAACAGGGACAATTTACTGTTCGCACCCGGCATTAAAGACAGACTTTGGGAAGCGGTACCGTCCTGCATCAGGTTGAGGTAGGTACCGCCGGCCGGTAGATAAGAAAGGTATTGCGGTGCCGGTCTGACATAAAATGGAATTTTGTAGGTGTACGGCGCTTTGCCCGACGTCTCCACCCTTAAGTTCAAAAGAGGGTCCTTATCGGTCATTTCCATAATTACGGATGTGGTATCTTCCGGTCCGCAGAGAAACTCATATTTCCAGCGGAACCTTTCCTGGAAGCGCTGGTCGTTGAAATCAGGCATTCCCTGCGGATATTTCTCCAGTTTCAGCGCGTCCGGGCTCGCCTTGCTCCACACCATCCACTGCTGTGTCCGCCAGTCCCAGAAGAATACCCCACCGTATTCCGCTATCACCGAATCGCTGATTTTTCCCTGCCCACCACCGGCGGCGACTGCGTAATAGCCGATTTTATTGATGTCACCTTCCTGTCCCCAACTGTCCAAGAATGAGGTACTGAAGAGTATTCTGCCTGTCTTGTCTTGTATCGTTAGGTCGGTCATGTAACCGGCGGTTGCGCCGACGTTCTGGGTTACCTTGAAGAATGGGTTGCTCAAGGCGATAATCTCTTTTCTGGTTTCAGCGGCGCCCGTGCTGTACCGCCCTTTTGCGTCGAGCCAGAAACTGCCTCCCGAAGATACGTCCTTAATGGCCGGAAGGCCGGGAGACCCGGGCTTCCGTATCAATCTTATTCCTTTTACATACACGGATTTGCTCTCACCCACTTCATAGACCGCAAGGTTAAAGGTCTTCTCCCCGTTCCACCCGGTTACTTCCTTAATGTTGCACGAATAAACGCCCGGCTTATCACCCTGAAGGTTTAGTCCGCCGAAAGGAAGGGCGAATAGGGACCAGCTTCCGCCCGGTTCCACTTTTGATACGTTTATCTCTGCGCAGGGGTAATCGTCGAGATTGACGGTTATCGGCTTTGAGACGGCTTTTCCATAGGATGCCGTTCCGGTTTCCGTAATCCTGACCGCATCTTCCTCCCGGATTACGACAACATCCATCCCGTTCCAATTTTCTACCGAGGAGAAGTCTTCATTCCATGCTGCCTGTGCCGTCTCCGAGACCGCTTCATTCTGTGTTTTTGCAAATACCTTTTTCACCGGACCAGGATTTATCAGAAAAAGAAAAGCCGTTATTCCGGCAAAGATAAACAGCCGCTTCTTCAGCCAACTTTTTGTCCGGTTCATGAAAAATAAACCCTGGATACCCCGTGCGGCAGCACGGGGAGGAAAGGGTTTCCTTTTGGATCTGTTTTGCAATCAAAATTGTAGGGGTCGGATTTATCCGACCCGCGGGCTTGATAAATCAAGCCCCTACCTTG
>JAZDPL010000016.1:0-13488 GCA_043797665.1 Candidatus Omnitrophota bacterium
TCAAGGTAGGGGCTTGATTTATCAAGCCCGCGGGTCGGATAAATCCGACCCCTACAATTTTGATTGCAAAACAACTCCAAAAGGAAACCCTTTCCTCCCCGTGCTGCCGCACGGGGTATCCAGGGTTTATTTTTCATGAAAAAAATACGGTGGGTGGTATCCGGAGCCGCCGGATTGGCCGGCAGAAAGATTGTTCGGGACGGTTTAATCCCGGTGCCGAACTGTAAACTGGTCGGTGTCCACAGCCGGGCAGAAGAACACGCCCAAAGGGAAGGCAAACGATACCGCGTACCCTGGTTTACCTCAGTGGAAGAGATGGTCAAGAAAACCGATTGCGATGCAATCTATATCGCCACGCCCCAGTCTGCCCATTTAGAAGAGGTCAGGATTTCTGTCCAGTACAAAAAACATATCCTCTGCGAAAAACCTCTGGCAACCAATGTCCAGGAAGCAGAAGAGATATTAAATATCTGCAAAAGAGCCAAGGTACGGTTAGGTGTAAACTTCAATTACCGGTTTCATCCCTTACATCAGAAGATGAAAGAACTGATTCAGAAAGGCGTTATCGGAAAAATCGTCTCCGGACGGTGCCAGTTTGGTCAGGACTATCCGCCGGCTAAAGGAGCCTTCCGCCAGATTACCGGATTAAGCGGCGGCGGAGCCTTTGCGGACACCGGCAACCACGCGGTTGACCTTTTGGAATACCTTATGGACCGCAAGACAAAGGCGGTCTTTGGCATCAAAAAAAATACTATTTACCACTACGAGACCGAGGATACCGGTGCGGCATTACTGGAATTTAGCGAAGGCGGCATCGGCCTCGTAGATGCCTACTTCTGCTGTCCGCTCAATACCCTGCGGAACGACATAGAAATCAACGGTACCAGAGGTACCCTCTATACCCGGGGTACGCTCCAGATGGAGACAAAGGGAACCTTAATTTTAAAAAAACAGGGTGAAACCAGAACCTTTGCGTGTCCGAAGGAAGATATGTACAAAATTGTTTTCGCAAAATTTGCCGCGGCTATACTGACCGGCAAGGAATTCCCAATTCCGGGAGAAGACGGATTGCACAGCCAGAAGATTATCTCTGCGGTCTACCGTTCTTCAGGAACCGGGAGAAAAATAGCCATAGATTAAGCAGGAACCCCTGCCGGAGTCAGAGGAAACCTTCTGGTGGGTGCCGATGAAAGAGGTTTTTCATTTTGAATGATGAATAATTTGAGGAGATAATATGAAAACAGATACCAGGAAAAAACGCACCACAGCCGAAAATTCCTGGCTGCACGACCGAAACTTCAACCTGATTGTCGATTACTACCCGGAAGTATGGTGCCGGCCATACGGGTCCGGCGCTACGCGCGAAAATGTCCTGCCGGTACTGAAAGAACTTGACCTGGGTTATATTGTCATCTATGCCAAGGGGCACAGCGGCCGGACCACCTTTCGCAGTTCTTTAGGCACCCATCATCCGAATCTGGCACAGGACATGCCGGCATTCTTCCGCGAAGTCACCCGGGAAGCCGGAACGAAACTCTTTCTCTATTATAGCGGCCTGGTGGACGGCATTGCGGCTCTGCGCCATCCGGACTGGGCGATGAGGGATAAGGAAGGCAAACTCTCCTGCGACGAAGACCCTTCCCGGGGCCATACCAAATCTACCGGCCATCCTTATCAGCTGTTCTTTATGATGTATCCTGTCTGTCCGCTCAGCGATTATTTTGACCAATGGCTCTCCGTCCATATCCGGGAAATGATCGAATGCTATGATCCGGACGGAATCTGGGTGGACGGCGACTGGCCGGGTCCGTGTTATTGCCCGAGGTGTGAAGCGCGTTTCCGTAAAAAAACCGGTTATACCGGAGCGATGCCGGATTACGATTTGAAGACGCCGGAAGGAATCGCCTGGCGGCAGACATGGTGTGACATCACCATCGAATGGCGCCAGCGGTTGAGAAACCTGATTAAATCGTTGAAACCAGACTGCCTGTACAGTTCGGGTAATATCAATCCGCACAGTCGGGCAACACCATCACTTGACTGGCGTTCCGGAGACTTTTTCAATCCGGGCCTGCCCAAAATCATGCAAAGTATTGCCATGCGGCGATATACTACCCAGAACGTTCCTTATGACGCCATGATAGTGGATACTGCCTTTGTCCATAGCCGGACCTATATGCGAACACGGGCCAAGACTTTGCCGCGGATACTGCAGGAAGGCGCCGGGCTGCTTGCCAACGGCGGAGCCTGGGATTACTGGACCTATCCGATGCCCAACGGCGCGCTTATCCCGTCTAAGATGCGCAAGGCAAAGATTGCCCGCGAGTTTACCCGGAAACGGGATGATATCTGTCTCCATACGCAAGCGGTTCCCTGGACCACAATAATCGAGATGGACCCTCACCATGTAATTCCCGGAAATACCAATTCGTGGGGAGCAGCCAAAGCGCTGATTGCCCTGCACCGTTCGCCGGTCCTGATTGATGATACCCAGGTGACCGAAGATATGTCGTATGACCTGGTGGTCTGCCCGGAACAGGTTACTCTGAACTCAGCCACCGCCAGGAAGTTAGAAACTTTTGTCCGGAATGGTGGAAAACTAATCAGTTCCGGAGTCTCCATCCGCTCCCCGGAACTCCAGAAGATTCTCGGCGTGCGGCTGGTCAAAGAAGCCGTCTTAAACGAAGCTCACGTCTTCCTGAAAGATAAGGAGCCGGCCGGCGTATTTGCCAATTGGGATAAACTGGAACTGAAGGAAGCGAAAGAATTTTTTCCGATATACCGCTCCTGGGACCACGACAATATTGATATGCGCCACGTTCCCGACAACTATTCGATGACCGGACTGGTGGACGAAGAAAACCCGGAACCGGCCGGATTCACCGCGGTCACCATCCGAAAGATGGGCAAAGGAGCGGCGGTCCATATCGGTACCGCGGTCTTCCAGCAGTACTGGCAGTTCGGGTACCCCCAAATTCTACGGTGGGTACAGGAGATTCTGGAACAATTACAGCCGGCACCGTTATTCAAAACCGATGCGCTCTCTTTTGTCGAAGTGACGTTGCGCCGGAAAGAAGACCGCCTGCTGATTCATCTGGTCAACGGCAATCCCGGCCGGGACCTCTCGTGGAGCAATGCGGACGATCTATGGGTGGACGATATTCCCCCGGTCGGTCCGATTACCTGTGAAATCCGATGCCGGCAGAAACCCGGAGAAGTCTTCTGGGAACCAGGCCATACGAAACTGGACTATACGTTCAAAGACGGTATCCTGCGGGTCAGTGTGCCACGCCTGGAAATCCACGGGTGTATTGCCGTAACCCCCTGGCTTCATCCCGGATACGGGTCGCATCTATGAAGATATTTGATTGCAACTGCAGTTTCGGGAGAGGTAGCCGGACGCCGTTCCGGTATGCAGCCACTCCGGCTGAACTGATTGAGGAGATGGATTTCTGCGGAATAGATACGGCGTTGGTCTACCATACCAACCAGCGGTTCGGTTCACCAGTAATATATAATCTTCAGATAGTGGAAGATATCAAAAAAATTTCCCGGCTGGAACCCTCCTGGACGATACTGCCGTCTCAAACTGGAGAACAACCCTCGACCGCTGAATTTCTGAAGTTAATGAAATCTCATAACGTAAAAGCCCTGCGGGCTTTCCCGGATGAACATCACTATCGACTAAACGGATGCGCTTTCGGTGAACTACTGGAAGCAATTGCGGAAAAGAAAATTCCCCTTTTTGTCAAAGCTAACGCCGTGGTAATTGGTGATTTATTAAAAGAGTTCCCGACCCTGACCGTAGTCGCAATGAATCAGGGACCGCATAGTTTGGAGAGGTATCTCCGGCCGCTGGCTGAAAAATACCCCCATTTCTATTTGGAAACTTCCGGTTATATCGTGGAGGGCTTGATTGAAGAGTTCTGCCAGCGGTACGGTCCGGAACGACTCCTTTTTGGTTCGGGATTTCCGGACAACTGCAGCGGCGGTGCGCTCCTCCAACTCATCCAGGCAGAGATACCTGATAAATCTAAAAAAGCGATTGCCGGTGGCAATCTGGAACGCCTGCTCAATGAGGTAAAGATATGAAGCCGGGGAATCCTTCCGTTATTGCCCAGGAATACATAAAAAAGGGTGCGTCCCGTACCTGCCCGATTATTGATATGCACGGGCATTTCGGACCGTTTCCGGCCGGTTACCTGCCGGCAGCACCGATGAAGAATATGATTCATGCTTTACAGCGGGCCGGGGTCAAAAAGATTGTCTGTTCGTCGCACGAGGCGCTTTTGGGCGACTATAAACGCGGAAATCAGGAAATGCAGTCAGTAATAAATAAGTACCCGGAACTTTTGTCAGGCTACTGGGCTATCAACCCGAACCATCAGGGGTCCTGGAAACAGGCAGTAACAGATTTCCAGAAAACCAAAGGGGTTGTGGGATTCAAATTCTTGCCGGACTACCACTGTTACACGGTAACCGGAATTAACTACCAGCCAGCCCTGGAGTACGCTGAGGCTAAGAAATTGCTGGTTCTGGTCCATACCTGGGGCGGAAGCGAATTTGATTCGCCCCGGATGCTGGAAAAGGTGGCGGTGAAATATCCCAACGCAACCTTCCTGATGGGACACTCCGGTTACGGTGCCTGGGAGGATTCCGTCAGGATAGCCAGAGACCTGTCCAACGTATATCTGGAACTTACCGCGGCCTACGTCTGTCACGACTTTTCCGTCCTGCCCTACGGCAGTGGTACACCGGTACCTTTGGGTTCCTGTCTGCAGGTAAATGGCATCATTGAGTTTATAGTGAAAAAAGCCGGCTCCAAAAAGATAGTCTTCGGAACCGACCTGCCCTGGTACAGCCCGCATTTTGCTGCCGGCGCAATCCTCTTTGCCCGCATTGACGACTCCGATAGGCACGATATTCTGCACCGCAACGCCGAAAGATTACTCCGTTAGCGGAGTTCTTCCAAGAGACGTGCCAGTAACTTTGGCCATCCGCTCCATTCCCAGAAACCGGTTTCATTATTTCCCGGCTTGCCTAAAGCCAGTCCGTTGATGACCGCGCATTTCCCTTTACCGTAAGAGCGGACCGTTAAGAACGGCTTCTTCTCCTCTCCGGCATAAATCAGAACCTTCGCCCCGTCTTTTGGAAAAACGTCCTGATACCAGAGAACCACGGGTTCGTCCTTCCAGGAGATACCGGAAAAAAGCGATTTATCCTTGGGGGAAGGTGAGAATCCTGGCGTGAGTTTTTCCCAGCGGTTAAATTTCGTCAGGTCGTAATTTCCCTTAAGACTTACCGGCAGAATCTCTTCCAGAACCGTATCTTTATAGTCACCGTTCCCTAACGACAAAAAACCTCCGATGACCAGCACTTTTCCGCCCTGTTTCAGATAGTGCCGCAAGAATAGTTTGCCGTCGTAACTGATTGCTTCCGCCGGAATATTGTTCAGAACGACCAGGTCGTACTGATAGAACTCTTCCGCCGTTCCCGGAAAGTAACTCAAGGATGAACCGGACAACCCGCCGGAATAGTAGGAACTCTTTACCCGGACGTCAGGGTTCAGGAGCCGGCCGGCCTTCTCCACACCGTAGTACTCGTAGTACAACCCTCCCAGTTCTAAAATTTCGGTTATTTTGTCCCTGGTAACGACCTCTCTCTCCGGTAAATTAAAGTCTTTCTCCTTTTTGTCCGGAGCGACCCGGTAGGAGTTAGGCCCGTAAAAGGCTTTCTCTCCTAATGCCGGGTCATAATAGGTCTCGTATGTCTCCTGCCAGCCTTCTGCGCTGATGGTCACCCTGACGACCAGAATGTCATCTTTAGGAACTACGCCCAGAAACGCAGCCTCGGTACTGCCTGGCTCCAGACCTACTTTTTCCAGGGTCTCTTCTTTGCTCACCAATATCTTATCCCTGTTAGAGTATTCATAGATTTCGGTCTTGACCTTAACCGGCGGCAGATCTTTTTCCGTAGCGCAGATAGTGTGGCTAACCTTTGTTTCAATATCCTGCGGCGTAATTACGGTATAGGCAATTACATTTCTAGAAGCGTAACTGTAACCTCCAAAGCCTGAGGTGGGCCGGGTGATTATTTCTGTCTCCCAGGAACTACCGGGAGAAACACCGGACTGGTCGTAAAACCATTCTATCGTATTGCCGGCAATAGAGTTATGGAACCCGTCCAGGTAATTATAGTCCGGAAGGAAAACCACCCCCTCGCCTGTTTTGGGGTTGACGTTCCCAATCCAGCCTTTTGCCGGGTCTTTGACAAATTCCTCGCCCTCTTGTTTCTGAGTGAAGTTAGAGTAGTACCAGGTCCCCTTTCGTAAACCCCGGCTGGATGGTCGGTAACAATAGTTCCCTTCTAAAGAACCCCCCATACCCAGATAAGAATTCCGGAACCAGTACCGGGGTGATTTGGTCTCACTGGTTTCATTGATAAACCTGACCCGGGTGACAATATAGGGTAAATTATCATTAACCAAAATCGTCTTTTCAATCTTTAGACCTCCGATATCCTTATTTTTGTCTTTAACCTTATACCCTAATTTTATAGCCACTCCGTCCGCACCTTCTCTCATAATTACGTAATCATACCAGGCAAACATACACTCGCCAGGCCAGGGCTGCTGGGCAAAATGGTCGGCAAACAGTCCCATAGAACCCTCCCCCTGGGCCGGCTTAAAAACCCACTGCGTACCGGTCTTTTTATAAACAAAATCAGTGACCATACCGCCGTTGGCAGGCGAGACTACAAATCGCATTTGCGGATGGTCCACTGATATCTCTACGTTACCCTGCGCATCTTTTCGTTCCCGGACAACAGTTGTAGCCTGGAGACAGGAAAAAGCCCGGGTAAAGAGAACCAGTAACAACATAACCTTACCGGTCAGCCGCATATCTCCTCCGCAATGCTATTCCGTTTCAAAAACAACCATGCCCCAGAAGCCTAATTTCGGTATGGCCACCCGGACCTTATTTTCATAAGTTTCCATCTTCAGGTCGGTCGTATAACCCGGCATCTCCGGGCTCAACAGATATGCCTTCTTAACCTTACCGGCGATACCCTGGTCCACCACTACGTCAATACCATTCCGTTCTTCCGGCTTTTCGGTTTCGGTATAGTCTAAGTACGGTTTTACCGGCGGGTTTACTAAATTAACGAAGAGGCATCCCTTACCGTTGTCTAATTTGCCCTGGTACACGTACTCCTTCCACCAGACCGTCTTGTCACTCTCCACTTTCAATACCGGCTTCTGCTCTAAATCCTTAATCCGCTGAAACCCGTGGCTGTACAAAAATTCGGAGTAACGCAGGGCAAACCGGTAAAAATCCTTCGCTTGCGCAAATCTCTGCTCGGAACCGGAATATATGCCCAGGCTGGCACCGCCGGCGTAGATAATGGAAACGAGGTGCCGGTTGAAAACCGGACTCCCGGCCGCTAACTTAGTTACGCTATCATAACCACCCGCTTCCCTGATTAAATCTGCCCCTCGTACTACCCTCTGCCGGTAGGTCTCCCATAAATTCTCCGGATTGGCGGAACCTTCCTGATCCTTAGTCTGCAGGTCTTCGTCCATTACCATCCCGTCCCGGGCACAGGTCCGGTAGGTTGCAGGCATCTTTTTGGACCAGCAGATACCCTGGTATTCCGGTGACCAGTTGGTGCCAAAGATGAAATCAGGCAAAACCTCTTTGATTCGTTTATTCATCCGGGTAATATTCTTTTCATTCCACTCGTCAAGGTCGCTAATCCCTCTGTCCATCGGCACACCCCGGTAGTTGGTATCTCCAGCCACGTCAACCCCGTTTTCTACGGTTGCCCGGGGCATCAGCATCGGGTAACCATCCCACCGGATGCCGTCAAAATCATAGTACCTGGACACCTGAATAATCTGGTCAACGGCGAAGTCCATTACAGACTGGTCCGTAAAGAGAACCGGGGTATAAGTCCGGACACCGGAGTAAAAAGATTCCCGGCTCTTGTCATCCACTTCCGGGTTGCGCAATTTTTCCATTGACTCTACACTCAGGTACCGGTAGACCGGTCTGCCGCCGGCGTAAGCCAGCCATTCCGGATGTTCCCGGCTAAAGTCTGTTCCTGCCGGACCGCAGACCGCCGGAATATTATAAAAGACCACCCCTAATCCCTGCTGGTGCGCAGACCGGATAAAAGTCATCAGACCCTGCCTCGTCTCCGGATAGATTCCGCCGGCGACCCATCGTTCAATTCCCATACCCCATTGGTTCAAAGCCCAGGAGGTCTGTCCCGCGCCGGAGTATTCCACCAGGGGCCAGTAAATCTTTCTGCGTTCTGCCGCAATCTCCTTCATCCGCTCCGGACCGATATCCCGGCTGCCGTGGAGAAAGGTATGAACCGGCGAAATCTTGTAAAAGTTATCGGAGATGCCAAAAACCTCTTCTGCCCGGGCAACCTTTTTATTATTGTTATCAAGCAGCGTTACCCTTGCCAGCGTACCCCATTCCCGGTTTCCGGTATTAAATTTCACCGGGAAATTAATAATATCACCGCCGGGAACCAATACCTTACCGTCATAGAGTACCTCGGTATCGTCAAGACCGGTTACCAACTCACAGACTAAACGGATCTTCCGGTCGGTATCTGCCCCATTTATTAAAGTAGCGGTTATCAGCGCCGCACTGTTCTTCCGGTTAATCAGTTTCTCCGGCAAGACCTGCTGAATTTTAACTCCGGCGCCTGCCCACAGAGATGAACCCGCCAATAAAAAGAGGAAAATTCCCGACAAGAAAAAGTAGACTGTCTCCTTTTCCTTCATAGATTTAGCTGTTACTCCCCGCCACAAAGCCCGTCGTCCAGCATAGCTGGAGGCTATAGCCACCCGAGGGGCGGTCGATGTTTAAGACGTCACCAACGATATACAGGTTAGGCACAAGACGCGACTGCATTGTTTTAAAGTTCACTTCTTCAAGTGCCACACCACCCGAAGACACAACCGCTTTATCCGCACCAAGCAAACCTGTGACGTGGAGCGGAATGGCCTTAATACATGTGACTAATTTTAGCCGGTCATTGTGGCTCACGCTATGATTCGCCGTCTCGCTATTTATATCGGCAAGTTCCAGTATCGCCGAGACGAGCGCCGAAGGAATTAGCTTACTAAGCGTATTTTTCAACTTTTTATTACTTTCCGCAATGAGAAGCGTCTGGATCTGCTGTTTGAACGCACCGTGATCAAGTCCTGGGAATAGATCGAGCACGATAATAACTTCGCCGTATTGCATCAGCTCACCGATTTTTTTACTCATATTTAAGACTGTTGGCCCACTGATACCAAAATGTGTGAAGAGCAGTTTACCTTTTTGAACCTCTTGCTTCTCCCCGTTTTGGAACGTAGTGAGTTTAATATCGTCAAGTGTTACTCCGCCTATTTTTTTTGCCCAGGCATCTTTGAGCGCGATAGGTACGAGCGCAAAATTGTTATCAATGATCGTGTGACCAAATTTTTTAAGCCACCCAAATCCCTCACCGGTTGAGCCGGTTTCCGGACGTGCAGTTCCTCCGGTAGCAACAATGCAGGATTTTGCCGTTATTCCTGTTTTGTTTTTGAGTTGGATACGGATGTGCCTTGTAGCCGTGTCAACCGCCAAACCGGTAACCGAAGTATTGGTTTGTATCTGCACACCGCCCTTTTTCATATAACGGGTAAGCACGTCCCAAACAGACTGCGCCTTATTTGAAACAGGGAAAACCCTCCCCTCGGTTTCTTCTTTTGTCGCCATCCCGCGGCGATTAAAAAAGTTGAGCGTATCCTCTACGCCAAACTGTGAAAAAGCGGAAAAAAGAAATTTACCATTCTCTTTATACTTTGCGAGTATTGTACGTATCTCGGTCTTATTGTTGGTTATATTACACCGTCTGCCGCCGGTAATGAGGAGTTTTTTACCGGGCGTTGGATTTTTTTCGAGCAACAAAACAGAGCGCTCCAACTCAGCCGCCCTGCCCGCCGCCATCATCCCAGCCGGTCCGCCGCCAATAACCACGACGTCCCATAATAGATTATCTGTCTTCATGTTCGCTTTCATATTCATATACTCCCCAGATACTGATACTTCCTACCCTGTCAATCCTAAAATCTTCGGCCAAAAGATGAGAAAACGGCGGTTAGATAATAACATCACGATAAAACACCTGTCAAAACTCATCAAAACAGACGAAATGCGCATCCTATTGCAGAAACAGGCAACGTTGCGGTAAAATTATTGTTAAACCATGTTAAAAGTGCCGTTGGCAAAACCGAAACCGGACATAGAAAGGTTTCTCAGAGTTATCCGGGGCGAAGAAATACCGGAAAGGCCCCCCCTGGTAGAACTCTTCCTTGACCATGAAGTAGTGCGGGAGATTTCCCGTACCCACCTTGGCCGTAATTGGGTTGAGCCGGCATCGGATTGGGGCTCCCAATCTGCCTATTTGAAGAATTGGATAGAGGTCTATTACCGGATGGGTTATGACTACGTCCGGATGTCCGGGGGTCTTGATTTTCCCGGCAGGAATCGGCTAAGCGAAGACACCGCAGCTCTTTCAAAGAAGACCCGGAGCTGGGCTGAAGAAGGTGCGGGTCCGATAAGTAACTGGCAGGATTTTGAAACCTATCCCTGGCCGGACCCGGGACAGTCAGACCTGCGCAGTTACGAGTTTGTGGCGCAAAACCTGCCGGAGGGGATGGGCCTTTTCCTTTGCCCTACCGGCGGTTTTCTGGAAATGCCCCTGGACATCCTCTTTGGCTATCAGAACCTTTGTTATCTCGTTTACGACAATCCGGAACTGGTGTCAGCCGTTTTTGAAAAATCCGGCGGAATCATCTACGATTTCTACGGGAAATTGCTGGGTCTACCCAACCTCTGCGGGTTCTTTCAGGGAGATGACATGGGTTTTAAGACCGGGACCCTGATAGCGCCGAAGGAGATTCGCAGGTATGTGCTGCCCTGGCACAAGAGACTGGCGGGACTTGCCCACCAGAACAGACTGCTTTACCTCCTCCATGCCTGCGGGAATCTGGAGCAAATAGCCGGGGACCTGATTGATGAGGTAAAAATAGACGGTCGCCACTCTTTTGAAGACGAAGGCAATTCCGTATTGGATTTCAAGCGAAAATACGGCAATAGAACAGCGGTCCTGGGCGGCATCGATATTGACAAGTTATGCCGCCTGCCGGAGGATGCTCTGCGCGCCCATGTGCGGCAGATTATTTCGGCCTGCTTACCCGGCGGACGTTATGCGCTGGGTTCCGGGAATACCGTGGCCAATTACGTACCCATCTCCAACTACTTCGCCATGGTAGAAGAAGGTTTAAATTTTAGCGGATGAAAACAAAAATTATTGCCGGATAAATCAAAGCCGGTCGGCAGTCCGCGGAGCGTCGCTACTTTTTCGTTATTTCCACCTTGTCAAAGAATGCCTCCCCCGGCCGACTGGGCTGGTGCATGAGCTTCAGGAAGATACCTTCCTGTTCGGCTGCGGTGGTGTATTCTGTCTTCAACAGCACCCAGTCTTGCGACGTCGTGGAGCCGATTATCTTTTCATCGGAGACGCTCCACGGGTCGTTTATATCCCACTGATAGACGCGTACGTCTGCCTGTGTTCCGTCGGTTTTGACGTATGCCGAGATAACATACGTGGTATTCTTTTTCACCGTGATTCTCTGGAAAATCCCGGACTGTTCCTTGCAGGCAATCTTCTGGGCAAACGTCCCGTCTTTCCCGTCCTTCACCAGATGGACTTCGACGTCTGAAAACCCACTCCACCCTTCCGCAAGACCGTTGTTGCCCTCGGACTTGGTTTCAAAAGACCCGTTGACGACAAGATTAACCGGAAGAGATGCTTCTGCAGTCATCGCCGGGGCCGGGAATAACCACGCAAACGCAAATGCAACTACGCAAAATGTACTGCCAAAAACTCTCATAGACCCTCCTTGTTATACTTATTTTGCGTCAACCGGCAAAGGCTTCATTTGCCATAGAATGGATCCGCCCAGGTGGGAAAAACGAGGTTGCGGGTGTTGGAAATTCTCCACTTGGAGTTGCCCGGGTCGGAGAGCCATCTTGCCGAACCGTCGCCATACAGGACATTCCAACCGTTTGGATGGCCAGGCTTCACGGGGATATTTAAAACTGCCGGCAAGTAGGTGCCGGTAACTTCGGTATCCCAGTACATCGCATTGTTTTTCCTATCCTCCAGTTTCTTCCATATGAGTGAGCTCACACCTCCACCTCCGAAATAGCCGTAATCTGTTTCGATCGCGCTGGCTGCAGAAACAGGCCAGTTAAGAATGCCTGCTTTCGACTTCTTTTTGGTTACGCCGGGACAGGTCAATAATTTAACCGCATCCGTAGGCGTGATTGTCCCTGCATCAATCAGCATTCCTAAACTATAATTCTGAGCCACGGAAAACTCCGCCTGTGTCTCCCAAGACGCCTGCGGAATATATCCATTCTGGTCATTGGCGTACATCGCGAGCACCATCCCCATCTGCTTCACGTTGGAAATACACACCGCCTGACGGGCTTTTTCCCTCGCCTGACTGAGCGCCGGCAAGAGCATCGCCGCCAGGATGGCGATGACCACAAGTAATTCTATCAGGGTAAACCCTCTCTTTTTCATTTTATTTTCTCCAATTATTCACCAGTACTTTCACTGCGGCCAGGTCGTCGGCCGTCCCCTGTTCCGCATCGTCCGGCTCCTCGTATTCCAGGCCGATGCATCCGTCATATACCGGCAAAAGCCTGGAAAATATCCGCCCGTAGTTAATAACGCCTTCGGAGACACGGCAGTAATGAGGTTTATCCTCCCGGTCGTACCGGACGTTTTTAAAGTGCGTAAAACCGACCAGGGGCAGGATTTCGTCAAGAGCGGCAACCGGGTCCTCTCCGAAAAAAAGGAAATTGGCCGGGTCGTAGTTCAGACGCACGCTGGACAGCGCCACGGTCTCAATCAACCGTCGGCATGCGGATGCCTTCGTAAGCAGTCCTCCGTGGTTCTCCACGATAACCGTTATGCCCAGTTCCGCGGCAAGACTGCCGAGGGCTTTCAGTTTTTCCGCAGCGGATGCAAATACGGCGCTGCTGTCCTCCCACGACTCGCACACGCGTATGTATCTGACCTTCAGGAAAGCGGCGAGGCGCGCCTCCTCAAGATAATTCCCCGTCGTCGTGATTTCCAAAAAAGTGACGCCGGTTCTGGCTGCCACTTCCAACTTCTTTTCCATTTCACCTCTTTCCGGCCGGAACGCGAGGGGAAACGTTTCCGGGTCCGCAAAGAATGCGCATATTTCCGTGATGCCGATGCTCTTCATAAACCGGCAATAGTCTTCAAAAGCATATCTCCTGAATCCCCAGGGAGAACTGGTAAAAAGTCTTTTCATTCCTTTAGGGGTTGCCGGACCATAAATATTTTTATTTGGGGTTTGAGGTTTGATACCAGTGACATGGGGGGCGAAGGGTGTGTGGC
>JAZDPL010000032.1:0-36180 GCA_043797665.1 Candidatus Omnitrophota bacterium
TTCTTACATCAGCGCCAGGCGGCCCGGCCTTCAGGCGGTTTTTGAGCGGTTTCTTAAAGCGGTTGGTTATTCCGCTTTGGCCGACGGCCACCTTTTTGGATTTGCCGGAAACGGAAACCTGGACAACGGCAGTATGTTCAGTCCGGAGCAATTCCTGCTGGACCTGGAGATTATGGAAGGTCTTGACTCTTTATGGACGGCGCCGGATGTACCTCCGGTAGGAGATACGGCTGCCCGTATCAGTGAGGCTATTTTAAAAGAAGGAGGTAATTTTCTCACCTCTGAACATACCCTCAGGCACTACCGTGACGAAATGTGGAATCCGGGCTATTTTCAGTATCTGGCAAGTACCCGTAACGAAAAAGAGATACTGGACAGATGCCATGCTGATTACCGGGCAATGGTTGAGGATTACCGGCCGGTCTCTCATCCGGATGAAGTTATACGTGAACTAAAGAGAATTATAGAGAGAGCCAGGCAGAATCTTTTTTAGCCGGTATTTTTGAAGCGCCCTTGGAAGATAGGAAATATAATTTGACAAACGGAATAGTGTGTGGAAAGGTATCGGAGGAGATTATCAAGTTCGGCAGATTGATGGGTTGGAAAACGGTTATACTTTAAAAGAAAATATATGAATTTAGTATATAAACCGGACTGGGGAAAAACAAAAGAACGTTATCTTGCCTGGTGGGCCGGAGAAGCCCTGGACCGGTGTGCTCTGGCCGTATATGCCCCGCGGGACAGTTTAAAAGAGGTTTCTCCGGTTATATTACCGGATGACCCGGTGGACCGGTGGACCAATCTTGATTTGATAAAAGAGTTGAATGAACATAACTTCCAGCATACTTTTTACGGCGGCGAGGCTTTTCCGGTTTGGAGCGGCGGCTATCCGGGACATACCTCGATACCGGCTTTTTTAGGTTGTCCGGTAACTCTGGATGAGAATACCGGTTGGCTGGACCCGATTTTACATGATAAAGAGTGGGATTTCCGGCAACTGGTTATCAATAAAGAGGGTGTCTGGTGGAGATTCACCATAAACCTGCTTACGGCCGCAGCCAGAGAGAGTAAGGGTAAATCGATACCCAGTATCGGCGCCTTTGGGGGGTGCGGGGATAGTTTGGCGGCACTGCGCGGTTCAAATAATTTATTAACGGACCTGTGCGATTGTCCGGAGCGGGTTGGGGAAGCGGAGTTGTACCTGATGGATATCTGGATTGAGGTCTACACCGAATTTTACAATATCATCAAGGAATCGGCCGAAGGTTCCACCTGTTGGTTTCCTCTTTGGTCCCCGGGTAAATTTTATGCGGTCCAGAACGATTTTGCCTATATGATTTCCCCCAAGATGTTTCGGAGAATATTTTTGCCGGCGATTGAAAAACAATTGGCTTTTTTAGACCATGCGGTCTATCATGTTGACGGTATCGGTAACTTTGCGCATATTCCGGTATTATGTGAATTGCCAAGATTACAGGCGATTCAGATTCTCCCCGGCGCCGGAAAACCCAGCCCCTTATGTTACATGGACAAGCTGAAGTATGTCCAGCAAAAGAAGAAGAACCTTCACCTTACTCTTCCACCGGAGGAGGTGGAAGAAGCGTTAAAGAATCTTTCCAGCCGGGGGTTGTTTATCAGCACCAGCTGCCAGAGTGAAGGAGAGGCAAAAGAGTTGTTGAAGAAAGCCAAAGAATGGTCACACGATTGATAAGGGGCAACCCCTGAGGAGGTTTGATGAAGAAACTGCGGGTGGGGGTATTTGGTATCAGACGCGGGGCAAATTTTGCCCGGGCATTCGAAGTCAATCCCCACACTAAATTAGTGGCTATTTGCGATCTTGACAACTTGAGGATTCAGGATTTCCTTCAGGGCAGAAAGGATGTTGCGGTTTATGAAGATTACGATAAATTTCTGGAGCATGACTTAGACATTGTGGTTCTTTGTAACTACTGTACCGAACACGTGCCCGCTGCGATAAAGGCTTTAAGGGCAGGCAGTCATGTTCTCTCGGAAGTAATCGCCTGCAAGACTTTAGCCGAAGGAGTTGCTCTCTGCCGGGCAGTGGAAAAAAGCAAAAGAGTATATATGTACGGTGAAAATTACTGTTATTTTGTCTATACCCAGGAAATGCAAAAACTCTACCGTAAGGGTGTGATTGGCGAATACCGTTATGGTGAGTGTGAATATGTGCATGACTGTAGACCTATCTGGCATATTCTTACTGATGGACCTGACCACTGGCGAAACTGGCTTCCTGCCACTTATTATTGTACCCATTCTCTGGGACCAATTATAACCATCACCGGAAGAAGACCGATAAAAGTAAACGGTTTTGTGGTTCTCAATACCTTATCCCGGGAAGTGGGAAGAAAGGGTGATGACTGGGGAGTTTTTGTCTGTACCATGGATAACCAGGCCCTGACAAAAGTTACTGCCTGGTCTACCGGTCCCCATGATTCGATCTGGTATCGACTCCATGGAACAAAAGGGGCGATGGAGAATAACCGCTGGAGAGATACCTCAATGTTAAATCTTTATCTTCAAAAGACGATTGACCGGGGAAAGGAAAAAAGTTATTTACCCACTTTCCGCAGGCAGGCGGGAAAGGCAAAGAAGTCCGGTCATGGTGGCAGCGATTTCTTTGTCGTCCGGGACTTTGTCCAGGCAATTCTTAAAAAAGAAAAACCACCTATTGATATCTATATGGCAATGGATATGACCCTGCCGGGTATCCTGGCATATCGTTCGGCCTTGGATAACAATGTTTCCGTAGAGGTCCCTGATTTTCGCCGGGAAGAAGTCCGAAAAAAGTATGAAGATGACGACTGGTCGCCTGACCCAAAGGATAAAAAGAAGGGGCAACCGCTCCCTTCTGTCTTGGGGGAAATCAAGATACCCGATTCCGCTTATTTAAAACGATGAACAGAAAGAAATCCCCTTTGTTTGAAGTCAAAACGGTCGACAGCAATTTTTACGAAACATATCTGAGGGATTTTTTGCCGGAGAGAATTTTTGACGTCCATGTCCATATCTGGCATAATAAACTAATGAAGGGCAGGGAAGACTATTCCCGAATTGTAAAATGGCCTTCATTGGTAGCCAGAGATAATCCGATGGAAGACCTTCTGGAAACTTACCGCTTATTGTTCCCTGGAAAAAAGGTAACGCCTTTAGTATTTGCGAATCTGGGAGACCGGAGCGCTCTCGAAGGACTTAATGCTTATGTTTCCAAATCCGCAAAAAAACATGCGATACCAGCACTCATTTTTGCCGTGCCGGAATGGAAAGGGGGAGAATTGGAAGAAAAGATTAGGGCCGGGGGTTTTTGCGGTACGAAAGTTTATCTGCAATATGCACCTTTGTATATTCCGGACGATGAAATCCGGATATTTGATTTTATACCGCACCATCAACTTAAAGTTTTGAACGACCAGGGCTGGATACTGATGTTACATATTCCCCGACCGGCACGCTTGAGAGACCCGCTTAATCTTGCCCAGATGGTGGAGATTGAAAAAAGATATCCCCGGATCAAACTTATTATTGCCCATGTCGGAAGGGCTTATTGTAATGAAGATGCTGGGAATGCTTTTGAAGTGCTTGCCCAGACAAAAAATGTGATGTTTGATATTTCCGCGAATACCAACGCCTGGGTTTTTGAGCAGTTGATAAAGGCGGTGGGTCCGAAGCGCATCCTTTTCGGCAGCGATTTGCCTATTACCAGAATGCGGATGCGGCGCATCTGCGAGAAGGGCTGCTACATAAATTTGGTGCCAAAAGGTCTTTACGGAAATATTTCTGAAGATAAACATATGAGAGAATTTACCGGGAAAAGAGCCGAAAGGTTGACTTTTTTTCTGTATGAAGAAATTATGGCTTTTCGCCGGGCGGCTGAGGAAATTAGTTTGTCAAAAAACGAGATTGAAAATGTTTTTTATAACAATGCCTTAAAAATTATAGGGGATACGTAATCCGGACTCTGGTGGGGGTAATAGAATACGGTTGGGAAAACTCCTTAAAAAGGAGAAAGGGAGGAACATGGTTAAGCGGATGCTGGAACGGATGGTCAGGAAGTTTAATCCTATCAGAATGGGACGGAAGGCAGGGGAGGCGGATATTGACCCCTTTGTGACACGGATACAAGTACCCAACGGTCCCCAAAATGTGTGGACCAAGCACAGGAAATCTTTTACGTTGATAGAACTTTTGGTGGTCATCGCCATCATCGCCATCCTGGCGGCGATGTTGCTGCCAGCACTTTCCCAGGCAAGGGAAAAGGCGAGGCAGGCAAACTGTATGAACAACCTGAAGCAAATCGTTCTGGCTTTGGTAATGTATAGCAACGATTATGAAGGGCGTCTTCCCCTTGCTTGGAACGGTGTTCAAATGTGGCACCAAGTCTTAAGCAATGGTGGTTATGCACCGCTCTGGACAGGCAACCAAAATTTTAAACTTTATCACTGTCCAAGTTGGCCGCCGAAGTCATACACCTCCTCCTTGAATTACCAAGATTCTTATGCCTTGTGTATTGAGGCCGATGTTGCACTTGCAGATGCTGTGCACATGAGACTGAATGACTTGTCTCAATCATCACGGCCATTGGTGGCAGACAGCATCTATGCCGCCGGTAGCGGTACCGGACAGGGACAGTATTATTATGTGGCGAAAGATACCTCGTATTGGCAAATGATCCACCTTCGTCATAGCGGAAAAGCCAACATCGGCTTCCCAGACGGCCATGTGGCCCCGACCAGCAGGCAAGAACTCTATGACGCCGGCTTTATTTACGCTTCGGGCTACGGAAATCCGTAATTCGAACCGGAGAAAAAATAGGTAGTGTTTGAGAATGCGGGAAAGGAGATGGTAAAATGGGAAAAGAGTTTGTATGGCGGTAACAAAGAAAATAAGCACGTTGAAGGGAAGAGAAGGGGTAACGATAAACCTGGATTCAGAAAAGGGTCTGCTGGTTTTTCGGAACAGCTTCATTTTGAGGGAGTTTAAACTTTCTCCGAGTTTCGGAACGGTCCGGTATCAATATGCGGTTTCCGGAAATAGCTTAGTCGATGCCGCTTGTCCCAGCAGAGAAGCCGTTTTGAAGATAGACGGAAAGACGGTTTCCCTCGACGGGTCCTCCGGAGCAGACTTTAGATACCACAGTTACACCTTTGAGCAGATTGAAGACGGTAGCAGCGTTCTCCACGTCTGGCTCTGCGGAAATGGAGATTTTGCAGAGAAAGGCCTGCGTTTAGGGCTTCATTACCAGCTTTATCCGGAAAGAGAGTACCTCATTAAGTGGATTACGTTGCATAAAGAGAAGTCCGGAGAATTCGTGCTTCAGGAGGTTTTTCCGGAAGTCCTGAATATGCCTATGCCCTCAGGCGTTCTCAGGATGGTACAGCCTATGTCTCTTCATCGCTATGCCAAATGGCGGACGGCGGCTAGTCGCGAGCGTTTTCGTTACTGTGATAAGAATTTTCAGACCAGTTGCGACACCCCAACTTTTTTTCTTGACCGGCAGCCTGGCCCATTGGCCACTGGATTTAGTTTTGTAACCGATTATGTAAACATCGTGGAGGGTTTGCAATACGAAGAAGGCGGAGTCGGTGGTATCGGAGGCAGTATATTAGAAACCCGCGGCGCTGAAGCATTACAGGAGGTTATTGTCAAATACGGCATAGGTCCGGACGTTGTGGTAACGGCTGCAATGCCATTTGAATCATTTAAAACCTACGAACTATTTTTCAGGGGCGGTTTTGAGGACGGTTCTCTTGCTTTCAAAAGAATGCTTCGGAACCTCTGTCCGTGGATAAATCGCAATTATCTGACCGTCTTTCTTAATAAAGACTTATCTTTTGAGGAGTGCCAAAAAAATATTAAGGCTGCCGGTGAGGCTGGATTTGAATTATGGGTGCCGGGAGTGCGCACAATTTTTGAACGGCACGACGGCAATCTGGAAATCAATAAAAAATTATTTCCGAAGGGAATGGAACAAGTCAAGGCGTTAGCAGATTATGCGCACTCCCTTGGTATGAAGATAACGGTATATCTCGGTCACGAATGGGCCCTTTGGGATATGAAAGAATCAGAGCCGATTAACCGAAATGGGTGGCAATTGAGAAGGAATGACGGCCTGCCGTTTCTGGATTCCGATAACCCAACAGCGGCGTGTCTGGCTTCCGGTTATGAGGAACACATTCTGACGAAAATTCTGAAATTTCTTGAAGGTTCGGGGTTCGATGGCGTTGACCCTGACGGACCTTATGACGGTTGGTTGTGTTACGACACCACGCACCACCACCGTTCGCCCGGTCATTCTCAATATCTTCAGTGGGAGGCGCAGAAAAAGTTCTATCGTACTTTGCGAAAGCTCGGTTACTGGATTGATGCCCCGGCCAGTCTTTCTTCCCTGTTTCACGGCAACGGACCGATTCCAGTTGGCGCCGAATCCTGGCGGGTCGGGGGGGCTTACGAAGCGGGCCACCAGACCCAGGGAATAATACGGCTCTATTCGGAATGGGAAGAGGTTTTGACGGTGCGCCAGGACTTATGGTATGCCTCGTTTATTTTTCCTCCTACGGTAATGAGACATTCTCTGTCAACCTGGAGCGACCTTGAAAATCGCCCGGAAGAGATGCTTGACCACTGGATAGCCACCTTATTAGGGTACGGAGTTCAGGCAACTTTCAGAGGAGACGTCAACGAAAAGAACGCTCCTGCATTTAAAAAATGGGCGGATTTTTTCAAGCGATACCGTGCCATTCTTGAATCGGACTTTGTGCATCTTCTCTATCCGGATGGCAATCACATTGATGCGATTATGCACGTTAATTCTGAAGTCGCCCCGCCTGGTTTTTTGATGATTTATAACCCCACGCCATTATTTTTGCGTCAGTCTATCGTTATACCGGCGGCAGGTCTCGAAGCGGGCAAGAAGATAATCTGTACAGGCAAAGATGGCCGGGTAAGACATATTGACGTTGAAAAAGGGAAAATACCTTCAGGAATTATTGAAGGCAATCTTGCGCCGGATTGTCCGGTGGCTGTTTTGAACGTGGAACTGACACCACGGGAAATCGCGTGGTACGAAGTTGCACCAGTAAAGTAAAGGGTATCTTGAACCTACAGGAATTTATATCTTTTATGCTATGCTCCGTAGGTTCAAGGGGGGATTGCCAAGGGGGTGTAAACCCCCTTTGGAACGGGTTCCCTACCATCAAGGTAGGGGATCCGAGCGAAGCGAGGTGCGACTTGATGAGGAGGCGGGTATGAAGAGAAAGTGTTTATGGTTAGGCTCGGTCGGTTTATTTTTGGTGGTTGGATTGCTGGCGTTGTCGGTTCCGCAAGTAAGGGCGGAGGAGGTTCTCATTAAAGAGAATTTTGAAAATATTTCCCTTGACAGTCTGCCTGCAGGATGGGGAATAGCCGTGAGCGGAGGAGCAAAGATTTCGGTGATTAAAAAGGAGGGCGAAAACCAGGGGAAATGTCTCAAGTTTCAGAATGCCACCGATGCAAATCAGAGTTCCGAGCCGGATTTAGAAATAGCGGTTCCGATGAAGGGCACGGTTCGTCTTTCTTTTGACATTCTACCGGAAGATGCAAATTCGCCTTTTACCGTCGCTCCGAGAATGGACTGGACACCTGATCGTCCCAACGGATTCGCAGGTCCCTATCTGGTAATCGGAAAAGAAGGGCGTATTTCGGCTAAGTGCGCCAACAATTGGGTTGATTTTGGAGAAATGCCGGCCGGAAAGTGGGTCCACGTAGAGATGGTGATGCGGATGAAAGGTTACGGCGATGTTTCGTGGGACTTATCCATTAAAGTTCCCTCGACAACGTCTGAAGGTCAGGTTAGAACTTATAAGGGATTGGCTTATCTGGTCCTCGAGCAGGCGCCAGAGATGCTGAACCGTTTGGTCTTTCACGGAACCAACCAGAATTCAGCTGCAACCTATTTTGACAACCTTACCCTTGAAATTATTGAAATTCCTGCGGCGGCAAAACCGCAGGCAACAAAAACGGAAAACGATGATCGTCTCCTGACAGAGAAAAGGGACTCGCCGGCGGTCCCTTCTGCGTCCGGAGAAACAGCCAATCTCTGCCTCAGGATTCCTAAGCCGGAGATTACGGTGAATAGTTTTATCGCCGGGTTTGGCGAATCTAACCATGCGACCGTCGCCAAAAGACTTATTGACGGCGACGTAAAAACCTACTGGCTGTCCGGGAGCAGAAAAACCGCGATTACTGTAAAATTTCCGAACCCGGTAACCGTTTCTCAGTCATACTGGTTTCACGCTAATATTCCAACCGGCATACTTGACGAAAGGGGATTCAAGGATTACACCATTGAAACTTCTCTTGACGGAATAAAATGGCAGGAAGTAGTTTCGGTGCGGGATTATAAGGGCGGAAAAAGATATGACACGTTTACTTCTCATACGGCAAAGTACGTAAAACTGAACATTCTTCAATGTCAAGGCTTCTTGCTGCCTTGTTTATGTGAATGGGAATTGTATGAAACTCCCAAGGTTTATCCGGCGGGTGAAGACAAACCGGCCGTCTCCTTTAATGTCCCGCTAATAGCAAAGACATTGTCAGCCGGCGTCTCTTCAGATAAGATATTGTACGCTCCGGGTGAAAGTCCTAAGTTTACGATTGTCATCAATAATAACCGCAGGAAAGATGCGCAATTACATATTATTCTTTTGCTTCGCAGGGGAGTTGAAGAACCAACCGTAATCAAAGAGTGGAACACCTTTCTGCGTAACGGTTCGTCAAAATCTTTAAATTACATCTGCCATAATATTCGTGATGAATATGGATACCTCCTGCGCGCCATTATTAAAGAAGACGGTGTAGAAATTGCGCAGTCCGATTGTGTCTTTGAAATGGCGGACAATTGGGCAAAGATTGCCCGGTATAATGGGGATTCGGGCGAAGAGAAATTAGTTTCTGATTTCCCGCAAGAAGAGATTGACCGGGTCCACATTCCTCTCTGGAGGAAACTACACCTAAATTGTATAGAGATGTTTGGTCAGCACGTCTTTTTCAACCAGCATTTCACCGATAACGACGAGTGGAATTCTCCGTATCCGAACCATTTTAATCGTAGAGTCAGCGCAAAGACTACCCAGATGTGGGTAAAGGCTTGCAAAGATAATGGAATTAGAATCCTCACCTATTCTGAATCTGGGGCATTAAGTCCGGAATTGAAATTTGACCTTATTCACCCGGAATGGATTGTTTATGGACCGTTAAAATTTCCCGATGCAACTAAATATCTTTATACGATGTGGATGTATTTCCCTGACATGGCCGGTACTTTTCCCGCCGGAAAACCCGTCGTGGCGCCCGACCTCCATTATAATGACGTCGGAGACATGAGAGCCATGACCGGATATCTGGCGAAAGATTTTGCGCAGGCCACTAAACGATTTGGATGGGAAGGTTGTTTCTTTGATTCGCTTCCGTGGGCATTTGAAGACTCCGCCTTCGGGTGCGATAAAAACGGAAAACCTTTGAATGTTCTTTCTCCCGACGAAATCGGCGCGCAGTTTTTATCACAATTAAAGAAGGAAATTTATAAAGATACCGGGGTCAAGTTTGTCCCCGTGGCAAATTTCGGATTGCCTGAGGGTCTTTCTCCCTGGCGCGAGGTCAATCCTGACCTGCAGGATTTCAGGAAGAGCAGAGCCATTTATAGAAAAACGGCATCTGAGATGGGTATCTTCTGTGTAGAGCAGCAGTCTTTTCCTACCTGGAAAGACCCCTCCGGACAGTATATCTATCCGCAAACGATAGAGGAGACCGTTCGCGCCCTTCGGCTTATCCGGGAGGCCAACGATGTTAACGTTCCCGTTATGCTCCTGCCATTGCGATACGTCACCGGTCTGTCGCAAACGCCGGTAGACGCCAACTTCCTCTATTCCTCCGCAGCCGCTTCCGGGGTTCTTTTGTTTATGGGTCGTGTGACGCTTCCGCGGCGAGTGCTGGAACTGTCTATGTCCGAAGATCCTGCTATGGAAGTTGAAGCCAACTATAACCGGTTTGCATCCCGGTACGGAGAATACCTTTTTGATTTGAATATCCGCTGGCTGCCAAAGGAAGAAGTGGAATGTTTTGTACCGGAAAACGTCTGGTGGAAAGACTTGGTTTCCTGCCGGAAGTATGGGGATGGTAGGTTTGATATTTATGTCCACCTGATCAACCGTCCTGATTTTCCGATGACCTGGGGGAAAACATTAGGAATTCCCAAACCACTGAATGATGTCAGTGTAAGCGTTAAGAATCAGGAAAAAAAGAAACTTGCAGGGATTTGGGCAATTTCACCTAACGGCAGCCATGATCCACAACGTCTTGAAGTAAAAGAAGAGGATGGAAAAAGCGTAGTTATAATTCCTCGTCTTGATTACTGGATGATGTTAGTCTGCAAATTTGAAGAAGGATGAAAAAGAAAAGTCACGCCGAATGGTAAAAGCGTTATTTATCGGTTCCCACTGTGATGACTGCGAATGGATGGCTGGCGGAACAACAGTTTTGTTGCGGAAAGCCAAGGTCCAAGTCCACTACCTTTACATATTTGGTCGGCACCGCCAGGCAAGAAAGCAAACATCTTATATTGAAGCCGGTAAAAGAGCATCTGGAATTTTATCGGTAGAACTTCATCTTTTAGATTTTCATCCTCAACAAATAAAGGGTTCCCCGGTCAAAATCAGTTCTGTTATCTTTGAAAAGATGCAGGAAATTAAACCCCAGATGGTCTTTATTCAACCACCCCGGGATTATATGGTAGACCATCTGGTGGTCGCAAAAGCATCCTGCCACGCCACCTCAAAATATTTGAGAAACAATATGGGGGAAGTCTATGCTATGGAGTCTCCTGCTTGTCCTTTTCCTTTTGTTGATATTATTGTTGACATAGGCGGCGAATTTGAAAGAGTCAGGAAAGCCCTGATGAACTATTGTTTGATAGACGTAGCTTTTGGCAAAGGACTTGTTAAGACCAAAAAGGGCCTGGCTCTTTTGCGAGGCGAACAGCGAGATAGGGTACAATACGGAGAAGCCTTCAAGCTTGTTAAAAATGGCCCACTTTTTAAAAAATTATTAAAAGAAAAGCTTAAATTTACCTCCAGCCCTCTGGAAAAAGAAGAAGCCGTATACTGAAGATGAGTAAATTACCCCGTGCTTCCGCATGGGGCATTGGAACATTAAAAATGTTTGTATTCAACATTCAAGGTAGGGGCTTGATTTATCAAGCCCGCGGGTCGGATAAATCCGACCCCTACAATTTTGATTGCAAAACAACTCCAAAAGGAAACCCTTTCCTCCCCGTGCTGCCGCACGGGGTATCCAGGGTTTATTTTTCATGAAGGCTGCGGTTTTCTTGGGTCCGGGGCAGATGGAGGTTAAGGAAATTCCAACATCCCGTGCCGAAAAAGGAGAGATAGTAATTCAGGTTAAAGCCTGTGCCATCTGCGGAACAGACCTGCGTACTTTTCGTTTTGGACATAAGAAGGTCAAACCGCCTCAGGTAATCGGCCACGAAATCGCCGGAGTAATTTCCGAGAAGGACAAAGATATTACGGGCTGGGAAATCGGAGACCGGCTAACCGTTGTCACGTCGGTCGGCTGCGGCACCTGCCGGCTCTGCCGACAGGGTCGGAATAACATCTGCGCCAAAACCGAAGCGTTAGGCTATTATTACGCCGGCGGTTTTGCCGAATATATCAAGATTCCTGCGGAAAGTATCGTTCAAAACAGCCTTATCCGCCTGCCGGATTCGGTCAGTTTTGACGAAGCCGCAGTTGTGGAACCGCTCTCCTGCTGCATTAACGCCCAGAATTTCCTTAATATCCGGAAAGGGGATAGTCTGGTGCTCTTTGGTGCCGGACCGATCGGTCTGATGCACATAGAATTAGCCCAGGCTCTCGGCGCCACAAAAACCATTATGATTGATATTAATACGGAAAGACTGACCAGCTCTGCGAAACTGGTCCGGATAGACCATTTAGTGAACTCTTCCGAAAAAGACCCGGTGGCTGAAGTTATGCGCCTTACGGAAGGGGAGGGCGCCGACGTGATAATTACCGCCAACCCGGCCAAAATTACGCACGAACAGGCCCTCAGTATGGCAGCCATCCGGGGCAGAATCAGCCTCTTTGGCGGATTGCCCAAAGATGATTCGGTCATCAGGTTTGATTCCAATATCGTCCACTACCGGGAGCTTTCGGTCTTCGGCGCCTTCGCCTCTGCCCGACCGGAATACGAAAATGCGCTAAACCTGATTCAGACCGGAAAGATTGACGCCAAAAAGTTCATCAGCCATTGTTTTCCTTTAGACAGGATTACTGAGGGGTTCAAACTGGTCCAGGAAGGTAAAGCGATAAAAGTGGTCATCAACCCCTGATAGGTACATTCAGGGGCAAACCCTGCCAAAACCGCCTAAAACAGCCTTTTACCCCCTGATCCAGGGGTGTAACACCATCAGGCAAAGGGAAATTCCACCCCTATAACGAATTTTACCCCTATTAAGGTCATTTTTACTACACACACCATAAATAATGTGTCATTCCCGTGTGCATTAAACGGGAATCTACATCCTTGATTAAGTCTGTAAGACTGGATTCCCACTTACTATCCGTGAGAATGACAGAATAAGACAATGTCGGATAATATATCTTATGTTAACTTCGCTGAGTAGGAATCCGGGGGAACACAGGCATGAAAAAAGAAAATTTCGGGGGAAAACCGGGGTGAGAATCAATTAATGCGATTACTTAATTTAGATTGATATCTTGTTGATTTACAGTAAAAACTTGATGTATTTAACAAAAACCAAAACAACTATTTGAATTCGATTTCCAAACTGCTTTTTCCATTTCCGGAAGGCAAATATTCAGTAAAGTACGTGCTCTTTCCAATCATATGGAAAGAGAACCCGTATTCCCGCATGCCTTTAGCGGGAATCCATAGATTCCTGCTTACTATCCGCAGGAATGACAGGGAGAGAACGGAATTCACTGAACACTTAAAGATTTGCCCTGCATAAATATATTACCTTGATTTACAATAAGATAAATAATACGCTTTAGAGTAGTTTATAGGTATGAAAACCCTAATTACCGTTTCTTTTCTTCTATGGCAGCCTGGGCCGCAGCCAGAATAGCGATCGGTATCCGGTATGGAGAACAACTGACGTAGTTCATTCCTACCCGGTGACAAAACTTGACCGACTCCGGTTCCCCGCCGTGTTCACCGCAAATACCGACCTTCAGCGCTGGTCTGGCTGCCCTCCCCTTCTTTATCCCGATCTCTATCAATTGGCCAAGGCCTTCCTGGTCAAGTACCTGGAACGGGTCCTCTTTGATGAGACTCTTTTCTATGTATGCCGGTACAAAACCGCCGATATCGTCTCTGGAGAAGCCAAAACCCATCTGGGTAAGGTCATTGGTCCCGAAAGAGAAAAATTCGGCCTCAGAAGCGATTTTGTCCGCAACCAGGGATGCCCGGGGAATTTCAATCATCGTTCCGTACAGGTAATTAATCTTCTTTACCTTGTATTTCGCACAGACTTCCCGGTAGACCCGGTCTACTATCTTCTTCTGGTCCGCAAGTTCGGTAGCCAGGCCAACGACCGGAACCATAATCTCCGGCAGTACCTTTTTGCCTTCATGCATCAATTCGGCCGAGGCTTCAAATATTGCCCGCACCTGCATTTCAGTGACCTCAGGATAGGTGACCCCCAACCTGACTCCCCGGTGACCCATCATCGGGTTGGTCTCGTGTAATTTCGAAGCCCGTCGTCTGAATTCGTCCATCGATATTCCTAAACTTTCGGCTAACCTGACCTGTTCGTCTTCCTGTTGGGGTACAAATTCGTGCAGCGGGGGGTCCAGCAGCCTGACGGTGACCGGAAGTCCGTTCATCACTTCCAGGGTAGCCTTGATGTCGCGCTTTACGTAAGGCAACAGTTCGTCCAGCGCCACCCTTCTCTCCTCTTCCGTATTGGAAATTATCATCTTCCGCAGCCGGAACAAAGGTTCCTCTGCCCCTTTGCCGTAAAACATGTGTTCCGTCCGGAAAAGACCGATTCCCCGGGCACCGAAAGAGAGCGCATTCCGGGCGTCCTCCGGCGTATCCGCATTTGCCCGAATCCCTAACCGGCGCAAAGAATTGGCAACCGTCATAAACCTGGCAAATCCGGGATTTTCCGTGGCATCGACCATTGGTAACTGCCCGGGATAGACGTACCCTCTGGTACCATTAAGAGTAAACCAGTCTCCTTCTTTAAACTCTTTCCCGTCTACGCTTAAACTTTTTTGGTGCGGGTTAACATGAAGCGCACCACAACCGACGATACAGCATTTGCCCCACCCCCGGGCAACCAGCGCCGCGTGGCTGGTCATACCGCCCCGGGCGGTTAAAATTCCTTCGGCTGCCCTCATTCCTTCTACGTCCTCGGGGTTTGTTTCCTCACGAACCAGAAGCACCTTTTTACCCTGTTTGACCCAGTTTACCGCATCAATAGCCGTAAAAACGATTTGCCCCACCGCACCCCCCGGACCGGCCGGAAGCCCTTTGATTAAAGGCTTGATTTTCAATTCTGCCTGCGGGTCCACAATCGGGTGAAGTAGTTCGTCAAGCTGTGCCGGCGTCAGACGCATCACCGCATCCTCTTTTTTAATCAGCCTTTCCTTCAACATATCCAGAGCCATGTTAAGTGCCGCGGTGCCGGTTCTCTTACCCACCCGGCACTGGAGCATCCAGAGACGTCCTTCCTGAATCGTAAATTCTATGTCCTGCATGTCCCGGAAATGCTTTTCTAATTTTGCGCGGATTCCGGCTAAATCCCGGTAAACCACGGGCATCGTTTTTTCCAGGGACAAAAGATGCTTGTTCTGCTCACCCTTGGTGTCCTCGTTTAAAGGGTTGGGAGTCCTGGTGCCGGCAACTACGTCTTCACCCTGGGCGTTGGACAGCCACTCGCCGTAAAACTTATTTTCTCCGGTGGCCGGATTCCGGGTAAAAGCCACGCCGGTCGCGGAAGTATCACCCAAATTGCCGAAGACCATCGTCTGAACGTTGACCGCGGTTCCCCAGTCATCCGGAATGCCTTCAATCCGGCGGTAGGAAACCGCCCTCTTTCCATTCCAGGATAAAAACACCGCCTTAATCGCACCCAGAATCTGCTCTTCGGGCTTGTCAGGAAAATCCTTGCCCAGAACCTCCTTTATCTTTTTCTTAAACGTGTCGCATAAAGACTTCAGGTCATCCGCAGTCAGGTCGGTATCCGACCGGTATCCCTGGCTCTTTTTTAATTCACTCATAATCCCGTCCAGACGTACCCGGATTCCCTTTCCTTCTGCCGGTTCAATACCGGCGGCCTTTTCCATTACCACGTCGGAGTACATCATAATCAGACGACGGTAGGCATCATATACAAATCTGGAATTATTGGTCTTTTTGACCAGTCCGGGAATAGTAGTGGAACAGAGACCCACGTTGAGAACGGTCTCCATCATCCCGGGCATTGACCTCCTGGCACCGGAACGTACGGAAACCAGAAGGGGATTCTCGAAATCCCCGAACTTACTACCCATAATCTTTTCTACCTTTGCCAGATTCTTTTTAACCTCTTTATCAAAGCCATCCGGCATCTTCGATTGGTGTTGGTGATAAAAATAGGTACAGACTTCCGTAGTAATAGTAAAACCGGGAGGTACCGGAATACCTAATTTGACCATTTCAGCCAGACCGGCTCCTTTACCACCGAGTAACTCCTTCATCTTGCCGTTTCCATCCGCCGTGCCGGCGCCAAAAAAATAGACCATTTTCTTCATACCTTTTCTCCCCCTAAAATAATTTAACGTAGGGGTCGGATTTATCCGACCCGCGGGCTTGATAAATCAAGCCCCTACAGTTTTACTGCGTTTATATTAGGTTGTTTAAATCTTCTTTAATCGCTTTTACCAGTTCGGATTCATTATTAAATTTCTTTTCGGAACGGGTTTTCCGGATAAACTGGAGATGTAGCTTCTGACCATAGAGGTTTCCTTCAAAATCCGGGATATAGACCTCTAAAGAAGGTGCCGGGTCAGTAAGAGTCGAATTGAAAGTAGGATTTGTACCATAACTGACCAGTGACCGAAGAGGCTTTTTGATTGGCCCGGAAGATTCCGGGGTTCTTACCAGTGCCGAATACACCCCGTATCCAATCAGGGGAACGGCATCTGTCCGGAGGTTGGCGGTGGGAAAACCTAACTGTTTCCCCCTCCCCTCCCCTTTTTCCACGGTTCCTCTTATTTCATAGGGTCTGCCTAACCCTGTATTTGCCTGTTCCACCCTGCCTTCCAGAAGAAATTTCCGGATGGAAGTACTACTGACGATTTCGCCTCCAATCTGAACCGGTTCAATAACCTTAACCTTAAAACCCAGAAGGACTCCGCGAATTCTTAATAGTTCTGAATCTCCAGCCTGACCTTTTCCAAAACGAAAGTTAAATCCAACGACGACCTCTTTTGCCTTGAGTTTCCGGCTCAAAAAAATATCGATGAACCTTTCCGGCGTATAGTCAAAGATTCGTTCGTCGTCAATGATTATGGTATAATCTACCTTCATTCGGGAAAGGATTTCGGTACGTTGTTCCGAAATGGTAATTAAACCGATCTCTTCCCCGCGAAGAACCTGCCGGGGATGTCCGCCGAAGGTAAGCAAAACGCTCTTCCCCTGAATACTGCGGGCATCGACGGTCACCACTTTTAAAATTGCCTGGTGTCCCAAATGGATACCGTCGAAAGCACCGATGGTAACCACGGTATTCTGAAGTGCGGGAATGGTCTTCAACGAAATTGTTTCCATATAAATTCACCCTGTCAGAATGACATCCGGTAAATCTCATGAAAATCGGATTCCGTCAGGGTAACCCCTAAATTTTCCATGGAACGCTGACAACCAACCAGAGCTTCCTTTGCAAATTGAGACAGTTCCGTTTCTTTTACCCCTACTTCTTTTAAGGATATTGGTAGACCAACCCTCCGGCAGAAATTCCTCCAGGCAGAGGCCGGTTCGTCCCAGCCGGTTACTTCTTCAATCCGTTCTCCGTATCCTTTCTCCCTTAAAAAGTCAAAAATAGCCGGTAAAACCAGACTGCCGGCTGCTCCGTGCTGAACCCGGTAATTTATCGTAAGCGGATAACCCATTCCGTGTCCGATAATCGTTCCGGTCTGATTGATTACCATACCGGCCATCATCGCCGCCAGACTCATTTTTTCGCGACATTCCATATCATTCAGAGTGTTAACGGCCAGAGGTAAAATTTTTGTAATAATTTGGACCGCTTCTTTCGCTATCGCCAGAGTAAGCGTTGTAATCTTTTTCGTCAGCGCTCCTTCTACCGCATGACTCAGGGCATCCAGTCCGGTGGACGCGGTCAAAAAACCGGAGAGGGAAAGGGTAAGCGAAGGCTGTATCAAAGCCAGCCGGGGAATAATCCCGGCGGAACTGACGGTCTTTTTGGTCTTTGCTTTCGGGTCAATAATAACCGCATACCGGGTAACCTCGCTTCCGCTTCCCGCGGTGGTAGGAATGGCGATTATCGGTAACGGAGCACAAAGTACCTTGTCTGTTCCGAAGTAATCCCCTACTCCGCCGGGGTTGGTAGTTAGAATGGCAATGCCTTTGGCGGTATCTAAAGCGCTCCCACCGCCTGCACCGATGACAAACCCGCAATTCTCCCGGGAACAAACTTCGGCGCCGGCCGCCACTGTTTCCGTCGTAGGGTCCTCTCTTGCTTCCGAAAAAGTCACCACGTCAACTTTGGCTTCAGTTAGTAAAGACGCTATTCTATCTCTAAGTCCGCTCTTTTCGGCAAACCTTTTTCCGGTAACCAGCAAGGCTTTCTTCCCGAATGCCGATGCCTTTGTCTTTAGATTATTGATTGCCTCGCTGCCAAAAAAAACCTCGGAGGGCAGGTACCAGTAAAAATCGGACATAATAATAGTATGTTTTAATACAAACGTATTAAATATTTTATTTAACGTAGGGGTCGGATTTATCCGACCCGCGGGTTTGATAAATCAAACCCCTACCTTGATGGTAGGGAACCCGACTACAAATTGTGCGCCTTCAGAAAGGCGGCGATGCTCCTTTCGCCTTTTCGTTCCCACTCCGGCGGGAAGAAACAACCGGGCAACTCACCATTGCTCCGGTGGTAGACAACACATTCACAGCAGAAGCCTTTTCGACTGCAGGGCTCATACGTACAGGTGCATTTTGCTTTATTTGCCGTTATCTTACACTCTCGTGGCATATTCCTCCCAAAAAACAGATATAGACCTGTTATTATTTTACCATATTTCACCGCCCTGAGGGCAACCCCTAAAGGAGGGAAAGGAGGGTACGTTCAAAATCCGGAAAGGAAATGGCGATGCACTCGGAATCCTCAATAACGGTCTCGCCTTCCGCGGCTAAACCGGCAACCGCTAACGACATCGCAATCCGGTGGTCAAGATGGGAATAAACTCTGGCACCTTTAATTTTCTGCGGTCCAAAAATTACGAACCCGTCTTCTTTCTCTTCTATCTCAACGGACATCCGGCGCAGTTCCGTAACCAGAGAGGCAATCCGGTCGCTCTCCTTTATCCGTAACTCTTTTGCGTCTTTTATTTCAGTCTTCCCCCGGGCAAAAATTCCCAGTATTGCCAAAAGCGGAATTTCATCAATAAGGTTAGGAATAAGTGACCCCGAAACCGTCACTCCTTTCAACGGGGCGCCGCTTCTCACGATAATATCGCCGACCGGTTCACCGCTTTCTTCCCGCTGATTCTCTATGGAAATGCCCGCTCCCATCTCTTGAAGAACCTGTAAAAAGGCGGTCCGGGTGGGATTAAGACCGCTCCGTTTGATTAATAACTCTGCTCTGGGAACAATTACCGCTGCGGTCAGAAAGAAAGCCGCCGCGGAGAAGTCGCCCGGTATTTTGAATTGGCGGGCGGAAAGGCGCTGACCGCCTTTGACGGAAATAATGTTTCCTTTACTTTTTAATGAGACGCCAAAATATTTGAGCATCCTCTCGGTATGGTCCCTGGTTTGAAACGGTTCTATAATCACAGTTTCGCCACTGGCAAAGAGACCAGCCAGGAGTAAACAACTTTTCACTTGGGCGCTGGCTACCGGCATCGGGTACTCTATTCCGGAAAGGGAACCGCCCCGGATAGATAAAGGAGGGAAATCACCTTTTTGTCCCAGAACCCGGGCACCCATCTGACGGAGAGGCTCGGCAATCCTCGCCATGGGACGTTTTCGCAAAGAAGCATCACCGTCTAAAAAGGTGGTGTACGGAAGTCCCGCCGCAATTCCGGAAAGAAGCCGCATCGTGGTTCCGGAATTACCGCAGTCAATCACCCGGTCCGATTCCTGAAACCCCTTTGCACCTTTGCCCTTTACCAGGAGACGTTGTCCTTCCTTCTCTATTTCCACACCGAATCCAATCAGCGCCTGAAAAGTAGAACAACAGTCTCCACCCTCCTGAACCCCTTCCAGAAAAGATTCTCCTTCTGCCAGCGCCGAAATCAGGAGTGCACGGTGAGATATGGACTTGTCGCCCGGTAAGGTAATTTCACCTTTTAAGTGTTTAACTGCTTTAATTACTAAGGCTGACACTTCTCCTCCTCTATTATTGTCATTCTGAGCATCAGCGAAGAATCTATTTTTCAGGAAGACCGGGATTCTTCGGCATACTACGCCTCAGAATGACATTGTATCTGGTGTGTCATATTCAATTAGATTCGGCAGTTGAGTACTGGAACTAAATTTCTCAGCGAATTCATCAGGTTACTGAAATCTTCAAAACTTAGCGTTTGGAATCCGTCTGAGAAAGCGGATTCCGGTTTGGGATGTACTTCTACCATTATTCCGTCACTGCCGGCGGCGACCGCAGCCTTTGCCATAGGGATAACCAGGGTCCGACGACCGGTTCCGTGGCTGGGGTCAACCACCATCGGCAAGTGACTCAATTCCTTTGCCAGAGGAACCGCAGACAGGTCTAAAGTAAAACGGGTGGCTTCTTCAAAGGTACGGATACCCCGTTCACATAAGATTACGTTATAATTTCCCTGGGAAAGGATGTATTCCGCAGACATCAAAAATTCCTCCAACTTAGCAGACATTCCCCGCTTTAGAAGGATGGGTTTTTGGAGCCGGCCCAATTCCTTCAACAGGTCAAAGTTTTGCATGTTTCGGGCACCCACCTGCAGAATATCCGCGTATTTAGAGACCAGTTCTACCTGTCTTGGGTCCATCACTTCGGTCACCGTCGGGACTTTCCATTTTTGACCTGCTTCTGCCAGGTATTCCAGCCCTTCCTTACCCAGCCCCTGGAAAGAATACGGGGATGTCCGGGGTTTAAACGCACCGCCCCTCAGTACCTTTGCGCCGTGCTTACAGACAAACCGGGCAATCTGAAACAACTGTTTCCGGCTTTCAATGGAACAGGGACCGGCAATTACCACAATTGAACCGCCGCCGATGGCTACACCGCCCACCCGGATGACCGTATCCTCTTTTTTAAAATCCCGGCTGACCAACTTATAAGGTTTGGAAATCGGAGCGACCGACTCCACGTCAAGGATTGCCTCAAAAACCTCACGGTACAAAATGGCATTCTCGCCAATCACTCCGATTACCGCCCGTTTTTTTCCTTTAGAGATATGGGGCGTAAACCCTAATTCTTTAATCTTTTTTACCAGCGCCTTGATTCCTTTTTCGGTAGTGCCGGGTCTCAAAGTAAGAATCATTGGTCTTCCTCCTCCGAATTTAAAATGCCTATACCGCCTCTGACCGTTATTAAAATTATAACCAAAATGGCTGCGGAATTCAAAAATACCGGTGAGGGTAAAAAACCAAAGGGCCAGGGAAAACCGGTTAAAAATACACGCCAGACCAAAATGACGGCTAAAAAATGGAACCCCTGGTCAACAACGTTGACTGTCTTACAGGAATTTATATCCCTAATCCCCCTTCTTCCCCCTTTGCAAAAGGGGGATTGAGGGGGATTTTCCCTTGTCTTGAGTTTCCTTTTTCTTTCCAGAATTATCTTGCTCCGGTCAATAATTAAGTGGGAAATTGAGAGAATACTCACGCCAAGTAAAGTTTTCCCGCTCCAATAAGGGAATAACACAAGAAGACCGGCTGCCCAGACTATCCCCACGTGCAAAAAGAGATAAACCGTTTTTTTTCTTTTCTGACGGGTAAATTCCTTAGGTTGACAGACGTAATCGGCGATTATATGACTTAAAAAAAGAAGATATAGAGGAAAGAGATTTTCAGGCCTCATCCGCAATCGGGTAGGAACCCAGGATTTTTAAGAACAGGCACAGGTCATTCAACTCAGATAGGGCTCTTTGCACTGCGGGTTCGTCTTTATATCCTAAAAAATCAACAAAAAAGACGTATTCCCAGGCACGACGTTTTGTGGGCCGGGATTCAATCTTGGTAAGGTTCAGACCTTCTTTTCGGAAAGGCACCAGCATATCGTGAAGAGCACCCACCCGGTCTTTAACGGAAAAAAGGATACTGGTGCGGTCCCGGCCGCTTCTTTCCGCAAAATGGGTGCCAATCACCAGAAACCGGGTGTAGTTCCGGATATTGTCCTGAATGTCGCGCATCAAAATCGGTACGCCATAAAGGACGGCGGCAATCTCCGAGGCGATAGCCGCAGTCCTGCCTTTCTTCTTTTTAACCAATTTAGTTGCTTCGGCGGTACTTTCCGTTTCGTGAAGCGTCACGTCCGTGAGGTTCTCTTCCAACCAGTTTTGACACTGGGCTAAAGCCTGGGGATGGGAATAGACCTCTTTTACCTTTTTCCAGGAACCAAAACCCAACAGGTGATTACGGATTGGAAGCAGAACTTCGTTAACAATTTTTAAATCAGAATCCAAGAACATATCTAAGGTATGGCTGACCATACCTTCGGTGGAATTCTCAATCGGAACCACCCCATAGTCTGCCTGCCTCTTTTCGATAAAACTGAAGACCGTCGGAACACTCTTTTGAGAAAAATACTCTGCCTGGGTCCCGAAGGTCTTCAAGGCGGACTGATGAGTGAAGGTTGCCTCCGGCCCTAAATAAGCGATACGCAGGGGATATTCCAGAGAGCGGGAGACGCTGAATATTTCCTGGAAGATGGCGTTAACCGCCTCTTCGGCAAGAGGTCCCCGGCTCTCTTTCTTCAACCTCTCTAAAATCCGGCGTTCCCGGGCCGGGTCATAAATCGCCTTCCCCTTCTTTTTCTTCAGGGCACCGATATCAACCGTCTCCTCTACCCGCTGGTTAAGAAGTTTTAAAATCCGGCCGTCAATCCGGTCTATTTTTTCCCGGACCTGTTCAATCTCCTTATCCATTGTCCTTAACCCCTTCCATACCGTTTTTATTTCTTCCAATAATTTCTTTTGTTATCTCCTTTTTCCAAATGCCAAAAAAAACTTTGAGTTCTTTCATGGTACAGGGTCGTATAAGAAGATGGGCATCAGGATTATCATCCGAAAAACTGTTTATTCTTTCCAGGGAAACTCCAAACCAGTAGAGGTCAAAACCGGCGTCTTTTTGCGACGCTTTTTCAAGAAGTTCCTCTTTAGTGAAAGGTTCCTTAAGAAGAAAATAGATGTCTATAAAATCTCTTAATGCGGCTCTGCCGAACAAAGCAAGAATTTTGTTAGTGGCTATGTCCACCAGGCTGTCAATCTTAAGGCCGGGTATTTCCTCTGAAATAAATGGTTGTTCAAACCGGAATGGAGAATCCCATCCAAAATGGATAATGGTTGAGTCGTCCAAAGAAGTTACCACGATTTCTGCGAATGAATGTAAACTTCTCCGTTTTTCGGTTTTTAATCCTGCCTGTTTCAATGATGCCTCAATCTGCTGACTAAAGGCGGGAATTACTTCTTCAATATTAGTAAAAAAATCAAGGTCTTCACTTTTTCTGTGTCTGAGAAAAAATGCCGATAAAGCGGTGCCACCTGTAAGATAAAACGCATCCTGGTCTGGCAGGCGACTAAACAAAAGTAGCGTTTCCCTCTGAAGTTTACTCAAGATATCCAAGACCTTCCTCCCAAAAATTTTTTACCTCCTGGGGTAAGAAATTTTTGACCCGAGCAAAAGATCGGGTAAAATCTGAATGGCTTACCGTACTTAAAAGTTTTTTGATGTCCGGGGTTCTTCCTCTGGTAATTATCTGCTGAACATACATATCAAGATGGTCCCTCCTGGACAGGTCCAACTCACTTCCTTCTTTTAGAAACCAGAATAATATTTTATCTATCAGAACCTTCATATCAATCCACCAAATCCAATCGTCCTTAATTATAGCCCAAAGGTTAACAAACGGTCAATTTCTCGGAAAAGTTGTTTGACGGAAAAATCAGAAAAGGGGTATACTGAATATTTACGAATATGGTGGTTACGTTACCCTATGGAAAGGGTTATTTAAGGGCAAACCTTCCGGAAAAAACCAGAATTCTTGAAGCCGGAAAAGGAGAGGTGATTGACTCGCCGGAAGCCGAAATAAAGAGATATCTCAAGACTCCCATCGGAAGTAAGCCCCTGGCGGAAATAGTCCGGAAGAAAAAACCAAAAGATGTTTGCATCGTGGTCTCTGACCATACCCGGGCAGTTCCCAATCGGATTATCTTGCCTCCCCTTTTAGAGGAACTGAAAAGTGTTGGTCTGCCATCCTCGGCCATTAAATTATTGGTGGCTACCGGGATGCACCGTCCAACTACCTTAGAAGAGAAGTTAGAAATCCTGGGCGGGGAAATTGTGGAGAATTATCCGATAGAAGACCACGATGCCCAGGACAAAGGCTCCCTGGCGAAGCTGGAATTTGAAGGAGAGGAATTTATTATCAACCGCAGTTATCTGGGGGCAGGATTAAAGATTCTTACCGGTTTAATCGAGTCCCATTTTATGGCCGGCTTTTCCGGTGGAAGAAAGTCAATCTGCCCGGGCATTGCCGGTATGGAAACCATTAAATATTTTCACAGCCCGGCTCTTTTGGAATCTCCCTATGCTCAGTCCGGTACCCTGAAAGGAAATCCCTGCCACATTTTTGCCTTAAAGATGGCTGCCGCGGCTGGTGTTGACTTCATCCTGAATGTTACCCTTAATAAAGAGAAGCGAATTACGGGTCTCTTTTCCGGAGATTTCAAGAAGGCACACCTATCTGGAGTAGAACATTGTCTGAAAGAAAATCTGGTTTATGTAAATAGACCATTTGAGATTGTCGTAACCACCAATGGTGGTTATCCTTTAGACCGTGACTTATACCAGACCGTAAAAGGACTGGTGGCCGCCGGCGAAATTGTCTCTGAGGGAGGCTTGATCATCTGTGCCGCTGAGTGTCAGGACGGCATGGGCAGTGAAAGATTCCGGAGGTTATTATTTGAGATGAAAGGTCCGGATGAGTTCTTAAAGAGAATCTCCCAGCCAGGCTTTTTTATCCCGGACCAGTGGGAAGTGGAAGAGTTGGTAAAAGTATTAAAAAAGGTCAGGGTCCAACTCTACTCTACCGGATTAAATAAAGAAGAGATAAAGAAGGCGCATCTTGAACCGATAGAAAGTATTGAGGGAGCGGTCAAGGAAGGTCTGAAGGAATACGGGGGGAAAGCAAACGTAGCGGTGATTCCTGGCGGACCATACACCATCGCCAAATTAAAAAAGCGGGGGCCAATTTGTATAAGAAGATGGAACCAAAGATTATCACCGAGGTAGCAAGAATTGTCGGAGCGAAAAACTTACTGGTAGCAAAGGAACTTCTGGAAGACTATAGCCACGATGAATTTGCCCTGCCTTCTCTGAAAAGTTATCCTGAGGTCGTCGCCAGGCCGGATGACCCGGCTCAGATTGCAGAAATTATGGTACTGGCTAATAGAGAAAATTTCCCGGTAGTAGCCAGAGGTGGCGGTACCGGCCTCTGTGGAGGCTGTGTTCCGGTCTTTGGAGGTGTGGTGCTGAGTTTAGAGAAGATGAACCGAATTCTGGAAATAGACCCGGAAAACCTCATGGTGAGCCTGGAGTCAGGCGTTACTTTAAAAGAATTCTACACAAAACTGAAGGAGAAAAGTCTATTCTTCCCTCCCCATCCTGGCGAAGAGAGTGCTACGGTGGGAGGAATAATCGCCACCAATGCCGGTGGTGCGCGAGCGGTGAAATACGGCACGGTGCGAAACTTTGTTCGGGAAGTGGAAGTTGTCCTTCCGGAAGGTGGTATTGTTCACTTCGGCGGCAAAATCATCAAGGACAGTTCCGGATACAACTTGCTCCATCTTATGATTGGTTCGGAAGGCACTTTAGGAATTATCACCAGGGCCACCTTAAGTGTTATGGCCTTACCGGAGGCTACCTTGACATTAATCGTTCCTTTTGAAAATATCTTTGATGCCCTGAAAAGTGTTCCGGAGATACTTTCCGCAGGAATCTTACCCCTGGCGATAGAGTTCCTCAGCCGGCCAATCATCAAAATTACTGAAGATTTTCTGGGAAAGAATTGGCCCGTCCAAAAAGGTGAGTTTTACCTTTTAGTAATCCTGGAAGGGGAAGAGGAAGAACTCTTAAGGACCAGCGGAAGAATGGCAGATATCTGCTTGAAGTATAAGGTTCTTGATATTTTTGTGGCCCAAAATCAAAAAAAACAGGATGAGATTTTAAACTTGAGAAGTATGGTTTATGAAGCCTTAAAGCCTCAGACCATTGAAATTCTGGATATTGTCCTTCCGCGGTCCTGTATGGAACCACACCTGAAAGCGGTAGAAGAGATTTCCGGAAAATATAATATCTGGCTTCCTACCTATGGCCATGCCGGCGATGGCAATCTCCATACCCATATTATGAAGGTTGACCTGGAGAGAAAACCCATTGAAAACTGGGAAGAGCGATACCGCATGGTGAGAAAGGAAATCCATCTTGACGCCAGGAACCGGGGAGGCAAGATTTCCGGAGAACATGGGATTGGTCTGGTAAAAAAGGAGTATCTGGACATATTTATGGAAAAGCCCGTATTAAAACTTATGAAAGATATAAAGAAGTTATTTGACCCGAATAACATCCTGAACCCGGGGAAAATCCTTTAGATGTAATAGGTCTAGCGCTAGGGGTTCTTTTGAGAGTATAACAAAAGGAGGGAGCCGGGTACTTCAGGAATAGTAATCTTTATCCGGGAAAGTTTTGCACCGGACATAGCCTTGCGTGGAGGGTCATCAAAAGTGGCGGTGAGACCGACTTCATACTGAGCCTCCGGCTCAATCGCCTGAAGAGAGACCTCCATGGTCGGAAAAGGGCTTTCGTGGCGACGGAAGAAGAGGGCAATCCCTGCCTGCAGGTCTGGCCGGTGGTACTGGTAGGCGCACCAGTCGTGGGTCCCCAGGGTAAGTGGTATCAAGGGATAGAAATCCCCTGAAAAGTAGGGGCGTAACCGTTTCAGTTCCGCAATCGCTTTTTTCGCCTCCTCCTCGGGGAAGTCTGCTCTCCGTACGTCACCGTAAAGAACAACTCCGGTGGACATAGCGCTGCGGAAATCATAAGGTGTAAATGTCCAGACTCCGGCAGTATGTAACGGTACCCAGCGGGATAAGCCTGCGGTCTGAATCTGGTCGCCAATCTGGAGTCCTTTGCCGTAGGTGGGACCACCAAAATCGGAGAAATCACTGCGCCAGAGCGGAAAAGACCGGCTGATGGTCTCCAAATCAATCCTTCTGCCGCCGCTGGAACAGTTGTCAATCAACAGACCGGAATGACGCTGCCGGAGTTCATCCCACATCCGGTAGAGTCCTTCAATATGCCTGATTTCGCTCATTCCGACCCGGTCGGTCTGGTCGTTAGCCTGCCAGTAGGGTAATGGGTCAAAGTTGAAGTCCTGCCGGTAGATGTCTATACCCTGGCTGGTAATAATTTCTGAGAGGAGGTTGGTCAGGTAGGCACGCGCTTTCGGTAAACCCAGGTTAAAGAGCCGGTTATCTGGGTCAACCTCAACGTGGAGCAGAAATTCCGGGTGTTCTTTGTCTGTCCGGGTGCCTTTGCGTACCCGTTCCGGTTCAAACCAGAGGAGAAACTTCAGGCCGGCGTTATGGACCGCATCGCTGATGGGTTTGAGTCCGTTGGGAAAGAAGTCAGGCCGGATATTCCAGTTTCCAACCTCCTGCCACCACTCTCCGCCGGAACCGTACCAGCAGGCATCTATCCAGTGGACTTCAACGCCAACCCTTTTTCCCCGTTCCACCGATTCTAATTCCAGGGGTTCACTGTCTTTCTGCGTTAGGTAATACGAAGCCTGGGTACTGAGCGCCACCGGCGGTATGGCTAATTCTGAACCAGACTTCGGCGTATAGTAACGAAGGATAATCTGGCGCAAAAGGTTATTGCCCGCAATCGGTTCTTTACCTTCCCACTCAATCAGTAATATTCTGGGAGTCCGGATTCGTTCTCCCGGGTGGAGAATAAGGTGGGTCTTCTCCATTCCTCCGGTAACACGGAAAGCGGTTTCACCGCGGTCAAAGGTAGCCAGCCACTGGCCGGACCAGCCAATAGCCAGGACAAGACCACCTTCGGGTTTTTGCAGGTTCATAAAGGGCAAAACTCCGTTGGAGGAACGGCCGCCGATTGGTTTCAGGGAGAAGTTCTGGTTCGGGTGAATCTGTTCGGTAATCGGCAGGAAATCGTCCATCCGGCACAGACTGCCTTTGGCATGGTGCAGGAAAGTCTTTTCTTCCTTCGGACAATCCCAGGTTATGTCCAGGGGCAGAATATCGCTGATAATGGGAGTATCTTTCTTGCCGTTATTAACGAATTCCAGAACCCAGTCAACCGCATCAAAGGGATGAGATTCTTTAGGTGAGGAATCGTATTCACGGATACGGTTGATTACGCTCAGACCGGTCTTCGGGTCAGTAAGGGTGATTTTCCGGACATTCCCTTCCGGCATTTTTTCGGAACGCTCTTCCGCTTTCCATCCGGGGATAAATTCCGGGGAAGATTTCCCGTCGTACCGGAAAGATATGGGCGGCAGTACCTTATCCTGCCAAAATTTCTTTTTCATCTCAGATGGTCTTTCTCTTTTCCCAGAATTTACGGACGCTCATAATGGCGATACCTTTAAATTCAATCCTATCCAAAAGGTCTTTATCTCCGGTAACGATGACGTCGGCCTTTTCGGCCCAGGCGGTACCCAGAACCTTTAGGTCGTTAGAGTCCCGGCAGGCATCCGAGGGTACATCCAGAGGCACTACTATTTTTGTCTCCTCAGTTAAGAACCGCCGGTGCTCCCGGGTTTTATCCTTGGGCATGCGGAAGTCTTTTTCTAATGACTCAATTACTTCCTCAATTATAAATTGGCTGGTGATAATCTCATGTTCCGAGAGGCAATAGCTAAAGACTTCGGAACACAGCCCCTGGGTACCAAAAGCAGAGACTATGACGTTGGCATCCAGGACAATCTTCATCGGTTATCTTTCTGGAAAACATCTTCATCGGTGTAAAAGCCAGCCCTTTCAGCGTAGGAGATAGTTTCTACCCTCAGTTCCCGAAAGCGCTGGACCGCAAGGTAGCGCTGGATGGCTTCCCGAACCAACTGGCTCGCCTTAAGATTGGTTCTTTTGCAGGTAGATTCTAACCTGTATTTCAGTTCCACCGGTAACCGCACCGTAATCGTATCACTCATCGTCTTACCTCCGTAAGACAATATAACACATCAAGGAAACCAAAGTCAATAATCTGTGGTTCAGACAGTCTTAACTATATTTCCAAGGGTACGAAATTTCTGGTTTGCTACACAGCCGCAATCAAAAACACCGGGGATGGCAAACCACGATTCAAAAAATTCTTTCATCGTCCCCGGGTAAATTACCCGCTTGATGTTCATCCAGGTAAGTTCGTCTATTTCATTGGGCGTAAGGACGGTAACAAACTATTAAACACTTCCACCGGCCAGTGGGAAAGACGGTGAAATCCTGCGGGTACTACCTGTTGAAACTGCACGTACGCCTTCACATCCCCTTTTTTCGAAAACAATCTGATTTGTATCCTGATAGACGGCTTCCGCATTGAATCCGCAACTCATCTTCAAATCGAAATTGAAAAACTGCACCGGGTCCACACTCTTCGGATAGCACTGTAAATACCACAAAAATCCTTATATGTTAATGACCTGTTTTTATCCGTCCCTATGCCCGGCAATTCCTGTTTTTTTGCCGCGGTATAGATGGCTTTCTATAATGTGAATGCCCATTTATAAAATTCATTAAGGCTCCCCTCAAAAACAGCCCGCCGGAGATTGGTCCAGGTCTGCTGATCGCCGATGGCATAGTACAGATAGATCTTACCCTCATATTCCACAATGTCGGGGTCCGAGTTGTTGCAGCCCTCATCCGGATCGTCCGGCGTCAAAATCGGGTTGCGGAGCGACAGTTCCCACTTTCTTAAATCAGAAGAACGGGCAAGCCAGGTCTCAAACCGGCGGGGTTGCAAATATTCCACATACAACGAGTAATAATGTCCTTCGGAATACCGCAAACAGGGGCAGGCGGTCTGTCGGTCTAGTGTAAAGACTGCGCCGGGCACACGGAGGTATTGAACATCGCTTCGCCGGGCTGACCCGGAGTAAAGATGGCACGCGTGGCAAATACATAGATGCTGTCTTTCACTACCACTGCCGACGCCAATCCGTGTCCTTGTGCCAGTTCGGCCATGACGCGGCCGCTGGCAGACACTGATTTTTATAATTTGAGGTCAGGCCGATGTAATTGATAAACCAGCCAGGTGCCGGCATCCAGGATGCATGGCGTCAACGGATAAAATTCGCCGTAAAAATACGGACTCGCCCTCCGAAAATCATTCATCATTTTACGATGCCAGTCCCATGGATAATCAGCGCTTCTATAATCCTGTCTGCTTCCGACTTCATCAATGCAGAACACCATGCCGGCAGCCATTGCCGATCTCACTTGATAGTTGTCGCCAGGCATTTTTTAAACTCGGGACCGCCGACAGCGTATGTAATCTCATTAGCGGTTGCAACCAAGAATATCGCGCACAATAGCGGCGTTTTCTTCGACCATGTCATCTTTATCGCCGCGATGCACGCCGACATTCACCACGTCGGTGGCTTTGATTCCCTCAAAAACATATTCGAACGCCATGCGCGGGTCGATCCGGCCCGCGCCCATAATCTTGTAAGCGATGCACGGCTTCTTGATCCGGCGCACGCATTCGACTGCGGCCCCCATCCCGCTCAATTTGAATTGTTGTCCTTTTCCGGCATGCAGACTGCCGCAGTCGAAAAAACATACGGCATGGAAATCGGCGACGCCCAGGCTGTCCGCCCATAAATGCACTTCCGGCGCGTGGCCGGCCACACCCGCGGGCACGCCGCGCGACCGCGCATAGTCGCACCAAATCCGTATTGTTTCCTTATCCTGCTTGCGGTAGACATCGTCCACCAGCCCGCCATGGAAGTAGAGCGCCTTGCAGCCGATTTCCACCGCATGGTCAATGGAATTGAACATGTCGGGCTTGTTCCGTCCGCTGACCTGCGCAATCCACTGCAGAGCGCCCCCGTCACCCAGGTACTCCCGAACCGCCTGGACAACATGGGTAGTATCGTTGTTTGTAATCATTGCATTAATGCCCGCCGCCTCCGCGCGCGTCCAGGTCTCCTTGATGCGCTCGACCGTGTAGTACGCCAGCATCTCCTTATCGCGTTCCGCGCTTTGATGGCTGAAGCCTCCAAACGGATTGGCGCCCAATACGAGCCGCGTCACCGTGAGCCCGCAGAAATCAACTGTCGGCAATAATGTTGCTCCGTTTCTGGTCATTGTGGTTTTCCTTTCCTTTTATTTACTCATTCGTTCCGGCTATTTTTTGTAGGTTTCGTAACGTTGAACCGCCTGGTGAAAAGCCAGGACGCTTTCCCAGGGCACTTCCTCCGTTAACGTATGGCACGGCGCGGCAATATAGCCGCCGCAAACGGCTAGTCCTCTGTCCTGTAATGCCTTGACCTGTTCTCCGCATGCCGCAATGTCTCTGGCATCAGGCAACGGCCGCCATTCCCTCGATGAAATTCCCTTAGGGCATTCGGGAAGCGTAATATAGACATAACGCACGTCGTGACGGAAAAAGCCGGCAAAATCCAGATCCGGGATGTTCTGTTCCGACCGCAGGCGTTCAACCATTTCACCGGAAGGGCGCAGGTTAAACGGAACGCGGTCCGATTCGAGATGCCGCAATATGGTTAAAATGCGTTCTCTTGAAGTCATTATGCACACTTCTTCTATATAATGTTTAACATTTTACTGATAAGCACCTTACACAGGATGAGCAATGCCCGGAACGCCAGGGCAAAATGCCGCAGTTCATCCGTGTGGCACTTGTCCATGAACAATCCGCCCTGGGTGATACGCTGGGCATCCAATTCCGCCATGGCATGGGCGAAGGATTCCAGGTAATGCTCGCCGGACGGCATGGGATCATAGATGCGTAACTGCGACTCAAACCACCAGCCGTCTTTCGGGTACGGACAGTTCATTCTTACCAATCCATCGGCGGGTTTCCCATCCATATCCCGGGCCAGCGCCAGACTCGGGTTATTCGGGTAGAACCATGTTCCAGGTACGTCTCCGCCGGATAATTCTGAGTGCAGTCAAAACTGACCAGCAGATTGCCTTGTGATTTGTTTTTTAGACATGATATTCTGATCAGACATAACAACCTCCTCTTTGATATGGGAAAATCCCAAAAACCAGTTTGAACCACAAGTCAGTCTGGGCAAAGATACCCCACCCACTATCGTTCTAGAAAATTTATCCATGATTTCCCCTCACCTGTTTTAGGAGCGCATTTATTTTCCGAACGGATAATAGCGCAGGGCCGTTTCAAACATCGCGAAGATGTTCTCCGGAGGTGTACCTGCTTGAATCGCATGCGCTGGTCCAATAATATACCCTCCGCTTCTCCCTAAGATTGATATTAGATGTTCAACCTCTTTCCAAACATCGTTACTGCTTCCGAAGGGAAGCGTTTTTTGAACACTCACTCCTCCCTCGAACGACAACTCGCGTCCGTACTTTTCCTTCATCTCAACCGGGTTCATTCCTTTAGCATCGAACTGCAGTGCCTGTAGGACATCGATCCCCATAGCAATGAGGCCGGGAATTGCTTCCATAATGGCACCATCCGTGTGGTAGATGACGCGCACCCCGAATTCATGAATCACCGCATTGAGTCTAATATGATACGGTTTTATGAATTGCTCCCACATATCCAGAGACATAAGTAACCCGCCTTGCCCTCCGATGTCGTCGGCAGTGAAAGCAAGGTCAATCATACCTTCCGCCTCAGCCAAGATCTTCCTGTAATGCGCTACGAAAAAATCCGTAACTTGTGTCATTATTACATGCGCCAGTTCAGGGTTAATGGCCAAATCCATGAACATTTGCTGAAAACCGCGCATATACCATGAGGTCTCAAACATGTTGGCGCCTGATATCATGAGACACCTCTCACGTTCCTTTTGGATCTTAGCCACCTGTTGGGGAATCACGGAATAGTTGAATATGTTCGTAGTAGGCCATGGGTGCTTTCGCACGTCGTCAACCGTTTTCGCATCTGCAAGCGGGTGGTGGACTATCTCATCGTAAATTCCGAGGCCGTAGCTGATTGGCTTCCGTTCAACTCCCCAAATGTCCTGACCCACTGAAAGACGCGGCCCAACATAGTCGGGCGCGACCCCTTTGATATCGACAATGTCGTCCAGATACTTACCGATGCCGATGGCTCGTTCGCGCTTCAGGTAATCGTCGAAATGACGTCGGGCCGGTTCATTGATGCCCGAGCAGACCATTGCAATAGGGATCCGGTCAGTCTCTTTGTGTTGAAGAGCCAATAGGACCCGCTCTCTGCCGGAGAGCTGATGTCTTCTCAACATTGTTATCGGTGCCGGGGATCACAAATAGATGATTGCGCCCCTTTTCTTTCATTTTTTATTTGACACTTCCCATTCCAGTGACCTTACAATGCCCGCAAGAAGAAGAGCCGGCTTTCGCGCGGCTTGGGAATATGAACCAGGAATCCTGCCGAGAGAAGGACATCGCCGCCGGCCTCCCGCTTTTCACCGGTATTCGCGTCTTCAACCACGTAGCGTTTATTCCCGTCGAGTCCCTGCAAAACCAGTTGAGCCGAGAGGAACGGGCACTGCTCCCTTCGGAACACAACGAAAAAACCCTCGCCAAGGTCGTCCCTGTGCATCTGATACGCCGCCCAAACATCCTTGTTCGTTGAGGCGGTGCCGGAAAGGAGCGGATAAAAGTCGCCCGCGAAAGCCGGGCGGCATCTTTTCAGTTGTGCGATCATGGTCCTGAGCCACTGCCAGGAATAATCCTTCGGCATTTCAGCCATGATCGCATCGTCGATCAGCGGCTCCAATACGATGCCCGCCGCCAGGGCGCTCCGGAAATCGTAAGTGTCATTTGAACAAACGAACGTACCCGTGGCGCTGAACGGAACCCAGTAATTAAGCCCGATGCCGTGAATCTGGCTGCCGGTGGCCCGGTCAGTGGCATCTAATTTCGGGTTGCACTGGTAGTCGCTCCGCCATAACGGAATACTTCTCCTGATCGTCTCCAGGTCAATTCTTTTTCCGCCTCCGGCACAGTTGTCAATGAGAAGATGGGGGTGCCTCCGCCGCAATTCATCCCAAAACTCGTAAAGTCCCTCAATATGCCTGATTTCGGTCATGCCCTGGCGGTCCTGGGGATCGTTGTTCCGCCAGAAGAGCAGCGGCGCCATGTTGAAGTCCTGCCGGTAAATGTCCACGCCATCGCGTTCAATCAAACTGGAGACGTAATCGGTCAGGAAACGCCTCGCTTCCGGAATACCCAGATTGAGAAGGCGGATTTCTCCTCCCCAGGAGGGGCTGATGAACCACTCCGGATGTTCTTTGGGCCACAACGTGCCGGCCCATGCGCGCTCCGGTTCAAGCCAGAGGATGAATTTCATTCCTGCTTTGCGCGCGGCATCGCTGATTGGCCTGAGACCGTTCGGGTGCGTGCCGGGATTAATTGACCAATGGCCAACGTCTGTATACCAATTCTCGCGGTCAACCGGCGTCCTTTTCGGGCCAAACCAGCCGGCATCCATCCAGTAGCAGTCGCAGTCGGCATGTTCCGCTTCAAGTTTTCTGATCCGTTCAAGGTGAGCAGAAGTCGGGGTGGCGCCCCAGGTGGCAAATGAAACAGGTGTCAGCGGCGGCTGACCACCCGGACGCGGCGTCCCGTGGCGCACAAGGAACCGTCTCAATAGATTGTGGCCGGTCAACGGTTCGCCCTCCCAGAAAACGAGCAGAATCCGCGGCAGACGGATTTCTTCGCCGGGATGCAGCGATATCCGGGTCCGTTCCAGGCCGGCGCGGATTTTCAGCAAATCATCGTCAACTCGATTGAAGTCCGCAAGCCACGCCCCGGTCCAGCCAATCGCCATTACAAAACCTTCTTTATCCGTTTCAACGTTAAAAAATGGAAGCCATAAGTACGATGACCGTCCATCTACGCCGGGCGTCATTCGCACGTTTGTGCCGGGCGCGAGAGACTCCTTTAAATATTGGAAGTCATCCATTGCCGCCATGGCTCCGCGGGACCGGTAAAGCATAGTGGTTGTTGCGGCCGGCCATGAAAAATCCGCCGACAGAATGTCCGCAATGATCGGCGTGTTGACTCGCCCATTGTTTTTGAGACGGAGCACATATTCTACAGCGGGAAAATCGGTAAATTCCGTCGCCTCCACCGCGACCGTAAGGCCGGTTACCGGATCGTTCCAGACCGCCTTTTTGCGCGCAAAACTGTCGCCGGTCGGGAAGATCTCCACCGCGAAGCGCGAACGCGCCAGGACCTCTGCCGAGGATTGGCCGTCCATCGTAAACGAGATCGGGGGAACTCCAAACGGGAGCTTTTGCACGGGCATGCCCACCGACACGGCGGTTCCGTTCTCAATCTCAATCCGGATGTCCGCCCAATCGGCGTGGGCCAGGATGATGCAGCCATTGATTTCCCGCGTTTTCATCGTCAACTCGCTCGTGCCGTTGAGGTCAACCTGCACCTCAAGAGGCGGGCTGACCAGCCCGAGGGGTTCGCTCGCAAAGAGCTCTTTTCCCCCGGCTTCAACGGAGAAAACTATCCGCTCTTTCTGCGAAGAAGGGAACGTCAGACTGCTTTTGTTCCGGTCCATTCCGGCAAACGCGCAAAATCGTTTTCCGCGCGACGGGAGTTTCAATGCAATTTCGCTGTCGGCATGTGTGCCGATGCCGGATGAAAAAACCCGGCCGCCAATGCACAGAGGTTCATCGGTAATGGATCTCCCATGCTTGGGAAATCCCCAGCCCTGGCACCGGCACTCCATCGCCACTTGTGGGTTAGAATCAACCAGGCCGCCGAACGCAGCCTTGGACCAATCCCGCGCGAGTTTCAGCGATGCTTCGTTCAATATATATTTAGACATATCAATTCTCTTCCTAACCGTTTGTTCCTTTAGGCCTTCCGATACAGTTTTGCGCTGCCCGTACCAGGTCGATAATAGCCTGCGTTACCCTGCGGAATAATTCATGCACGAGTTCCGGCGTGTCATACATTGCCATCATCAAATTTTCATTACTCATCAGCATGCAGGCCACGCCATGCGGACTTTGCCAGTCAAAAGGCATAATGCCGCCGCCGGCGCATCAGTTCCGGATCATCCGCTGCGCCGCAGGCGTTCAACCATTTCACCGAAAGGGCACAGGCCTGAACGGAACGCGGTCCGATGATATCGCGGTTTTTAGACTCTGTACCGCACATATCCTGCCTCCGCGTAATTTTTGGCGCAAAAGCATTTCAAGTCCTGTTTTTACCCACCTTTTTCAGACTTCCATCCTTCCAATTCCTGCCCGATTTTCCCTCCAGGATTTGATGGTTCTTTCCAATCAGAAATGGATAAAACGGCAGAATCCGCATTTCTTATATAACTCAACTCATAGGAATCCCCGGAAAGCATATCCCGCCGACCCTCAATGCAATAATGGCGATAAAGCCGGCTCATCCAGCGGATGGTCTCTTCGTCCGAATAGGAGCAAGACCACGGTCCCAGTCCGTATAATCCCGCGCAAGCCGGGGCATTGGA
>JAZDPL010000039.1:0-58226 GCA_043797665.1 Candidatus Omnitrophota bacterium
CAGTGGATGGAAAATTGTTATGCCCGGATTCTGGTGGATAACCACATCACCGAAGATGACCCGTCGTTTATGACCAAGTTTGATCCGGCTAAGTACGTGGCGATGATGAAGAATGCCGGGGTGGAAGCGGCGATGGTCTACGCCTGCTGTCATAACGGTAATTGCTACTATCCGACCAAGGTCGGGCATATGCACAAAAACCTTAACGGCCGGGACATCTTCGGTGAAATAGCGGGACTGCTTCGCAAGGAGGGCATCGTCACGGTGGCCTATTACACGGTGGTCTTCCACAACCAGTCTTCCAAAACGCACCCGGACTGGCGTATAGAGGATTTTAACGGTCAGAGATTTGGCCGGTACTGGTTCACCTGTCCCAACAGCCGGGAGTACCGGGAATTCGTGAAAAAACAGTTGGCGGAAATCCTTGCTTACGACATCGTCGGCGTATTCATTGATATGACCTTCTGGCCTATGGTCTGTGTGTGTCATAACTGCCGGACCAGATACCTCTGGGAGACAAAGAAAGAGATTCCTTCAATTATTGACTGGGGCAGTGAAGAATGGGTGACCTTCCAGCGGGCAAGAGAGAAGTGGCTGGCAGAGTTCGGCCAGGAACTCACCTCCTTCGTTAAGGTAATTAAGCCTGAGGTAACCGTAACCCACCAGTTCTCGCCGGTACTGTCCGGCTGGGCTTTGGGTCAGAGTCCCGGTTTAGCCTTAGCCAGCGACTACTCTTCCGGCGACTTTTACGGCGGCAAGTACCAGCAGTCGTTAGGGACCAAAGTCTTTTCTGCCTTTTCCAAACACCTGCCGTTTGAGTTCATGACCTCCCGGTGTGTCAACCTGACCGACCATACTTCCACCAAGTCTGAGGCAGAGATGGTCTGCTCTGTCTCAACCACCTTAGCCAACGGAGGCGCCTACTTTTTCATTGACGCCATCAATCCGGACGGAACGTTGTGCGCAGAGGTCTACGAACGGTTAAGTGCGGTCAACCGGAAGGTACAACCTTTCCGGGATAAGGCCAAGGAATTGAAGCCGGTTTTAGCGGGAGACACCGGACTCTACTTTTCTATGGCTTCTATGGTCAATATGTCCGCCAACGGCGTAAGCCTGAAGAAAGATGAAGGGAAGGCACTCAGCCCGGAATCGGGCAGTAATCTCCCTCCGTTGGAAGAGATTCTGGGGACCTCCATTATCCTGGGCAAGGCACATATTCCTTGCCGGATAATCACCGACCGTACCCTGAATTTTGAAAACGTCAAGACCATCATCGTCAACAACGCGGCTTTTATGTCCGAAGAGGAGGGAGGGAAATTAAGGACTTTTGTCCGAAACGGGGGTACCCTTATCGCCACCGGTCTAACCTCTCTCTACAACCTTTCCGGCAAGACAACCGGAGACTTTGCCTTAAAGGATATCTTTGGAGTCTCCTACACCGGTAAGATGACCAAAAGGATTAACTACCTGGTATTCAAGGAGAAAGAAGATTTCATCTTCTCCCGTTACCCGGCGCCTCTGGTCAAAACGGTTTCCGCCACGGCCTCAGCCTTTGTTTCCGAGCCAATTTTTGACCCGGACGTTCCGGACCAATATGCCTCCATCCACAGCAACCCGCCCGGTCCAATCAGCGATTACCCCGGTCTGACCGTTAACACCTTTGGCAAAGGCAAATGCGTATACCTTTACTCCTCTTTACTTTCTTTACAGCAGGACGCCCAGCAGTCTTTCGGGGAAAGGCTTTTCAAAGAATACGGACCTTCCGGCATCATCGTCTCTACCAACGCACCGGCCTGCGTGGAGATTACCTTACTTAAGAGCAGTGTTAAGAACGTTTTTCTCCTCTGTTTTGTCAACTACCAGCAGGAACTACCCAACGTTCCGATACACAATCTTGAAGCAGTTATAAAATTACCGGGCAACCTTAAGCCCGGTTCCTGCCGCACCGTCTCAGACGGCAAAGAGGTTGAGTTTAAGGTGGAGAACGAGGAGACTCTTCTCAGCCTCGCCCGCCTGGACACCGTGGAGATGGTAGAAATTACGCTATAAATTTTAGGTACAATAAGAACAAAGACCGTAACCATTTTCCCCAATGCTATGGCAGAAAAGAGAATCTCGTTCCGGAGCGGGTATCAACATATGGTACTGGACTATTATGTCAGGCGGGTTAGAGTCCTGCATCAGGAACGGACCGCCAGGTTGAAATCGATTCGTAACCGCCGGCAGGCGGAGAAGTATCAGGAAGAGATACGAACGGTTATAAACAGAGCTTTTCAGCCGGTACCTGAAAAGACCCCTTTAAAACCTCAGGTAACCGGAGTTCTTAATCGAAACGGGTACCGCATCGAAAAGGTGATTTTTGAAAGCCGGCCGAATTGTCTGGTTACCGCAAACCTTTACCTGCCTCAGGAAATAACCCGAAAATTACCGGGAGTAATATTTCCCTGCGGGCATTCTCAGAACGGTAAGGCCTACTCATTTTATCAGGAAGCATGTCAGAGACTGGTACATGCCGGATTTGTGGTCTTGAGTTATGACCCGTTCAGCCAGGGGGAACGGGACCAGTATTTCCATCAGCCGCCAGGTGATGCCCTCCGAACAAACTGCTGTTATGCGCACAACATGGCCGGGAAACAGATGGAACTGGCAGGTGAATTTTTCGGTATGTGGCGGGCCTGGGATGGTATCCGGGCACTGGACTATCTTCTTACCAGGCCTGAGGTGGATAAGGCAGATATCGGTTTAACCGGTTCTTCCGGCGGCGGTACGATGACTTCCTGGCTCTGGGCGATAGAAGACCGGTTTACCATGGCGGCACCTTCCTGTTTTGTTACCACTTTCCTGGCCAATCTGGAGAACGAACTTCCGGCTGACTGCGAGCAGTACCCGCCCGGTGTTCTTGGTAGTGGACTGGAGATAGCCGATTTCATAATCAGCCGGGCGCCCAAGCCGTTAATCCTTTTAGGTGAAAAATACGATTTTTTTGACCTGCGGGGGCTGAAAGAGGCCTACGCTGAAATCCGCCGTTTCTACTCCCTCTTTGGAGCCGAGAAAAAATCCGGTATCTTTGTTGGTGACAATGTACATGGATACTCTTCTGAAGCACAGAAGGTGATGGTTACCTTCTTCTGTCACCAGGCGGGTTTAAAGGTGCCTCTTTCCGAACCTTCCCTTAAAGTAGAAAAGGACAAAACTCTCTTTGCTACTCCTCGGGGAGAAGTAATACCGGCCGGTAGCCGGCCCATCTATAATATGCTCGCTGAAAAATCCCAAAAGATGGTTCTGGTTAGAAAAGAACCTTCGCTGAGTAGCTTGCCGAAAAAGATTAGAAACCTTCTTTCTCTTTCTCCCCGGTTAGATATTCCCCACTACCGGGTTTTACGCTCTTTTTCTACCACTTCCCGGCCGGATTTCGGGAAGGTTCTTGCCGCGAATTGCCCCGCTTTAAAAGGCGATATAGTCTTTGCTCGTTTTGCGGTCGAAACAGAGGGAGAAGTCAGGGCTTTTCTGACAAAAAGGGTGAAGGGGTGTGATGCAGATATTTTTGTTGCCGATAAGGTGGCGAAGGTATTTCTGCCGCACCTTTGTTCGGAAGAAGATATCTTGAAAGACAAACTGGCGCATTCTTTAATGGTTGAGGGGCCGGTCTATTTCCTTGATGTGCGCGGTTTGGGGCAGTCCATTCCGGACGAGACGGGATGTTTTTTCCAGCCTTACGGCATGGACTATCTCTTTCACGGGTATGGAATTATGCTGGGCGAAAGTTATCTGGGGCGCCGGGTGCACGACCTGTTGAGTGTTTGTGACCTGCTTGCAGCCGAAGGAAACGAGGAGATACACCTTTTCGGCCGGGGACAGGGAGCGATTATCGCTTTACTGGGTGCGGTATTACATCCCGGGGTGAAGAAGGTCATCCTGAAGAACAGCCCGGTTTCCTGTTACGAATGGACTCAGGAGGCGTTTGTTGCCTGGCCGTCAGCCAATTTTATCCGGGGCATGCTGCCGGAATTTGACCTCCCGGATTGTATCCGGGCACTGGCCGGGAAGGTAACCCTTATTGAACCCTGGAACGCCGAGATGAAGCCATACAGTAAAAAAGATCTGCCGCAGGTTTTAGCCGAGGCGAAACTGACACGCAGTGTCATCTTTTAATTTTCAACACTAACCTGATTGCAAAGGCCGGAGAAGATAGGGTAAAATTTAGGATATGACCGAAAGGGAGAGATTTGTAGCCGCATTACTCTTTGGCAAGCCGGATAAGGTTCCCCTGATGACGGGCGGACCCCGGGAGTCTACCTTAGTTAGGTGGCATGAAGAAGGTTTGCCGAAGAACCGGAACTGGTACGAGGTTCTTTTGGAGAAGCTCGGCCTCCCTGAAGAGCCGGTCCGGGAACGGATAAGTTTAGATATTGACTTCCGGATGATACCCCAGTTTGAGGAGAAGGTTTTAGAGCACAAGGATGGCCACTACATCGTCCAGGACTGGATGGGTGCGATTACGGAAATCTCCGATGAGTTTGACTACACCTACATCCGTTCCGCAAAAGATTTCGTTACCCGCAAGTGGCACAAGTTTCCGGTTGAGACCAGGAAAGACTGGGAAGAGATGAAGAAAAGGTTTGACCCGAAGACACCCGGCAAGGTGTCAGGGACACCCGGCAAGGTGTCAGGGACACCCGGCCGTTACCCGGTAGACCTTTCCGAAAGGTGCGCCAAATTACAGGACCGGGACTATCTTCTGACCATCTCTTTCAATGGTTCCTTCTGGCAATTGCGGGAGTGGTGCGGGTTTGAGAACCTCTGCATTCTTATGGCTGAAGACCCTGATTTTGTGTTGGAGATGACCCGGTTCTGGCAGGACTTTGTCTTAGCGGTCTTAGAACCGGTCCTTTCCCGAGTGACCCCGGACCATATTCTCATCTCTGAGGATATGGCTTACAAGGTCAAGAGTATGATTTCCCCGGGTATGGTCCGGAAGTTTCTGATGCCGGTCTGGCAAGCCTGGACAGACAGGATTAGAAAGAGCGGCTGTCCGGTAATGGAGGTGGATTCCGACGGGTATATCGGAGAGCTGATTCCGCTCTGGATTGAATCCGGCATCAACGTCTGCTCGCCGATTGAAGTGGCTGCCGGCAACGACCTGCTTGCCTACCGGAAACGGTTCGGCAAAAGAATGGCTTACCGGGGCGGGATTGACAAACGGGCAATTGCAAAAGGCGGTAAAGTACTGGAAGACGAGGTTATGCGGTCTGTCCCTTCCCTTCTGAAAGAAGGCGGCTATATCCCCTCCTGTGACCACGCGGTACCGCCGGACATCTCCTATCAGAACTTTATTGATTACAGCAAACTCTTAGCCAAACTCACCGGCTGGCTGTGACACGGCGCTCTGCCCCCCGAATATTTGAAAAAGTTGTATTTTCTTGGTAAAATAGATATACAAAAGATAAACCAATCAATTCGTTTCTGGATTGCGCATGTCTCCTGGGGAGACACCTGGAGAATGGCGAATGAGTGAGAAAATAACAGGCTTTATAAAAAGAGGAGGATTGGTATCCGGGTTAATTCTTTTAATCTTTTTGATGAGTGGAGGGGTTTTTGGTCAGGAAACGACACCGCGCATCTGGGTAGTGTCTGTAGGAGTTAGCAAGTATGTTCAGGCGTTCCAGACATTAGAGCAGGCGGCAGAAGGCGCCAGGGATGTGGCGAAAGCCTTGGAGAAATGCCAGCCCTCTTCCACCAGAACTTATATCTTGACCACAGATTCGCCGGATGAAACCTTTCAACCCACCCGCGGGAATATTGCGAAAATCCTGGGTAAACTATCACAGCAGGTTTCCTTGAACGACCTGGTTATTTTCTATTTTTCCGGTCATGGGGTAGATATAGAAGGTCAGCAATTATTATTAATGAAAGATGCTGACCTGATAGATAAAGATACCCGCGATGTTACGACAATTCCTCTCACCTATCTGCGGGATAAGTTAGAAGGATTACCCTGTCAGGGCAGGTTATTATGGTTGGATGCCTGCCGGGAGACAGTAGAGTCTTTAAGTAAGAAAGCAGGGATAAGTGATGTAATGATGAGCAAAGATTTTCTGACCAACGGTGGAGGGTGGAGTATACAGGAGGGAAGAGTATCAGCGACACTGTTCAGTTGCCGGGAAGGACAAAAGAGTTACTATGGCAAAGAAGGCTCATTCTTCAATCGGGCCCTGGTAGAAGGATTATCTGGCAAGGCGGCTGACCCGATGGGACAGGTAACATTATCATCCCTGGTTTCCTATATTCAAGGACGGGTACCTGTTCTTCTGAAGGAAGAAAAGGGTGGGGAGTTTCAACAACAGCCAGTAATCCTGCCGGGAGTACCAGAAGTTATTCTCAGTCCGGCGCCCCCTGCCTACATTGCCTGCCCGCCGTTCAGCGGTGAGAAATACGGAGACTTATTTGCTGAGACACTGCAGACCCAGTTAGCAAAATCAAGAGCAGTAAATTTAGTGGAGCGGATACAATTGGATAAAGCGCTGAATGAAATCAAACTAAAGATATCCGGCATTACCGAAGATGCTCTTAATCTTGAAGCCGGGAAGATGGTTGGAGCAAAGTATGTTCTGATTGGTTCCTCAAAAACTGCACCAGGGAATCAACTCTGTGTAAATGTAAGATTGGTTGAAGTAAAGACCGGAAAACAAATATCCGGAGTTGCTGGTAAATGTACCTTTAATCCCGAAGACAAAGACGAGTGGGAGGCCGCCCTGAATAATTTATCCGGGGAACTCCTTGCCGGTATGCAGGGAGAAGTAATACCGGAAGAGACCCGGAGAGCAAGTTTACCGGTTAGTAAAAAATCTACTGGAAAGAAGGAGATAACCATAGACTTAGGCAAGGGAATAACGATGGAGATGGTCCTTATCCCGCCAGGAGAGTTTCTGATGGGCTCTCCAGAAGGAGAAGGGGGCAATGACGAACACCCCCAGCACAAGGTAAAGATAACCAAATCCTTCTATTTAGGTAAGTATGAGGTAACCCAGGAGCAATGGGAAGCAGTTATGGGTAACAACCCCAGTAACTTCAAAGGAGTAAAGAACCCGGTAGAACAGGTTTCCTATGATGTCTGCCAGGACTTCCTCAGGGGACTAAACCGATTATTCCCTGGTAAGAACTTCCGGCTGCCCACTGAGGCCGAATGGGAGTATGCAGCCCGGGGCACCGATAGCCGAAGGTATCCCTGGGGAGATACCTGGGACAGGACCAGACTAAATTCCGCCTCTAAATGGGCCGGTATGGATATTATGAACAATGATGATTGGAATAAATACTATTATAAAAGCGGTAAAGGAGAAGCATTCAAAAACTCAAGAACAGAGTCAGTAGGAAGTTATGAAAACGGGACGAGCCCTTTTGGTCTCTATGACATGGCTGGCAATGTTTGGGAGTGGTGCCGTGACTGGTATGATGCCAACTACTACCAGAATAGCCCAACTGAAGACCCGGAAGGACCTCCTACTGGCAGTTTCCGTGTTCTGCGCGGCGGCTCCTGGGGCATCGATGCTAACTACTGCCGGCCTGCCAGTCGCGACTGGATCGCCCCGACGAACTGGCTCAGCCTCGACGGGTTCCGCTGCGCTTCGTCGCCATAGACTCATTACCCTTTGCCCTTTTACCCTCCCGCCGTAAGGCGGGCCGCGCTAATTTTTTAACTATTACCAAATATGCTATAATTGTATTGCCAGGAGGCCAATATGTCACCAGCGAAAGTGTTAATATCTGAGGCTCTTCAATTAAAACCCGCGGAACGGTTTATCGTTATTGAAGCTTTAATCAAAAGTTTAGATGTTCCCGATCCTCAAATTGAAAAAGCGTGGGCAGAGGAAGCGGGAAAAAGATTGAAAGCCTATAAGAGCGGAAAACTTCCGATTGTATCCTTTAAGGATATGTTCGGAAAAGAAACCGCATGAAAATAGGGATTGTAAGGATTGCCCACCAGGAATTTTTAGAAGCCAAGGATTTTTATGAAATTGAACAGCCTGGTTTGGGCATACGTTTTGAAAAAGAAATAAAACATTCCCTTTTACGTATAAAGCAATATCCTTCTGCCTGGCCACCTGAATCCAAAGAAATACGCCGTTATTTCGTCCATAAATTCCCGTATAAAATTCTTTATTCTGTTCAAAAAGATATTATCGTAATACTTGCGTTTGCGCACTTACATAGAAAACCATATTACTGGGCAGATAGATTAGAAGTAACTTCTTGAGGGTTGCCGAACAATGAAGTTAATAATTATGGCTAAAGGAAATGCAAAATTTTTCTTGAAAATTTATGAATGAGCAAACTGAACTGACAGTAATAACCAAAACTTACGACTTGATACTCTGGTGGCTTCCTCAGATTATTAAGTTTCCGAGAGCATACCGTTTTTCGCTCGGTAACAGGGTAGAAGACTTATTGTTTGAAATTCTGGAAGACTCAATTGAGGCTAAATATATGAAGGATAAAATAGAAATATTACAAAGGATAAACCTGAAACTGGAAAAACTAAGATTTCTGACCCGGATTTGTAAGGACCTGCATTTTATCAATCTGAACAAATACGAGTTTGTCGCAAATCAGGTAACCGACATCGGAAAGTCTGTTGGCGGGTGGTTACGCCAGCAGAAGGGGGTAGGTTAAATTGGGCGTTCCGTGTTCTGCGCGGCGGCTCCTGGAACAACAATGCTAACAACTGCCGGCCTGCCAATCGCAACAGGAACGACCCGACGAACAGGAACAACAACAACGGGTTCCGCTGCGCTTCGTCGCCAAGTCTCTTTATATCCCGAAGTGCCTTCGGGATACCGCCAGAATTAGTAAGTTTACGGACTTACTGAGCGTGCATCTGTTGAGTCTAAAACCTGTCTCCTGTGCCGAATTCCCTGAATGGATGAGGCCGAATATAAAAACAGTCAGCGGCAACCAGTAGCCTTAGAGAGCGAAAGTTGCCGCTGCACTCACAGCAATGGCGGAAACATACCGAAATCTCTACGATAGGCTTTGCTCATTTGAAAACCTTCTGCTGGCAGGCAAGAAGGCACAAAAGGGTAAAAAATTTAAAGAGAATACCGCCAGGTTCAATTTTTATCTGGAACCGGAGTTGTTAAGATTGCAGGACGAACTATTAAGCCAGACCTATCAGCCAGGCAAATACCGAAAGTTTGTAGTCTATGATCCCAAGAGACGGCTCATCAGCGCCGCCCCTTATCGGGACAGGGTCGTTCATCATGCTTTATGCAACATAATCCAACCGCTTTTAGAAAAAAGTTTTATCTTTGACACCTATGCCAATCGCATAGGCAAAGGAACTCATAAGGCGATTATACGATGCCAGGAATTTAGCCGAAAGAATAAATATGTTCTGAAATTTGATATCGTAAAATATTTCGACAGTATAGACCGAAAAATCCTTTTTCAAACAGTAGCCCGGAAGATAAGAGACGAAAAGGTGTTGTGGCTTGTCCGGCAGATTTTGGCTCTGTCCAAAAATTACCTGGACGACTCAAACCAACCTTCCCTGTTCCCGGATGTTAAAGGAATGCCTATCGGCAATCTTACCAGCCAGTTCTTTGCCAACCTCTACCTGGATGGTTTCGACCATTTCGTAAAAGAACGCCTTGGATGCCGGTATTACATCCGCTATGTTGATGATTTCGTCATCCTTGACGACGATAAGAAGAAACTGCGGGAAATAAGAAACAAGGTAGAAGGATACCTTGCCGGAATTCACCTGAAGATACATCCGGGCAAAACGCAGATTTTCCCGGTAATGCAGGGTGTAGAATTTCTGGGTTTCAGAATTTTCCCCACGCACCGCCTCTTAAAAAAGCAGAATTTTTTCCATTATAGAAGGCATTTGAAGTGCTTGCATAAACTATACACTGAAGGTAATCTGAGTTTCGCAAAGTTAAAACAATCTGTAGATTCTTGGGTTGCACATGTGCGTTGGGGTGACACCTGGGGATTGAGAAAGAAGCTGTTTGCCGAATTCCCTATGTCTATTTGAATGGAGTATACACTTTTACATGACCAAAAGAGAGAATTATACCCGGATATTGAAGAAAGAGCGAGCCGAAAGGCTTCCCTTTGTACCGAATTTTGACCACTGGCTCAATGTCAACCGCACCAACAAAACCCTGCCCAAAGAATACCAGGATATGAGTCGCAACGATATCGTCCGGGCAGTGGGGGGTACCATCTGGGCCCGCACCGGCGTTATAGAAACAAGTTACAGCCCGGAGATTGAGGTCACCAAAAGCGAGTCTGGCGACAGAATCATCACCGAATACCGGACACCGGTCGGTACCGTCCGGACTCTACACCAGTACGCTACCGACCTTACCCGGGCTCTCTTCCTGAAGGAACACTGGGTTAAGAAGGTTGATGATATCCGGGTAGTTAAGTATATCGCCGAACATATCCGCTATTCCCTGAATACGGACCCTTTCTTGCAGAGCGAGCGGGAGGTGGGCGAGGACGGACTCTCCCTGGTTTCCCCGCCCCTCTGCCTTCCTTATATTGAGTTCGGTAAGAACGATGCCGGCTGGGAGAGGGGGATCTACCTTTTTGCTGATTACCAGAAAGAGGTAGAGGAGCTGATGGAAGTTTATACCTTTAAGGCAGAGGAAGCGGCTCGCCTGCTGGCCTCAAGTCCGGTTCTGGTCGTCCATCAGGGAGACAATATGGACGAGTGGACCACTCCACCCGGAACCTTCCGGAAGTACGCCATTCCTTTCTACCGCAGGATCGCCCATATTCTCCACCAGGCCGGGAAGATCTATGAAGTTCACTGGTGCGGCCGGACCGAACATCTCCTTCCTTTTGTCCCGGAATGTGATATTGATGTCGTGGAGGCAATGGCAACCAGGCCGATGAGCAGACTGACCATTCCGGAAGCCCTGAAACTTGTTGGTGAAAACGTGGTGATTCAGGGTGGAATTCCTTCGGTACTGCTCTGTTCTCAGGGCGGCAGCCGGCAAGATTTTAAGGATTACCTGGAAAACCTCCTTCCCGGAGTTCCGCACGGGTACCGTTTTGCCCTCGGGATGGGCGACAATGTTCCGCCGGACGCTGATTTTGAACGGGTGAAGATGGTTGCAGAAATCCTGAAATTGTCGGCATCCGTTTAGGTTTTCCGTACGGGGTTGCTTTTGTATTCTGAATATACTACAATTGTATTCAAATATAACTACGAAGATCGGGCATTAACAATACAATTTATACGAGGGCGGAGACTATGAAAAAAAAGTATGTTTTAGCGGGAGCAAGCGGCCGGGCACTCTATATGTACGGTCTGCCCCTGAAGGAAAGGTTTAGTGACGTAGCGGAAGTGGTAGGAATTCTGGACGTTAACCCGATCCGCGCCGAAAAGGTAAGGGAGATGGCTGGTTTGACCTGTAAGGTCTATTCCGATTTTGATGCGATGGTTAAGGAGACTAAGCCGGACGTCTCCATCGTCACTACGGTTGACCGGTTTCATCACCTCTATATAGTTAAGTCTTTAGAGGCGGGTCTTGATGCGATTACGGAAAAGCCGATGACCATTGATGCGGAAAAGTGCAACGCCATCCTGGAGGCAGAGAAGAAGACCGGCAAAAAGGTAATCGTTACCTTTAACTACCGGTTTACACCTTACATCACCCGGATAAAGGAGTTGCTGTTGGAGGGTGCGGTAGGCAAGATTCTCAGTGTTCATTTTGAGTGGCTCCTGGACACTTCCCACGGTGCGGATTACTTCCGCAGATGGCACCGCCGGCTGGAAAACTCCGGCGGACTTTTGGTTCATAAGGCAACCCACCATTTTGACATAGTCAACTGGTGGTTGGAAGAAGAGCCGGAGACGGTAATGGCGTACGGCTCATTAAGATTTTACGGACCAACCCGCAAAGAACGGGGGGAACGTTGTCTGGACTGCAAATATAAAAAAACCTGCGAGTTTTACTTTGATTTAACCGCTGAGGGTGGATTTCCTTCAAAACAACTTTACCTGGAGACGGAGAAGGCTGACGGCTACTACCGGGACCGGTGCGTTTTCAGCGAGGAGATAGACATTTACGACACGATGAGCGTTAATGTCAAGTACTCCGGCGGCGCGTTCTTAACCTATTCCCTGACTGCCCACAGCCCTTACGAGGGGTTTAAGGCATCCCTCAACGGAACTGCGGGCCGGATGGAAATCGCCGAGTATCACAGCGGTCAGCGGGTAAGCGAACCAGTCTATTACCTGGACCTTTATAACCGAAAGGGAGAAAAGGTCAATTACACGGTACCCAAGGCAGTCGGCGGGCACGGCGGCGGCGACGAAAAACTTCAGGATATGCTTTTCCGGGGCGGTATCCCTGACCCTCTGGGTCACCAGGCCGGTTCTTATGCCGGAGCCATATCCATCCTGATTGGTGCCTCTGCCAACAAATCTATTGTCGAAGGAAAACCAATCCGGCTCAAGGACCTGGTTCCCTTAGACCGGTATAAGTAGGGGCTTGATTCATCAAGCCCGCGGGTCGGATAAACCTGTCCCTGTGTGTAGTAAACAGGGATCCGACCCCTACGTCAAATGGATATTGAGAAGTTTGCAGGTTTACTACCCGGATATCATCCGTACCCGGAGTCGTTCCGCCAGAGAGGCGGGGCCTCTTTGCCGGGAGGCGGGGCCTCTTTTATAATGGTGCGGGATGAGCAACAGAAGTACCTGGCGGTATCAGGTGAAGGAAGCAAAAAATTTGAAGGTACTGTTTTAAACGACAGCCTCAGGATGTGTCCGCTGAACGGACGCAACGCCGCACGCATCCGGGAAATCTTTCCGGAACTTAAACCGGTACCAGCCAGCCAAAAAATTTCCTTTGGGTTTGGTGACCGTTTGGGTTTAGCCACGCCCGGCCATATAAAAAGTTTAGGAGCCCGGCCGGTCTTTCCTGTTTTTGCCCAGCAGTCGGTCCGGGAGAACGCCCGCACCAAAAGGACTCCCCGGGATGTCGTGGACGATGCCTCCTGGGGCTGCCTTCAGGCCGGATATATTGGTCCCTTTGGTGCTGACGCCGACCACCTGAAGGAGATTTCCCAATTAAAAGAGGCGGTATCCGCAGGCTATTCTATGTTCACCATAGACCTCTCCGACTATATCAAAAACCCGGCGGAGATGCCTCCGGAAGAGGAAGCGCGCTGTTTAGCTTTAATACCTAATATCAACGAAGTTGAGGACTTCTTCCAGGAGAAAGAGTATACCATTGCCGGCAAATCCTACCGGTTCTCCTTACCGGAGATAAGACGGCTGATTGTTACCTTTGTGCCGGGTTTAAGATTTGCGATTGAGTGCTGCCAAATTCTGGAAGCGTCTTTGCCCGCGTTTGACTTTGAAGTTTCGGTTGACGAGACCAAACAGACCACCACACCTTTAGCCCACATCTTTGTCGTGGAGTATCTGCGGAGGAACAAAGTTCCCTTCACCAGCCTTGCCCCAAAATTCCCCGGTGAGTTCGAAAAGGCGATTGATTATAAAGGAGACCTTGCGGAATTTGAAGAGATCTTCCGCCGACACACCGAAATCTGCCGGTTCTTTGGCGGGTATAAGATGAGTATCCATTCCGGAAGCGATAAGTTTGCGGTCTACCCCATCATCCGGAAAATCAGCGACGCCTTCCACGTCAAGACCGCAGGAACCAGTTGGCTCCAGGCGGTCAAGACTCTGGCGTTGAGAACGCCTTCTTTTTACCGCCGGATTCATCAATGTGCGCTCAACAACATCAGCCAGGACCGGATAGGATACTCGGTCAACCTTGATATAAATAAGATTCCACCGCTGGATAGCATTGAGGACGGTGGTCTCACCACCCTGTTTTCCCTCCCGGATTGCCGGCAGCTGCTTCACATTACCTACGGTTCGGTTCTGGCTCAGTTCCGGTCGGAAATGTTTGGTTCGCTCCAACGCTATGAGGAAGACCATTACCGGTTAATAACCGAACACCTGAACAAACACCTGGATTTACTTCTTCCCGGATGTCATTCTGAGTGAAACGAAGAATCTCGAGATCCTTCGCTGGCGCTCAGGATGACATTCTATGTCATTGAGGGGGTTATGGAATACAGCGACAAGTATTTAGCCTTTATGGGTAAGGCGCCCAAGCGCATACCCCACTGGGAACACTGGTCCTGTCCGGATGCGGAGACCTACCTTACCGGCATAGACTATTACGAACATCCTAAACTCTGCCGGGTGAAGATGAAGGAACTCTATCCCCGGTTAGAACTCCCGGTTCCGGAGACCGACGAACCAAAACCAAAACCCCAACTCAGCCCGGACGGCGAAAGTTCCATGGAAGACGAGGAAGGCAGGCATCACGTCCGTTGGGGTGACGGAATAACCACTCACTGGGACTGGGGAAAAGAGTTTAAGAACGCGAAAGATGTCTTTGCTTTTTCTCCACTCCGGCACGCTGATTTTAATAAGACACCGGTGGTTGAATCCCGTGACTATTCCGACGAGGAAAAGTTATACCAGGAATACCGGAAGAACTACCCGGCGGGGGGGGGAGATAAGGCGCCGGAAGGTTCCACGGAAAGCGTTGGGTTCTACAACACGATGTTTATGTGGCCCCTTCTCACCTTTGGCTGGGAACTCTTTTTAGAGACCTGCTTAGATTCCAGGTTTGAGAGGATAATGGATGAGTTTGCGGAGATTAACCGCCGGGTTTTCCGGGTCTTTAGCCGTTTGCCGGTCAGGTTTGTCATCTGCCACGACGACATCGTTAACGCCCGCGGACCGGTCTGCTCCCCTGCCTGGATGCACAAGTATGTTTTTCCCCGTTACGAAGAGTTCTGGGGCATAGTAAAGAGCGCCGGTAAAGAAGTTCTCTTTATGGCGGACGGCTGTATGGACGTTTACGCAGACGATGTCTTTGCCTGCGGTGCCCGGGGAATCATTACCGAGCCTTATACCGACTTTAAAACGATTGCCCGTAAACACAAAGACTGTTTTCTGGCCGGCGAAGGCGACAACCGTATTCTCTGCCGCAACGCCACCGATGAAATTAAAAAGATGGTGGGCAATATGGTGGAGACCGCCAGGATGACCGGTGGTTACATGATGTGTATCGGCAACCACATTCCCTGGAACGTACCGCCGGAAGCAATCAAGGCGTACCTTGACCTTTCTGCGGAGTTAGCCCGGCGGTAAAAAAAGTTGTCATTCTGAACGGAGTGAAGAATCTCGAGATCCTTCGCTGGCGCTCAGGATGACACTACTCTTATAAGTATCCGGAGGTGTTTATGGCTAAGGTGAAGAGAAATTTTTCAATGAAGGCGTACTGGGACAAGATTACCGAAGACTGGGAACCGGTCCTTAAGTTCAAGGGAAAGACCAAGGCTGACTGGGAGGAGTGGCGCATCAAGGCTTCTGCCAAATACCTGGAACTTTTGGGCCCTTTTCCCGGAAGAGTTCCCCTGGAAGCGATGGTTGAGTCTTCGGTAGAAGACGGGGACTTGATTCGGGAACGGGTGGTCTTTAATTCCGAAGAGTTTATGTCGGTGCCCTGCCAGGTCCTTAAGCCTAAGGATATGAAACCGGACCGGAGTAACCCGGCGATTCTGTGCAGTCACGGACACGGTCCGTTCGGGAAGGATGCGGTGGCTGGAGTAAAGTCGGGAAGCGAACTGCTCGCCAGCATCAAGGAGCATAATTACAACTACGCCGAGCAGATGGCCAAGGCGGGTTTTCTCACCATCGCGCCGGACTTGCGGGTTTTCGGTGAACGCCGGGACGGGCTTGACCCGTTTCCCGGACGGGACCCCTGCAACGTCAACTTTATCAAAGGCGCCCTTTTGGGTATCTACACCCTGACCCTTAACATCTGGGATATGATGTGCTGTGTTGACTACCTGGAGACCAGGCCTGAGGTTGATAAGAACCGGATCGGTATGATGGGACTCTCCCAGGGCGGAACGATGACCACCTTTGCCACCGCGGCGGAACCCAGAATCAAGGCGGCCGACATCATCGGCTACGCCGGCCCCTGGCGGGAGTTCGGGATAAAGAGGGCAAACTTCTGTGGTTCCCAGATAGTACCGGGCATCCACCGGTACTTTGACACCGACGACATCCAGGGTCTAATCGCACCCCGGCCCCTCCTCCTGGAGATGGGTATCTATGACAACTGCTTCTTCATCCAGCATATGCTCCAGGGCTACCAGGGCGTGAAAAATATTTACCGGTCCGCCGGCGTTGAAGACCGGCTCTGGGCAGACATCTACCCCGGTCCCCACGCCTTTGCCGGCAAAAAAGCCTTTGAATTTTTTAAAAAGTACTTGTAGGGGCTTGATTTATCAAGCCCGCGGGTCGGATGAATCCGACCCCTACAATTGTTAACATGAATAAAACGGTTCCGCTGGAAGAAGTGCTGGGACTAATTAAAAAAGAGGTGGACCCGGCTTTATTAAAGAAAGCGCAGGAACGCCAGACTGCGGTCTGGGAAGGCCGGGAACCGGACTACCTGCCGTTAATCGTGTCCGCGCCGCTTCCGGAGCGTTCTAATTATCCCACCTATGATTTGAAGGAACAGTTTTACGATCCGGAGAAGATGCTCTACGAGCAACTCTGGCCGGTTTTGGGTACCCTGCGGGCAAAGGCGGACGGAGTTCCTTCAATCCGGGCAAACTTTGGTACTGCATTCCTGGCATCCGTCTTTGGTTTGGAACAGGAGGTCTTTTCGGACAAGATGCCCTGGCTCCAGAAACATCTCACTAAAGAAGTGGTTCTCCGTCTTAAGCCGGAAGGATTAGAGCCGATTTCCGGGAAAGGGTTAATGCCGGAATGCCGGCGATACATTGCGTTTTATCAGGAGAAAATAGGCGACCTTCCCATTAAAATCTACCTGCCGGATACCCAGGGACCTTTTGACTTGGCGCACCTGGTTCTGGGTGATGCTATCTTTACGGAACTTTACGACGACCCGGATTTTGTAGCGCACCTTTTAGGTTTGACCGCCTATGTCTACCGGCAAGCGTCCCGGACAATCAAAGGCTGGTTTGGCGAACCGGAGAATGGAGGCTGTCACGGCGGCAACCTCTATATGACTAATTGTGGAGTGCGGTCCTGCGAAGATACCACCACCTTGCTCGCTCCGTCTTCTATCAAAATGATTGTTCCCTTCCTCCGGGAAGCCCTGGCTCCGTTTGGCGGCTGGCTCCACTTCTGCGGAGGTGGCAAGCACCTTCTGGAGCCGTTTCTGGCATTACCGGAAGTAAAAGGCGTTAATTTTGGCAACCCGGAGAAGTACGACTGGGAAAAGACCATAAAACAGATTGCCGATGCCGGAAAGGTCTATTACGGCAATGTTCCCAGAAAAGAGGCTGAGCCTCCCGGCAAAGAGACCGAGCCTCTTGCCGAATACTTCCGGCGTGTTCTCGCTCCCCTGAAGAGGAAAGGCAACCTCATCTTTTGTCCCACCCTTAACGAAGCCGGGTTTCTCTGTAAAGGGACCGAGTCTCAAGAGACCGAGTCTCCCGCGGAAGCCATCGCTACCTGGCACCAGGTCCAGGATTCCCTTTTTTAACCTCTTCCTTGACACGAATCTGCAAAAATTTATAGTCTCCTCCTTTGTTAAAGCGGATAAGAACCAACCTCCCTGGCAGTTTGAATCATCGCCTGCAGGTTCTCCGGTTTGACTCCGGAGGAGATGGTGTTGGAGGAAGAAAGGATGTACCTTCCGCCCGGGGAGATTCTTCCGATGCTTTCTTTGGTTTCCTTAGCCACCTCTTCCGCTGAACCCCTGACCAGATGGTCCACGTTAATACTGCCCATGACGGACACCCTTGGGTAGCGGCTCTTGATTTGGGATAGGTCCACACCGGCATTCTCCTGCAACGGCCCCAGGCAGTCAAGACCGGTGCCCACCAGCATGTCCATAATCTTCCAGATGTTGCCGTCGGTGTGCTTGATGCAGTATGCGCCGGCTTTATGGATTTCCGCAACTATCCTGGTAAGACCGGGCAGGATAAACCGCTGAAAATCGGCCGGAGAGACCAAAGGTCCGGTCTTGCCGGCGTAATCGTCTCCCAGGAGAATGATTTCAATCCCTTCCTTGATGACCCGGCGGTAGAGTTCAATGTGATAATCCGTTACCATCTTTGCCAGCCGCTCCGCTAAGGAGGGGTTGAGTTTGAAGTCAATCAGGAGGTTTTCCAGTCCGCCCCGCAAATATTGTGGGGCGGCGAAAGCGTCTTCACCCACAAAGATGAGGGCTTTCTTGTCTTTGAACCGGTTGACCATCTCCTTGACTTCATTGATGATGGCCGGATTTGCCGGGTCCGGAGGGGTGTAGGAGGCAAGGTCCGTCTCCGAATCGATGCGGATCGGAGGAACGACAAAGGGGATGGCTTCCGCGGTAAACTGCTGGTGTGCTCCCCACTTGTCCCGGGAGATTTTTTTCTTCTCATCCACCCAGTCAATGTCCGGGCTGACTACTCCGGCCAGAGAATTGACGGCATCGTAGTATCCGGACTCCTCAATGAAATCATAGTAGGAGCGGCCGGGGTAGAGGGACTGAAAGACCTTGGGGTCAATCCAGAGTTCCGCAATCGGGACCCGGTCGGGAATCTTGCCGTCCAGGACCGCAAAGATGCGTTCTACTGAATTCATCTTTTTTCCCTCCCGATTGTTTTCTGCACGGTTCTGGCTATCTTTTCCGGGGACATGCCGTACTTGTCTCGCAGCCATTCCTGGTGGCCGACCAGGGAGACGTAGATGTCCGGGAAGGCGATGCGCTTAAACTTAACGCCGGTGACGCTGTTGTCAGCCAGGACTTCCGCCACGGCGCTGCCCATTCCGCCGGAGAGGTTATGCTCCTCCACGGTAATGATGGCGCCGGTCTCTTGGGCGGCCTTGACTATCGCCCTGGAATCTATGGGCTTGATGGTGTGCAGGCTGACCAGCCGGCATTTGATTCCCTTCTTGACAAGGATGTCGTTTGCCAGAAGGACGTTGTACCCGATGGGACCGGTGAAGATTATGGCGGCGTCCTTGCCCTCTTTGACGGTAAGGGCTTTGCCGACCTTGAAGTCAATCTTTGTCTGGTGGATGTCCTTTTCGCCCTTGTAGCCGCAGCGGTAGTAAACCGGGCCGTCGTGCTCAATCATTGCCCGGGTGGCCGCCTCCGCTTCCACGCAGTCGCAGGGACAGAAGACCAGCATGTTGGGGAGGGCGCGCATGATGGCGATGTCCTCGGTGGAGTGGTGGGAGATACCCAAAGGACCGTAGGCAACCCCGCCGCCGATGATTACTATCTTGACGTTGGCGTTGTGGTAGCAGACGTCGTTGCGTATCTGCTCCAGGCAGCGCAGGGTGGGGAAGTTGGCGATGGAATAGGTAACCGCGATGTTGCCTTCCATGGCAATGCCGCAGGCGACCCCGGTCATGTTCTGTTCGGCGACCCCGACATTGAAGTAGCGTTCCGGGAAGGCGTCCCGGAAGGGCTCAATCTCGCCGTAGCCGATATCGCCTAAAACCATGTAAATCTTTTTGTTCTTCCGGGCCAGTTCCAACAGCGTCTTGTTGAATATTTTTCTCATGGTTTTACCCCCAGCTCCTGACAGGCCTGTATCAGTTCCTGGTCGTTGGCGCACTTGTAGTGACTGGCAACGGTATCCTCAAAAAAGGAGACGCCCTTGCCCTTGACGGTGTGGCAAATGAGAAAAGAAGGTTTGCCGGTTTGGAAGGGCAGGGTGGAAAGAGCGTCTTCTATCGCCTGGACGTTGTGGCCGTCTATCTTTTTTGCCTCCCAGTGGAAGTCGGTCAGTTTTTGGACAAACGGCTCCAGGTTGATGATGTCTTTCGCTCTGCCCAGGGCCTGAATCTTGTTGTAGTCGACGATGGCGACCAGGTTGTCCAGGTGGTGCTGAGCGGCAAACATGATCGCCTCCCAGGTGGAACCCTCGTTGCAGTCGCCGTCGCTCATCAGACAGAAGATGCGGTAGTTTTTGTTGTTGCGTTTGGCATGGATTGCCATGCCGACGGCAACCGGGAGTCCGTGCCCCAGGGAGCCGGTGGAAAACTCCACCCCGGGCACATGGTGGCTGATGTGTCCCATCAGGTGTCCGTCGTTCTGGTAGTAAGTCAGCAGCCAGTCCCTGGGAAAGAATCCCATCTCCGCTAAAACGGCATAGACCCCTGCGGCGGCATGTCCCTTGCTTAAGATGAAACGGTCTCTATCCGGCCATTTTGGTTTCTTGGGATCCACCCTCAATATCCTGGTGTAGAGGACCGCCAGGATATCGGCCATCGAAAGGGTGCTGCCCACGTGCCCGCTCTTGCCCCGGTGGGTCATCCTGACCGCTTGCGCCCGGATATTATTGGCAAGGCAGCGGTAGTACTCCATTCGGTTTTTCATGGGATTTATCTCCTTTCATGTAATTGTAATGCCCCCATCAGCCGCGATAACAACACCGTTGAGATATGACGATTCATCCGATGCCAGGAACAACGCCACCCTGGCTATCTCTTCCGGGGTACCCCAGCGTCTGACCGGTGTCGTCCTGAGAAAAACGCTTTCATCAAAATCAGGGTCACCGAAATTGCTCTGCTGTACCATATCGGTGAGTATGGCAGCCGGAGCAATGCAGTTGACCCTGACCTTATGCGGACCGTATTCCACCGCCATTGAGCGCGTCAGGGAGATTGTCGCACCCTTCGTAGCAGTATAGGCATCGCACTTCGGTATGCCAATAAGGCCGGCGCTTGACGAGGTATTAATGACCGAACCACCTCCGCTTTGAATGATCTGCGGTATCCCAATTTTACAGCAATGGAACAGCCCGGTCAGGTTGATGCCGAGTATTTTGTTCCACATATCTATGCCAAGGTCTGCTACTGCAGAATCCTGTCCACCGAGAAAAACCGAGGCATTATTGTAAAGCACGTGCAGGCAACCAAACGAGTTCAGGGCATCATTAAAAGCTTTTTTCACACTTTCAAAATCGGCAACATCGGTCTGGATAAATTTCGCCTTTCCGCCTGCGCGGACGATTTCTTTCTCCGTATCTTGCCCCGCTTTCTCGTTAATCTCGAGTATGGCAACCCGCGCTCCTTCCCTGGCAAAAAGGAGAGCTGCCGCACGCCCAATTCCATTCCCACTACCCGTAATTGCCGCTACTTTATCTTTCAAACGCATGACCTTCCTCTCCACCTCATCACCCATCACACCGCCCCTGCCACCGCGTAACCTTTACTGAGAATAAAATGATTCCGTTCGGCACGCTTCACAGCTCCTCCTTGCCAGACAACGTCTCTCATGTTTTCATGCTGGGTGAGGGGTCCAAAAAAGGCCTGGTAAGCAGGGATTGCACTGCCCAGGAGGACATCTTTCCGGCCGAGCTTGCCCCGCACAATGTTTGTCTCTCTGAATTCCGGAGAAACTCTAAGTTGTTTACATCTTTCCCGAATAATCTTCGTGAAAATACCGGTATCTTCTTCGATGACGTACCCAACGAGCATGATACATTGGGGGTCAAAATAGTTGACCAACTGGGCAATAGCTTCGCCCATATGGCAGCCTGCATCCTGCACTACCCGGGAAGCGAGAGAATCACCGTTTTCTGCAGCTTGAAAGATCATGCTTATGGCCTCGCGACTTGAGGCCTTTTCCACTTCCCTGGGCAGAACCGTGTTGTAGCTTTCCCGCAATTCCGTAATTCGGCTTATCATGGCTGGTCCAGAGGCGACTGTCTCCAGACACCCCTTTTTTCCACACTTGCACAAAGGACCATTTGGAGCAACAACGGTATGGCCGATCTCTCCTTCCATGTAGTTAGCGCCATGGTAAATCCGGTTGTTGACGATGATGGCAGCCCCGATGCCGACATCTACAAGGATACTCACGATGTTCTCGAACCCCTTTGCTGCACCGAACCAGTATTCGCCCAGCGTTTTTGCCTGGGTGAAACCCTCTACAAAGGTTGTGAAATTTGAAAGCTTCTCCAGTTTTTCCCGTACCGGAATGTTACGCCAACCCGAGCGCGCAAAATACACAAGAATACCTGCTTCGGAATCAACTATTCCTTCAAAAACTGCGCAGTTGGCAATAATAGCTTCCCGGGCAACGGGGAGTTCGGAAATGAGCTTCTCAAGGGCCTCCGAAGCATTCTGAAGGAGAATGTCTATGTCCGTTGTTGCCACGGCAAAACATGATTCTTTGAGAACGTTCCCGGCAAGATCAAGTATGCCGATGCGCACTTCATGAACATCGAAAAAGATCATACATCCTACATATCTGGCATGTGTGTTGAAACGGAAAATCACCGGTTTTCTGCCGCCGGTAGAAACAGAGGAGCCTATATCCTGAATGAATCCTTCCTTCCGCAGTTTTTTTATAATGTTGGTTACAGTGCCCGGGCTCAGACCGGTTTCCCTCACAAGCTGTACTTGTGAAATCTGCTGGTGCCGGTTGATGGTGCGCATAACCAGTTTCTTATTCCAGGTTCCAACTTCGCAATTGTTCGCAGTCATTCTCATAGTCAAAATCCTGCTGGTCATTTTTTAATACTTAATTTAACACCTAAATCGTAGCACCTTTTCATACCTTTGTCAAGAGAACGAATCGCCTCACCAAAAATCTAAACGAAAACAACACTGTTTATTATTTATAAACTTCGGAGGCCGCCCCCCCTGGGAATAATCTGAGAGTATAAACCCACCCGTTACAACTTAAGAGTTGTACGTAATTTGACAATACAACCAATAAGTTGTATAATTAAACGAAATGGAATGGATACAGGAGATAAAGGATATACTTTCCGCGGTTAAGAACAGGACCGGGTCTTTCTATCTTGCCGGAGGTACTGCCTTATCCCTTTTTTACTTTCAACACCGCCTCTCCGAAGACCTTGATTTCTTTACACAAAATTTTGACCTTGGGGAGATTAAAAAAGTGATTGAAACTATAGAGTCCTTTACCGGTCAAAAGGCAGATTTAAAGGCTGAAAATACTCAACCGGGGTTCGTAAAAATGCAGGTCTTTGATATCCAGATGCGTTCTGGAACGAAACTCAAAGTGGATTTTGTCCAGGATTCTTTAAAACTTTTGAAGGGACTGAACGAATTTAACGGGATACCGGTACTGTCAGTAGAGGATATTTACTTAAGAAAAATTTTTGCTGTCTCCGGTTCTTTGGTTACCACCAACTTAGTGGGAAGACCGGATATTGCGGGAGGACGGCAGGAAGCCAAGGACCATGTTGACCTTTATGTTCTTTCCCATACTTTTATGCCGCTCTCTAAGTTTGCCCGGGAATTTTGTGGTCCGGTTCAAAAAGAAGGTCTGATTCGTTGGTTCAATACCTTTGACCGGTTCCGGATGAAGTCCGGGCTGTTAGAACTTAGAACAAAAGTCCCACATGACTGGCAGATTATGGAGAGGCATTTCAAGGATGAGATTGGACGGCTGATAGCGATGGAAGTTGATTCAATATGACCAACTGGCTCTGGGACCGTAATATTACCGAAGAAGAGGCAAAAAAGGGGTTAGCCAATCCGGAAGGCGCTGATTTTATAGAACTGGCAAGCCTGCTTTTGAGTCGCGACGGTATTCCGGAAGAGGTCTTCTCCCACTATTTAAGCCGGGAAAGTTTTGTCACCCATTGGGTCCGGATAAAACGACGGATGCGCACAAATTCCTGGAATGACCCGCGTATCATTTTCTGGCAGGCTATTTATGACTATCTGAAAAAAAAGTTTAAAAAGTCCGGAATCAGATTGAGAGAAGAGAAGGTTGTTCCCGACCGGTTTCTTAAAGAGTTAGGCGATATGTTCCGGGCATCCCGTAAAAAAATGGGTTTAACTCAGAAGGAACTGGCTGAAAGGTTGAATATCGCTCAGCAGGTCATCTCACGTTTGGAGCGGGGTGCAAGCAACAGTAGTATTAAAACTCTTCAGCGAATCGCCCGGGCTTTGGGTGCCGAACTTAGGACTACCCTTTCTTTCGGTCCTGACTAGTGTCCTGTAATTTGTAGAATTATGATTCGACCATCCGGGGAATCTGCCGGTAAATCTCTTTGCGATGCCCCACCCTGACCACAAGAATTTTGATTACTTCGTCCTGGATGATGCAGATTATCCGGTAATTCCCCACCCGGTATTTCCAAAATTTTCCGGATTTTTCTCCACGAAGGGGTTCTCCTAAACTGCGGGGATTTTGAAGCGGGGCAATCCGTTCTCTCAAAAAAGCAATTACCCTTCGGCGTCCGGTAAGGTCAAGCGCCCTTAAGTCTTTTTCAACCCTGGGCTCAAACTCTATTATCCAACCCAAGTCTGTGCTCCATTTCTTTAAGGGAGATACCCGGAAGGTTCTCTTCTAATCTGGAGGCGGCAAGGTAAAGGTCCTCCAGGTCATCCAGATACTCAAGAATTGCCTCCCGAACGTAGAAAGTTTTGGTGCGCCCCGTCTGCTGGGCCAACACTGCAATCCGGTTTTCAATCTCTTTTGGTAGTCTTACCGCTAACATATGTTTGCCTCCTTGATATACAAGTATAACATAAGGGATGCTATTTGTAAATACCATGGACTTTCGGTTCGGAAAAGTGATAGAATATTGTGACCATATTAAAAAACGAGGAGAGATTATGGAGCACTGGAGGTTAAGGCAGATACATCTGGATTTTCATACTTCGCCCAGGATTAATGATGTAGGAGTGGAGTTTGATGCGGAAGAGTTTGCCCGGACGCTTTCGGAGGCAAACGTCGGCTGGGTAACGCTGTTTGCCAAGTGCCACCACGGGATGTGTTATTATCCCAGCAAGGTCGGGCCACAACATCCGGGTCTGAGGTTTGACCTGCTGGGCAGGCAGGTGGAAGCCTGCCGGAAAAGGGGAATCGTTACGCCAGCCTATATCAGCCTCCGGGTTGACCAGCACATGGGAGAAAAACATCCGGAATGGGTTACCAGACTGGCAGACGGAAAACTCTGGGGACCCGCCGTTTTTGATGCTTTCTGGTACCAAATCTGCCTGAACCATAAGGAGTACATAGATTATGCGGAGGCGATGACCGAGGAGGTTCTGAAAAGGTATGACGTGGAGGGTATCTTCTACGATATGTGCTATTACCCGCCCTATCCGGGCTGTTTCTGTCAGACCTGTTTAGAGCGAATGGCAAAGAAAGGGATTGATCGTAAAGACGAAAAAACCCATTGGTACCAGGAGTTTGAGGTTACCCGGGAATATACCAAACGGCTGGCAAGCGCTATTCGTAAGATTAAACCGAAAGCCTCGGTCTTCTTTAATAGTCGTTTAGGTCCCAACATCCGGCACGAATTAGATGTTTATACCCACTTTGAGATTGAGGCTCTGCCTACCGGCGGCTGGGGGTACCACTATTTCCCTTTCTGGGCAAGGTTTTTACGCAACTTCGGGAAACCGACCCAGGGGATGACCGGGAAGTTCCACAAGAGTTGGGCGGACTTTGGCGGTCTGAAGACTGTGGACCAGTTACGTTTTGAAGCCGGAACGATTCTGGCAACCGGTTCTGCGGTCAACGTCGGCGACCAACTTCATCCCCGGGGCAGGTTGGATAAAGGGACCTACCAGGTTATCGGGACGGTCTTCAAGGAAGTAAAGGAGAAGGAACCCTGGTGTTTTAACGCTAAGCCCCTAACCGAGATTGCGGTTATTTACCTTTCCAGAAAGAAAGGGGAGTTTTTGCCCGATCCTAACGAGTCTACTGAGGGTGCGGCCAGGATGCTTCTGGAATTGAAAAGCCAGTTCAACGTTGAGACTTCGGAAGGGGATTTGAGTAAGTATCGTCTCCTTATCCTGCCGGATACCGGCGTGGTGGATAAAAATTTGCGTAACAAACTCACTGCTTTTCTGAAGACTGGCGGCAGTCTCATTGTGAGCCACCAGGCCGGGGCCTGCCCCGGTATGTACCAGGCCGGGGTTGATTTAGAATCCGGGGAGTTTACGATTCCGGAAATCGGAGTGCGTTATCACGACATTAACCCCTATCAGCCGTCATTCCTCCGCTTATCCGATGGAAAAAGCGGGGCCGGTCTATTTAAAGAAACTGTTCTCAACAGGGAGACAGACTATGTCTGTTACGGAGCCAGTTCTTTAGTGGAGGCCGAGAAGGGGAGCACAAGTTACGGCAGACTTGTTTCCAGTTACTTTAACCGGGATTACAACCACTTTACTTCGCACCGGCACAGCCCGGCCGATAAGGTAATGAAAAAGTATCCGGTAGCAATAAAATCCGGCAATATAATCTATTTTGCTCCGGAACTGTTTACCGGGTACCGCCAGCACGGCTACTGGGTCTACAAAAGTATGGTAGCCAGTGCGTTAAACGTTCTTTTGCCGGACCCTCTGGTAAAGACCAGGGCTCCGGCCGGGATGGAGATATCTCTGACCGCTCAGGCGAACCCCAAACGGATAATGGTACACCTGGTTAATTACCAGCCCCAGCGTCGGCACACCGAAATAGAATATATTGAAACGCTCTGGCCGGTTAAGGATATAGAGGTGGCGGTACGTACTGCTAAAAAACCGGCGCAGGTCTACCTGACTCCACAAAAGAACCGGGTCCCCTTCGTTTTTAATAAGGGCTATACTTCTTTCGTGGTGCCGGAAGTATCCAGCCACCGGATCGTGGTTCTGGAATGGTAGGAATTATCTTTCCGGTTTCAATAAATTTCACTGGTGATATTTATAGTTTACGCCAATTTTCAGGAAAAGTCAGGCAGTGTTGCGACTGGGTGGTGGGGTGGTACTTGGCGGGGGTCTCATTAACCAGGTCGACGGTCTGAAAATTTCCCGACCATCCTGTAAAACAACGGGGTTAGGTAATTGGTGCCGTATGTATTTGGTTTATAGAAAACGACCCAGGCGCCAGTTCCGCTAATTCCTTATTTTTTCGCGCATAAGGAAAAGCAAAGATAGCTTTCTTTGTTGGGAAACGCTCACGACAGATTCTGATCGCAGGAGATAAATCGGTATCTCCTGAAAGAATTACGACGTGGTCCGCGGCGTTCGTAAAGCAAACCTCAAGGAGTTTTACGGCTATTGCCACATCCGTCTCTTTTTCTTCGTGTTTTAGAATCATGCTGTCACACCTGGGGCAGTAGATATCTTTCCTCTTGAAACGGCCCACCACGGTTTTAATTCCTGTAGATTTAAGACACAGAATATAGTTTTCCTGGTGCTGGATTCTATCGGGGTTTTGGGCCAGATAATAGGTCTCTGAAAAAGTACCTGGGTGTCACCCTGAACACGGGTATCCTTACAGTTGAATCTGTAAGGGAGTGAAGGGTCTCGTTTATCGACGACGGCCAGATTCTTAGCGAAGTTGAACTTGACAAAACCTGCAAAAACAGTTATACTAATATTGCAATGAGTGCATAAAAAGTGAGGGTGCTATGATTATTGAAAGAGACCTGCTCCAAAGGATACAGCCTTTTTTGAAAAGGGATGAGTTTATCTCTATCATCGGACCCCGGCAGTCAGGGAAGACTACCTTTTTGCAACTACTGAAGGAGTATTTAACCAGAGAAGTGAAGGCGGGTAGCGAATCTATTCAGGAGGTTACTTTTGAAGACAGAAAACTGTTCGTGGAATTTGAAACTGACCCTGTCCGGTTTATCCGTTCATTTTTCCCGCGCAACACCAGCCAAGAATTATATTTGATGATTGACGAATTTCAATATGCCGAAGACGGTGGACAAAAATTAAAACTAATCTACGATACAATAAAAGGTATAAAGATTATCATTACCGGTTCCTCTTCTTTAGATATAAAAGCAAAAGTTGGAAAGTTTATGGTTGGCCGGATGCTGAATTTTTATCTCTATCCGTTCAATTTCCGGGAGTATCTGAAGGTACACGACCAGAGATTGGAGAGAGTGTATACAGAAAACAACGGTAAAGTCGTTGAGTATCTTCTGAAAGGGAGACAATTCAAAATAAAGAGCGGTCGGGACCTTCTAAGTGCAGAGTTTATCTCCCATTACGAGAGATTTTCGATTTGGGGAGGATATCCTGCGGTGGTTTTGACCAAAGGAGAGGCTGAACGCAAAAAGGTTCTTACGGATATTTACAACAACTATATATTGAAAGACATAAAAACCCTTTTGGAACTGGCAACCGAAAAAAATCTCTTTTTATTGTCTCAATACCTGGCGACCCAGACTGGCAATATTGTGGTATATCAAAACTTAAGTCAGGCCACTGGTTTGAACTATCGTAATCTCAAAAAGCATCTGAATATTCTTGAGGAGACATTTATTTGTCGCGAAGTAAAACCCTTTTTTAAAAACAGGCAGAAGGAACTTTCCAAAAACCCGAAGATATACTTTCTCGATATGGGATTCAGAAATAACCTGATGGAAAATATGAATAGCCTGGAGAAGCGTTCTGATGCCGGAGCCATCGTGGAGAACACCTGTTTCATAAGGTTGAACGAACCGTATGAAGGGATAAACAAAATAAACTTCTGGAGGACAAAAACAGGTGCAGAAGTGGATTTTATTTTGCACTCAGAAGGCAATGTTGTACCTGTTGAGATAAAGTACTCACCTTTTACCGGAGAGAAATTATCAAAAAGTTTTGTCAGTTTTATTGACTCCTTTAAGCCAGCCTATGGCTTGATCTTAACCAAAGATTTCTGGGGAGAAGTACGCCGGGACAAGACGAAAATCCTATTTGTTCCTGTTTATTATTTATAAACTTCAGAGGTCGCCCCCCTGGAAGTGGGAATAAAGGGTTCCCGAAAATACTTATCAGGGTCAACTATTATTCAGGAGGGAAGGAATTAACGAGGTTACGAAGGCAGGCAAAAAATAGACTTTGAACCCATTGGTGGATACTTCTGTCCAGTTATCTTTGTTTATTACCACCGCAAAAGGGGACTGGTATTGCTTAACAAAGGAAGAGACAGAAGCCGGGACCTTTTGTAGTGAGCCTGATTTGACCTCAATCGGAATCACTTTTTCGTCGGACCGCAGGATAAAATCTATTTCCGTCTGGTGCTGGGTACGCCAGTATAATATTTCCATACCCGGCTTTAAACTTTTTTTCAACTCATTGTAGACCGCGCTTTCCTGCAGGCGACCTTTGTCCAAACGCTGGTTGAAGGGAGAAAAGTTGTTGAGCAAACAATTTCTGATTCCATTGTCATAAAAAACCGTCTTTTTCTCCCGGGAGAGTTCTTTCCTTTTGTTGGTGTAGAAAGGGTTGAGCAGCCAGTTAACAAAGGTGTTCTCCAGGATAAAGAGAGCCTTTTCCAATTCTTTCCGGGACAGACGCAGGGTATTTGACAAGGAATGAATATTGCTCAGCGAGGAACTTTCCTCTGCCAGGAGAACCATAAGTTTGTTAAAAACCGAAAGGTTTTCTGAACCCACCAACCCTTTAATATCCTTCTGAAGATAAGAACTGCAGATTTCTTCCAGGAGTGCCCGACGTTCCCGGAAGTCTGGTTCTAAGATTATCTTAGGCATTCCGCCCCAAACCGTGAACTCTTCAAACAGCCGGACAAAGATACTGCGCAATGGAACGCTGAGGGGTTTTATAACGTTGACTTCTTCAAAGTAGGCCGCCTCTTTAAGGTTTTGAAAACGGAGAAATTCCACAAAGGTCAGAGGGAAGATATTGATAACGCGTTTTCTGCCCACCAGTGACTCTTGAAGGTTTTTCTGGATTTCCACCGAAGAGGAGCCGGAAGCAACGGTCTTAATTTGAGGAAAGTTGTCAATGATTGCTTTCAGGAATTTACCCGCCTGGGGGATATATTGAAACTCGTCGATAAAGAGATAAAGATAATTGGATGAGATCCTTCGCTGACACTCAGGATGACATACTACGTCATTTTGGATAGGCTCGGTTGTAAGTCTTACTCCTTGTGCGGTCAAATACTCCAAAAAGCCTTCCGGACCATTGGAGAAGAGGGACAGGTGGGAGGGCAATTCTAAATTGAAATAATAGGTTTTTTGGTCCTCTTTTTTCAGGTCTTCTTCTATCTTCTTTATCAGCGTGGTTTTTCCCACTTGCCGACTTCCGGTCAGAATCAGGCAGGGTTCTTTATTAAGGGTTGCCTTCAGATACTCTAAAATTTCCCGCTTTATATACATAATTTTACCGGATTCAGTAAATCTCACTAGTGATATTTATAGTTTACGCCAATTTTCAGCAAATGTCAAGCTGGTCTGCCTTAGGTCAGGAAATGGGAGGGGCGGTGTCCGCAGAGGAATTCGCCTGCGGTCATCTTCCTTTTGCCGGCAGGCTGTAATTGGGTAATTAAGAGAGCGGTCTCACCGCCGCAGGCGACCAGAATCCCGGTTTTGTCCGCTTTCAGGACCGTACCGGGTGTTATCCCCCCCACCTTTCCTCCCCCCTCTCCCGATTCAACGGGAAGGGGACCCGCATCAAGGGGGAGGAAAATGTAGGGGTCGGATTTATCCGACCCGCGGGCTCGATGAATCGAGCCCCTACTTTCTTCTGAGGGGGAGACAACTGCCTGCCAGATAATTACTGGAGCCGGGCTATCCGGCAGAAAGGTATAGGCGTGGGGCCATTGGACAAAGGCGCGTACCTTTGCTGAAATTTCATTTGCATCCTTACCCCAGTCAATTTTTCCTTCCTCTTTCTTTATCTTTGGCGCGTAGGTGGCGTCCGCTTCTTTCTGGTCGACAAAAAAGGCAATGCCTTTCTCTATCTGCGCTATTCCTTTTACGGTCAGGTCTGCGCAGGGTTCTGCCAAACGATCGGTCAGCGTTACCGCATCGTCTTCCGGAAGTATGGGTAATTTTTCCTGGATAAGAATCGGTCCGGCGTCCATCCGTTCCGTAATTCTGATGACCGTTACGCCGGTCTCGGTCTCCCGGTTTAAGAGCGCCCGCTCTATCGGTGCGGCGCCCCGGTATTTCGGCAGAAGCGACGGGTGGATGTTGAGAATATTCTTACCGGGGATTTCCAGAATTCCTCTTTTAATCATCTGGCCAAAGGCGGCGACCAAAATAATATCCGGCGGGCACTGATTTATCTGTCTGATGAAATCAGTCTGATTGATGTCCGGAGTGGTCAGGACCGGCAGGTTCAGAGAGAGTGCTAATTCCTTGACCGGTGTGGCGCGGGTTTTCAACCCCCGGCCGGCCGGTTTGTCCGGCGCGGTCACCACCAGAACCACCCGGTCCGCTAACCTTCGCAATGCCGGTAGACCAATCTCGCCGCTTCCCACAAACAAAATTTTCATATATGGTCGTTAATACAAACGCATTAAATAGATTTACATCATAAAACTGCAGGGGCTTGATTCATCAAGCCCGCGGGCGCCATGAATGGCGCCCCTACGTTAAATAATTTAATGCGTTTGATTCGTTTTATCTTTTGCCGTATTTTTTGACCAGGTCAAAATAATAGAGCGCGTTGTCTATGGGGATGTTTGCCGGAATATGGTTGCCTACCGCCATAATGAAACCCGGGCAGGTCTTGGCAACATCCATACACCTTTTGACCTCTCTCTCAATATCTTCTTTCGTGTTAAAGGTCAAAATCCGGCAGTCAGCGTTGCCCACAATGACGTGGGTCTTGCCGTACTTTTGCACAATCAGTTCCAGGCTGGTCAGCGGTTCAAAAATAAAGCCGTCTGCACCGGCCGAAGCGATGTCATCCACAAACTCGGTAAAGTTCCCGTCGGAACAGAATAAGATCTTTATCCCCTTTTCTTTGAGCGGTTGCCACAACTTTTTGTACCTGGGAAAGACATACTTCCGGTACCACTCAGGTTTAAAGATGGCGCCCCGGGTCCAGACCATATCGTCGTGGGAGACGAAGACCTTGATGTCGGTTCCTGCCCAGGCTTTGATGTTGGCTAAAGTAAGTTGAAAAAACCCTTCCAGAACGTATTCGCCAAACCGCTCCGGGTCAGTGCCCACACCCAAAAGAAACATATCCCAGCCAAAGGACTGGATACACCCGGAGACGATGGTCTTGTAGTATCCGCCCGGGAAGACCATGTCGGGGTAATTCTTCTGTCCTTCTAAATAGTTTTGCTGAAAGTATTTAGCCCGTTCGGCAATGTCCGGCAAGCCGTACTCTTTAGCCGCATCGAAGGAAAGGACCTCTTCCGGAGTTTTGAAAGGGCAGACCAGATTGTCCCGGAAGTCAGTGCCGCCTTCCATATAGACCGCGTGTCCCATATCAGTGATCCGACCCAAATCCGGCCAGGCTACCGGGCCGTCATTATTGTTCCACAGGAAGTCAAAGTTCAGTTCCTGATAGAACTTCTGACGGGCTTTTTTCTGTTCTTCCGGGTCTTTGCTGAGCGGGTCAAAGCCGGTGATGTGGCGCACCAGAGTGGTGTGGTCGCAGTACTCGGTCCGGCCCACCCGTTCCGGCATCTGCAGGTTCATTATCTCCATCCCTATCTCATACGACATATGCCTCCAATTTTACTCCCCATTTTTGTAGGGGTTTGATTTATCAAACCCGCGGGTCGGATAAATCCGACCCCTACGGCGTTATATTATGTCAGGCGGATGCGCGGGTCGTTGAAAGCCAGAAGGATGTCCGCGACCAGGTTCCCAATCACTAAAAGGATACCGCCGAAGAAGAGCGAAGCCATAACTACATAAAGGTCCTGGCTCATCACCGCGGTCAGCAGTAACTGCCCTAAGCCGGGCCAGGATAAAATAATTTCCACCAGCGCCACTCCGGAGATGAGCCCGGAGAGTTCGTATCCGAAGAGCGTAATCAAAGGGTTAAGGCTGTTCCGGAAGACATGGCGGTAGACCTTTCCTTCCGGAAGTCCCTTACCCCGTAACGCGGTCACAAACGGAGCGGAGAGGTTCTCCATAAAGTTTGCCCGGGTCACCCGCAGGAGTCCGCCAAACCCGGTGAGAGTTAAAACCAGGGCGGGCAGACTTAAGTGCCAGAGTCTGTCTGCCATTCTTAGTCCAAAAGGAAGTTTTTCCGCAAAGATACTTTCCGTACCACCTAAGGGGAATAACCCGGTTCGGGCAGCCAAAACCAGAAAGAGAAGCGCTAAAAAGAAAGAAGGGAAAGAGATGCTGGCAAAGGCGGCCGCGGAGATAATTTTGTCCGGGAGCCGGTTAGCCCTGACCGCAGCCAGGACCCCTAAAGGAACGCTGAACAGCCAGGTTAAGACAAGGGTAGTAAACGAAAGGAGCAGGGTATTGGCTAACCTTTGCCGGATGATGTCTATTACCGGGATATGGTAAACAAAAGAGACCCCTAAGTTAAGGGTAAAGAGGTTTTTGAGCCACTTCAGGTATTGGATGACCAGGTTCTGGTCCAGACCAAACTCTTTCCGCATCATCTGCAGGGTCTGGGGGGAAATCTGGGGGTCCAGGGACATTTTGGTGAAGTAGTCGCCCGGTGCCAGATGGAGGACCAGAAAGGAGATGAAGGTCATCCCGAAGATAAGGGGGATAAGATGTAAAAACCGTTGTCCTACGTATCGCCACATCGTAACTATTTTACCCTGCCTCACCCCCACCGTCAAACCCATCAGTATAATTATGTCTTGCAATTTATGTATTCGTTAATTCTAATACATATAAGCATTTGGAATAAATTGGAGGGATTATTGGCAGGGGGTAGCGGATAGGACGCTGGTTTTTGGAGATTATCTAAGGGAAAATAGCGGCGACACTTTTCCAATTGAGCACCTGGGCTAAGGTTCTTTTTTGATTTTCGTCTCCGTTATATATTAAAAATGAGCCGTTACTTTCTCCCCCAGCCAGGATTTCCCAGTATTTCAATCCTTTAAAAAAGTCCTCCGTAATGGTTTTGCCGGACTTTATTTCTACCCGGAGTAGTGCGTCGGGCATTTCTATTATGCAGTCAATTTCGTGGCCGGTTTTATCTTTCCAGTAATAACAACTTGGTTCCATCCCCCGGTTGAGTCTATATTTTATTATTTCTGATAAAATAAAGGTTTCAAAGAGACTTCCTTTTAGATAATGGACCGAAATCTGCGCCTTATTCTGAATACCCAGAAGGGCGCAAACCAGGCCGGTATCGTAGAAATATAGTTTGGGCATCCTTATTAAACGTTTGTTAAAATTCTTATAATAGGGTTTTAAGAGATAAATGATGTAACTGGACTCAAGAACTGAAATCCATGCTTTTGCGGTATTATGTGTGATTCCGCAATCGTTGCCCAAAGACGATAAATTAAGTGCCTGGCCGGTTCGACCAGCACACATCCTTACGAATTTCTGGAAAGTATTCAGGTCTGAGATATTCTTTATCAATCGGGCGTCCCTTTCTATATATGTCTGAATGTAATTTGGATACCAGTCGTGAGGAGGGATTTTTCGATCATATATTCGGGGATAAAATCCTTTTAAGATATAATCCTCTGAATTAGGCATTTCATAGGAAGTTCCTATTAATTCTTCCAGACTTAGCGGTGCCAGAGTTAAAAGCGCGGTACGTCCGGCTAAAGTTTGAGATATTTTTTCCTGGAGCAGAATATTTTGTGAACCGGTAAGAATGAATTGTCCTCCCGTTTGTCGTTTATCAACCATGGTCTGAATGTAGGAAAGGAGATGGGGTACTCTTTGGACTTCGTCGATGATGGCCCCTTTGTGATGGGTGGAAAGAAAACCTCGCGGGTCACTGAGGGCAAATTCTCTGGTGTCTAAATCTTCCAGAGACACGTATGGCATTTGTGGGAAGGCCATTTTTACCAGGGTTGTTTTGCCTGACTGTCGGGGTCCCACTACGGTAATAACCGGGAATTTCCGCGCTAAAGTTTTTAATTTTGTGGACAGGATTCGTTTAATCAGCATAAAAACATTATATCTTCTTTCGGACAAATTGTCAATCTCATTGACAATCTGTCCGGTCCTAATTAGACTCTGTAGAAAGCTATTTAACCACCAGGCAATCTACGTTTAAGATTTCGGCTAAGTCTATTAATTCCTCAGTGACCTCATCGTGAACGATTGCCCAGTGCTGGGTTATACCGGTCATTACAATTTGGGTAAAAAACTCTTTTAAAGGGACCTTCAGTTTGACTAAGATATGGGGGGAACCTTCCAAGAAAATTTTCCCGGCCACTGCCTCGCCGGAAGTGATGACAAACTTAAATTTCTCTGTGTCACAAAAGATACTCAAAAGGGTTACCTTACCTCCTTTTGCCCTGAAGAGCATACTGGCGGTTTCTGGTTCTACCTCGCAGTATTCGTAATCCGGTACAATCCTTACCATAATGTCATTGCACGGCAATCTCAACTCCTCTTTTCTCTCCCTTTCCGCCAGTCTGATATCCATCATACCAGCATGCCCAGCCAGAATAGCATTCTCCTTTTCGTCAAAGGTAAAGATTTCCGCATACATGGTTGGCTTGCCGGTAAGCCTTTTCAAGATGAGGAGCGCCACAGCAGCACCGACATCTCCTTCCATACTGACCACTGCCTTTTCAAAAATAGATGGTACCGAAAGGCAGGGACGTAAGCCGATAACCTGATGAAGTTCTTCGTCTAAATCCTGTAAAGCCAGGCAATCCAACCGGAACTCATTTATTACTTCAGCCAGACCTAACGAAGCCTTGGCCGCTTTAAATAAAGCCGCATCAGAAACGCCACAGACACGGTAATTATCTTTCAGCTTTTTTATATACTCCTCAGTTTTCTTTTCCGGAATGGTTTCCACAATTTTAGCATACTGCCGGACCGAGATATGTTCAACCTGAGGTCCAATCTCTTTCTTAAGCCGGGGTTCATCTACAAAGGTGCCGGACATCGCCCGGCAGGGTCCAGGCAAAAGCCCAATTCTGACTTTCTTCAAGTCAGAAGCCAATTTTGCCGTATAACTGTAATTGATGATAGTTTTAATTGTCTCTCGGTTTTCCGGGGAACCAAAGGCGAAGCCGAATTTCCGGCCTAATCTTCTTAACGGGCCGCTTGCCTGGACCGTGGCTACCGGTCCGCTCCGCCGGAAGAGTTCTGCCATATTCAGGTTTTTCGGTATCCTGGCAGACGGAGTATAGCACCACAGAAGAATCGGCGTGTGCGGAAATTTTTTGAGAAAGTCTAAAAAAAGATAGTCCTCTCCCCACATCAGGTAACAGACCAGAATGAGGTCAATCTGAGCCTGTTGAAAAGTTTTGGTCGCTTCCCCGATTCTCTCTGCAGAATTTACTATCCCCGGATTGATAACTTCTAACTCTTTTCCGAGAGCCTGAACAATATAGTGGCTATCTTCGATTAGCCGGTGGGGTAGGTCCTGGTAGAGACCTTTGTGGGCGCCGATTTGCTTAAACCATTCGCCCGTAAGCAATAAAAAACCCACCCTTGGTTTATCTCTTTTCATCGGTATTTCTTCCAGGTTTCAACCATCGTTTCTACCCCCTCCCAGGGTGTATCGGGAAATAACCCGTCAACCGGGTGAAGGATAAAACGGTTGGTTGGTCCTAAGATATCCAGAGCGCGGCTTACCTCTTTCCCCGTTCCACCACCATATCCACGCCATCTGTTGCCGCGGCCAATTGCGTTCGCGCCAAATCAGTCCCGGCAATAATGTCAATCAGTTCTCCGAAGGCCTTCGGCTCATCCATCGCCAACATTACTGCACCCTGGGTACCGGCCAACCAGACGACCGCATCCATCCCAAAGGCTGACCAGGCCTGAACCGCCACTTCATTTTGGTCAACAAACCCTTTTACTCTTTTCATCCTTTCCGAAAACCAAGACCTGGCCTCTGTGTCTGGTGGCTGGAAAAGGTACCGGATTACCGGTACATCGGATACTTTACTCACTGCATGTTCTACTGCCCTGGGGATATTGTAATCTTCAAATAAGGGTACGTAATCGGGCTGGATGACCCAACCAGAACCCGGGTCTTCTCCTGTCTTACGAACCGCATGACGCAAAGGTCCGAAAGGAGTCCGGTATTCCCGCACCATTACCGGATATCTTGTTGCATAGGCATCTCCTTCTTCCCCCTTTGAAAAAGGGGGATTGAGGGGGATTTCTTTTATACCGGAAATTATAGTAAAGAAAAAGAAACATTGACAAAATCTTTTATTTTCGGTATACTTTTGATGAAATTAGATAAACTCCAAAGAAAAGAATTGGCAAAAGCACTATACGATGTTGGTAAATTAATTCTAACAGTTTTGGTTCTGGGGCAATTAATAGGAAAAGTAGTAAATATTTTTGCTTTCTCACTTGGTATAGCCATTTTTATTGCTTGTTTTATAGAAGCAACTATTTTAAATAAGGAGGAATGAAAATGTTGGGACTTAATATTTTTTTGGGTGGAATTCTGCTTTTTGTCCTTATTTTTGGCGGCATGGCAATTTATCAAATGAGACATAAGAAGACAATGTAAATCCATAAGTTTTGGATGCATTTTCTTTGGAAATAATGTATGTCTCAGGAGTTTTCCCATTCCAGACCGCCAGTATCCTCTCTTTTGACGTCATCGGCCTTATTCTGCAACCGCCCGGATAAATTCCTCAGCCTTTTGATCTATTTCTGTGTCGTCAGAAGTGGCGGTAATACCGAATCCGGCTCCCAGTCCCCGGTCGGAAACGCCAATGCTGACGTTGATGGACCGGCCCAAAATGTCGTCGGTCCGGGGCAGCATTCCTTTCTTATACTCTACCTTACTCTTGTAATACGGGCAGGTAAAGGGACATTGCTCCGGAGTTACGGTAAGTTGGTTCAGAATCTGTTCCATATTGTTGTAAACGTGCCAGCCAGATTGGTCAACCGTCCCAGTTTTTAGTACCTGGGCGACCTTCTGCGCCTTCTCTCTGGTAGGGAGGATGACCGTAAGAATAGTGGCGCACTCGCCGGCCGGGTCGTTAATCTTGCGGAACTCAAAGTCCCCGCAGCCGGTTATTTTCTCTTTGAATCTGGCTTTCTTTTCGCGCATTATCTTTACAATCCTGTCTAATTTCCGTAACTGGCCCAAAAGGACCGCCGCGGTCAGTTCGGTCATCCGGAAGTCCAGGCCGATGAAGGGCCGTTTACCCACCTCCTACCTTCCTCCCTACATAGATGAATCCATGTCGGGGAGGGCGTGATAAAATCTTGTTACACATATGACACCTCCAAATCTGAAGTTCTCGAAGGGATAAAACCTTTTTTTCTCCTCCTCTTTTTTGTGTTGTTCTCTTGCGTAAACATTGTTACCTCCTGTTCTTGATTAATGCGGGGGCGAGGTAGATTTCCTCACCACCAGTTCTGGTTTAAAAATGACCTTTTGGACCGGTCCGTCTTCTCCTCTTTTTATTCTTTCTAAAAGGATTTCGGCAGATTTGCGACCTATCTCATAATTAGGTTGGGAAATAGTCGTCAGGGGGATGTGGAAAAGGGATAAGAAATCGATATTGTCGTACCCTACTATGGACATATCCTCCGGTACTTTAAGGCCCTTCTCTTCCAGGGATTTCAGGATATTAATGGCGAGAAGGTCATTCCAGGCAACGATGGCGGTTGGTTTGTTCTGAAGCGAAATTAATTTCTCTAAATTATCCTTCAAGGTTTGGGTTGTGGTGTTTCCCCAATTAACCAATTCCTCTTTAAATTCTATCCCGTGGTTCTTTAGCCCTGACTGGTAACCACCCAGGAGTTGCCGGTCAGAATAGAGCTGGGAAGAGTTCCCGAAGTAGGCGATATTTTTGTGACCTAAACTTATTAGATACTCAGTAGCCATCCGGCCACCTTCAAAATCATCTTCTCCTACAAAGTCACAACTTATCCCGTCAGCCATTTCACTCATCAAAACAAAGGGGATTTGGGATTGGGTGACCATTTTGAGAAGGTTGGAATCGCTTCCAAAAGGCGTCAGAATAAGGCCGTCAACCTTTCGGGAAATTAAGGCATTTATCTGCTCTCTTTCCTCTTTCGGGTTACCTTCGTGAAGACAGGAGATGAGGATATAGTTATTTTGTAAACAGGCATCCTGAATACCTTTGAGTCTTTGGTAGGTGGTAGGGTTTTCCAGATATGGTGTCACCAGGCCTAAAGCATTCGTTTTTTTGTTTACCAGAGAGCGCGCGATGGAGTTAGGCAAATATCCTAATTCTTCGGCTGCTTTCTTTATTTTTCTTCTTGTAACCGAAGAAACATCCTCTTTTCCGTTGAGAGCTTTTGATACGGTGGCAGTAGAAACCCCGGTTTTTTCTGCAATTTCTTTAAGCGTAGTCATTCTAAACGTTTTCGGATGATATGCCAAAATGTTAGATTTATAATTTTATATTATTATACCTTAAGAATTTGATTTTGTCAAGTCCTATGGGAAAAGCCGTTGTTGTACCAATAGCCCTGTTATTTCTTAAACGTTTTCGGGAATTAGATTGCCACGCCCTGCTTATTGCATGCAGGGACAGGCTGGATTCTCGCTTAAAGCATGCGGGAATGACAAAACGGACAGGAATGACATATTATGGGAGGAGGGAGATTCGGTTGTAGAGGCTGCCTTTTACCAATACTTTAATCTGGGAATTATCCCTGGATTGAGAACTTTCCGGACCGATGTCGTATTCCACCTCAACCAGGCCTTCTCCCTCTCCGGCCAAAAGATGACCTTCGCCAAAGTATAAGGTTCCGTTTCCGCCGCAGGCATATTTGGCTGGTATTGGTATCGTTTCGTCGGGATTTTCCATAAGGAGGGTTCTGGTTTCTACTCCGAACTTCAGGCATTTGATACTGCGATAGGCGGTCTGGCCCTGATAGACATACCGGGTGACCATTTTGAGCGGGAGATTCATACCTTCCACCGGTGCCAGTACCGGCATCTGGCGCTGGCTGAGCCAGGAAGCATTTGGAGTGAGCGTAAATTCGGGGAGTTCCGGAAATAACCCGGAGATGAGTAAAGAGTCTTCCGGAGTGAGTCCCGATTCAATATTTCCGGTTGGACCGACCTGGCAGGAAAAGGTACGGAGAGCGGCCCGGTTCGGTTCTTCCGTATCTACCTGGAGGGTAGTGGTGCCATCCTGGTAGATTTTAATTACCTTCAGAGTGACCATCCGGGAACTTTCTAGATTTATCGGTGTTCCCTGGCTGGCACCACTTTGCGTCGTCAGGCTGCCCTTAAACTCCACCCTGTACCGCAGGGTCTGGTCCGGCTGAAACTGGTAACGCGGTGTCAGGGTAGGCTCAGCCCAGGCCAGCCGGGAAAGAAATAGTAAAACCAGTAATAATAATCCGTGTTTGACAGTAGGCATCTTATAAAGAAGCGATTCTTCGCTACGCTCAGAATGACAACTTAATTTCGGGCGTTGCGGACGAAGAGAGACATTTTTTCCCGGCTTTTTAAACCGGTCTTCTCCTCCACACCGCTGGCAACGTCTACCGCAAAGGGATTTACTTGCCGGCAGGCTTCAGTCACATTTTCCGGAGTAAGGCCGCCGGCCAGAAATATGGGGCGGTGAAACCGCTTTGCCTGAACTGCTAAATCCCAGGGGAAAGTCTCGCCGGTTCCGCCGTAGAGTTTATCACTTTTGGTGTCCAGAAGGAAATAGTCAACCGTCTCCCGGTATTGTTTTAGTACCTCTAAGTCTTTGGTTGTCGCAAGCCTAAACGCTTTTATTATTGGTTTTCCGATTCTTGTTTTTACCTTCCGGCAGAATTCCGGGGATTCGTCGCCGTGCAACTGGACCAGGTCCAGACCACAATCTTTTACGAGCCGGGCAATTTCGTCCGGCTCGCTGTTGACAAAGAGAGCCACTTTTTGGCAGGATTTGGCTTCTGTAACCAGTTCCTTCATCTGGTCCGGGGAGACATAACGCGGACTTTTAGGGTAGAGGTTGAACCCGATAAAGTTCGCTTTCAATTCTTCTGCCCACCTGACTTCTTCCGGGGTCCGTAGTCCGCAGAACTTAATCTTAACCATCTAATAAGAATTTGACGTCAAGGGTAGCGGTGCGATTTATCGCACAAAGTCGCATAAATGCGACCGCTACAAATTATATTGCATTCAGAATGTAGCGCTTGCCGGGGGCGGTCTGATAGAATACGGTTCGGGACAGCCTTTTTGTCTTTTTAATTGTTTTCTTCCCCGAAGAAAGAATTATCTTTGCCGGCTTGGGTAGTTGGATTCGGCACACCCCGCCTTTCCGGGAGAAAACACGGACCTCAGTAATTTTTCCTTCCTGCCAGGAGATGTCAATTTCAAAACCGCCCCGGGCACACAGACCGGTAACCTTTCCGGTTCGCCAGGAGGGCGGAAGCGCCGGCAGAACCCGGAGGATTCCTGCGTGAGACTGAAGGAGCATCTCCGCGATGGCTGCGGTTCCGCCCAGGTTGCCGTCTATCTGGAATATCCTTGGCGGATGGAGGTCAAGGAGGGTGTCGGTGGTGAATTTGGATAAGAGGTAGTGGAGACTCTGGAGCGCCCGAAACCCTTTGCCTAACCGGGCAAAAGAACAGGCTAACCAGGCGCTGCTCCAGCCGGTATGGCCGCCGCCATGTGCCAACCGGGATTCTAATGATATTTCCACGGCTTTAGCCAATTTTGGAGTTTTATCTATGGTAATCTGGTCACCCGGAAAGAAGCCGAAGAGATGGGAGAGGTGCCGGTGTCCTGGTTCAGCCTCCTGGTAGTCTTCTAACCATTCCTGTAACTGGCCGTATTTACCACTTCGCAACGGCGGAAGTTTTTTTAGAATATGGCGCCATTTTTTCCGCTTCCCTTCGTCTACGTTCAGGAGCCTGCCGGCAGATATCGCGTGGGTTAGGACGTCATAAATCAGTTCTATTTCCATGGTGGCACCGATACAGAGCGATACCGGGCTGGTGCCTCCCACAAAGGTATTCTCCGGAGACTGGGAGGGTACCGGCACCAGAAAACCGTCCTGGTCCCGGACCAGAAAGTCTTCGTAAAAGGCCGCCACCTCTTTCAAAAAAGGATAGGCGCGGTCCTTCAAGAAGTTCTTGTCTAAAGTGTACTCATAATGCCACCAGAAGTGCTGACCCAGCCAGGCAGCCGCACCGGTCCAGACGTCCCAGCCGCGTGCTTCCGGAGTCGCCCGTCCCCAGGGGTCGGTCTGGATGGGCAGGTAGACACCTTTACAACCGTAGATCTTCCGGGAAACTTCTCTACCGTGCGGAACAAACCGCTCTAAGTGGTCAAAGAGGGGGTTAGTACATTCGGAAAGATTGCAAACCTCGGCCGGCCAGTAGTTCATCTGGAGGTTAATGTCCTGGTGTAAATCGCAGTCCCACGGTGGTCTAATCTCTTCGTTCCACTTGCCTTGTAAGTTTGCCGGGAGTTTTGATTTTGGGGAACTGCTGGTTAAAAGGAGGTACCGGCCGAAATTGAAATAGAGTGCGTAGATACTGTAATCGTTGCGCCCCCACCGAAGTCCTTCCAGACGCTGGTCCGTGGGTGTTTCGTCATTTGGTTCGCCTATCTGCAGGCTGACCCGGTGGTAGAACTTTTGATGTTCTTTAACGTGGCTTTCCACTAATTCTGCCCAGGAAAGCGGGATGGAGTTTAGTTCCTTATCGCAGGCCGGTATCGGGTCCTCGCCGTCCAACGAAACCGAGGCGGTAAGAAAGAGAAGGGTTTCCCGGCAGTTCTGGATTTTAAGGGTCTTTATTCCAAACTTAATTCCTTCCGGAAAGGCTCCGGTAAAGATAACCTGGTTATCTTTTGTTAATGCGGTTATCCGGCACTCCGGGTCTTCAGACCGGGTAAGAGATATTTCGGTGTTAAGCAATCCGTTCCCAACGGCGTTCTCAACGGAGAGGCGGATGCAGATTAAGTTATGTACCGCGTGGACAAAATATTCCCGGCGAAATTTAGTATGAGCAACGGTATAGGAGACGGTAACCAGCGCCTTCTCCAGGTCGAGTTCCCTGCGGTAATCGGAGACATCTTTATGACCAAAATTGAGGAACAGGTCCGCCAGGGGCTGATAAGGGTCAACCCGGTTACGCTGGCCTTTTGCGGTGAGTATTCCTCCTAATCCGCCTAATTTTTCGTTTGCTAACGTCGCGGCTTCCAAGACCTTACCCGCAAAAAAGAGGCGCCGGATTTCTTTTAAATTCTGATATTTTGGTTCGACGTCCCTTTTGCGGTTCTTGCCCCGCCACAGTAATTCGTGGTTGAGCGCTATCCGTTCCCGGGGAACTCCACCCATAACCATTCCGGCTAAGATACCGTTGCCTATGGGCAAGCCTTCCTTCCATTCCGAGGCGGGTTTTTTATACCAGAGTAAGGAATTCATCTGTGGCAGGTACCGGATAAACCGGAAACGAACTTTTTGGCTGCGGACAAGTAATCCTTCCCGGCTTTTTCTATGCAGGCAAGAAGCGCACTGCCCACGATGATGCCGTCAACAAAGGGAAGTATTGTTCTTGCCTGGTCCGGGTTACTCACGCCAAAACCCAGACAGACCGGTTTTTTGGTATAGCGCCGGATGTGGGAAATCTTTTTACTGATGTTTACCGGCAGAGATTTCCGGGCACCGGTGACACCGGTAACCGAGACGTAATAGATAAAGGGATAACTCTTCCGGCTGACTAATTTTATTCTTTCGGTGGTACTGGTCGGCGCTAAGAGAAAGATAACGCCGATATCCGATTTTCCGGTTAGCCGGAGCAGGGGTTCTGCCTCGTCCGGCGGTAAATCCGGAATAATTAAGCCATCCACGCCAACCTTCTGACAATCCGTAACGAACCTGGCTAACCCGTAGGCTAAAACCGGATTGTAGTAGCCCATCAGGACAAGGGGTATCCGGCTCTCTTTTCTGATCTGAGACACGGTTCCCAGTATTCTGGTCAGGGTCGTTCCCTGCGCCAGGGCGGCGGCGCTGGTCTTCTGGATGGTGACGCCGTCTGCGATAGGGTCGGAGAAGGGCACGCCTAATTCTATGATGTCCGCACCGGCCCGTTCTAATTCCGGCACTAACCTTCTGGTTGCGGCAAGGTTGGGATAACCTGCGGTAATATAAAGAATCAGCGTCTTTTTATTCTCTTTCTTCAGTCTCTGAAACTTCTCTTCAATCCGATTCATCATTCTTTTGTCATTCTGAGGCGTCAGCCGAAGAATCCAAAAAATAGATTCTTCGTTTCACTCAGAATGACATATGCCCTATGTAGTATTTTCTACTCTAAGTACTTCTTCTAAGTCCTTGTCGCCCCGGCCGGAGAGACACAAAACCACTAATTTTCGCCGGAAATCTTTCTTTGTTTTTACTAAATAAGCTAAGGCGTGGGCTGGTTCTAAAGCCGGAATAATTCCTTCCTTTTCCGAGAGAAGGTGGAAGGCCGAGAGCGCTTCTTTATCCGTAACCGAAACGTACTTTGCCCGGCTGCTGTCTTTGTAAAAACTGTGCTCCGGACCTACCCCGGGATAGTCTAAACCGGCGGCGACGGAATGGGCAATCTTGACCTGACCGTCCTTGTCCTGAAGGAGGTAACTGTAACTGCCGTGGAGCACCCCGGGTTTGCCGGCGCCCAGGGTTACGGAATGGTGTCCGCTCTTTATTCCCAGGCCGGCGGCCTCAACTCCGATGAAGTCTACCTTATCCCGGTAAAAAGGATAAAACAGTCCTAAACTGTTACTGCCTCCGCCTACGCAAGCGCACAAAATATCAGGTAGACGACCTTCCACTTTCAAAATCTGTCTTCTGGTCTCCTCGCCGATAACCGACTGAAAATCGCGGACGATGTCAGGAAAGGGATGCGGTCCCACCACCGAACCTAAAAGGTAATGGGTGTTCCGGACGTTGGTAACCCAGTCGCGCATTGCTTCATTGATGGCGTCCTTCAGGGTCTGGCTGCCGGATTCCACCGGTACCACCGTAGCGCCCAGGAGTTTCATCCGGTAGACGTTTGGTTTCTGGCGTTCCACATCGACCTTACCCATATAGACTACGCATTTTAAGTTAAGGAGCGCACCGGCAAGGGCAGTGGCGACACCGTGCTGACCCGCACCGGTCTCAGCCACGATTCTGGTTTTGCCCATCATCTTGGCTAAGAGCGCCTGACCCAACGTATTATTTATCTTGTGCGCACCGGAATGGAGCAGGTCTTCCCGTTTCAGGTAGAGTTTAAATCCTAATGCCGGCGAGAGGTTTTCCGCAAAGTAGAGGGGGGTGGGTCGGCCGGCGTAGTTAGTCAGAAGGTAAGAGAGCCGCTTCTTAAACCGCTGGCTCCGGCCGATTGTGCAATAGGCGGATTCTAATTCCTGGAGCGCCGGGATTAAGGTCTCCGGCACAAACCTGCCGCCAAAATCCCCGAAATACCCCTTCTTCCCCATCTTCATTTTTCTGGCTGGGGTGCCGGCGCGATCTTTCCCGCCATCTTCTTCATCATTTCGGTCATGTCCATTACCTGAACACCTTCCGGTACCTTGAAGGTAAATAATTCCGGAGAAAGGTTCTGGTTAGTCTTGACATTTTTCATCTCAACGGACATCACCGTCTTCCCTTCCTGGGAATAAAATTCCGTTAACTCCGGGAAAGAGGATGTTTTATTGACCCAGATACCGATGCCCTGAAAAGGCATATTTGCCGGCAGGTTAACTCCCGCGCCGGACATGCTGCTCTTTTGGACAAAGTTGGCGATGTCCGTGGTTTCCAGAAAGTAATAACCCTTGCCGTCTTTTTCCTTTTCGCTGATCTGATAAGATACCTCCGGAAGGGAATAGAGCGGTTTTGACATTGAACCCATCATTCCTTCTTTTATTTTTCCTTCCAGAGAAGCAAAGTCTATTTTAGTCACCATATTCATCATCGGCATTAACTGCCACATCGTCTTGCCGTCAAAAACCATCAGCATCTTCATCGGTTCGGTAGTCGGCGCCCCCATACTGCCGGCCGGCATAGTCATTTCCATTCGGAAGAGTTTTTCTTTCTGCCAAACCGTGCCCTCCATCTTCATGGTGGTGCCCATCATCTCCATATTGAGAGCCATGTCGGCCTGAAAGTCCTTAGCATTACCCCAGCACTCTTTGATTTTGGCTGAGATTTGTTCTGCGGTCATCGTCTGGCTGAAGCCCGGCGTCAGGAATGCCAGCCCGATAATTCCCGCAAAAACCAAAACCATCCCTTTTCTTAATCCCTTCTTCATCTCTCCCCCTATTTTTTAATCTTTAAATGGATAGTATACCACATTTTTCATCCACTTCTGCAGAATGAGCAACAGAAAGGGTTCTGTGTGGTACAATATATCCGGTGAAGATAGGGTTATTGGGGTATTCCGGCAGCGGTAAGACCACGCTGTCCGCAATTCTGGCTGGTAAGAGGGTGGAGAGTTTTGACCCTCTTAAGCCGGCAATGTTGGCAATAAAGTTGGTTGATGTGCGCCTGAAACGGTTAGCCGAAATTCTGAAATCACCCAAATCCTCCTCTCCCGAAGTTACTCTTTTTGACTTTAAGGGCGTACCGAAAGAGACCGGGTTTGGCGAAAAGGAACTGGCCGGTTTCCTGGAGGTGGATTTGGTGTTACAGGTGGTAGGTGGATTTCCTGAAGGCGGTCAGCCGGCCAGCGACCTGGAATCCCTCCAGTTAGAACTTATCTTTCATGATATTGAACGTCTGTCCGGTTTAACCGAAAAACGGAACGCCGAGATAAAGCAGGGCAGACGCAAAGATAACCCACTTGAAGAAGGTGTTTTAGAGAAAACAAAAAACTGGTTGGAATCAGAAAAGCCGGTACGGCTCCTTCATTTGACGCCGGGCATCTTTAATCCGCCGGAGAAGGTTTTTCTTTCCTCCCTGGGTTTGATTACCACTAAGGATATGATGGTTCTGTTAAACGGGAAGGCCGAACCTTCCGGGAAGACCGGGTCTTCGGAATTTTCGGGAACCAGCCAAAGATTTTCTTTACCAACCTTATCCTGGGACCTTCCGGACGAAACCTCCCGGCAGGAAAAATCTTCTCAATTCTGGTCTAATATCCTTTCGGCAGCCGGTTTAATCACCTTCTATACGTTCAACGCAAAAGAGGTCAGAGCCTGGTTCTTACGTAAAGGCGCGACTGCTTTAGAGGCAGCCGGCCAGATTCATACCGACATTGCGCACGGGTTCATCCGGGCCGAGGTGGTTAACTACGCAGACTTTGAGCGGTTGGGTTCTTCCGTCGCCTGCCGGGAGAAAGGGCTTTTGCGGTTAGAAGGCAAGGAATATCCGGTTGCCGACGGCGACCTCCTCCAGATTCGTTTCTCTCGTTAGTCCCCTATTTCCCCCCCTTCCTTAGATACGCACCCGGACTTCTTCTCCGATCTTTTCTGATAGATAAACCTTGATCAGGGATTGGTAAGGGGTCCCTTTTTTATTGGCGATGGTTTTTAACTGGTTCAGAAGATAGCGGGGCATCTTGATAGAAATCATCTTTCTCTTCCACCTCATCTTTAAATCCCGGCCCGCTCTTTAATCTTCTCTTCATAAAATCTTCTCTCCTTTCGGCTCATTATATACCATATTTTTTTATTTCGTCAAGGGCAGCGAATTTTTGTGTCCGCCCTTAGTATTTCAAGGAGAACCGATTACCTTACCAAACGCAAGTAGTTTTGCATTTGGTAATACTATATGCAAGTATGCAAGGGGAAAAGTATCCGGAAGGCAAAAATTAGGTTGTCTGCCGGGACATTTTTTTGATTTCCGGATAAACCCATGTTATAATTATCTTGAATGACAATCGACGAAATACAACAAGTTTTTGTAGAAAAACGGTTTCGTTATACCAAACATGGTCTTGAACAGAGAATTAATAGAAACGTAGGTTCGGAAGAAATTGAACAGGTGATACTTAGTGGGGAGATAATAGAAAATTATCCTTCGGACAAATATGGACCAAGTTGCCTTGTGTATGGAAAGACAAAAGAAGGGAGACCATTGCATATCCAGATTGCATTTTTCCCGATGATAAGCATTGTAACCGTATACGAACCTAATCCGGAGGAATGGATTGATAATAGGTTAAGGAGGTAAAGAATTATGGGTAAATGTTCTGTTTGTCATAATGGCACCATCTCTAAGATTATTACGTATAGCCAGTGGTTTAAAGAGAAATTGGTTGCTGTAGAAAATGTACCCGCTGAAATTTGCCCTGTTTGCGGTGAAGAATATTTTTCTCCCAGCGTTGCCGATAAAATTCAGAAAGCAATTGAATCATACCGCACCTGTAAAACTTTAGAAGTACCGGTTTACCATTTTGCCTAATCGGCTTCTACCATAGAAGGCAAGGAATATCCGGTTGCGGACGGTGACCTCCTCCAGTTCCGTTTCTCTCCTTAGTTAGTCCCCTATTTATAAATCAAAGGGTATTTTTCTGGATTCTCAAGTAAATCTATCTCTAAATCAATGTCCAAATCTGGCCAAGAAAAATTCACGACCATTTACATATATCCAGATGCCACGATTAGAAATATTCTGCACCTCAACTTCTGAAATGTTCTTTCCACGCTTTTGTGATTTCATTTCTGCATGTCTATTTTCTATGTTTCCAATACTCCGGGTTCCTATGTAGGTGCATAACAGCGAGGATGAAGATGCCGTCTGATTCAATGCTGTAAAGCACACCGTAAGGGAACCGGCTGGTCAGGCAACGGCGAACGTCATCCTCAAGTACGGACCAGGCGACAGGATGCGAAACAATACTTTTTATCGTGAAATAGACCTCCAGTGCAAAATCATCGCCGAGACCATGTTCGCACTCTTCGTAATATCGAATTGCCTCGTTCAATTCCGTTTCAGCTTCCGGATGGAAGGAGAAAGTCATCAACCTAATCTTTCCTTGATGCGCGAGAAAACTTCATCACCGGGAACGGCTCGAACACGACCTGAACGCAACTCTGCCAGACGACGCTTGGCTACAGCAACCCACTGCCGGTCAATTTCGGTGTCGGTTACATTCAGAGAGCGAAGAAGTGAGTCAACCACAATCACTCGTTCCTCGACTGGGAGTGATGTCGCTTCCTGTATGATTTCTTTTGTTCCGTGCATCATATACCTCCGTTTGAATAATCAAACATTATCACGCGTTCATATGTAAATATTCAGCAATCTCCTCTAGGTAAATATCCAACTACACCGTTGAAATATATTCTACCCTTTCCCCGTCATTATCGTCAAATTTAATTTCCACGGAAATACTAAGGTTTACATAAAACTATAAAATTTGTCAAGTATCAGTTGACTTTTACTGAATAATGTGCATAAATTGCTGCCTATTCACCGATTTTGCCGGTCTTCCTGGTTTACAACTTTGATGGTTATCTTGAATTATATTGTTTGTCAAGGCGTTTGTGTGTTAAAAATGTAAAAAAATCAAGCCGTAATTACCACATTTTCGTTAGTATTTCAGGAGGGGGAGGAGCTTGAGGGCTATCTCGGAGGCGGACACGTTCAGGGCTTTGACAACCGCGGAATCAAAACTCAAGGCGCTGGCTTCGGTCTCAACCTTTGACCGGAGGATTTCTTTTCCTTCTCTGTTCAGGAGCCGGACGTCTAATTTTGACTTAGCGCCGATCAGACCGGCTTCATTCTTACCCGGTTCCGCGGAGGCTTCTCCGATAATGTAGTACCAGGCGGTCAGTGCCCTGGGGAATTCCCGGAATTCGTTGGCAAAATAAAATTTGCTGTATGCGCGTAATAAGCCGGTCTCACCGTCATTAATCGTAAATTTAGCCGATTCTAAATAATAATGTAAGGTGGATTCTGCAAGGAGCATCAGTGATATCTGGCCGCCTATCTTTTCGGAAATAGCCAGCGCGACCGGAGGCCGGGGACACTTCTGTAAAAAGGGAAGGATACTGGTCACCATATCGCTGTCCCGCTCGGAAGTCAGTCTTAAGGAATCCCGGTCAAGGAGGTAACGCACGATTTCCCTCCCCATTTTGTGCAGAATGTCCCTCTTTTCCTGGACAACACATTCCTGGATGAAGACCCGGCTGCGGTTGGTTAAGAGGTCAAAAGCGGAGATTTCGTACTTTACTCCGTGGTTAGGTTCGGGTTCAGCCCGGCCGGAGATGAGGTACCGGACATCCAATTCGGTGAGGAGGACCGGATAGAAACTTTCCATAGGGTAATCCGGTCGGGAAGCCTGTTCCGCTTGCAGTACCGGCTCAAACTTGTCCGGCAGAAGGATGGGGTATTTACCGCCGACCGTGTTTGTTATGTAGTTGGTTGCCTCCTGGCCGAGTTTGGCGTCAGAGGATTCAATCGGGTATAACGCCACCTTCTGTCGTGCCCAGAGGTTATCGGCGAACAGGAAACAGATTAAAAGTAATAACCAGACAACTGATATTCTCCGCCGCATTTTACGATGCATCCACAAATAAGTAGGGCGTCATTCCTGTGGGTAGTAAACAGGAATCTAAATCCTGGATTCCTGCCTGATGCGTGCAGGAATGACAGCGACGATTACAGCATTTCCTTTATGGTATCGGCAAGACCCTGCTGGTCTAAGCCTTCTTTCTGGTACAGGGCTTCCGGAGTACCGCTCTGGCCGTAACCCGTAACCCCTAACTTTTTAAACTTAACCGCTACTTCTCTTTCGGCTAAAAAGTTGGCAACCAGGGACCCCAGACCGGTCCGGATATGATGGTCTTCGTAGGTAATGAGCCGGCCGGTGACCGCCGCTTTCAGGACCGCATCTTTGTCTAATTCCAGGGGAGTCGCAATGTTGAGGACGCCGACCTGGATGCCGTCCTGGCGTAATCTGTCGCTGACCGTAACCGCATAGGTGGACATCGGTGCACCGATGGTGATTACCACGATGTCCTTGCCGTCACGGAGCCAGTCTCCTTTTCCGTATTGGAACCGGTAATTTTCGCCGAAGTAGGGTGTGCCGTCTTCTTTTGTGATGATGGGGATTTTGGAGCGTCCCATGGTGACCAGAAAGTTTCCGAACTCTTTGGCGATAAACCGGATTACCCTGTCGGTCTGGTTCGGGTCTGCCGGTACGATTACCTTAAATCCAAAGAGGTTGGCAAAGATACCGATGTAGTCAATGCACTGGTGGGTTTTTCCGTCTTCACCCACATCTAATCCGCAGTGGGTGCAGATAACCTTAAGGTTGGTGTGGTTAAGATCGTTGAGCCGATGCTGGTTGTAAGTTTCGTCCACGCCAAAGACGCCGAAGTCGGCAAAGAAGGTAACTACACCGGCTGCGGAAAGACTGCCGGCGATGGTTGCGGCCGTATGTTCCTGAACCCCGGCCTCAAAGAAGGAGCAGGGTGAGAGTTTCGCAAAATCTTCGGTCCGCACCGAACTGGCTAAGTCACAGTCAATGACCGCAATCGGCGTTTTCCCGGAAACGCCGCAGGTATTCCCGGCGATTGATTTTAAGGCTTTTCCGAAGGCGCCCCGGTTATCCGCCTTATCCGTAGACTGGTAGGTTATCGGCTGACCGGTGTCAACCGCTACCGGATAGGACATATTTCTACGGGGAATAGAAAATGACCAGTTACGGCGCATCTGGGAAAGTTTTTCTAAATCGTCCGGAACACATAGTTCTGATAGAGCCTTTTTGCACTCTTCGGGTTTAAGAGTAACACCGTGGTACTGGTACTGGTGTTCCATAAAGGAAATGCCTTTGCCCATCACCGTTTCAGCTAAGATAGCGGTTGGCTCTCCGTCGGTGGCCCCTTCCCGGAGCGCCTGGTAGACAGCCTGATGGTCGTGACCGTCTATCGGGAGAACTTTCCAACCGTCGGCGAGATAATTATCCTTGATGTTCTGGGGCATTACCTCCTCTAATCGTCCGCTGATCTGGATGTGGTTGTAGTCTATGATGACCGTGAGGTTGGCCAGGCCGTATTTTTTGGCAAAACGCCTGGCTTCCGCAACCTGACCCTTGGCTTGTTCGCCGTCACTCATCGCCACAAAGGTGTGGTATTCTTTACCCAGGAGACCGCTGGCTAAAGCGAATCCGCAGCCGGCGGAAAGTCCCTGTCCCAGGTTTCCGCTCCCCCATTCCAAACCCGGCAGGTCCCGGACAACGTGGCCTTCAAAGGGCGTGTCCATGCTACGGAAACCGCTGACGGCTGCTTCAATGGGGAAGAACCCTAACCGTCCTAAAACCGTATAGGCAGCCGGTGAGGTATGTCCGTGGCTGATGACGATTCGGTCCCGGTCCGGATGGTCCGGCTCGGCCGGGCTGATTCCGGCATACTTATAAAGAACCAGGTAGATGTCTAACGAAGATATGGAACCGCCGGGATGACCACAGCCGGCTAAGGTGGTCATCTTCAGAATGTCCCCTTTGCAGAGGGTAGAGAGCCGGGTTAGTGACTTCAGTTCTTCCGGGGAGAGTTTTTCGTTAAGAAATCTTGGAGGCAACATAATTTATAATGTATGAATTCCCGCTTACTACCCCTGCCTACTGCCTGCAGGGGCAGGCACGCGGAAATGACACTGGAATTAATGGATGCTCTTTTCAAACCGTCTGGCTTGTTCTTCCGCGTACTTATAATAATCCTTCCGCTGGAGACAGGTGGCAGCATCTTCGTCTATAATTACTACCACTTTTGGGTGAATCTGGAGGATGGAGGCGGTAATCAGGCTGGTGACCGCGCCTTCAAGCGCCTTGGCTACGATTTCCGCTTTTCCTTTTCCGCTGGCGATAAAGAGTATCTCTTTAGCTTCCATAATCGTTCCGATACCCATGGTGATGGCGAACCGCGGTACCTCGTTGACGTTCTGGAAGAACCGGCTGTTGTCTTTGATAGTCTGTTCGTCAAGGGTCTTTACCCGGGTACGTGATGCTAAAGACGAACCGGGTTCGTTAAAGGCGATATGGCCATCCCCGCCGATTCCCACGACCTGCAGGTCGATGCCGCCGACCTTTTCAATCTCATCTTCATACCATTGGCAGAACTTCTCCGGATTCGGGGTTAAACCGTCCGGAATATGAACGTTCTCCTTGGGTATATCCACCTGTCTGAAAAGGTGCTGATTCATAAAGTAATGGTAACTCTGGGGGTGGTCTGGTTCCAGGCCGATATATTCATCCAGGTTAAAGGTGCGCACCTTGGCGAAAGATAAGCCTTCCTTTTTGTACAGCCGGACCAGTTCCTGATATAAGCCAATCGGTGTACTGCCGGTGGCTAACCCTAATACCAAATCAGGTTTTGTTTCCAGTCGGTTTTTTACGACCGCAGCCGCTTCCTGACTCATCTCAGGGAAGTCTTTGGTGAGAATTATCCTCATTCCTTCTCCTTTACCTTCTTTTCCGGTTTTTCTTCGGTTTCCTTTTCAACCTTCTCTTCGGATTTTTCGGGCGGTGGCAGAATCTGCTTCCGGCCCAACGAAATACGCCTCTTCTCCGGGTCGAGATTTAAGACCACCACCTCTATTTTGTCCCCTTTCTTCAGGATATCGGAGGGGTGTTTTACCTTTTCCCAGGCAAGGTCCTTAACGTGCAAAAGCCCTTCAATCCCTTTTTCAATTTCAATAAAAGCGCCGTAGGTTGCAAGGCTGTAGACCTTACCTTTAATAACCGTTCCCACCGGATACTTCTCGATCATCCCTTCCCAGGGATTGGGTTCCAGCGCCTTCATACTGAAGGATATCTTTTGTTTATCCGGTTCCAGAGCGATTATCTGTGCCTCGACGTTGTCGCCCATGGTCAGGACATCTGAAGGGGACTTAATCTTTGCGGTCCAGGAGACCTCTGAGATATGGAGCAGACCTTCCACACCGTCTTCTAACTTAATGAAAGCGCCGTAATCGGTGAGGTTGACCACCTTGCCCTGAATCCGGCTTCCCACCGGATACCGTTCTTCAATTTTATCCCAGGGGTTGGAACCTAACTGTTTGATGCCTAAGGAAACCTCTCCTTTCTCCTCGCTTATCTTGAGGATTTTGACCTCCACATTATCACCTACCGCAACCACCTGGGAGGGGTGGTTGATCCGGCTCCAGGAGAGGTCGTTAATATGAACCAGACCGGTAATCTCTCCCAGATCAACAAAGACACCGTAGTCGGTGATATTACGTACCGTCCCTTGCAGGTTTTGACCTATCTGGAACTTCTCCAGGGCGGCTCTTTTTCGTACTTTTTCTTCTTCTTCCATAATGTCCCGCCGGGAAACGACGATGTTGTTTTTCATCCGGTCCAACTTAATTACCTTGAACTCAAAGACCTGGTTAAGGAGATTCTTATGGTCGGTAATGGGCTTCAGGTCAGCCTGGCTGGCCGGTAAGAATGCCGGTATTCCGATATCAACCCGGAAACCGCCTTTAACCGAGGCCAGAATCTTGCCTTTAATCCTGGTACCGTTACGGCAGGCGGTCTCAACCCGGTCCCAGTTTAAGACTAAGTCAGCCTTTTCTTTGGAGAGCGGAATAAAACCGCTGTCGTTTGCATCAACCTCTTCCAGCATTACCTTAACTTCCTGACCCAGCTCCAAGGCTTCAAAGTCCTTAAATTCGGCTTTGGGAACGCAGCCCTCGGTTTTGTAACCGATATCTACCACAACCTGGCCCTCTTTCAACTCCACAATCCGTCCCGAAATGATGTTGCCGGGCTTAAAAGCATCCATCTGTTTCCATAAATTTTCAAAAACGTTCTCTGCCATTCAGTTCACATCCTTTCTTTTTTTGACATTTGAAATGTAGGGGCTCAATTTATTGAGCCCGCGGGTCGGATAAATCCGACCCCTACAAACGCTGCAATGTTATCAAGGGCGTTTGTGTTAATCGTTCTTTAACTTCTTCAATTGTTTCCCGGGGTGTTGAGGTTCCGGAAACCAGACCTACCTTAATCTTTGGGGTACACCACCTCTTTTGGACCTCCTTTTCCCCGCTCACTAAATAGGTTGCCTTCTTTTCCTGGCGCAAGAGGCGGTATAGGTTGGTGGTGTTGGCGCTTTTCTTAGAACCTACCACCAGTAAAACGTCAACTTTTTTTGCCAGATGCCTGGCGTCTGCCTGGCGTCTCTCCGTAACCCGGCAGACCGTATTAAAAATGCGGATTTCTGAGGGCAGCCCTAATTTTAAGAGAGAAAGCACCACCTGACGATACTCTTGCTGGGTACTCGTAGTCTGGCTTACGACCGCAACCTTCTTTTCTTGCAGCCATTCTGTTCGTACCGGGTAAATAAAGCCCTGCTTTCCGGCGACGCCGGCCAGCGCGGTTACCTCCGGGTGGGCCGGTTTACCCGCGATGATGATGGTATATCTTTCTTTCCGTAACTCGGCCACTAAATTCTGGACTCCCTGGACAAAGGGACAGGTGGCATCAATTACCACCCGGCTCTTTTTCTCTAATTCCTTCCGGACTTCCGGATGAACACCGTGGCTCCGGATAATAACCGGTTCCCCTTTAATTTCAGCGAGGTCACAGACCTTTAAGCCGGATGCGGCTAATTTTTCAATGACCCTTTCGTTGTGGATAATCGGTCCTAACGAGACGCAGGTTTTGTATTTCTTTAATGCTTTCTCACCAATGGAGATGGCGCGCTTTACGCCAAAACAGAAGCCAATTTCCTGCGCGGTCACTACCATTAACTTTATTGTTCGGCAACCCCTAACTGCCCGATGGCATTCATCACCATTTCGGCGAAGGACTGATAATCCCCGCAGAAATATATTGGTTTTCCGTACCGGATTTCTATGCTTACCGGCCGGAACATCCTCGCCCGGAGGGGAAGCGCCTTTTCGGCTCCTTTTATGAATGCCGGTATCACCGGCACCCCGGTTCCTGCGGCTAAAAGAGATATTCCCGGGCTACCGGGGAGAAGAAATCTTTTGGTGGTATTCCGGGTTCCTTCCGGAAAGATGACCAGCGGCATACCTTTTTTCAATAACCGCAGCACCGATTTCAGACCAAAGGGGGTTTCCTGACGTACGGGAATTACCCATAAATTATTAAGGAAAAATCGGGGTAACGCTCTTCGGTACAGTATCGTCTTGGATATAAATTGTACCTTCCGGTGGATTTTTAGAGCTACCAGGGGTCCGTCAAGGTAACTGCGGTGGTTAGCCGCTAAGATAAACCCGCCTCGCTTAGGAATATGCGAGGTTCCGGTAACTTTAAGATGAAAAAAGATAAAACTGAAGACGTATCCAAATATCTTCAGGAAAGTGTATAGCATCTAAGCCGTCAATCTTCTTATTGTAATCGTTTTTGTCATTTCAAGTCAAATCCCTGAAGCAGTAGTCTTCCATCGCCTTTAATATTATCCCGGCAGGAAGAGGGTGCCGGTGGTTTCGCCGGCCAGGATGCGGGCAAGGGTTTTTTCTTTTCGGCCGTTGGCGATAACCATCACTTTTCCCTCTTCGGTAACGATTTTTGCCGCCTCCAATTTGGTCGCCATCCCGCCGATGGTCTTTTCGGAGTTACTGCCCTTAGCTTCCGCCATAATGTAAGGCGAGATGGTCCGTACTTCCGGGCAGAGTTTATGGTTCAGATAGAGGCCGTCCACGTCGGAAAGGATAACGAGGAGGTCTGCGGAGACTAATTTCAGAACCAGGGCGGAGAGGGTGTCATTATCCCCGAACCGTATCTCTTCCACCGCCACCGCATCGTTTTCGTTAATGATGGGTATGACACCCAGGGAAAACAGTTTTCCCAGAGTATTCCGGGCGTTCCGGTACCGTTCCGGGTCAAGGACGGTGTCCCGGGTCAGAAGAACCTGACCCACTACAAAGCCCTGTTCTTTGAAGAGCCGTTCGTAGGTACGCATCAGGTTGCTCTGACCGACCGCAGCCGCAGCCTGGAGCGTCGCCACGTCGTTGGGCCGTTCCTTAATCCCTAAACTTTTCATCCCGGCCGCAATCGCACCGGAAGTTACCAGAGCAATCTCTCTGTTATTCCGGCGCAGTGCGGCAATCTCCTCCACCAATTCTTCAATGTAAGAGGTATCCAGGCGGTTGGTGCCGGTAGTGAGAATGCTGGTTCCTACCTTTACGACTAACCGGCGTACTCGGGAAAAGATTTTGGTTCGCTCTTTTTTATCCATTGTTTATAAGATGTCATTCTGAGTGCAACGAAGAATCTGATTTCAATACGAGACCCTTCACTTCCGTTCAGGGTGACAGATTATACCGCTTTTATATTTCTACGGGTTGGCCGGTGGCCAGGCTTTCGTGAACCGCGGATGCCATCCGGGTTGCCGCTAAGCCGTCAAAGCCCAAACCGGTGGCGGTCCCGGCCAGGGTTTTGGCGTCGCCTCCGTTTTTCAGAAACTCCAGGTTTTCTACAAAGTCCGCGATAGACTCTATACCGTAGCCGACCCGAACCTCATTCCCTTTTTTGTCCTTTTTTTCCTGCATAAAACCTAAGTTATGGGTCTGCATTCCGGAGGAGGTAAAGCAGGTGCGCATTCCCCGGTCCTGGCTGTCCACTTCTGCCACGCCCTTATCACCCACCAAGCGGAAGCCCTGGTTGACGACCGCCTCAAACCCTTCCGGAATAATCCAGGAGGTATCAAAGGTTATGGTTGCTCCGCCTTCGAACTCTATCTTTGCCTGGATGGAATCATAGGTATCTATACCCAAACCGGCCAGGACGTGCTTTATACCGGAGGCATAGACTTTTTTGGGTTCTTTTTTAATAATCCACCGGATGAGGTCGTAGAAATGGACCCCTAAAAACCAGGCAGGGGAGGAGCGGGGTGCCCAGCCGGGAAACCAGTCCCGCGGTACAAAAATTTTGTCTTCCATATGCACGTATCCGTACTGGATTTCGCCAAAGGCGCCTTCCCGGACTAACCTTTCGGTCTCCTGGTGGTAAGGGTCAAACCGTTTGTGGAAGTCAACCTGCAGGAAAACACGGTTTGCTTCTGCGGCGCTAATGATTTCCTGACAGCCTTCCACGGTAACGTCCAACGGCTTCTCAACCAGTACGTGCTTTTTGGATTTAACCGCATCAAGTGCCACCGGGCGGTGGGCAAAGTCCGGGGTGGCGATGGAGACCGCATCTAATTCTTCTTCCGCTAACATCTTTTTGTGGTCAGGGTAGCCTTTGATTCCAAACCGGGCGGTCTGCGTCTTCAGAATTTCCGGGTTCAGGTCAGCCAGGCCGGCTAATTTTACCCTGCCTTGCCGTTCCAATTGCTTAAAGGTAATCAGGTGGTTTGTTCCGAACTTCCCACCGCCAATCACCCCTATCCGTAGCATTTCTTTTCCACCCATGGCTTTGTCATTCCGGGTAACAGTTAAGTTTTCCTAAAAAATAGTAGTGGTAAGAGAGAAAAATACTTTTTGTTGTCATTCTGAGCCGCTTTTGCGAAGAATCCCTATTTTGAGATTCTTCACTGTCGTTCAGAATGACAGATGAATACAGTATTT
>JAZDPL010000041.1:0-13036 GCA_043797665.1 Candidatus Omnitrophota bacterium
TACCTAACATTTCGTTACTAAAGGTTCTTAATCCAGTTCCGGGTCCATTCCACCGTTGCCAGTCCCAGGTCGCAGATACAACTGGCCAGGAATATCATTCCCTCAATTCTGCCTTCCTTGAGCCATTTCAGACCTGACTGACATTGTTTTTCCATCATAGAGACCGGCATCTCCGTTCCTTCGCCGTAGTTGTACATATAGCATCCCAGAACCAGCCGGCAGTTACACCTTCGGGCAATCTTTTCCGCTTCGGTAAAATTCTGCTCCAGATTGTTGAGGTTGGATGCCTTCCATGTCCAGAAGGTGATGATATCACATTCTTTTAAATACGCATCTGACGGAAGTCTTAACTGGTTGTCGTAGAGCACAACCCAGAGGTCCAGTTTTCGGTTGCCAACAGTGAGGTTTTCTTGCGTTTCCGCAAGGTCCTGGGGTGTCAGCGCCGCTTCTTTTTCTCCCCCGCCGAAGAAATCATCCATTATGACACCGCAAATATTGGGATAGCGATTGGCAAGGCTGCAGATTAAACTAATCTCATCATCCTTATCGTGCGAACCTCCTGCACCGACAATTGACCACACTACTCGTTTCAAGGGACTGAGTGCTTTAACATCTTTATCATAAGGAGGTGCTGGTCTGTTCCCATACCGCACCATCACCACGTTTGGAACGCCAAGATAGGATGCCCCTTCAACCGGGGTCATCCAGGAAAGCCCCTGGATATTAGATTGATTGTTATGGCTGCCCGCCTCGTGTCCCCATATCCACATTTTATCTTTTACCTCTGTCATAATCCCCCTTTTTCAGTGGTCCGTTAGTCCGGTAAACATCGGCAGGACCTTTTTCCCGTTTTAAAACTTAAGATTCAGAAGAATCTGACGGTAATAAACAAAGTTTTCCCAGGGAACGTCCGGTGGTATGGCGTGGTCGCAACCCGGGAAATAACCGCCCTCCTGCATCAGAGGGATTTTTTCCTCTACCATCCGCCGGATGGATTCTTTATCCAGAGCCAGAACGCGCTTATCCATTCCGCCGCCGATAATCAGGTCTTTGCCGAACTTCTTTCGTAATGCGAGCACGTCCATTCCCGCGGCGACTTCCATCGGATAGATGAAGTTAATCCCGACGTCCAGCCAGCAGGGAATCAGTTGCTCTACGTTTCCATCGCTGTCCAGCATTATGATATCTATGCCTGCCTTGTGGAGCCGGTCGGTAATCCGGCGGTACTGAGGCAGAAAGATGCGGCGGTAATGCGCCGGACTGATTAGCGAGGCGGTTTTGTAAGCCATATCTTCCCAAAGCACGGCAAAGTCGTATTCCACACCCTGGAGCGCCTTTTCCAGGATTCCCAAAATACATCCGGTGATATCCGCGGCGGCCTCTTCCAGAAAAGCCGGGTCGTCATAGACAAGCAGACTGATTTGCTCCACCCCAATCCAGTTCCTCAACCATCCGTAGAGACTACCGCAATTGATGCCCAGCGGAAAATCCCGGCCCGGATACTGCTTCTTGATGCTCTCCCAATACAACGGGAAACGTGCCGGACTGTCCGGATTAAGGCGCTTTTTGAAATCCGGCCAGTTTTCTCTTCCTTTAAGCGGGTAGTCCAGGTACTGCGGCATGCCGGGCGGTGGAACATCTTTAAGTTTCTTCTTGATAACGCCGTCGGAATCCCGATAAATTTCGTATGCTCCGTCTTCTTTAATTTTCTTATACTCAAAAGCCGGGCAGAGATAGGTGTTGACGTTTACGTTTTCCATCCGGTCCAGTCCGGCGTAATAGGACCAACCGGAATCGATCGGAAGACCTTCTTTCTCCCAGCGGTGTATTGTTTCCTCGTACGGTCCCATCTCCCAGTGGAACAAGCGGCTAAATTTTCTGTAATGTGTAACTGCCTGAAAAACTTCCCGTGAATTCATAATCTCCTCCTACCAAACCCAAATATCCAGGACTACCACACCTTTTCCCGGGACCCGGACAATAAATTTCGACCCGTTAAATGCAACGGGTTTATACGGAAACTTGGTTATCGTCCTGATACGGCGTATTTTTTTCTCCAAATCAATTTCCGGGTGGACATACCCGAACTCGTCATTTCTGATAAAAAGGCGAATTACATCTTTTCCGTGTGTCATCATTAGAATTTTTACCGGCACATTATTTAACACCTTAACACCGTCAACTAATTGAGATAGTATTTCCGCACATCGTGTCAGGAAACTCTCTGATATTTTACGGGAATAAAGGTCCAGGCAATAGATGGGTGGTTCTTCCACCCCTGGAATGTCGTCAGGTATTTCCTCTTTACTTTCACTGACAATTTCGAGGAGATAAACGTCCTTAAATTGAAAATCCGGGTCTGAAGAAAATTTTTTCTTTTTGCCGATCATCACTACCGGGCCATTTTTATAGGCAAGTATTTTCTTTAATTCTTCTTCCGGGAAACAATGATGGTTGATTACCAGAACGGGACCCCGCACCTTATCTATATTATCGATATTAACGACAGTGTAAATCGGAGCTCCTTTTGCCAATAAGCGATAGAGAATATTGTGGGTTGGGGCACATCTTGTTTTCACAAAATCAGCCAATTGATTTTCCAGCGCCTTATCAGACCAGACTAAAGTTGGCCCGGCGATAAACTCGGGAATCGTCTCAAAACTACGGGTCCAGTTGTATTTCAGCCACTGCCACTCTTCATGATTAATACCGTCTGCCAGACAGACCAGAAAACCTTCAATACACCTCTTAAGGTTATTCTGAGCGTCAAGGTGAAATAGGTTGGGATAGGTATAAATCTCTTTTTCCAACAGGGTCGGCGCGTGACGCAACACCTCCCAGTTTTCGTTTACGTCATGGATATGGTTAAGAGCCGTAATTTTTGCATCAGGGATGCTGGCCTTGGTCAAAAGAATGGTCGCCATTATTTTATAAAAGAAATCCGGGTAAACTAATCCTTCCGCTCCTATTTCATTACCGGCCCCGGGGCACTCTTGAATAAAATAATCTACCCCGGTATCGGCAATCTTTCGGTAATCTATTCCATAACGGTAGATTGCTTCAAAAGGGTCCCTGGTCCAGGAGGTATTGAATAGAACCTGCTTTCCTTCATTGTGTACGGCATTTACAATTTTACCGCAGTGTTCTTCCCACCGTTGCACAAAGAAGGTTATCCATTCAACACGCCTGTTTCGCCAGATCCAATCAGCCCTTTTTTCCGACCGGGGTTTATTACCGTCGCTTTTCCCGGAGATATCCTTCGGGAGTTTTATTCCGGCGCTTTCCGTAAACTGGTCAACCATATCGTCAGAGTAATCTGACCAGTATAGCGGCATCCGCAAGTGGTTACATCCATCGGCACAATGGAAGCCGTCAAACCCGTAATCTCTTATTACTTCAATTAATTTTCTCGCAAAAAAATCTTCATAGTAGGTACCGTCTTTTAACCGTGTCAACGGGTTTATGGAATTGATTTTCTCGCCGGTTCGTGTCGTGGCAAGAATTTCCCGGTGTTTGCCTGCCCATTCATCATGGAACATATTGTTGAGAAAAATGTCAAAAACCGCGAAATAAACTTTTATTCCGTATTTATGAAATTCGGCAATAAACTTTTTTAATTCACATTTTGTCCAGGACTGTCTTTTTTTCCCTTCTCCGCAGGGGAGTCGGCCCCCATAAGAACAAAAATCAGGTGGAAAAGATTCATCTCCGGCCGCCGTATCATGCAGATGAACAAAATCGGCCGAAGAAACAAGTAAAGATAATAGACCGGGAACGAATCCCGCGTTATCAAGATATTTCTTAACGCCAAAATCACTTTTCCGGTTATCGAATCCAATCAGCTCTATCCAGAGCCACTTTTCATACTTTTTCATGGTACTTACTCTCCGTGTCAAGGGTTGAAGAACGAATCCTTCAGGAAATCAATCTTTAATTTTTCAATCCGTATTTGCAATTCTTCAACTCTCGACGGGAGACGGAGTGAAAAATTCTTCAGGTCATCTTTTAAGGCATCTCTTTCCTCAGGTGTGAGCAGGTCTATCTTTTTAACCTCTTCCGCAACCGCGTACCAGCCTATTTCTTGGAAAAGAGATTGCATCTTCCGGGAAAGAACCGGGTCTCTCTTTTTGTAATAAGAGATGAACTCTTCAATTTCTTTCCACTGTTCCCGAATCAATATCTTTTCTGCTTTCGCACACTCAAGCGGGAGACCGGTGAAGAATATCACGCCAAAATTTTCCGGTTCGTGAAAGTTGGTTTTCAGGTACGACCAGGTAGTATGAGGGTCAGAGTCGGGTGTAAGAGTGTTACGGCCGACATTAAAAAACCATCGTTCTCCTTTCTGCGGTTTCTTTCCCAGGACTGCAAAGGGTATCTTCATTTCCACCGAATAGAAGTCTTTTCCTTTAGATATTTTTACCTGCCAGTTCCATAAAGGGAAAGAATTAGCATTGCCGGCTTTTAAATTAAGACGGGCACCGGTAGTATTGACCGCAAACTGAAAGCAGTCCGGTTTCTTTGAAGGGAAGACAAATATTTCTATTCCATCCTCGCTCCAGACCGCCTCGTTGTCTTTTAATTGGGCTTTTACCTTATCCATCTCCGGTTCAGAACATATTACCCCGAAATAAAGATTTTTTTCATCATAGCCCACTCGTAAAGATGTATTCTTTTTAGCTGTCTCTTTTGTGCCCAGTTTTAAAAAGTTTTTCTCCTCCAGAACCTTATCCCAGACAGGGTCGCCGGCTACCTCTCCGTCAATGACCGGCGGTTTGGGGAAATAACCGGCCGGATAAAATCGGCAGATTCGGGGTACTTCTGCGGAAAAAGCCGGAACCGAAAAGAAGAAGAAAAAGAAGACCGTACAGAATAAAACTGGCCGGTACCGATTTTGCCGCATATTAATGCTTCCCCGTTTTATCGGTTGCATTCCTTAGCGTAGCTTTAAGATATAATCAATTATTTCTAAACGGATGAGGTCAGGGTTTTTATGTTCTACATCAAGATTCTCTAAGTATTCTTCCGCCTTCCGGGCAATTCCTGTTTTCGGCCCGCTTTTTTTTGCTTTCTCAATCAGCAGTTTCAGGGTAGTGCCGTAACGGATGTCGTCAATTGCTTCCCGGTATCCCTCCCAGGCAATCGTGTCGATCACTCCGTTTACTGTAGAGTAGGCAAAACTGTATTCCTTTCCATTGGTAGTGAAATCGTTCCAGGGACCATTAATATAAGCCCAGGTAGCAGCGCCATCGTAGTTTGCTTTCCAAAGTAGGAAGCCAAAATTCTTTCGGAAAAGCGCCGGATTTTCCGGTCCTGCCTGGGGGTTGGCGTAACACCAAATCCGATGATTAACCGAATGCCATTTGTCCGCTTCTTCTTTTACCGGTTCGCAAGCGGAGACAAACACGTCCAGGATATCACCCACCAGTTCAAAGTTACCCTGTTTGGTACCCATTATGCCGGGCCGATATCCGGCCACAAAGATCTTACCGCCGGCTTCCCGTATTGCCTCCCACGCGGGACGCTCGGCTGTTACCTGTTCGTCTTTAGCTTCATCCTGACCGTAGAAATAGACCTCTGGAATGCCGTAAGATTTGCAGAAGCCGAGCACCTCTTTGACGCGTATTTTTAACGCCGCCAATTTTTCAGGAGGGATGGGAAAACCTTTCTTTAATCCCGTAAAATCACACCCCAGAAAGGAGCCTATATCCGCTCCTATAAAATAAAGCGCTTGTTTTCCCATCCCCACTTCATTCCAGATGTCCAGGTATTCCCCAAGGAATTCCGAATAATCTGGATTTTTATAGGATTGGTGGACAGTAGGACTGGTTACTCCGTGGGCAAGCATATTCTTCAGTTCTGATTTTAATTGTTCCTTGCTTTTCCAAATTCCAGAAATAGTTCCTTTAGGGTAATTATAAGGGTAATCAGAGCTGAAGCTGAGACGGGAGGCATAGTAAATGGAACTGATGAAATCCCGGTGAGGGTCATAGCAGGTTTTTGGAGAAGCGAGCTTAAAGGGGAGAACCCGCAATTTTAAAGTAATAGTACCCAGGGTTTTTCCTTCGGACGAAAGGTTGATGGAGCCGGTATAGACACCACCCTTAGCATCTTCCGGGACATTCACCGTAACCCAGAATTGCTTGTTGGTCCGTGCCGGAATATTTGCCGGTAAAAGCACCGGACTGTCCTTGACCGGAAACTTTTCTACCGTGAGCCAAGGTTCTCTAACTTCATTAGGGTTGCTTATCCAGATATACTTTTCTCCTTCCGGAAAGATTAATTTAAGATAATTTTCTTCTTTTTCGATATCGACCTTCACCAGTGTATCATCGTTCAACAGAAGTTCCGGAACAAGGGCTTTCGTTCCTCCTACGAATTCACCACTATTCCAGCCTATCCCGGTTTGATACCAGCACTTAACCACTTTAAGGTCTATGCTGGATGATGGAATAGTTCCCTGAGTGCCTTTTAGGTCGCTTGCTTTCAGCGTCAGGACGTTCAGGTCATCCTTGTAGTAGAGTACAAAGCTGGCTGGTTCGTATTCGCCAGGCGTTGCCACTATCTTAATTTCGTTTGAAATTTCACCCGGCATAAAGGGGTCGAAGGGTAATACCTTTGTACCGTCAATGGGTGAAACAATAAAAGTAATTAACCCGGGTCCGCTGATAAGGACTCCCATGCGGGTGATGCTATCTTTTATCTGTCCTACAATAAGGTTTCCCTCCTCTTCTTCTTGGGTTCTGAGAGAACCTCTGCTCTTGGCTTTTTTAATAATTGTTTGCAGCGCATAAAAATTTATCTTTGTTTCTATCTCTTTCTTCATTCTTTCAGCGGCGCCCGGCGAATGGTAGAGGTCGGCAAGCGTTTTTTCTTTTTCGGTTATTTCGGCTAATGCTTTTTCCCAGCCACTTATTTTCTCATTGAATTCTGCCTTTGTCGGATCTGACCCTTCGGCTCTCGCCTCACTGACAATTAAAAACGACCATAGACTGAACGCTACCAAGGTACCCCACAAAATTTTCCTGTTCATTAGTTCTCCTTTTTTTAAACTTACAACAGTTCCCCCTGGATAATTACAGTCACTTTAGCACGCACGCTGAGATTGTGTTCGGTGGCATCGGCGCTAAAAACGATCTGATTTTTTCCTGCCTCCAAAATTGGGATTTCACCCTCCGGTTTCACCGCGCGGATTAATTCACCGGTAGAAGCATAGAGTTTACAATCTGCGGGGGAATAAAACTCAAGATAGCAACCGGTTTCGATCTCTCCTGGAAATACAATTGTCTTATCCCCAACCGTAAGGCCGGGATTTTTTAGTTTTGCTCTTACCATCGGCAGGGCTTTGACCGCACTTAAATAACAGGTGACGGTTTTTCCCGGCGGAATGTTGTTATACCACAAGCTTAAAGATTCAATTTGGCTGTAGTCAATAAAGGGCACGTAAATATTGTAAGGCCGGTAAGAAGTGTATGGCCAGTTGTAACCGGCCGAAAGTTTTCCCGCCGGTTCGACCAGTTCGAAATAACGCCAGCCGGTAAAATCAACGACCACATAATGGTCAAGTATGGTATGCGTAATATATTCAGGATTTTTCAGCTGGAAATTGAGGACTTCTCCCTGGCCATCACCATACACCCAGATTCCGAGAGGTCGCTGGTAATAGTTAACGTCCACATGACTCTGGCTGATATCCTCAGGATGCTGGTTAACCACATCCGATTTGAGGTTCAACGGCGGCGAAAATATTTTACCCGTTTTTGTCCAGGCGCCATCTTGGCTGGGGCCGTTATTAACAGCTGTATAACGGCCGCTAACCGTTCCTGTTTTTACATAGGATACTGAGGATTGCAGGTCGGCGTTAATTCCTGGTGCGGTAACACGGTCGGAAAAGATGTCGGATTCGGAAAAATCAGCTATAGTAATATTGTCCGGCGCATCATAATGCCCGGCTGACATTAAAGCTTCAAACCGCAGTTGGAGGTTTTGCCGGCTGAACCGGTTTGTGATTTGCCAGTTATTGCTCCAGCCGTTGATTCCCTCGACCTTATGTTCGGCATACTGAGCAGATTGTAATCGCCATTTTCCTGAAGAGTCTTTGGTTAAAGTAGACTCATGTCCGGATACCTTCACTTTTGTTTTGACCTCTTCGGAAAAGTATCTTTCGTGGCGCAGAGTTTCGTATTGCCGGATAATATCAGCCAGTTTTTTCATGGTTGGATTTTTTGACATGGTTTCCGGTTCAATTCCGGTCAGAGAGAAACCGGTATCGGTGGCCAGAGCTTTACCGCAAAGATATTCGATGTCGTCAGCGTGTGTCAGTTCCATCCCATAATTTATATCTACCGGATCTAAATGAATTCCCCACCACCCCAAATGCCCCGGCAAGAACATGGATTGTTGTTCTTTTTCATTACTCAAAACGTGGGCATCGATGAATCTCTTGTAGCCTAAGTACGGGATGTCCCAGGCGCCGATACGGGAACGAACGACCCAGAGATGATGATGAAAAGTGCTCATTTCCATAAGTGCCGGTTTTTTTAATTTTCCCCATAGTTCATAGACGAATTTTGATTCGTAGTGCCAGGCGTTTTTAACGCCGTCCACAATATCTCCACCATCCAGTGCATCCAGGTATATCATGTCAAACCCGCATTCGTTAAAAACTTCTGCTGTTTTGGATGCCACTTCCGTAAAAAGGGCAGAATTACCGTCAGGTACGAATAACCCGAAGAGCTCTTTAAGATGGTCCACTTTTGCGCCTTTAGCGTGGGGTGTTGCCTTTGTGCCAAGAGCACCCCGCTGGCAACCGATGAAAGCGTAGGGTGGTTTGCTAACAGAACCGCTGTAAATAATTAATTCATCCTCAATTTGAAGGGTTACGCTGTTGCGTACATTAAAACCGGTGATAGTAGACATATCCGCTGTAGATTCAACTACCGGTATTTTGGCATCCTCTGAAGTCAGGGGTTCCGCCAAAGTAAATGTGGCGGATTTCCCTAACCGCGGATCCGGAACAGGGGTAACCCAGGAAGACCGTTTATCTATGAAGAATGCGTATGTGTGCAGACCCACCAGAATACCCGCCGCATGGAGTTTGTCAACCACTCTCTTGAGGCTGGTCAGACCGTTAGGATACCGTTCTGAATTTAAATGGAAGTCTCCATGTCGGAATGAAGATGCGCTCGCGGTGAAGTCCAGTTGGGTAAATCCAATATCTTGAGCCAGGCGAATCCATCCGTCCACCGTTTTTTCGTCAACCTTACCGGTGAGGATGTAAGAGCCTCTATTGATGGCCTCCTCCAGCGCCCAGGGCCCACCCAGAGGAGAATGGGGCAAATCTTCTGCCGCACTTACCACTTCTTTCATCACCTGGGGGAAGTCACTCTGAGGACATCCGATAATGGCTACTTTGGCACCTGTAAAACCAAATCGCTGGTAACACCCAGCCCGCATATGGCTATTAAGGCCGGGCATTTCAGTCACGTTGGTCGTCAGATTGAGGGCCAAAGCACAACCGGCAAAAGGTTCTCCTGGTTTTCCCGCAAGCGTTAGATGCAGGTTGATGAAAACAAATTCATCAATCTTTTCATCACTGATGGACAAGATTTCCATCGTGAAATAATGCTTCTCCGGAGTCACTTTTATGGTTGCGCTGATCTTTAATTCTTCAAACTGCAGGACCATCCCGCCCTCGGCAGATGAGGCTGTCGAAGCCGGATATTCCCGGCCTGCTTTTGTCACATAGGCACACGACGCTGAAGGAATTTGGGCGCAGTAGTCTCTACCGGTTCCTTTGTCGATGAAATGCAGGTTTCGAGCGTCGGAACCAATCACATACCTGACATTTGCATTTTCAAATTCAATTGCCATATTAATTTCCAGATACTTCTGTCAACTGGATATTGTCAAACCAGGCAATTCCTCCGCTGCCAATGTTGTAGAGTTGTATACTCACATCGTCAACTTTAGGGTTAGTTTTGAACTTAAGTTCAAAATGTTCCCAGGTATTAAGCCCTTTTTCCGGATTTTTACCGCACCAGTGGTATGTCCACTCATCACAAGTTTTTTCTTTCGGTTTTTCCAGGAGGGCAACAGCTATGCAACCTTTGGCAGTGGTCCTTCTAATATCCGCCTTCACGATATACCCGGTTAATGGTTTAAGTTTCCCGCTCAAAACGCTTTCGTATCCTCCCGCAGCCATAAAGAAAGGAGTGTCGGTTGTTGTACCGTCTAATTTCAACGAACATTCGCTGTCGGTAGAAATGGAATCATCCACAGAGTAAAGTTTCTGGGGAGCCGAGGGGTTTGTGCTCCAGTTACTCATACCCTTTTCAAAGCTTCCGTTGATAACGAGATTTGTTTCCGGAGTTTCCTGAGCCGAAGATGTAAAGCAGACCCCGCTCAACATAAATATTACTGTTACCCAGATTAGAATTTTCTTTCCCTTCATAATCTCCTCTTCTTTAATTAAGAAAAATTCCTCCCTGGGGAAATTATTCAGGAACTTTATTTGTTACCCCAGTTTGGCGTATTCGGGTCGTATTCGCTTTTCGGCCAGGATAGGTCCTCTTGACTACTCCAGGTTACATGGCCGTCAACATAGAGAACGTTGGAACCTCCCCTGTGCCAGGCGCCTGCGTTATAGGTGCCAAGGGGGGTGTACAGACCCGAGACGAGGTAAACAGAGGTGTCACCATCTGTGTTCTTGGAGTCTGCGCAGAGAATGATATTGGGATACCCGAGGACTTGGAAAGGCTTTTTCCCGCCGTTGTAGTTCCAGGAGAGGTACACGCCATTATACCCATAGTCTGAAAGGGGGTACCAACCATTCCACCCTACAGCGTACGGTGTAGGGGCATCCGGATCTTTGTGCGGATTGGAAGGGCAGTCAAAAACGCGAGTGCTATAGCTTACATAGGAACCTAATATCCAGGTCCATTTCCAATACCAATTCCCACTGCTATTATCGAACACCCTGGGATACCAGCCCTCATTATCATTTTCATACATCGCAAAAGCAAGCCCAATCTGTTTTAGGTTGCTCATGCACTGTGCCGACCTGGCCTTTTCCCTTGCCTGGCTGAGCGCCGGCAGCAGCATCGCCGCCAGGAGAGCGATGATGGCAATGACGACTAAAAGCTCGATTAACGTGAAAGCCAAACTGTGTTTAATCCACACATATTTCCTTGTTTTTCTCCGTTTCATTTTTTCCTCCTTCTGCTACTATTTTGATTGTACTAAAAACAGATATGCCAGTCAACAACATTATCACGGAAATTAATAGGATAAACCAGGAGACCACCCGCCCCCTCCACCTTACCGGAATCCCTGACCTGGTATCCCTCTGGTACAAACACGAATAGTCTGCCCGTCTCTCCTTTCTGCCGGATTGCCCTGCCCTGGAGCATACGGGTTTGCACATCGTAACTCACACCGGACAGTTCCACGCCCCCCTGGGTAAAGTGCATGTCTGAGGAAAGCACTGCTGGATAATCAGGAACCGCCTTTATCAACAGCAAACGTGTGGTAAGCGGTTGCAAATTCAATTTCAGCATCCCTTTCTTTTTGCCTATAAACTCCGCATCCCAGAATTCGAATACCAGGTAATCTTTTTCCTCCTGAAGACCGAGAGAGCGGAAGTGAACTTCAATATCCATCGGTTCTGTGTTTAGATTAAAAAGTCCTACTATATTCCAACTCCCCCAATCGGTTTTGACCGGGAGGTGCCAGATGTGAGGGTAGGAATCAGGATAAGTATGTTCAAACAGGTCAATCGGCCGCGCAGCACTTCCATAAGGCGGGATACATTTGCCTAGTAACCGCCACTGCTCATCAGACAGCGCGGTCAGGTCGTCCCCGAGGAACACCTGCCCGCCGGAAAGAGCCACCAGGGACAGGCGGATTTTTGCTTCCTCTATGTCACCCGGTCCAGCCACCTCAACGACATCCGGATTAAGCATAATTAATCTCTTGTGGAGAAAATAACGGGAGATAACGGTGGTGGCGATTTCCCGAAAAGATCTCAGACCTTGCGTTTTGTTTTCATCTTGTTTTACTATGGAAAAACCGGTTCTTGCTATATCACAGGCGCTCATACTGGTGGGACTGGTACCGAATCCTAAGTTTACGGGGTTGGAACACCAGTAGATATAATCGTCTTTCAGGGTATCCGTTACCACCGCAAGGCCCTGGCGATAAACTTGCGCACCTTTGATATATCTCTGATCATAAAATACCGTATCACCGTCATTGTCGGCTATCCCCCAGGTAAAATCTATCTTCCAGTATCTAACTCCGGCCCGCCTCAATGCGGTTAAAGTCCTGCGGATAAATTCCTGGGCGCCGGGATGAGTGGGGTCAAGATAGTAGATACGGTCGTGCGGCGGCCAATACCATCGGCAGGGCAGGGTTTTGGGATTTCCCTGCCGGTCCTTGACCATATATTCCGGATGCTCTTGGAATACAGAGGATGATTCCAGAACCGTAAATATCGCTACCCACAAGCCCAGATTGAAGCCCATCTCCTTTAATCTGACAGCCAACCATTCTATGCCGTGAGGGAAACGTTCGTTTGTGTTGAGCCAGTTACCGCAAAGGTTGCCGGCCGTCCAGCCGTAATCAACCTGTATGTATGGGAATTTATACCCGGGAAATTTATCCCGTATTGCACCGGCGTTAGCCAGAGTGACCTTTTCACTTTGTCCCATGTCCCCGTAGGCATACCAGGAACACCAGCCCATGGGCGGATAATCGGGAAGGTTTACCTCCATCATGTCCGCGGATTTTTCAGCATATTCCTCCAGGCCGGTAAAAGGAGAAGAATAAATTCCCAGAAACAGTTTTTCCGAAGATATTCTTTCTCCCGGCTTAAGGCAATAACCGGCAAAGTTGCATCCGGCCCAGCCGTAAAGATGCCCGCTATCGCGATAAATCCAGGTCACATTACTGGAAGTCATCTTCCAGGTAAGAAAGCTTATCAGAAATGTCGCCTGGTTGTTCGGGTCGTAAATGGCACTAATACCACCGCTGCTGTTGT
>JAZDPL010000061.1:0-95199 GCA_043797665.1 Candidatus Omnitrophota bacterium
GTGGGTTTGGTGATGGCCGCCAGACCAAAGACCAGGCCGGCCAGAAACCAGCGCTGAAACTGAGGCGATACTTTAAGCCGGCGGAAATCCCCCTCAGTCCCCCTTTGCCCATCCGAGGGCAAGGGGACCCGCCTTTTGCAAAGGGGGAAGTAAGGGGAATTAGAAGAAAGATGAGGGGTGTAATTTCCGGTAGGTTCGAGAACCCAATAAAGAACAAAGAGGCAGAAGACGCTGGTAAAAAGGATGAAACTATCGCTTAAGATGGTGACAGAATAGTAAATGAACGGCCGGTAAAAAACATAGATACCACAGGCAGAGATTCCCACCCAATCGTTCCAGAGACGCCGGCCGATGAGAAAGAGGAAAAAGGCTGTTAATAGGTCAAGCAATATCTGGATAATTCCCACCGCCAGGTAATTATGTGCGCCAAAGAAGAGGTAGACTAAACTTAAAAAGTAGGCATAACCGGGTGCCTGGTAAAAGGGCTGACCATCAACAAACCAGGGGTGAGCCAGAGATTTGAAGCCCAGATCGTCCCAGGTGTGCTGGTCAAAACCGGAAAGCAGGCTGGCGTTAAAGAAAGGGGTCTGGCGAAATTCAAGGAGATAGGAAAGGCGAAGGAAAAAACCTAAGATGAGTAAAAGAATCAGGACTTTTGATTTATGGGAGATAGTAGGGACTTGATTTATCAAGCCCGCGGGTCGGATAAATCCGACCCCTACATCGGCTTTGCTCATGCTCAGAATACGGGTCCCCTTTCCATAGGATTGGAAAGGGCAGAATGGATTCCTGCTTACTATCCGCAGGAATGACAAGCCAGAACGCTTACCTCACGCGGGAATGGCAATCCCTTTTTATATAGGCGATAATCCGTTTGAGGGATTCATCAAGTTTTACTTTCGGACGGTAATCAATCGCTTCTTCAATCCGGGAGAGGTCCGGAACTCTTCTACGCATGTCTTCAAAACCTTCCGGATAAACCTTATCCGGTGCGAGGTGAATAAGGGGTGAATCGCTGTGACAAAGTTTCTTTATTTTCCCGGCTAATTCATTAATCGTAACTTCTTCTCTGGTCCCGATGTTAAATACCCGGCCGGAAATCCCCTCTTTCCGGAAGAGCAGGTAGAGCGCCTCCACAACGTCGGAAACCCCTGTAAAACACCGGCTCTGCTTCCCGTCGCCATAAATGGTAATCGGCTTCCCGGAAAGAGCCTGGCTGATAAATTTGGGCACGACCATTCCGTAACGGCCGGTCTGTCTGGGCCCGATGGTGTTGAAAAGGCGTGCGATAATTATCGGAACTTTTTTTTCCGAAAAGTATGCCTGGGCTAAAAATTCATCCAGGGCTTTACTGCAGGCGTATCCCCAGCGCCGGATAAAGGTAGGGCCGATGATGAGGTCATCTTCTTCTTTAAACGACGCGGATTCGTTCTTGCCGTAAACCTCGCTGGTGGAAGTTAAAAGAACTTTTCTGCCAAATACCGCCGAAGATTCCAGAACGTTGGCAGTGCCTTCAATATTGGTTTTTAAAGATGAGAGAGGGTGCTCAATTACCGTACGCACGCCTACTGCGGCAGCTAAGTGAAAGACGCCTTCGGACTTGGCGACCAGTCTTTCCAGAAGAGGTTTGTTGAGAACGCTATCGATGACCAGCTCAAACGAGGGATTACGTTGAATCGCTTTCAGGTTTTCTAAACTTCCGGTGCTCAGGTCGTCAAGGACAGCTACGGAATGTCCCCGGGTCAAAAGTAATTCGCAGAGGTGACTGCCGATAAAACCCGCCCCACCGGTAACCAATATACACGACATAAATAATATGGCACAATTTGTAGGGGTTTGATTTATCAAACCCGCGGGTCGGATGAATCCGACCCCTACATCTCAGAATGACACATTGGATTCCCGTTAACCACATACGGGAATGACAACTTCTTACGTGCCTAAACGCCAGGAGGAAAGGTATTCTGCCTGAGAAGGGGTAAGGGTGTCAATCTCTATGCCCGACGCGGCTAACTTCAGACGGGCCACCTCCCGGTCAATATCTTCCGGTACGGTATAGAGAGCGGGCGAAAGGGTCTTGCCTTTCTGAACCAGATATTCCGCAGAAAGAGCCTGGTTGGCAAAACTCATATCCATCACCGCAGAGGGATGGCCTTCCGCCGCCGCCAAATTGAGTAATCGCCCCTGGGCTAAAAGGTAAAGACGCCGTCCGTCCTTAATCTGAAATTCCTCCAGGTTATCTCTCAACTGACGCCGGGATGTACTCATCTTCTCTAAAGCGGGGATATCAATCTCCACGTCAAAATGTCCGCTGTTAGCCAGAATGGCGCCATCTTTCATTATCTTAAAATGCTCTTCCCTGAAGATTGCCCGGTTGCCGGTGGCGGTGATAAAAACATCACCAATCCTGGCTGCCTCGGCACTCTTCATCACCAGAAACCCATCCATAAACGCTTCCAGCGCCTTCAAAGGGTCGACTTCGGTTACGATTACAACCGAACCCATACCTCTGGCGCGGGTGGCGATTCCGCGGCTGCACCAGCCGTAACCAGCCACCACCACTTTTTTACCGGCCAGGAGAAGGTTGGTGGCGCGCAGCAGTCCGTCGATCGTTGATTGACCGGTTCCGTAGCGGTTATCAAAAAGATGTTTGGTCATCGCGTCGTTTACCGCGATGATGGGAAAACGAATCTTGCCCTCTTTCTCCATGTTCCGGAAACGGATGACTCCGGTGGTTGTCTCTTCGGTCCCTCCCAGAATATTTTTGCAAAACTCATCTTCTTTCTGATGAGCGTTGCTAATCAAATCCGCACCGTCATCCAGCAATATCCGGGGCTTTTGCTCCAGGACCGCGGTGAGATGGCGATAATAAGCGTCCCGGTCTTCACCGCGAAACGCAAAGACGGAAATGCCGTATTCTTTTACCAGAGCCGCGGCGACACTATCGTTGGTGCTCAAAGGATTGGAAGCACAAAGATAGACCTGGGCACCGCCCGCCTGCAGCGTGAGGGCTAAGTTTGCGGTCTCGGAAGTTACGTGCAGACATCCCCCGATACGGCACCCTTTCAACGGGTTTGACTGGCTGAAACGTTGCCGGATCGAAAGAAGTACCGGCATCTCCCGCGCTGCCCACTCAATACGATTTACTCCTTCCCCGGCTAATTTCAAATCCTTTACTTCGGCTGGAACCATTACTCCTCCTTAGGGGTCGTAACAGAATAAAATCGACTATTTGCCAGAGATGATTTTGGAGCGAGACAAGGAGCGAAGAAGCTTGCGTACCCCCTGTGGTACGGAAGCAAGGAGCGACGCAGTCGCAGCCCAAAAGCGGCCTGGCCCTTTGGGGAGTCCCATCTTTGGGTCATTGCGGCGTTGCTCCTCGGTTATGTGCCACAGTGGCACAGAACCTTCGTCGCGCCTTGCACTAACCTCAAATCCGGGACTCCAAATAGTCAATTTTATTCTGTTACGACCCCTTATTTTTTATGTTTTTAAAAAGACATTTCATTTTAACACAAAAGGTGAGCACTTGACAAATCGTAAAATTTATGTTCTACTATTATGGAACAACAAAAAGATTTTGCGAGAAGGGGGGTGGAAACAGAATGGCAACCAAGAAAAAGGTAGCAACTAAGAAACCAGCTAAGAAAGCAAAGAAGAAGGGCTGCTGCAAATAAGTAGGCAACGTTCGTAGAGAAAACGGGAGATATCCTCTTTAGATTTGGCAGAAAGGTCGCAGACTTCGCCCTTACGCGAAAGAAGAAACGAGGAGTGTCTCCCTTTTTCTTTTCCAAAGAAAGACGGGTTGTTGACCAGAATAAAGTCAATCTTCTTCTCCCGCAATTTCTTCCTCCCCGCCTCAATCAAGCCTCTTGTTTCCAGAGCACAACCAATCAAAATCTGGTCCGGCTTTTTTATCTTTCCGCAGGTTCCCAGAATATCCGGATTGGGAAAAAGGGTTAAACTGAATTTTTCTTTTCGCTTAATCTTATCCATCCGGAACCGCGGCCGCCAATCACTGACTGCCGCGGTCATAAAAAGCACGTTGATCCTGGGGAAAATCTTCAGCGTCTCTTCCGCCATCTGTACCGCACTCTCCACCTTGATAAACCTTACGCCGTCCGGAACCGGCAAATTGGCAGGACCGCTGACCAATATGACTTCGGCACCCCGACGCACTCCTTCTGCGGCTAAAAGATATCCTAAACGTCCGCTGGCCGGGTTACTTATAAAACGGACCGGATCAAGCCATTCGCGGGTGGGACCGGCGGTAACTAAAACCCTCATGGTTCTTTTTTGTTCCGAATATAGGCCGGTAATTCGGCTTCGGAAAGACCTGGCTCAAAAAGCGAAGGACCTACTTTGTCTTCACCGGCCGTTTCTCTCCTGCGGGATTTTGTTTCTTTCTCCTTGGGTTCTTCTCTGGCCGTACTTGCTTTTTCCAAACCGGTTGCAATCACCGTAACCTTAAGGTCATCTTCCAGCCTGGAATCGATTACGGTTCCGCAAAAACTCTTCGCCTGGGGAGTAAGCGCCTGATGAACATAGTAGACAACTTTTCTGACTTCAAAAACACCTAAATTTTCCCCGCCGGCAATACTGATCAGGATGTTACGCGCGGTAACCAGTTCTTCGCGTTTCAAAAACGGGTTACTGATAGCCAGGCGTGATGCTTCCTCGGAACGATTGGCTCCCCTGGCAACTCCGGTACCCATCAAGCCTTCACCACCGTCCTCAACAATGGTACGCAGATCCGCAAAGTCCAGGTTCATCAATCCCGGCTGCGTAATTAAATCGGAAATCGCGGCCACTCCTTGATAAAGAATCTCATTAACCAAAGCGAAGGCTTCTTTTAAGGAGGTATCCGGTGGTACCACATCAAAGATCTTTTCGTTGGGAACCGTAATTAATGTGTCTAACTGCTTGCGGACCTCCGGAAGTCCATCGTGGGCGATGTCCATTCTCTGGCTCCCTTCAAAAACGAAAGGGAAGGTAACAAAACCGATCACTATGGCTCCGTTATCCTTGGCGATTTTAGCCACGACCGGACCAGCACCCGTACCGGTGCCGCCACCCAGACCCAGAGTTAAAAAAACGACGTTGGCGCCTTTCAATAATTCGGAAATTTGTGACCGGTCCTCATTGGCGGCAAACTTACCCATTTCAGGGTTGGCTCCGGTACCCAGACCTTCCGTGAGCCTGCGCCCAATCTGAAGTTTAATCGGCGCGGTGTTGGCTGACAGAGCCTGACTGTCGGTATTAAGGGCAATCAGGTCAACTCCTGACAAACGAGACACCATTTCGCCCACCGCATTCCCGCCGGCGCCGCCGACGCCAACCACCTTAATCTTAACCCCAAACGCACTGCCCTCATCCGGTTTAATCTTAAGCATAATTTTTCATCCTTTGTAAAGGTAGGGGTTCAATTTATTGAACCCGCGGGCTTGATAAATCAAGCCCCTACACGATTTTCGTTTGTATTAATTATCCTGTCATTACATTTTAAAAAAGGTCGTCCCAGATACGGCGTACCTTAACCACTGCCCGATGCAGCCCCGCCCCATGACTGGAAACAGGCGTGTAATCCGGCGTCTTCGTCCAGGAGGCTTTAATTACCCCCAGAACTGCGTTGTAGGCCGGGTCTTTCCAGACCTTCTCCCAGCCATGAAATTGAAAAGCGGTCCCCATTCTGACCGGCATCTCTAATTCCCCGGAAAGAAACTCCGGCAAACCGGAAAGTAAAGCCCCACCCCCGCCCAGGACCACACCGGCGGTAAGAAAGGGTTTATATTTTTTCAGGGTAGTCTGAAACGGGAACAAAACGTCTTTCATTTCCGCCGCGATAATCTCGGCAACTTCACGACGGTTGGCAATCTGTTTCATTTCGCCCTGAACATTAGAAAGCGAAAACTCCTGAGGCTCCACATCCAGAAGACAGGAACCGTATTCCTTCTTAATCCGTTCCGCTTCCGCGGTACTTGCCTTCAAACAGTAACTGAGCGCAAAAGTAAGCCGGTCACTGCCCCGCGCCACAACTTCCACTTCCCGTAAAAAAGGCTGAAAGACCATTAAGGTGACCGCGCTTCGGCCAAAATCAAGGTAAGCCACCCCGGACTCCATCTCTTCTGAAGTAACAACCGCTTCCGCAGCTACAAACGGTGCAAAAGAAATCGAAGTAACTTCTAAACCCTGGTCCTGTAAACAACGGCGTAAATTCTTCAGCCCGCTGGCAATCGCAGTCACCAGAAATAAGTTTGCTCCTAAATGCTGACCAAACATCCGCAAGGGGTTGCTTATCTGTCGCCGGTCATCCAGAAAATATTCCTGAACGATGATGTGGACAATCTCATAGTCCGGAGTAGTAGAAGGCAGAGCCTTCTTAATCACCATCTGACGGTCGCCCTCATCCACTCCGCCCTGGCGGTTCCGGATGTCAGCCTCACCCTGACGCTTCATCACCCGGAAGTAGTCGCCAAAAAAACTCAGGTAGACCTGGCGGATTGATTTCCCGGACAGAGATTCTGCCTCTACTACCGCCTTTTCCACGGTGGCGCTCAACTCGGGAATGCTGGTTATCGCACCAAACCTTAAGCCCGCGGTAGGAACGGAAGCCACGCCCAGAACTTCAAAATCAGTCCCGTCCGGAGCGGCTACTACAACGGCAGTCTTATCAGACCCGATATCAACTCCTACCAAATAATTATCGGTCGTCGCCATATATAAATGTAAATACTCGGTGAACCCCGTTAGCGTGGGGGTCGGATTCATCCGACCCGCATATCTCTCGGGCTCAATAAATTGAGCCCCTACATTTTTGTGCCCGATATAACGTACTTCACTGAATATTCATGCCGGTAGAAAGACCGGGTTAGAAAACCGAAGGTCAAGATATTTATATCTTACACCTTTTCGCCTCAAGTCTGCAAGAATATGGTAAAAGAGGAACAGATTGTTATTGAGTTCCTCCCTGGGTAAAAGAACCGTTTCGCCGGAAGTGAGTGTAAGCGTAAAAAAAGCGGGAGCAGAACAAACACGCTGGAGCGGAGCAAAAGAACTGGTATAATCAGAAATATTTGCCACAATCGGAATGTCTTTCCGCAGCTCCTCCGGAATTACTCCTCTAACTTCCAGCACCGGTGACGCCGAACCTTCCGGAACCGGAAGCACAACACCGTCCTTGCCTACCACCAAAACTTCCCTCCCTTCCAACGAAATGTAAGCAAAAGGAACCCGCCTCTCCACCGACACATAAAGTGCTCCGGGATAGAGGCGCCGGATAGTAAAACGGCTGATTCTGGGATCCTCTCTTATCCTGGCAGCCGCCTCCAGAAACGACAGACGAAAGATGTTTTGCCCGCACAGATAAGAAAAATCAAACTCTGCGTCCGTACCTACTACCTTCCGGACCGTAAAGAGGGGACCTAATAACACCTCTTTTACGAAAAGATGCGCTAAAAATATACCGGATGACAATGCCACCATGTAGAAAAGGCTCCGGGCAAGGGACAGTCCGCGACCTGTCCCTACGCTATCCTTCCTTGAAGAACGCTGCTTCTGACCCATGGTGGTAATAATACGTATTTGTAGGGGTTTGATTTATCAAACCCGACAATTTCGGGCGTCATAAATGTCGCCCCTACACATTATATAAACCAAAAATAGTTAATTCCAAAGAGGTCCGGCCGTCAAACTTTCCCCGGCGGAAGTCCCGCTCGACAGTATAAAGACGCCGGAACAAATCAGCGTCTTTCCGGGTTAGACGTCCCTGTCTTTCTATCCGGTTCCGAAGATGCCAGACCAAAAGGCCAAAGAAACGGGGAAAATCCCTCTCGTCACCATATTGATAATCAATTATACGTAAAGCCAGATTCAGTTTGCGGTTCTGCAAGGCATGGACTACACCAAAGTTATCGGCAAACTCAGATTTCTCGCCGGAAAAGAACAGGGAAATCTGGTTGTTGACAAAGGGAAACCTCGTCTTCTTATCTGCCTGAAAAAGAAATACGGGAAGGCTGGCCGGACTGGGTTTTTTCAGATAATTAAATAACTTTTCCCGGTCTTCTTTAGTAAACCTCTCTGCCCGGCGCACCAGAACAAAACGTTGTCCGCCTCCAAAAGACGGCGTTTGACAGACCGCGATGACCTGCTCAATGTCAGTCTCGCCGCCAAAGAGAACCGTATCGTTGAAAGAATTTCTACCTCCCCGCGCGTCAGGAAATACAGCCGCCTTAATTCCGGCGACCTTCTCTTCCGCAGCCTTGATGTCCTGATAAAGTATGAGGTAAAATGGCTTATTTTTCATTCAGCCACTCCGTTGCCCTCTTGGCTAAATCATCCGCCACTATTCCGAACGCTTCGGTCTCCTTTTTCGCAAAAGGACCAGTTAGGTAATAGTCGGTAGACGTGGTAAGATCCACTTGAGATATTTTCAAGTCAAGGGAAAATCCCCCTTCTTCCCCCTTTTGCAAAGGGGGATTGAGGGGGATTAGAGGAGGGGTGGAAGAGATAAATTCCTCCAGCTTCAGGTGTATGATTACCGCTAAGCGGTATTGACTGACCTCCTTGGGGTCAACGGAACTGAAAGACAAAGCGGTTCGCTGGTAAGAGGTGACCACGCCGGAAAGGAGATATTCCGGTTCTTTCCCGGTTAAAACGATACCGGACCTGAGCAGTTCCTCAGTAATGGCGTTGGTCAGAGTAACTTCTGCCCCTGGCTGCATCGTCCGGTTGGTAAGAATCGGAAAGTAAACAGAACGGTAAAAAGAAGCCCGGCTTAAGTTCTGATAACCGCAACCGGATAATAAAAGGCACAGAATCAGTATAAATGCATTTAATACTTTGTCATTCCCGCATGTCTTTAGCGGGAATCCATACTCGTTTTTATTACCCATGTTCTGCTTCACCTAAGGGCAAACTGGATTCCGGCTTACTATCCGCCGGAATGACAACTTATTTAAGACGTTCCTATTAGTTTTGTTTAGGCAGCAGGGATTTGGCTTTTTTAGCCACCGAAGTCTCCGGATACTCGGCAAATATCTTCTGATAATAGATTTTGGCCGCCTTGGGATTTTCGCCCTTTTGATAAAATCGGGCAATTTCAAAAACCTTTTCTGCCAGCATCTCCCGGGTCTGGCGGTACAGTCTCTCTGCCGGCACCCTATACTTCCCTTGCGGGTACTTCATCAGGAAGGTAGCCAGCCGGTTCGAGGCCGAAAAGAGTAAGTCGTCGCTATTCTCCTGCCTCCGGTAAAGTTCCACCTCTGCCTGGGCTGTTTCAAGCTCCGCCTTTTCGGCAAAAAGGCTGTCCGGGTAATTTTTTACCAGGCGCTCAAAGGTCTTAATACTCTCGGAAAAATTCCCCCGGCGAACCTGGTGGTGACCCAAATCGTAAAGAGCCTTTTCCGCTTCCGGTGCGTAAGGTGCGGAATCTACCACCTCACCCAATATTTCCGAGTGGTCCGTGCGTAAAAATGAAAACCGGCCTGATTCCTTTGCGGTCTGCGCCTCACCGATGGAAAACTGACGGCTGATGGCAGAAGTAACGAACTCCGACCCCGGGTAGTTATTAACGACTTTCTGATAGGCTTTGAAGGCCTTCTCCCAGTCGCCGGCCATCTGGTAGAGTTCGCCCATCCGGTACTGAGTCCTGGCGGCTAAGGGAGAGTTTGGAAAAACCTGGATTAGTTGCTCCAATTTGCGGATGGCGGTGGAGTAGTCTCTCTTAATCACGTACTCCTCGGCCCAGGCAAACTGAGCTTCCGGAGTCTCTTTTGCCGCATATTTGGGGTTGATCCAGCGCCTGGCCTGGGGAGTCCACTCCCAGTAGGCAGAAGAAAAAGAAGGAAAAAGAATCAAAACGGAAATTGCGAGAAAAAGCGTTTTTTTCATTGACAACCTAAACGCAGGCTAACCCCTGTCTCAAACATACAGGGGCAGGCGCCTGCGACTACCGTTCAGATTCTTCGCTATCGCTCAGAATGACACCTTTTATTGTCCAGATGAGGGGACGCAATAAGCCGCGAGCGAAAGCACACCATAACGGCCGGGGGCGAATGAACTCGGCAACCGGCGGCGAATGACGGTTGTAGAAACGGATAAATCTCCGGCCCCAATCCCTCTGCATTAAGAACCGTTCCCGGAATTGACGCAGAATCTCCACCTCTTTCGCTAAAGGAGTCCCGAAGGCCGCGGTGGCGATGAAACAGTATCCGGAGGGAAGAACGTCTTCGTCTGACTGAGAAGTATCATTGTCAAAAGTGACGGATATGGTATGGTCAGAAGAGACCTCCGTAAAGGTATAACTGGTAGCCGTGTCGACCGAAGAATCATCTACCAAAATGTCCTCTATGTGATAACCGCTTGATGGGGTAATCGCAAATGTGGATGTAGCATCAGCCGGGACCAAAACCGCTCCGGAAGGGCTGATTGAACCCCCATCGCCGGCAGTAGCGGCAATGGTATAAAGAGTAGTTCCGGGAGAAGAGAAAGAGACCGCATCAAGCCAGACCGTGTCGGAAACGGATGAACCGTCCGCATCTTTGATATATTCCCACTTAAGGGTGTGGCTGCCCGCATTCAACCAGATACAGTATGATGTCCAGTCAATATCTCCAACATAACCGCCGCACCATTCGGTCTGCTCCACGTCATCTACGTAAAACTTTACGTAATCATAGCCCCATTCGGAAGAAACCTTAATAAAAAAGGAAAACACGTCCGCATCAGTAAGATAACCGGACCACTGGAGCCAGGTAGACTGGCTGTCGTCGATGTCTCCGGCCTGGGCAGACTGACTTCCCAGAACCGCATCGGTATTTGAAATGGACCAGGCTACATCCCCGCCGGTGGACCAGCCGGAGGAAAAACTGGTACCCTCAAAATCTTCCAGAGGAGATGCCGGAACGTCAATGATACCGATGGCGTCCCAGGCAGCCCCAACGCTGTCCCCCCACACCCCGGTTGAATCAAGGTCATCAGCCGCATTAACCCAGCAATCCCGCATCTGCTGGTAAGCGGTGGAGGAACCGGCCTCATCGTTATTGGCTTTGTAGGCAATCTGCCGGACATTGGTTTCGCCGATGCCGGTAACGTCGTAGGGAAGGCCATCGTTGGTTCCGGTACCCCCTTCCGAAAGAAGGTAATAGACAAAGTTCTGGGGAGCATTGTTATAATGGATCCCGCCGTTATCTAACAAAAAATTTGTACCGCTGTTAAGCCAATACTGACCGTGGTACCGGGAAGGCTGTTCGTTTCCGCTGCCGACCGTTTCCGTGTTGGAGGGATTCCTCATATCGCGGAAGCCGGGACTTGACAACGAAGCGTCTTCGCCTATCAGCCAGTCTGCGCTGCCAGCGGTCTTATCCGGATAGACAGCCTGGCCGTCCGGCTGGGCGGCAAACTCCACGCTGACACCGATAATGTCGGAAAACGATTCGTTCAGGGCGCCGGTCTCGTCAACATAAATCAACTGGGACGCATTATCGGTCCAGGCGTGGGCATACTCGTGCCCCATCAGGTCAAGAACCGTTAAAGGTCCGACATCTACTCCGTCTCCATCACCAAAAGAAAATTCTTGAAGTTCAGAATCCCAGTAGGCATTGGCGCCCACCGACGCATCGTGGACATTGACCTTGGCACAGGCTTTGAGGTCATCGTAACTCTTTCGGCCATAGACGGTATTAAAGTAACCCTGGATAGCGGAGAAGTTATTCCCCGCTGATATCTCGGTCCGGTCAGTGGTACCCCAGTCATTGGTAGCGGTCCGGTAGGCATAGGTACTGGTGTCGGTGTAAACGGACGAGTCGGTGGAAAGGTTATAGATATACCAGGGACCGGTATCGACCGCGCTCTGGTCATAGAGGTACCAGATATCCGCATCGGCAGTCTCGTGCCACCCCAGAATAGTAACCTCGGTATCGGTATCGTCTTCTCCGGTAAGCCTGGAACCCTTGATAGCTCCGGGGACACCACCGGCAGTAGGCGGTGCCACGTACTTCAGGTCGTTGTAACTCCGCAGGACCTTGCCGGTATTTGCGTCTACGTAATAGACCCATTTGCCTAAGTCCCCGGCACCATTATTATAGGAAAGAACATAGTGGTAGGCTAAATGGGGCTGATTGCCTATCGGAAAAATAACTAATTGCGGTTGTTGGATAATTTCAAGGTTTATTTTACCGGTGAGATGTTTATAGCCAACCCCGAGCGCCTGGGTTTCCGTAATACCGGGGATGATTGAAACCGCAATGTCCGGTGTATATCGTCCATTGACCTGGTAGATGCTGCTTTTATCATTGATATGTACAATCAATTGAGAACCAACGACCGGAAGTCCCTGGTAGTACTGGTCAAGCCGGACGTGGAGGTAGCCTGTCCGGTCCGGCAAAATCTCTTTATGAAGTTTAAACTCCTGACCGGGGTTCTTCATCCGGTAGATATTCTTTATACCCTCCAGAAAGTTCAGGGATGCTGAGGCCGGCTCACCGGAAACCGGCTGGTCAAAACCACGCAGAGAATTAGGTACGCCGTTTCCGCCCCAGTTCACTTTCAGTTTCGGATAAGAGGATAAGGCGGCTTGCTGGGAAGGAGTTACTACCCCCCCACCGCTGTCCTCCCCCCTTTCCAATCCGATGGAAAGGGAACCCGCCCCTGGGGGGGAAGGATTGGGGAGAGGGGAAATTTCAGAAGAGCCGGTATTCTTCTGCGCCTCTGCCGGAAGAAGCGCTTTATCCGGAGCCCGGAAGGCAAAAGCGTTTGTAACAGAAAGAAGAAAAACCGTAAGGAATACCCCGGCAAACCTTCGGTCTGCCACCCCTTTTACAAAAAGGGGAATGAATACCTCGGCGAACCGGATTTTTTTTCTAAATTCAATTTTCTTTTTCATAGATACCCTGTCATTCTGAACAACGTGAAGAATCTATAGATTCTTCGTTACACTCAGAATGACATCTTTACCTATTGCATGGAAGGGCATGCGCCAGCCAGATTACGGGACGCAAGAAGCCGCGGACCAGACCGCAGAGGGCGGGTCTGGGCCGGATGAATTCGGCTACCGGCGGAGAGTATTGGTTGTAGAAACGGACAAAGGCTCTGCCCCACTTACTCTTCAGCAAAAACCTGTCCCGAAAGTTACGTAAGATTCCAACTTCTTTCGCCAGGGGTGTACCAAAGGCTGCGGTGGCAATGAAACAGCCTCCCTCGCCTGATTCTACCGACTGAGAGGGAGTAACCACCTGAGAATAATAGGTAGTTTTGGATATGGCGTTGGTACAGGAAGCGGTAACCGTAATCTGCACTTCGTATTCCGTCAGGGGTGAAACCGCAACCTCGGCAATCCAGACCGGATTTTGAAGACCACTGGTATCAACACCGGTATCTTCAAAATAGCCGTCATCCGCTTCCCAGGAGTAGGTAAACGGGCTGTCAGTACTGTTATAGGCGGTAACCGAACACCGGACCGGGCTGCCCGCAGTGACCGGATTGGGTGTACCGGAAGGTTCGGTGGTAAAGGTAATCTGGAGGTAGGCGGTAAAGTTCTGGTCCGGCATATCACTTTCCAGTCCGGCATAGGAAATACTGGTGGGCTGGAGGTCCCATCCGGTAATCGCCGGGGTCAGGGTATAGTCTCCCGCCAGAACGTTTTGGAATTGGTAGTCACCGTTTGCGTCGGTGGAGATAGTGGCTAAAAATCCTGTCCCGGAAAGGGTCAAAAGGACATCGGCCAGGCCGGTGCTGGTTGTGCCCTGGGTCACTCTTCCGGAGATGGTAGAGTAGGCTTCCTGGACCGTAAAGTCATTGCCCGCAATGTCCGCATCGGTTACGGTCACTTCCTGATAGGTGGGTGTAAACCTCCAGTTCTTAAGTTTGGGAACAATCCGGTATTCCCGGCCATCCTGACTGCCCTGAGCGTAAAGGGTATAGGTTCCGGCCGCGCCGGTGGTATCGGTCAAAACAGTATCGTTAAGGGTCAGGTCAACCAGACTCACCAGGACATCCGGCAGAGGTGGTGAACCGGCCTCATCCTTAGTAATCGTTCCGGTTATGGCGAAGGTATTAGTTATGGAATTGCCGACGTTGAGCCGGCCGCCGGTAACGGATTTCCCCTCTAAGGCGGTAAGGCGGTCACAGCCGGCTGAAACCCGGTTGATTCTCTGGCTCAGGCTCTCCTGGGGAAATCCGGCCGCGGACAAAGCCACCGCACCACTGACGTGGGGTGCCGCCATTGAAGTACCATCATAATAATCGTAATAGTTAGAACTGGCGCCGCCAAGACCGGTGTCAACCACCACGTCATCCAGGTAAACTCCGTCGTAGGTATTATTCCCATCGGTAATCAGATGGAACCGAAACTTAAACGCTGCGGTCTTGTAGGCTTCCGGTACGGAGTAAGAGTAGAGGCTCCAGAGAGGTGCTGAGCCGGTAAGGGAACCGACTACATAATCAAAGTTACTCCCGCCATCCCTGGAGAGTTCTACGTAAAGGATGTCTATATCCTCCTCTAATTCTAAATCGGCCCAGAAGCGGAGCCGGACATCCTGACCGGCTAATGCGGAAAGGTTAAGATTCTCCTTGATGGAAAGATAGGAGCTGGTGTTATTGAGATAATCTCCACCGGGGCTATCAGCCCAACAATGGCTTTCGCTGTGATAGGAAGAATCGGTGAGCGCCCAACTGTCCTGGGTGCCTCCGTGTTCCCACTTCGCCGTACCGGATTCCATCCGGTCAAAAAATGGGTTGTTCGGGGAATCCGTGGCACCGCCGGGCAGGGTACTGTAGATATTGACACCCGGCGCGGCTAAATCCACGCTCTTTAAGCCGTAGTTGGAGAACCAGGCAAGCCCATCGTCCTGGTCACTGGCCGCCACCGAAATGATATTGGGCAGGCTATAAGAAGCCGGATAGGCCGGTGTGGCATCATTATCGCTCCCATCATTACCGGCCGCGGCGACAAAGATGATGCCGGCATCGCCGGCGGCTTCAATCGCATCTTCTAAAAGGGCATCATACCCACCTCCACCCCAGGAGGCGTTGATGGCCACGATGTTTACGTTGTATTCGGTCTTCATACTCACTACATAGTTAATACCGGTAATCGCATCCGCATCCGTACCGGAACCTTCTGCGTCGAGAAATTTAACCGCCATAATCCGGGCGGACCAGTTCACCCCGGTAATACCAACACCATTATTCCCCACTGCGGCGATGGTGCCGGAGACATGGGTACCATGGCCATGGTCGTCCATCGGGTCTCCCGGATTTGCGGCTTCGGTAATCGCGTTGATTCCGTAAAGGTCATCCACATAACCGTTGCCATCGTCGTCTATGTCGTTATCCGCAATCTCTTCACTATTCCACATATTGGCCGCTAAGTCCTCGTGGGTGTAATCTACCCCGGTGTCAATAACCGCAATAACGACGGAAGTATCACCCCGGGTGAAATCCCAGGCGATGGCCGCGTCAATATCCGCATCAGATGTGCCGGAGATTCCGTTGACCTTCTGACCGGTATTATCTAAACCCCACAACTGATCAAAGGATGGGTCATAGGGAAAGGTGGCGGTAATCTTACGAAGGTAATTGGGTGAAACCTTCTCCACCCGGGAGTCTTGCTGAAAGCAATGAAGTAGTTGCCGGGTAGTCAGACTTCCTGACCTCAGATGAAAAAAAGCCTGTCCGGTCCTCCGGGAGAGAGCCGGAAACTCTCTGGGAACCTTGACACCGTAAGCGGAAACGATGCCTCTGGCGTCGGCCAGACCGATACCCTTCCGGAACTTTACCAGGACTTCCCCTTCCCGATAAGTCTGAGCCGCAGAAAGTCCTGCGGGAGAGGGGAATACCCCGTCTGCTACGCAGACACCCCTTTTACAAAAGGGGAATGACAGGCTGAGGAAAACGAGAAAAAGCGCTTTTTTCATGTGACAACCTGATACGAACGAAAGAAATAATACTGTAGGGGTTTGATTTATCAAACCCGCGGGTCGGATGAATCCGACCCCTACAATGCGAGGCTAAAGCCTTGCCCTTACAGATCCCACTGTAAGGGGACCCGCGCTACCCTAATAAATTAACCAGCCAGATGAGGGGACGCAATAAGCCGCGCGTGAAAGCACACCATAACGGCCGGGGGCGAATGAACTCGGCAACCGGCGGCGAATGACGGTTGTAGAAACGGACAAATTTCCGGCCCCAATCCCTCTGCATTAAGAACCGCTCCCGGAATTGACGCAGAATCTCCACCTCTTTCGCTAAAGGAGTCCCGAAGGCCGCGGTGGCGATGAAACAACTACCGACGCTACCCTCCTCCAGAGAAAGGTTTATTTCTTCAAAGATTTCTACCTCAACGGTTTCAGAATAACCGGAGTATCCGGTGACACCGGTATCATAATACTTGAAGGCACGGACCCGGTACTGGTAGAACTTCTCTGCCACCAGCATACTATCGGTATAGGCAGAATCAGTATAAACGCCAAAGGTAATGCTGTTGCCGGTTACACTACCAAGTACGGTAAAGTTGGTTTCACCGCGGCCCTTGCGCTCAATGGAAAAACCGTCTTCCAGAATTTCATTACCGTTTTCCCAGGTCCACCGCAGGTCAGCCATCATTATACCCGGGGTAACCACCAAACCGGTGGGGTTCTGACTGAAGGCTAACAGGGTAACCGAGATGGTATTGGAAGTAAAGAGGTAGTCAGAACCGCCTTCCGTGATGTAGACCCCGACATAGTAGTTATAGGAGTGGTCTGCCTGCAACTCGGAATCGTTATCAATGTATTGCCAGGTATTTGTCCCGGCATCAACCTGTTCCGGTTCCGGCGCCGCCGATTCACTGGCGCTCTCAATCGTTACCCAGGCAGAGTCAGTTCCCGTGGCGTCCCGGCGAAAGATTCTATATTCCTTATTCCCCTCACCGGCCGGAGTCTTATCCACCCAGGTCAGGGTGATGGTAGTGGTAGTAGCATCCGCACCCAGGGTTACCGACGGTGCTTCCTCAAGAATCCGGACCCGGCCGTCGGCCTGGTCAGTATCAGACCAGATACCATCGTAAATAACGCCCCGGAGAAAAAGATAGGTATCGGTCGGAATAGTAATACTTGTGTCCGAGGCGGCGTAGTCCCAGAGGTAACTGCCCGGCCCATCCGCTTCCACCAGGGGCCCGGCAATCGGGTAGGTGTCTCCGGATGCCGCATCATAAAGGTAAAACTCGAAGTTGGCGCTATCGTCCGGGTCACTGGCAAGGTAGGTGATGTTGAAAGGATAATCAGGCCAGATATCCGTGTCTGTCTCCGGCCGGGTAATAACCAGGTCCGGAGCGCTTTCCACGGTAACCGTGCCCGGAGCGTAATCATAAACAGCGGGATACCAATTATTTTCTTCGGTGATACCCAGAGCCAGATAGTAGGTACCGTGCTGGGCGATTGATAACTGACTGAAATCATAGGTAAGGGATTTTGCCAGGGATTCGCCCGTGAGAACCGTGTCACTGTAAATCTCCCCGGAAAATTCGTTGTCCGGATTAGTATCGGTATCCAGGTAGAGATTAGTAAAGGTACTGGTGGGTGCATTCTGGCCGGCCGGTGAAGAATCCCAGATGATGTCAACCACCGGGTTAGAATAACTGAACCGGCAGTTACCATCCTCACCTTCATAAACAATTGCCTCATCCGTATCCCAGGTACCGCTGCCGTTAAAGTCCCAGTAAGCAAACGGGTTGCTTTTGATTAAGTTGACCCCGCTCTTATCGGAACCGGGGGTAATGCCCGCCAGAAGGGTATCACCGGTATTGAAGTAGCTGTTATCATCCGCGTCAAGCCACAAACTGTCATAAAGGATATCCCATTCTCCGGAAACCCAGGTATCATACCAGCAGATATGGTCAGAGGATTTGAAGACGGCCAGAACCTGGTCCCGGCTGATGGTCGGCGGCGAAGAAGGATAGAGAATCTGGTCAAGGGTGCCGTCCAGAAGGAGGTTGTCCGCGGGTTGGCTCACTTCCATTTCTGCCGGTGCCGCGTAGTCCCTTACATCTATGCTGCCGGTTGACAAATCGGTGTCCGTGGAGTCGTCGTCCCGGAGAACTGCGTAGATGCGGTAAATACCGTTAGGTACGCCGGTTGTATCCCACTGGTAACCGCTATCGGTCACGGCTCGATCAGAGATAATCAGGGTGGTATCAATGTAGGTGGTCTCCGTTACCCGGAAGAGGCTAACCTTTCCCGAACCAGACAGAAGGTCAAGGTTAGCGGCGGTCCACCGGATAAAATACTCCTGGTTAAGAGCCTTTTCCCCTGGTCCGGTCGGCGCGGTAATCGTAATCAGCGGAAGCAGGTTTATCCCGACGGTACCGGTACTGTAACTGCCGGCGGTGGTACTCCCTTCCGTTACTTCGCCGTAGAGGTAGTAGGTACCTCTGGGCACACTCCTGGTATCCCAGGTATAGGAACCGGACAGCGAAGCGAAAGGCAGGGTAGTAATCAAACTCTTATTGGCCGGGTCTTTATTGTTATCGTAGTAAAGGAGAATCGTTCCGGACGGTTGGCCCGAACCACCATCCCGGGCAACCTGCCAGTTAACGGTGTAGGAACGGTTTCCATCCTCGCCGGCCGCAGTCGGGTTTAAAAAGGTAAGCCGCAGGTAAGGTGTGGGCTGGCCGGTGCCGGTAAGAGAGTAACTTTCCTCCTTTTCAAAAGTGAAGGCGTCAACCTTGAAGAGGCGGATAGTATTTCCATCCTCAACTCCGTCACTCACAAAATCAGCGCCCGTGCAGGTAATAATCAACTGGGTACCATCCAGGCTGGCCACCTTATAGACCTTACCCTTGGCGATACCACTCTTAACCAGGACGTACCACTGCTTGGTGTAGTCATTCCCCACCGCATTGTTGACTACGGTAGTAACCGTAAGGGTGTCCTCGTCAACGCCACCAACATCAATCGTTCTATCCTGGTACAACTGGTCGTCATTGGAGGAGCGGGTCCCGTACCCGATTCCGTAAGTACGCAACGGCTCAATATTACTGCCGTGAATCCGTGCCCGGAATTTGTCGTTCAGGGCCATACCGATATTGGTGCGGACCACCAGGAAGAATGTAAGTCCGGTGTCCGGGACGGTTTCCGGTGTCTTCAACTGGAGGAGGAGCCGGTAGTAACCCTCTTCGCCTCCACTCAGAGAAGAAGGGGAAATGACCGGGGTAAGGAGGGTGTCGTTATCGTCAAACGATTCATTGCTATTGGCGTCTTTATAGAGGCTAAGGCCGCTGGTAATGGCGGTGTCAAGACCAGCCAGGTCAGAAAGGGTAAAACTGCTTTCGGGAATAATCTGGGCTACTACACTCTGTAAATAGATCGGGTTTCCGCTTTCCGGACCATAGGCTTTAATCTTAAAGACCGCGGTGGGGTCACTCCCCCGGTCAATGCTCTGGCCGGAGGCGGTCAAATCGGTGATGAAGGTCGGGACATTGGCTGAAACGGAGTCGGCAGTTACGTCGTCCTCAAGGTCAGCGTCAAAGACGATATTGCCGTTATAGACCGAGGAGTAGCCGGAAATCTGAACATCCTGTCTTCCCACCTCTACGTTTATCTTGTCAAGGTAATCTATCGTTTCACTGGTGGCCAGACAAATAAAGTAATCATCACCCCGGTTGGTGCCGGCGGTATCACCGCCGGTATCATCAGACAAGGTAAACCCGGAACGGCTGATGGGTGCGGAAGGTGAAACTAAGCCGGAAAATTTTCCGCCCCCTTCATCAAGCCAGGATTGAGGCTGGATAGAAACGATGGTATCGGAAGCGTCAAAAGAACCGGCCTGGCCGGAACTCTTATTGTCCTTGTAAAGCGTCAGGCCGCCCGTCTGGCTGCCACCCAGAATAGATAGAAGGTCACTTGAGTCCAGCCCGGTTCCGGACAGGGTTATTTTAATCTGGTCAAAAGTCTCGTTACTGCTTTCACCGAAGGCCAGATTAAGACCGACAATCGGTATGGGGCTGCTGGTGGCGTCAATATACCGGGGCGTCAAATCTGAAAGCCGGAAGAGGATGTAGCCGGTGTCTACGCCGGTATCGTCAAGAGAAAAGGCATTCTGACCGGCCAGGGGCACCTGTTTAAACTTGATATCTCCCACGGAAAGATAACTCTTAAAGGTGGCGCCGCGGGCCGGGTTGGTCGGGTTGACCCGCAAGACCACAAAGTAGTCGGTGAAATTGTTAGAGGTCTGGGGAATAACGGTGCGGGAATCGGTCGCATCCAGGAAGATTTGTAATTTTTTGGTATCCCCGCTGCCGCTCCAGGTATACCCGCTGCTGGTTCCGCGGGTGGTGTCAATCCTCAACGGGAAATCAGCGGTGCTTCCAAAAATTCCATCCCCCTGGTCCGCATAGACCGCCACCCCGCGAGCCGCCAGGTCAATGGAGGTCAAAGAGTTAAGTTTAGTCTGGGGGTTGAACCTTCCGCCGCTGGTATCCTGAAAGGTTACGGTAAGGGAATCCAGGGCTTCGGTCTGATAGGTAGTGGCGTTGGTCTGGGTACCGGCGTTTCCCGCAACTTTGATTCCTAAAACCGCGGTCGGCGTATCTAAGGGCAGAACCGTAGGTTTTTTAAGAAATTTGGGGAGGTTCAGGCCGGTATCATAATCAAGGTACTCATCCTGAGTGAGAAGGAAGTCCTGGTCGGTCCGCAAAAGATAATCCTTATCCGGCTCAGCCATCTCTTCCGGAATAGAATAATCGTAATCGGTGTCTACCACCAGAAGGTCAGTAACTTTTGCTTCTACCGCCAAGGTATGCGTGGTAAGGGTCCCGGAGGGAACAGATAGGGAATCCGCACTATCTTTAGTAATAACCAGGTCATCTATCGTAGCGGTGAACTTAAGGTTGTGCGGCAAACCGGCTTCGGTCTTTAAAACCAGGTAATAGTCATAACCGGTACTGGCGCCGGAATCATTCACCGGCAGGGTATCGGGAGAGGTGAGGTCCAGGACCCCGTTAAATTTGCCGGGAGTATCTCCATCCGCAGTCCAGGCCAGGGAAGTATCTAAGGCAGTGTCCTCTTTACTGAAGTAGCCCTGACTGGAAGCATAATTATCTTTGTAAACCGCAAAATTGAGCAGACCGGTATCCAGGTCCACACCGTCGGTAACATCCGCATCCTGAACGTTAAGGTGTATTTGCTTCAGGTAGACCACGATTTGTGTATCGGTAAAGAGGTTAAAGCCAAAAAGAGCCATTCCGGTACTGCCGTTTTCCGGCAGAACACCCTGATTTCCCGCGGTGGTCAGACGGTTAGCGGTCAGGCTGTAGGTAGCCGTAACCATCTGGGCAATCAGGCCCCGGTTAGTGTCCATCGTAATGGTGATGGGATTGTCCGTAGCGCCTTCCACGGGACCGCCGGCGGTCTTATCACCCTGGCCGCTCCAGTAATTGAAGAGGTAACCACTGTTTGGATACGCGGTGATTACGACGTCGGAATCCGGGAGGACATTATCGTAGTACCCGACCCCTAAATCCGGCCGGCCGGTATCCGGCGTGAAGGTAACGGTTCCGCTGGCGGCCGGTGAAACTGCGGTAAATAACTGATAGGCATCCGCGGCGCCCAGGATAAAGTGTGCGGTAACCGAACGCGGCGCACTCATCGTCACCGAAATAAAGGGTATGTCTCCGGTGTAATCGCCGGTCCACTCGTCAAAGATGGAGCCGGGGTCCGGAGTTGCGGTCACCACCACCACCGCACCGGCATCCTGCCAACCGGTCACCGGATAGACACTACCGTCGGCTCCGTCGGTCCCGGAGGTGGCGGTAGTCAACATATACTGGGTCTTCCACTGCCAGGTAAGGATGGAATTCTGGGTGATGGTAATGAGGCCGGTATTATTGGTAATTCCGGTGAGCGGCACGCTTCCTGTTCCAACCCAGCCGGTGCAGACATATTGAGTTCCTGCCGGCCCGGCAACCGGGGAGGTAACGCTGCAGGTAACGGTATTTCCGGCATCGTAGTATGTCGTGCCGGAAGGTGTCGGTGTGTCATAGGCTGAGGAAACGGTCAGGGAAAACTTCTGCATAGTCAGGACATTGCCTGTGGTAAGGTACTCACCCGAATTATCCGGAACCGGTGGGCCGCCGGCAAACTTAATGCCCTCTCCTACCGGAGAAGAAAGGGAAGAGCGAATCTGTGCCTGGATGGTATTCCCCTGGGTAACTATGTTTCTGGTCTTAATTACCACAAAGTAGTCATCCCCGGTATCCGTTCCCGTATCTTCGTCGGGGACCGAGACCTGGTTAGCACCCGAGGTATTAAAAGTAATCCGAACCCGGTTGGCGTCAACCCAGGAAATGGACGCGGGGGTGACCAGGTCATCCTCAGAATCAAAAACTCCATAGGTGCCGTTAACCGGGTTATCGTAATAGAAAGCCACGCCGCTGCTGGTGGTGGGGCCTAAGTCCTCTAAGTTTGTCTGGACGTTGGTTCCCGAAAAATAGATATTAACCTCGGAGACGGTATCGGCCAGAGGACTGTCGCTGTCGTAAAGGTTGATACCGAGGACCGGCTCCTGCTGACCGGCGGCAATCAAAGTACCGGATTCCACCAAATCGGTCAGGAAGACCGGAATCCGGCTGGTAATAGGGTTGGTGGTCAAATCGGTGTTGGCAAAAGACCTTCCCGAAGAAAAAGTGATGCCGTTGGAAGGAAGGGAAAGACTGAAACTGTCCTGATATTTAATTTCGCTGCCGGTGCGAAAGACCACAAAGAAGTCCGGACCGCCATCACTGTCATCGGCAGGCAGGTTGACCACCGGGTTAAGGTTCAAATCAACAAAGTAGCCTAACCGGTCCCGGTCCCGGCCCAGAAAGTAGATATCCTCACCGTCGTCGTAGTGAGTACTACCATCACTGTCATAATAAGCAAAACCATTATTTTCATCAACCAAACTCCCGGAAACACCATCGGCCAAACTTCCGGTGATTATCGTTCCGTCAGTGGCCGATTGATATGTCCCGTTAGCGTTGTTATCTACCCATAAACCGTCACCGCCGCTCCAGATGCTGTTGCCATCCGCATCATACCAGTAAATATCGGGGTCAGCGGCATCAAACTTTTCTAAGACGGTACCGGCCGGCACCGGAATCGGCTCCTGGCTGCCGGTTCCGTTACTATCAATCCCGTCGCTATCCACAAAACTATCCGTGTAGTCTGCCTTCCAGCCCGTAGTGATCGAGGGCAGGACTGTATCAGTGGTGCGGTCAAAAGAACCGTTGTGGTTGGTGTCCTGATAAACCGCTAAGCCGCTGGTCGCATCGCTGGAAAGTGTGGCCAGGGCGGAATCCGCACCTAAACCATCGGTGAGGGGATTAAAGTAAACCCTAAGCCGGTTAAGGGTATTACCCTGGGTATCGGAGACGTTAAGCCCGATACCGGCAAACGGGTCACTGGTCGCGTCAACCCGGAAATCAAGCGGTATCTCATCCTCCAAATCGGCGGCTGTTACCGTCTGGCAGGTCAACTGCCGGCCGGTAATCCGCTCGTAACTGCGGTAGTTGATGTCGAAAACCTCAAACTGGTCACCAGGGTCAATCCCATCACCGTTAAAGTTAGCCTCGTAACAGGTAACGGTGTTTGCGGTAACCTCCTTTACCAGATAAATCTTATTCCCACCGCCGGCAGAACTGGTAAAGATGAGGGTATTCCCGGCAGAGATGCCGGCAGTAGCCGCCACCGACAGGGTATCGTAATTTACCTGCGTCACCATGTATGGCCCGTCGACCGAAGAAGCGTCAGTCGTAAAGCCGACCGCCCGGGTATCTAAGTATTTGGAACTACTAGGTACCTGTAACCAGTCATTAAAACCAACATTACTGCCCATCAGCCGTACCCGGAACTTATCACCCGCGCTAATCGTATCACTGGTGCGGATGACCAGGAAGTAATCCGGGCCGGAGTAATTATTCCCTTCGGCGACGTCGTTAATGTCGTGCGGCCAGAGGTCTGCCTCATGGTTAATATAAAAAGGAGCATTCGGTGCAGCCGGTGACTTCAAAATGAGGTGTACCCGGTAGAACCCCTCGCCGGTAAACTTCTGCCAGACGATTGGTACCACCGCAAGGTCCACCGCAGTATCTCCGCTGTCAAAAACACCCCGGGTCCCGGTGGTCTTATTATCTTTATATAAAGCCAGACCGCTACTGGTAGCAGTGGCGGAAAGGTCTTCGAGGTCGTCCATCGTGAAACTGTCATCGTCGCTGTAAAACTGGACTACTAAGGAAGAGAGATAAAGGTCAGTGGCTGGGTCGGTATCCGGCTTGATAAAATTTAATCCAAGCACCGGGATATCCCCGCTTTGGGCCGAGATGGAATCAGAGGTGGTCACATCGGTCAGGAAGGTCGGCGGGTTGGCATTGATCGTCCTGACCGTCACGCCGCTTCCGTCCGCATTCTGTTTGTCTCCCAGAACCACCTCGTGGTCAGCCACCCGGACAATAATCTCGTCGTCAAAGTCAATGCCCCGGGCGCCGGGGACCTCCTGGTAAGGCTGATTACTGTTAGTGCGGATACAGACAAAGTAGTCGTCACCCCGGTACGCGCCGGCACCGTCTTCATAGTCGTCATCATCGTGAACGTCCTGGCCGGCGACCGGCTTTAAGGTTACGTAATATTCTCCGCCATCCAACGTCCATTCCAAATATTCGGGGTCAGTATTGATGGTGACCAGGGTATCATGCTCATCCCAAATACCTACATTCTCCGTGTCGGCGGATTTGTCATCCTTATAAAGAGAGACGCCGCTGGTAACGGTATCGGAAAGGGCCGCTAAGTCAGTGGTTTGAAAGCCGGTCCCGGAAAACCGCACCGTGATGGAATCAAAGGTCTTATTGCACTCGGTGTCATTCCCTCCGTTTGCCGTTGTTGGCGCGTCGGTCAGGTTAATCCCCAGGACCGGAATCGGGCCGCTGGTGGCGTCAATCCGGAAGGGTGAGTAGTCATCGCCATTCGGCGAATCCCAACTAGGGGTATTCTGGTTGCAATCCCGGCGGTAGTCAGAGGGAGAGTTATAGTGGAGTTTAAGGTTGGCGTAAATGGTCTTGACGTCTTCCATCTTCCGGCGCAGTCCGGTGACCGGACTTGCTCGCCAGAACTCAACGTCTCCGGGTTTAACCCAGACCTTAAAGTTACTGCCAAAAGTGACGTTCTCACTGGTACGTAAGCAAACCAGGTAGTCTATCTTCTGGTCAGCAGTCTCCGGAATAAGAACATTGGGGTCAGTAGCGGGGCTTGGAAGAGGACAGATCAGACTCCACTCGTCAATGACGTAGACGCAGTCATCGAGATTAGCAATACCGGTAATCCCGGAATTCAGGGTCAGTCTATTGGTGGTATTGGAAGCAATCATTGACCACTGACCTTCCGCGGCACCGCTACCGCTCAGAAACCGGACAATCGCGCCGGCATACTGATTACCTTCCCAGTTCTGGTTGGCGTCGTTAATTACCGAGTCGGCACCGACGGTATCGACGGTACCCGCGGAACCGACCAGCCGGTCAGCCCAGTCATTACCGATAATCTCGTAAAACGAATTGACGCCCGGATGATCGTTGCCGGCGTCATCGATATCCCAAGCGTCTGCAACGGTAATCGTATGGGTGCCATGGTCAACGTCAGTAATCCTGCGATACTGACCTCGACAGTCACCGCTGACAATCCGCACATAACAACCGCTGTTGAAAAGGTTGTCAGTCCAGGTGGTCTCTTCAGCATCAACCAAAGTGGTAGCGCTGCCATCACTGGCGACACCACTGGTCAAGAGCCTGAGCCACTCATCAGCGTGTGAGCCATAGGAGCCGTTATCATACCCCTCCGGACGAGCGATTAACTCGCCGCTATCCGGCAGCCGGTTCTGATTGCTATCCCGCCAGAAGGTAATCCCCATCTCGGCATCAATGCCGAAATGGTCAAAGGCACTCGCCGGGTTGAAGTTTGGTGTTATGGTCGGATTGAAGGTGAGGATAACGTAAGAAAGGTAATCATCAAACCCATAGGTACTGTTAGAATAGCCACCGTAGGCGCCGACGTCTAAACCCAGGACCGGCGTGGTCTTGAACATCGGCAATAACTGGTCCTGCTCCAGTGACCCTTTCCAAAGGGTAGCGCCATCTTTCCTCTCCTCCGGCGAACCGAAGACAAGGAGGTCGGGGTCAGGATAGTATTCCAGAAGATTTTGCTCAAGAGTGGAGTCAGCGTTATCACTATCAAAAGGCATCAATTCAACGATTCGGCTCTCGCAGGTAATCGTACCGGTAGTAATGCCGTAAACGCCGGTTATGAATCCAAAGCTAGTATCAGTGACCATAACGGTAAAAGCATCAAAGTGGGTTATGTCATCGGAGGTCCGGATAACGATGAAGTAGTCATATCCGGCGTTGGCTCCGGCATCGTCCCCAGGTACGAAGTCACCCCCCCCAATTGTTATAGTATCCCAGGGTACTCCTCCCACATCACTACCTATCGGGGTATCCCCGGAATCAAAAACTTGTCCACCACTCCCATCGGTAACCTTGCTAGTATTCTTGTAGAGATAGACACCGAGTAACTTGCTATCGTCATAGTCATAGATACTGTTAATGGCTACGGTAACCCCCGTGAGAGTGTCAATGCCCGGAGCGTCGGTGGTAAGGTTTAAGCCGATTACCGCGGTATACGGACTGCGGGGCAGGATTCCCTGTCCCTCTATTGTTAAACTGGTGGCAGAACCGGAGGTGGCCGCAAAGGCCGGCGCAGAATACAAAAGGGCAAAAAATAAGAGGTAGCCGCAGGCTTTAGCCTGCGTAACCTTTAAAACCCGTTTCTTAATCATAATCGTAAGAATACCCCCTTTCCCATCCGAGGGAAAGGGAACCCGCGCCTGTAAATAATCAGTAAAAGCCGTGTCATTCTGAGGCACGGGTACCCTACCATCAAGGTAGGGAACCGAAGAATCTATCCGGATTCTTCACGGAGCCTGTTCCTTCATTTCATTCAGGACAAGCTCTGAGCGAGATTCTTCGCTACGCTCAGAATGACAGGAAGTGAAGCCCGCCTATTCGGGTCGGATGAATCCGACCCCTACATTTTTGTGCAGGGCATAACAGACTCCACTTGAGTATTTACTATATTATTAAACCTTATATTACGGAAGTATGTCAAGTCAAATCCCCTAAATGTAGGGGTCGGATTCATCCGACCCGAAAAACGCGGGCTTGATAAATCAAGCCCCTACAGCTTTGGATTAACAGGGGAAATAAAAGATATAAATTCCTGTAGGTTCAAGTAAGATGGAAGCGGAGAGGCAGGATTGCCCAGGTAGGTTCGCCCTCTTGCGGTGCAAAACGCCAACGGCTTACCGTCTCAATACAGATACGGTCCAGGTCAAGATATCCGGAACTCTTCAGAATAGAGACTTCCTTAACTTCCCCGGACTCCTCAACCCAGAGTTTCAATTCTAAATAAGCCTCCACACCCCGTTCCTTTGCCCAGTCCGGATAGGAGGGAACCGGACTGTAAAGAATTTTTCTGCGGCTGCCGGGTCCGGTAAGGTGAAACAACGGAGTGCTGACCAAAGACCGGCCCCCTTTATTTTCCGGTAACAGAAGCGGCAGGGCAAGGTCACCTTCAGGAGTTGCCGGCAGAAGAGCGGTATGGGAAATCCGGGGGGGAACGGTACCCCCTTTAAGACTGAGCGGACCGGAAAGATACTGCGGAACAGGTATTGGTTTCGGAAGATAAACTTGAATCAGGAAACGACCGGCATCTTCCCTGACTTTTAAGTGCTGTCCGGCTTCATTCCCTGTTCCTGGCGGAGGTGCGGGCAACGGAACCAGTTCCACCGCAACCTGGGTAAACTTTACCACCCGGCTGGGCAGCGCCAGGACAAAGATGACAAACACAAGAGTGTGACTCGTTAAAGAAAGTGCCAGAGTTTTCTGTAACAACCTCATTGTATATTATAAATTCGAAGTGACCGTAATCTGTCATCCTGAGCGATAGCGAAGGATCTAAATGAGAGATTCTTCAGCACAAAACGATTCAGAATGACATGGGAATTTATTGTTCCGGGCTGGTGGCGATAATAAGCCGGTCCGCACCAGCCAGCCGGGCAATATCTAACACCTTTACGACCACACCATGACTGGCGGCTTCATCTCCCTTGACCAAAATTACAAACCTTCCTTTCCGGCCCTCAGCGGAAAGCAAAACTTCCAGTTCACCTAAACCCACCTGCCGGTCTTTATAGAAAACCTGATTACCTTTGGTAACCGACACCAGAACCGGCGAGGGAACTCCTTGTTCCGTAGTCTTGGCTTCGGGAAGTTTTATCTTAAGGCCCGGCTGCATGATAAAGGATGAGGTAAGGAGGAAATAGACTAAAAGGAGGAGGACCACATCGATGAGAGGCGCCATATCCAATTGGCCCGTGGTCATCCGGTGGTGCCGTTTAAACTTTACCTGTTTCACTGGACCGGTTCACGCAAAGAAAATAACTGGAGGAGCCGGCTGGCGCTCTTTTCCATTTCGGTAACGATATGGTTAACCCGGTTGACAAAATAGTTGTAAGCAATGTAGGTCGGGATAGCCACCGAGAGACCCGCTACCGTGGTAATGAGCGCCTCCCAGATACCACCGGCCAAATCCGCCGGGCCCACCAGTCCACTCTTCATCTGGACCACCATAAAGGCGCGCACTAATCCGGTAACGGTCCCCAAAAGACCTAACAGGGGCGATACGGTCGCAATGGTAGCCAGAATTCCCAAATAGCGCTCCAGATAAGGAATCTCAAAGGAAGCGGTTTCTTCAATCGCTTCCCGCACCTCTTCCATCGGCCGGTCCTGACAGAGTAAACCGCTCTTGACGATTCTGGGTACGGAACCCTTGGTCTCCTCACAAAGGTTGAGCGCTTCAACAATCTTATTACGCCGAACCGGTTCTTCTATCTTGCGGAAAAAAGTTTCGCTGTCAACCTGTGCCCGATGGAGGCTGAAGGCACGCTCGATGATAACCGCAAAAGAAAGGACCGAACAGAAGATGATGGGAATCATCAAAACCCCACCCTTGAGAATCATTTCTCCAAATCCAAACATAAACCTCCTTTTATATCTTCAATTATATCCCTTTAATCAAACCCTTGTAAAGTTGGACGTATTCAGAAACCATTTTGTCCCGGGAAAAATCCTTTTCGACCCGTTCTTTACCCTGCCGGCCCATTTTCAGGCGTCTTTTTTCGTCTTCTAAGAGTAAAATAATCTTCTGAGCAATCTGCTGGGGATTAGCCGGCTCTACCAGAAAACCTTCTTCACCTTCCGTAACCACCTCAGGAATTCCCGAGACCGAGGTAGCCACCGCGGGCAGACCATAGGAAAGCGCCTCCAAAAGCGCTACCGGCATCCCTTCCCAGAGAGAAGGCAGAACAAAGACGTCCAGAGCCGAATAAAAAAGAGAGAGGTTTCTCTGGAACCCCAAAAAAGAGACGGAACCGGAAAGTCCTAACCGGCGGCTGAAAGTCTCCAAATCCTTTCTTAACGGTCCGGCACCGGAAATTAAGAGTTTTGCACCGGGGAACTTATGAACCACCTCCCGGAAGGCAGGTAAAAGATACTGGTATCCTTTGGCAGACCGAAGGTTTCCTACCGAACCGACCAGGAGAGTGTCTTTAGAAAAGCCTAAATAAGACTTAGCCTCCTCTTTGTGAATCGGAGTAGCAGAAGGAACGCCGTTGGGAATGACCATAACTTTTTCCGGCGGTATACCGGTCCGCAGCAGCATCTTACGACCTGCCTGACTGTTACTGACCACGAAACGGCAGAGCGGAGAGGTCAGGCGGTCAATCACATTGTGATAGAACCGGCGCCAGCGGTCGGTCGAACGCTGACCTCCAACAATAACCGTTACCCCGGCCACCTTTCCCACAAGCCGGCCGAAAATATTGGCTAAAAAGAGAAAGGTCTGAAGGATATCCGGACGGTAGACCAACAGAAAGCGATAAAGCCGGAAAGGAAGCAAAAAGATTTTACTGCGGCTATTGATATCCAGCGTGTAAACCGGCACACCCGTTCTTTGCGCTGAACGGTGAAGGGAACCTTCAGGTTTTATGGTTAAAATCGCCACCGAAAACTCTTCTTTCCGAAGACCGGTTGCCAACGAAATGACCATCTTCTCCGTACCGCCGATTCGGCTATCCACCGTAAAAAACAGAATTCTGGTCATAAAATTAACGCTTCATGTCACCCTGAGCCCTTCGCTCCCTGTCATTCTGAGCCAAAGGCGAAGAATGACATTTAATGTTATTTTGCAATGGTTTTAAATTTGGGTAAATGTCCATAATTTACCGCAATCTCCTCCGGTCCCTGACCCATGAGGCACTGGCAAGCCAACGCTGCGGCCAGGGTATGAGCGGGCAAAACCCGGGCGTTTAGTTCCGGAGTGGACTGAACAAAAATTTTTTTTCCGGTAACTACTGCCCAACCTTTCACCACTGCCAGACCGAACCGCAAACCGGTCCAGGACCCTGGTCCATTACAGACCGCAAAGAAGTCCATATCTTTTATCGTTATCCGGTTCTCTCTCAGAAAGGCGCCTAATCCCGGCCAGAATTCGGTTAGCAGGTCACCGGGAAATGAGACCTCATCAAGTAAGGCATTATCCTCAGCCAGGGCAACGCTTTTCACCGCTCCCGTTGTCTCAATCGCCAATACGCGCATATTTTGCTTCCACTAAAGTACAACTTAACACTCCAAAAGGGGCGCGCGCCGAAAAGTAGAGCGGCACTCTCAATTTATCCGCGGAAATCCACATCCACAGCGAACCCTGTTGAAAAGGCACTCCCTGCAAGGAGGCACCCGGCTGGAGGATAAAAGCATCCCATATTTTTCCCAGCGCCTTAAATTTTGTTCTGCGTAACACCTTCACCGTTACCGTATAATTCTTTCGGTCTATGATTAAGGGCACCTTAATCTGGTCACCAACCTTCAATTCCCGTGTTCGCAAATAGTAGAGAATGGAAAGAGGGTCCTGAAAAAACTCCGGGGTCTCAAAGGTAACATTTTTCATTGACAAGCCTTTCTTCTTCTTATACTTCTCCTGGTGCCACAACCCTTTCTTCTGTCCCCGGGGGTACTCAATACTCTCTGACTTGATTTCGGCCGGCGCCCAGTAATTAAACCGGTACCGCAGAAGAGAGAAATCTTTTGGGGAAACAAAAGATTCGATCCTGGTCCGGATGGGCTCCAAATAGCGAAAGAAACCCCTGGTCTCGGTGTCTGCCTGAAGATGGAATACTTCTTCGCCGGCAGCCTCACTTTTATCCACCACCTGCAGTTTCATCGTACCGCTGGTCAAGAAATTCCACTTAATCTCGTAACAGAACATCTCACCCGGAGCAAACGGAACGGTCTGGCTGGCACAACGGAAAGGAGAAAAAATAACGATAACCAGCCAGAAAAAAAATCCAACTCTAATCATCTTTCGTTCTTTAATCGTAAATTGTAGGGGTCGGATTCATCCGACCCGCGTATCTCTCGGGCTCAATAAATTGAGCCCCTACATTAATCCCTCAATCTGGTACCCCCTTATATTTTACTCCAACTTGCCCCACCCCGGCAAAAAATGGTATACTAATACAAACGAAATAAGTGTAGGGGCTTGATTTATCAAGCCCGCGGGTCGGATGAATCCGACCCCTACATCAAATTATTTATTTCTATGGTTAGTGAATGGGAGTGGGTCTTAAGATTACTTTTGGCGTCGGTACTGGGCAGTATCATCGGCCTGGAACGGGAGAGCCACGGACGGGAAGCCGGCTTTCGTACCCTGATGCTGGTCTGCGGCGGAACCGCCTTGATTATGGTAACTTCTCTCCGTATTCCGGAACTCTTTCCTGCTTCTGACGCCAATTCCATCCTCCGTTTAGACCCGGCCCGGCTCGCCTACGGAACGATTACCGGTATCGGTTTTTTAGGAGCGGGCGCCATCGTCCGGGATGAAAAACGTATCCGGGGCATCACAACCGCGGCCTGCCTCTGGGTTGTTGCTGCGATTGGCTTGGCGGTCGGTGCCGGTTTTTATCTTATGGCACTGATTACCACCGCTGTTTCCGTAATTATACTTTATTGCTTAAGGTGGGTGGAACACTTCATTCCCAGAGACCTCTACAACGAGGTTACGATTGTCCGACAGGGTGAAATAGACCTGGCTCCTTTAATGGAAATCTTCATTCAAGAGAAGGCAAACGTTCTGAACCATCAGATAAAAGTGCAGACTCCGCCGCCGATGACTGAGATGGAATTTACCTTGCGACACAAGAACCGGAATATTTCGGAAAGGCTGGTCAAGAAACTCTTAAGTCTGCCGGGTGTAAAACAGGTGGAATGGAAATAAAAAGGGCAGGCTATGACTCTACCCAAAACCCCTGGTAAAATAAAGCCTGCCCTTTTAAGAATTTACTTCACTGCGCTCTTGAGGGCGCTACCAGCCTTGAAAACTGGAACCTTCTTTGCGGGGATGTTGATGGTCTTGCCGGTGCGCGGATTGCGCCCGGTGCGTGCCTTCCTTCTGGAAACCTTGAAGGTGCCGAAACCAACCAGCGTTACAGCCTTACCCTTCTTCAGTTCACCCTTGACTGCATTCAGGACTGCATCAACCGCTGCTGCCGCTTCCTTCTTGCTGCACACCGCCTTACCCACTGCTTCGATCAGTTCGCTTTTATTCATTCTTTTTCACCCCCCTTCTTACGGAATATCAATAATTTTCCCCATATTTTACACCTTATTTTTCGTTTTGTCAAGTGGAGCAAGGAAAAGCACCGCTATCCTGGTGTCAGAATATTGTAAAATTTAGAGATTTCCAGATCTTCCCTAACCTTCGCAAGGGATAGGGCATGAATCGTCGATTTACATTTACGACAAGCCGGGCCCGTGGCTCAGCGGTAGAGCAGCGGACTCATAATCCGTTCAGGTCAATTTTAATCCGAGGTTTTCTCCCGGGCTAATCTCCAGCAAACCATTGTGTATCAACGGTCTTGTCATTGCGAGCCCGAAGGGCGTGGCAATCTCATCCTTCCCCATTTTTAACGAATTCTGTCACACACCTGTCACACTCCTGCACCTTTCGTTTCTTATTGAAATCGTTTGACTATCAATGGATTTGAAAGAAAGAAGTGCTACTCGACGACACCAAAACCACAACCGCGGGAAAAATCAACTTACCGCGAGCTAAGCAAAACCATCAAAAACTTGACCAGCCAACACTTTCGGCTTGCTTTGGAAAACATTACCAATCCAATGTATCCTGTTCGTGTTCAAACTTTAAGAGTGGGTAATGGCTTTTAACCGACATTGAAACCGCAGGCTGTGGAGTACCACCATCATTTCTTATCAAGACATAAGGAAATCTTATCTGCAGCCACCTCGTACATATTATTTTTGGGTTTCTTGATTCTGGGTATTCACAACCATAGAAAAAATCGATTATTTTCGTCTTATTTGCTGTAAATAGATCCGGTATGGTTATTTCTGATAACCAAAAACGAGATGGTAGAATTTTCAGTAACTCTTCCTTGTCGATTGAAGTAAAGACATTTTCTTCAAAATCGCTTTTTTCAAGGCTTTCAGCATAATCTTCCTTTGTGGTTAGAAACGTTCTCATAACTATTGGTTTAACCTTACCAATCCTGTCGATTATTCTATTTGTCCAATCATCCAAAGGTTGTGGGGTCCCTTTACGCGACTCAAGTAGTTCTAATGTGACAATTGTAGCCGCCCATTCTGCCTCCTCATGGAGAGTTGTAACTTTGGCAGGGAGTATGATAACTGCATAATTTGCTCTGAATGCAGGATCATATTTTGGTAAAGTTATGCGCTTGAGTGAGTCTACGGGCAAGCAAAAATACATCCCGAGATTATCATCGTGAATAATAAAATGGTCTACCCAAGCAGAGGTAGACATGAAATAGTCTGTCCGTACTGCAGGGGGGTTTGAATATGCGCTTTGTGCCTCCGGTTGCCATTTATCAGAATTCAGTGTGTGTCCAAAGATCGGAACCACATGCAAATCGGAGAGAATATCGTGGGTGGTGAAAATAAGCAAGACTGGACACTTACTTTCTATATATCGGTATATGTATTCGTTATATTCTATATTAGGATTTTCAAAAAAATCTATCAATCTATATGTTAACCCATATTGATTTAATACTTTTTTAATTTGTTCATTACTGAAAATGAAATCTCCACCTCCGCCCTTTAACTTTACTTGTTCATGATCCACTCCAACTATTTTGTTTATGTTTTCGGGCGTAATTAAATCGGCTTCCTCGCGTGTATTGTTCAACACCATACATAGTGAAGCATGCGCACATACGGAAGTTAGGCTATTCTGCTGACAAAAAAAGGTGCCGGTAATATCAAACTGGAAAGTTTCATCTTTAGATATACTTATTTCCCGCTTAAACTTCTTATGAATATGCAAATAATTATTCTGTAACGGTATAGAGGTTCCAGCACCCTTATAATTTCTAATTTTGGGGATGGTAAATAGCGCATTAAAGAGGTAGGATTTCCAATTGTTGTCTTTTTTAGGATCTTGAAAATTCATAACTACGGCACTTGCCAAAAAATGTTCACTGCTTAGAGATAATATATCATTGAAGGAGGAAACTCGTTCAGTTAAAAAAGTAATTCTATATGGCTGGAATTTAATGGGTTGACCAAAGTATTTAATTAAGGCTATACATTCATCACTTATCTCGGCATATTCAGGCGCGATTTCTTCAATTACGGCTGTTTCAACGCGCATTTTTCTTGCAAGCGAACATAACCGATGAAAAGCTGAATTATGCGAAAGTCCGGAAGATTCCCCTAAACAATGTTGTTTGATGAAAGAATAAAGGGAACAATGCTCCCCTATGGATTCAATCCTTCGATTAAGCACCATATTACCCCCTGAAATGCAAAAGGCCGACCTGAAATCTTCGACTAGGTCGGCCCATGCAAATAGAATAAATCCTTTCTTGCTAAAATGTTCTTATAGGCTCTCCTAAAACAAAAGGAGTCTTTTTCGCCTGTTCCTCAGCAAGCTTAGTCCTTTCAAACTTAGCTTCTTCTTGCTCATTTAGCCCGGTGATGCGATATTCCCTAGAGACACTCTCCCATCCTTTTAGAATGGAGGTTTCATTATCTCTTCTTGCATCAGTCTTGTCTTTCGACATAGGGCCCCCCTAATTCAACTATCATTTAATGTCAATTGTAAGCGCTTTTTTGAGGTTTGTCAAGTAGATGCTTGAATAATATAGTAAACCACATCATGGGTAATTGCGTCAAGTGTTACCATATATTAACAATTCCCACTACGTCATTCATCACGTATTGCACTAGGGTAAATATTCCGATGGCAATACCCAGAAGTCTTTCTCGACGATTTGCGGACTTATCCGCATTCGTTCGGCGGTCTGCACAAAGTAAAGACCCCGTTCTTCACCAGGTAGCCGGATGAACTGGTTCATGATTTAGGAATTCCCTTCCGCAATAGCCCGCAAATGAGCCCCCACCCAGGCGGCTGCCGATGTCCAGAAAATTAATTGGAACAACCACCGCACCCCTGCCGAGGCCATAGATTCTGCTAACTATCCTGAAATCAATGCTTATCCATAATTATCGAGGGTGTTTTTTGTAAGAAAAAATAGCATGTTTTTCTTACATAAATCAGTCCAAAAGCAAACCTCATCGGGTTGGATAGGCATATTTTATCATAACCTCTCCGTAAACCTCAATGAAAAACCTATTTTGGGGTGGTTTACGGAACGACGTTCAAACCTGCCAGTTAGATAATTTCTTGCCTATTTCCCCTCCCGGGAGTACTACAGGAACCGGTAGAATAAACTCATGGTAGAAGTTATATAGGAAATGGTAGGGCGGACTTTTTTGGAGAAAGTGATACATAGAATACCACCCGAGGGGAGATTTACGTCAGGATAAAGCGTAGCTACGTAGGATCGCATAGAATTGATTTTATAGGGTGGAGTATAGTAGAATGAAAGAATGGTTGGTGGTTGAGATAAACAATAATAGTGAGGAAATAAATATGGGCAGAAGCAAAATAATGAAAAAATTGTTAATAATTATTTTCCTGCTAACTTTAATTCCTTTTTCTTCGGGGTGTGGTGTAACGAAGGTGGTTGGGGCTGGTGGATATGCTGCATCTCAAAGTCCCGAGAGAACTGTGGAAATTATACAAGTAAATAACCAGTATAGAATAGAAATGGAAAAGTTAATTATACAAGCAAAAATCAAACACACTGAATTGTATGTCCAGTATAAAATAGAAATGGAAAAGTTAAACCTGGAACGAGAAAAGGCAGGCTTAAAACCTAAATCAATAATGGGTTTTGAAGAATGGCGTAACCTACAACCATTAAGTCTTACAGAATGGAAGTTAATTAAAGAAATGAAGGAACAAGAGAAAGTAAAAACAGACACTCCTACGTAGAAATAGACCCGTTACCTGCAAGATTCTTTTATTTCCGTCCTGGAGAGTGACTTACCCTGAATACCCTATTCCCATCATTCTGACAGGTAATTATCCATCCGATCCCCTCTGACAACACAAGAAACCTTTTCAGACAAGCACCCCCACCACCCTGTCGCAATTAATTCCGGTTCTTATTCTGCTCTGCACTCTAAAGAAGGGTGGTACAGAAGACGGGGTAAGGTCAAATCCAGTCAAGGGATTATTAGTATGGAAAATATGATATAATACAGGGCAGCCGGGCCCGTGGCTCAGCGGTAGAGCAGCGGACTCATAATCCGTTAAGTTCAATTTTAATCTGAGGTTTTCTCCCGGACTAATCTCCAGCAAACCATTACGTATCAACGGTTTGTCATTGCGAGCCCGAAGGGCGTGGCAATCTCATCCTTCCCTCATTTTTAACGAATTCTGTCATACACCTGTCATACTTTTTCACGTCCCTGTTTTCGTTGAAAATCGTTTGCTACCAAGGGATTCGGAAAGATGGGTGAAATAGAATTGTGATTAGTGATAGGAGGTATGGCTTAATTTTTCATGAAATCGCTGAGAAATTATTCTATTGTAAACTTGAATGTTCTAACTTCCAATTGATATTTGATAATCCTTAATTGTATCTTGAAGAAGGTTTTTGATTTGCAGGAATTCTTCGTCACCAATAACTGGTTTTTTAAGGGTAACCGTACAATCTTCTCTTGTTAGATCAGCCCATCTGCCACAATGCCCCGTGGGTTTTATCTTTTCTTCTGGAAGTTCTTCGGTAGTTTCCCATATTCTAATCAAGAGTATTTTGCATTTTGTTTGATCGCTGTGCTCATTACACCATTTGTTTGGTGCTTCCGGTTTCCAAATGTCAAATAAACCATTATGACAGATTTTCTCCCATAACCCCATTTCGTTTTTTACGATATAGGTAGATTTCAGTAAAGCCACATATTTATAAGGAATTGAAAAAGAATCAGAATTCAAATTTCCACCAACTTCACTCATCCTAAACTTTCTATAATTGTGTTTCTGTAAAGTTATCAACTTAGGAAATCCCCCGTTAGCATTCAGATAAATAGCTTGATGTATAATTCTTCCATTCTTCTCAAACCCATTAATCATTGCTTTCGCATTTACTCTTTCCACCTTAAGACACCTGTTGTCTAAAACTATCTCTTGGTTCATAAGATAATCAATCAGGTTGAAATTAGGGACAACTCCTCAGATTTTTACTGCCCCAAAAATCCACCAAAATTCCCTTAGGTAGCCCCAAAGGTATTCTATTTTGAACTCGGAAGTTATTATACCCCAGATTTTCACGGAAATACAAGCCATCTGTTCTGGGGCCCAGAGTTTTTCAACCATAGAATTCAATCTTCAAAATGCGTGATGAGATAGAAGCGTATACCGGCAAAGATTTTTTGAAAGTGGATAGGTACCACCCGAAGGTAGATTTACGCCAGGACAATGCGTAGCTACGTAAGGATTGCAAGGGAAAGGGGGCTGCTTCACCACCATGAGGCAATTCATTACCGGTCCCCGCTGACAAGCACAAAAACCTTTCCCGGCAATAACCCCACCATGCTGTCGCAATTAGTTTGGACTGCAAACCTTGACCGGATTCTGCTGACCCCCAGAATCCCTTCCCTGCGGGCAGGTCCCACCCACCATACCTCCCTCTCCCCTGAGTTGCTGTTCAGGCTGAACAGCAACTGCCGACACCGGGATGCCCTACCCCACCCCCCCAGTTTCGTTTTCTTCCTTTCTAACTTGCGATTGGCGGCGATATCTCCCCAGAACTGGTGCTTCTTCCATTACCTAAGTCAAAAAAATCAGCAGGAAGCGATTTTGAAAAGCAAATTCAGGTATAAGGTTCTATTATTGATTCCCTGCAATTGACCTTGAAATATATAGGCGTAGTCCTTCGCGGATTTGATAGAATGTACATCATACAGCCCTATCTGCTCCGGCAACTACCCCACCATCCAGTCGCAATTAGTCGCTGATAACGAATTGACTACCCAAAGAGAAGGTGGTATCCTTTAATGTGAGTAGATTCCACAGATTAGTAGAAACTTGACTATTTTTTCATTAATGTGCTACTATAATTAGAATTTCGAAATCTGCGTGTGAGAAAATCAAATCTTTTAACAATGGACGATAATCTTCTGAATATTTGTAGAAATGGGGGGCATATGGGATTGTTGAACAGCAAAACCATTGATACGTCTAACGGCAAAGAAGATAATCTTCGCGAACGTATCTCTCTTTGCTCCAGTAAGAACACTTTTCAGAGAAAAGGTGAATTTGTTAACGATGATGTCCCAAATTTTCTGAAAGACCTAGAGCGATTTCTTAAAAGATCCAAAATGAGTCACTTGAAAATTCCTTAATACCTTCCAATTTTTAGAAACTTTAATGCCCGCCAATTTGACTTCTGTTCGAACTGTAGAAAGTACTAATAGTACATCTCTCCAATTAGTGGAGCAGCCATTTTCTTTCTTTAACTATTTGGAAAGCGTAGATGACCTTAGAGGACTTCTTCCACTTCATCGGATTTGTAGTCAGGCTCGAAAACTAGGCGCCCAAACAATAATAACAGAGCATCTTCGTATATCAGACGACGTAAAAGAAGAAAATGCTGACATTACCAAAAGATTTTCACGGTTCTCAGAAAGTCGAGTATGGCGGTTGAGTTTCTTTGAAGAAAAAATTTCTTCGTTGAAAGAACTAGATAAAAATTCCAACAAGGGTTTTATCGGTTATGCTGTTGTTAAAACGGACATTCTTCCACCTCCACTGGGACGTAGGACACGTGTTCTTGAATCAGTCATACTTAAAAGCCAACATGAAAATAATTACATAAGAAATGCACCTAAATGGAAATGTTGTGTGGCTGGTAGAACGTTCACAGTGGAAGGCTATTTATATGCACAGCAAAATGGAATAACCAATATTTGTGCACATGTTGCCCTCCGAACGGTTGCTGCGCGTTTCCACCAAAATGGCGATATATCCTATCGCGAAATTAATGACTTGCTCGGCATTAATCACATTTCCAAGAAGATTGGCTGGGGTGAGAATAAGGGTTGGAATGAAAACGGCGGATTGGAAACCTGGGAAATTTGTAAAGTGCTTGAAACAATTGGTGCAGAATGTCTTAGAGCAACTTATAAAAATCCTATAACAGAAGGGAATTCTGTCCCATTCCAAAAATTATTGTATGGAAGTATTGAATCAGGCTATCCTGCAATTCTATGTTTTGCGATACAGAAAGAGCGTCATGCAATTCCTGTTTTTGGGCATACTTTCAATGAAGATATTTGGGTTCCCAGTGCCGAAGCTTTGTACTTTAAGGTTGGACCTGGAACTCGATATATACCAAGCGAACTTTGGACGAGTATGTTTATTACTCATGACGATAATTTTGGTTCAAACTTTTGCATTCCACGCCACTATCTTTATACTCGATTAACATGTGGCCGTGATCAACAGTCGGAGTCTCCTTATCTATGCCCAATTCAACAGGAACGAGTTTTTTATGTAATAGCCACATTCCCTAAACTGGTAAAAGTTAATTCGGTTCAAGCCGAGGTTATAGCAATAGATTACCTTCGGAGCATCCTCGAAAAATTTAGCCGACCTACATCCGACCCATGGATCAAGCGTTTAAGAATTTATGCAACTAATGGATCTATTGTGCTTCGACCTATTCTTATTAAGGGTTTAAAAGAATATGGGGAGCATTTGAGGAAGGTACGCAACTGGGAAGGAGATAGGTTCAATAATGATGTCACAAAAACTTTCATTCAAAGCCCCGGGGATGACTTCTTTTGGATGGTGGAAATTTCAGTTCCTGAATTATTTTCCGCGAATAACCGCAAACTGGGGGAGATATTATTGAAAGCGCAGGTTCCCGTTGCTACAACAAGGGACTTTGGCAATTTTTTATTAACCCGCATTCCTGGCCATTTCGTTTTCTATGTAGGGGGTGAGATGTCTAATCCAGAGTATCGTTATGTCCCTTGTGGTTTAGACAACCACATTGAACTTTATAGGTGTGAAAAAAACTCCTGAAATATAAAATTGTGACCGGGTGAATTTCCTGTCACAACAAGTTTCAGCCAATCTACGCAAACCCGCACCAGACAAGCGAATCCGTTGTCTGTCAACAATTTCACCTATCTGACCGAGTTATACCAAGGTTATACGGGAATATACCGTTTTGGATGGTGACATGGCACAAATCTGGCACAAGCATACCAATGGTTGTTTCATATAAACAGCCATCGGTACACATAACGTATCACCGGTACGTTTGAGATTACTGTTCACCGCGGAGATTATCCAAATGTTTCCGGAGTTTTTCCTCAACTCGTGTTTTGCCACCGATAGAGTTATCGTAGAATATCGTTCTATTTGCAGCTATATCAAAGGGTAGGGATTCTCGCTTCTTGTCGCAAAGCATGACGGTTTTCTTCCTAATAGCATGCGAATAGCCTATTTCATAATAAACATTGGGATTATTCGGCGTCACATCTGCAATAACTAAGGACGCTTCACTTATCGATCGTGTTATGTCTTGGATTATCAGGTTGGAGGTGTACATGTCGTCAGCCCTCTTGACTGTGTATCCAAATGCTTCACATGTTGGCTTAATGACTTCTCGGTATAGATCATCAAACTCGGGCGAAAATTGCATTATTACGAATGCCGTCTGAGATGTCTTGTCCATCTTGACGTTTCGAAAGTGTACATATGATTTACCTTGAGCAAACAGACCTATCTGCGAATCTACGATATTGAGTTCTGCCTGGCTAATCACTACGCCATGAATTGATAATTTTACGGCTGCACCAGTCACCTTAATAGTAACCGGAATCCAGTCGTCTTTCCTTAGGACGGTACCGAAACCCGCAAGGTTGATGGCTCTCCACTTCCCGCTTGCGAGGGATGCAATTCCGTATGGTGTTTTCATTACATTCAAACCAACAAAAATCTGCTCGGCAGTCTGGTGATTTAGTACGACTTGGGCACAACAAGTCTCTTCTCCTATCTGGGCATCGAAGGAAATAGTCCCATTTTCGAAGTACTGGTTACATTTAACTACGCCGAAGGGTATTAGTCCAGGGCCGAGAGGTTCCGTAATCTCCGGCGTAAAAATCAAGTCGTTCTCTTGTATATCAAACTTCCCAATTATTGGGACCCATTGTATATTCATATTTTTTCCTCCCTTTTACAGCCGAACAATTAAAAGACGGAAGTACTGGTGGTGTTGACATCCGTCAATTAAAGATGTGTCCCCGGTATTTCACTATGGATAAAATTTACTTCACTCCCAATTCTTCCATCTATAAACGAAACTGTTTTTTCGTTTTCGCTCTCTAATCGCTTCTTTAAATATCTTTCTGCCAGGGCTTTCAGGGGTATCTATTCTTTTTTCTTTTTTTCGCAGACATTTCGCAAACTGTATTTTTGTTCTTGACCAGAGTGTTCGGAATTTCCGTTGTTGCTTGTCGTTTAACGGACCGATTATGGAAAAAGGTAATGTTATTAGCGCAATAATAAGCATAGCAATTGCTATGGCTATGCTAACATCGCTACTTGTGAAATTTTTCATTATTTACTCTGGCATGCCCATTTCACCGAATCGGCAAGTTCGAGTCTGGTCCCGATAGAAAACATCGGGATGCCACGACAGCAATAGAACATACGTTAAACCGTGTCAGGGTGGCGGAGGGAGACGACGTTAGAACCTACCTAGTGGACAATTTAGCCTTGCCCACCATTTTTAACTACCATACTCCACCCTATTTGCTTATTATTGTACCACATTTTACGTTCTTCCCTTGACTGGCCCCCAAAAACCCTTCCCTGTGGTTAGGTCACACCCACCATACCTACTTTCCTGAATTACTGTTGAGGCTCAACAGTAACTTATGCCAAACCCTCTCAGAGAACAACCTCTCCCGTGCCCTTTACCACCACTACCCCCTGGAACAACGTTCACAAGTTCACCAAAGCGACAGAAACCAGTGGCTGATAGTGGAATGCCTTACCCACCATGCAATTAATTTGGCTTTAGGATGTTGCCCCTGGAACGTAGGAAGAAGTACAAGCTGGGAGGAAGAAACTTTACTCAAACAAACTACCTGGGCCAGTATCAAACCGCAAACTTGAAATCAGGTGATTGTGTCCATTGAAATCTGAATTTAGGCTACTGCCAATTGGCGAATCTCACTCAACAGCGAGACAAGTTGGTCAACCTGCGTTAGCGTGAACAGGCCTTCGGGACCCCGTGGGCTGATGTCAGTAAAAGGTGACTCGTAGAGCCGAGCTGTTTCCAGGACACCATGCTCCGTCAAGTGGTTGATGATGAGGTTGATAAACTCAATCTGGTTCGCGGTGGAGATCTTGCCTGATAAAAATTGATCGAAGGCGCGCTTGGCAGCTTCTCGATCCAGTCCAACAAGGGAGCGGATAAAGAGACCAAGTCCTCTGCTTTCTTGCTTGGCGCGGTTCAGGTCCACCGATGTGCCGACGCCAGCCTGAAGCATGATCCGCTCCAGTTCTTCGAGGTCTGTGGCCGTCAGCGGTTTATTCCATCTCAGTTTGTGGATAGTCAGATGATTCTCGTGTTCCCGTAAGAACTGACGCGCTTTAGCTCGAAACCGCTCGAAATCCGCGCCGGCGCCGAAACCGGACAACTCCACTGCGGCTTCTTTACCCATCTGATCCTCAAAGTCCGTATACACGTACTTCCGCTTTGTCTTTTCGATGAGTTTCACCAATGTGCGCAGTCGCTTGCGGGCGGTTTCGAGAATGGGAATGGTTACGTCTTGCCAGTAGGCATCGGTCTGAATCTCCAGAATCAGTAACATTTGCTCGCGCACCATCGGGATGCTCGACTTTTCCTCCAACAGCCCCGCGATGTACCGCACTTGATCCCGTGACCTCTCAAAAAATGGATCGGTCCGCAGCAGCATCAGTTGCAGCCGCAGCATTAGCAGATCAAAGCGTTTCGCCTCCTCGTCCTCGTCCATCAGTTCACTTGGTAGGCCGGCAACGTTCCGCGCCAGTTCGTCGAAGTTTTCGCTTTTCAGCGCCGTCCACGCTTCAGGCTTCGCGTATTTCTCTACCAGTCGGCGCCGGGGGCGGACGATGAAGTTGTCCACGTTCATCGCGGCTACCTGCCCCCGAAGCAAAGCAACCATTTCATGCCGAATTTCTTGCTCCGTGAATGTGTCGCCGTAGGATATCATTTGTTCCTGCACGTGATCCGGGGCACCGGCAGCCGGCGCGCCCAGTTTCCGGTCCAGTTCGCCGATTAACTCCAGCCGCGTCGTGAAAAGCTTCTTCCCGAGCGATTCGCCCAAACTGCCTTCGGTCGTCTCCGGATTCTGGCTAAAGAACTCTAGGTTTTGACAGTAGTCGAACAGGTAGAAAAACTCCTTGGGCTTACCCGGCCCGAACAAATCCGGCCGCAACCGCGTACCACGTCCCACCATCTGCCAGAATTTCGTTTTCGAGCGCACCAGTTTGAAAAACACGAGGTTTACCACCTCCGGGATATCGATGCCCGTGTCCAGCATATCCACGGAGATCGCGATGTGCGGCGCCTTGTCAGGTAGGGAGAAGTTGTCGATTAGGCTCTGCGCGTATTCAACCTTAAAATCGATCACCCGAGCGAACTCGCCCTTGTAGTGCGGGTAGTTGGCGTTGAAGCGCTCCGCGATAAACTCCGCATGGGCGTGGTTCTTGGCAAAAATGATGGTCTTTCCCAACCGGTCACCGTCGGACACCTTAAGACCTCGGGTCAACAGATGTTCGAGCACCTTATCTACGGTGTCCTTGTTGAAGAGCCACTTGTTGACCGCTTCGGCCTCCACGTGTTCGGGCACTTCGCCATCTTCACCCCACTCGAGCGCGTCCCACTGTTCCTTGTCTTCCTCGGATAGTTGGTCGTAGCGGATGCCCTCGCGCTGGAACTTGAGCGGCACGGAAACGGCCTTCGGGGGTACAAGGAACTTGTCATTTACCGCCTCTTCCAGTCCGTAAACGTCTGTCGGCACACCCGTCTCCAGCTCGAACAAGCCATATGTGTTGTGGTCCACCTCGTCTTTCGGCGTCGCCGTCAGACCGACCAGCAGCGAGTCGAAGTAGTCGAAAATGGCGCGGTATTTCTGGTAGACGGAACGGTGCGCTTCGTCGATGATGACGAGGTCGAAGTGGCCCACGCCGAACTTCTTCTGCCCGTCGCGCGTCTCGTCGATGAGCCGCATCATCGTCGGGTAGGTAGAGACATACACCCGTCCCTCGGTGTTCTTCTCGGTCACCAGATTAACCGGGGACGACGCGGGCAGGTGCTTCTTGAAAACCCCCACCGTCTGGTTCACCAGCGCCACCCGGTCCGCAAGAAAGAGCACGCGCTTGACCCAGTTGCAGCGCATGAGCAGGTCGCACAGCGCGATTACGGTTCTGGTCTTACCCGCGCCGGTCGCCATAACCACCAGCGCTTTGCGGTCGTGGTCTTTTTCGAAGGCTTCGCCGATACGCCGGATCGCCCGCGTTTGGTAGTAGCGTTCGACGATGTCCGGATTGATCTCCGCGCCGGCCAGCGAGCGCCGCGTGCTGCGCCGCTGGGTCAACAGTTCCAGATCCGCCTTTTTTAGGAAACCCTGCACCGGGCGCGGCGGATAGTTCGCGTCATCCCACAGCCAGTGCTCGTATCCGTTGGAGTAGAAAATTACAGGTCGCTGCCCGAACTGCTTCTCCAGACAATCCGCATAGAGTTTGGCCTGCTGCTGACCCACGCGCGCGTCACGTTTCGTGCGTTTGGCCTCTACTACGGCGAGCGGTTTGCCATCATCACCCCATAGCACGTAGTCCACAAAACCTCTGCCTTCGTTGTTGGGCATACCGCCGACCTCGAACTCGCGGTCCTGCGGTTTATCAAGCGCCCAGCCGGCTTCTTTAAGCAGCAGGTCGATGAAGTAATCGCGGGTCTCGACCTCTGAATAGTCGTGCGTATCGGGATAGACGGCGTTCGCGGCCTTGGTTTTAGCCACTTCTTCGCGCAGCCGCTTCAGTTCTTCATTGAGCGCGGCCTTATCCGAGAGCAGTATCGATAACCGGGTATCCTTCTCGGCGAGTTGCGCGGCCAGTGTCTGTAACTGCGTCAGCGTCTGGGGCGGGATGGGCGAAATTTTGGGCAGTAGGTTCGCATCAAAAACCAGTTCATCGGCGGTCTTGGCGTTCCGTGCATAGGTACGGGTTAGCCAGAAGCAGAAGTGGAACAGTTCGCGTACCGCCGTCAGGGCATCAAGCTGCTGCACCGGCCTGGTGCTGTGGACGGCCTGATTGCCTAATTCTTTAATAACCCGCGCCTTGTTGAAAACCGCCGGCCCGACCACCTGCCGGAAAGTGGGCTCGTGAATGAGCGCATTCAGGTGGTCCTGATAGGGTAAAGTGAGCGCCCTGTCGTTCCGGTAGAGCCACGCCACAGCGAGTTCCAGCGCGCGCCGGGCGTAGAAACAGGCCGCCCGCGCATCGGGATAGGCCAGCGCTTCCGCTTTGGACGCGGCATCGTGCAATTCGGGCCATTCAACTTTGAGAAAGGTGAAGTTTGACATTATGCGCCTCTCAGAACCAACTCCCTGAATATAGTCCGCCTCTATTTCAATTCTTCTTGTATCGGCATTTTCAATGCGTTTGCGTCAGGAAGTTTTCCCGCCAAATATCTGGGAAGTTTCTTTGTAAGATAGTACTCAGCAACACCCACGGGCTTTTTGACACTGCGTAAGGCATACTCAACCACGATGTTATCCTTATCCGCACACAGAATAATACCTATTGACGGATTCTCATCTTTCAACTTCACTTGTTCATCCAACAGATGCAGGTAAAAATCCATTTTACCGGCATATTCGGGTTCGAACTTACCGGTCTTAAGCTCAACTGCCACGAGACATTTCAATTTGCGGTTGAAAAACAGAAGATCAACGAAATATTCGTTATTTCCCAGCGTGAGCCGGTATTGATTACCGAGAAATGAAAATCCGTAACCAAGCTCCAGAATAAACTGTTTGATTTTCTCCACAAGCCTTTTTTCAAGATCCCGCTCCAAGACCGGTTTGGTAATGCCGAGAAAATCAAGGTTGTAAACGCTTTTTATGGCTTCATCCGCCTGTTCGGCGAGATGGACAGGCAAGGCTTTAGGAAAATTGTGGGTTTTTTGTCTCTGGCTTAATGCGTATGCGTTGGCTTTTATCTGATTGAGAAGCACATTCCTTGACCAGCCAAAATCACGGGAAGATTTAATATAATATTCCCGTTCGTCATCAGCGGAAATCTTCTCCATAATCAGCAGATTATGCCCCCATGGAATTTCTGCAACAAGCTGTTGCAGAAATGGCTTGTCTTTGTATTCCTCATATAATCTGCGCATGTTCCACACATTTCTCTCCGAAAACCCTTGCACCTCTGGAAAGGACTTTTGTAAGTCGCGGGCAAGAACCTCAACAACATTGTCACCCCACTTGTATTTTTGCTGACGCTCAACGATGTTTTTACCGATATCCCAGTATAGATTTATAAGCTCTTTATTGACCGATCTTATCGCCTGAATCCGCGCTGTAAGAATGCGAGATTTAATTTCATTTAAGAATTCAATGTATTCTTTACCCGCTATGTTTTGTCGAGTAGACATCTTTTAAATCCTCAAAGGAGTCATGCCCCCGCCGCTTTCCGGATGAATTCATTCATGCACGTGACCAGCGCCTCTCGCCTGAAGCGCAGAAACTCCCGGTAATTTTCCATCTTCCACAACTCCGGCGTACATGGCACCCGTTGGGCGTCCAGCGCCGCCTGTCCCCGTGCCTCGATGATGCCTGGTAGATACGCGCCCGGTTCCTTGTTGCTCAACTGGCGGTTGGTCTGGCCGGTGATAAAAGCCATATTTGCGATTTCATTGATCTCGCCTGTCTCGAAATCGCGCTTCTTGAGTAAAGACTTAGGAAAAATATGGTGCCACTGGATGAAATGCATCCGGCCTTGATTGGTCAGAGAAAGACCCAGCCCACTGAACCAGTCCTTCGCGCCGCCGTCTTTAAGGGCGAGGTAGGCCAACGAAAACAAGGGGCTGTTTGCGCCGCGCCCGGCAAGATCCGTCGTCTCGATATGCAAGCGTCCGAACTGTTGTTTCACCGGTTCAAGCAGCGTCGCGATGTCGCCGGAACGGAAGATTATGGCCAAATCCTCATTGAGCAGTGATTCGGTGGAACCGCGCGAGTAACGACCACGCGCGTTGGCAATTAGCAACCAGTACAAGAGTGCGTTCTGCTCCGCCTGCGTAAGTTTGTTGTTTTTGGCGCGACTGACGGCGGCCAGCGCAAGGATGAACATCGGGGATGAAAGCAGCGATTCATCTTCGATACCGGCGTTCGTCCGCAGAAAGTTGATTGCATAGCGCAGTCCTTCCTGGGCCTCATCCCAGCCCGTTTTTAGCCGTGCCACGGACGTGCCGCCTACAATTCGAAAAAGACATTGCTTGGTTGCAAACACTACGATGGACCGCACCAGCAGACCGAGGTCGAGCGTGAACCACCTTTGCTCACACTCCTCCTGAAACTCTTCGAGATGTTTGAGCAGGTTCGGCCAGCGCGACGTCATCTGGGCCAGCGCGAGGTCCGACGAACGCAACTTGGCGCCCAACGAGTTCACGCGGACGAAGATCTCCGTCACCTCCTCGTATTTCATCGCCCGTTCCAGCACGTGGACCACATACGGATAGCTCTTAATCTGCCGCAACTTGGTTAGCCGGTCGGAGTATTTCTGGTAGCGCGGATCTTTGAATGACTCAATACCCGCTTTTTCCAAGATAGCGGTATCACTGGACTTAAATACTTCACTCACCGACACCCAGTTGGGCAGTGCTTGCAGGTTCCGGCTGGCCACCACGAACGTGCGCCGGTTCAGCCGCTCCACCAATCCCTCGTCGGAGTCGCCATTATCGTCGGCTTCGTCCACCATCTCGTCGTCTGGAGTCAGTAGCGATTCCTCATCGCTAACGACCTCGACGACCTCGGTAGGCGGGCCCTCCGGATGTTCCAGGTTGAATAGAATTTCAATCGGCCGCTTGCGACCGCGTACTGTTACCGGTTCGCCATTGAGCACAGCCGTCAATGAAGTCAGGCGTTGCTGTCCGTCGAGCAGCAGTTTGCGTCCGGCGAATGCCGTCGTGTCCTGCGGAATGGCGAAATCGTGGGTCGGAATAGGCTCATCCGTTTCCCACATCAGGATCGAGCCACTGGGATAACCGCGATACAAAGAATCAAATAGGTCGCGTACACGCGTCGCCCGCCACACGTAATGGCGCTGGATTTCGGGCAACTGCAACTCCCCCCGTTTATACATATCAACCAGAGTGCTGATTGGAATGTTCTGTTGTTGCATAGTTATAGGTCTCCTTTAAACGCGCGGTGCTGGAGGGAAGCGAAGAGTGAATCCAACTTCGCCAACGACACCCGCTGCTTCGCTTTCAATCGTTCCACCGTTTTCACCTGCCCGGCAAACTCACGTTGTAGTGGAAACGGAGGGACCGAAACCTGTAGCTTGCTCAAGTTGCCTCTGGAGATCCTCTCACGAGTCGTACCGGTAGCGTGTCGGGCAACCTGCTTTCGAAACGAGTCGCTGTTGATGCATGAAACGAGCCAATAAATGTCGGGGCCGCCTTTCGACGGACGAATGATGCACACATCAACGACTGTCACGCACTCCTGATGTTCACCGGGGAAGATACACGCTCGTCCCAGTGGGTCAGGCATTCGGGCAACCAAGACATCGCCCGTGCGAAGGAACGTGCAACGAAGATCTGCCGCCTTTTCGGGAGTTAAAAAACGAGCGGATTTGTTGAGGTAGATGCCATCACCAACATCAGCGAGCTGTATGAGCCTTACGGCTCCGTCTGGGTTTTGGTCCTTCGATTCAACCCAATCGCCGTCAACGAACACTTCTGCATTTTCTAGAACTTTAGCGAATGGCTTTGCCTCCCAATGCTTCGGATTCGTCACCGGATCACCAAACATCTCAAGAAAAATTGCTTGGGTGAGGATATCAAGTTGGGCGAGGGCATGGCGACGCTTGGCTCGCAACGCTTCCGCCCGGTCCAGTACCTCTGCAATCCGCCGCTGCTCCGCCAAGGGGGGGAGGGGAATACGCAGTTGCTTCAATAAACCGCTATTGAAGCCCGCCATAATGGCGCCGTGGCACTTAGCTTTTATCTGTGCGACAACGAGCGGGCAGAAATTGAGCATCCACGATACGTAAGGTGGCCACGCTGCATGTGTATCGAGGCTAATCTTGATTAGATGACTTGAGATAATGGATTTCTCCAAGTCGTCTGGGACGACACACGTCCGTCCTACTGTTCCCATGTTCGTGACAAGGAGGTCCCCAGGTTTGACTGTGTATTGGCTGAGCTCGCGGAATTTCGGTTCAGGGATGTACTTCCGTTTTTCAGACACCAATTCGTTAGGAAAAACATCTTCAATCCCAAGTACTCTGACACCAACTTCAGAATACTCGTGCTTCTTCAGCGCGCTGCCGAAAGGGCCAATCCGGATGGCGCTTTTCTCTGGAGCCGCGATTTGTTCCATCGTTGGGAAGCGCCAACCAACCGGCGGTTCGTAGGGGAGTCTCACTTCAGCATCCCCCCCAACTCCTTCATCCCCTGCTGAATCTCCGCCTCCAGATTGGAAAGGTCGGCGAGGATATCCTGCGGTGGGCGGTGCTGCACTTCTTCATGCACCACTTCCTTGTACCGGTTAAGGGAGAGGTCGTAGCCCTGTGCCATGAGGTCGGCCTTGGGCACACAGAAACTCTGCGCGGTGCGTGGGCGTTTACGTTCTGTTTTGTCCCGCTGTTTCCAGCGCGCCAGCACGTCAGGTAGGTTATTCTTAGCGAGTTCCTCGGCTGTCAACGCATGCGCGGGAACGGGACCGAGTTTTTCCTCGGGTAGAAACGGTTGGCGCTTGTCGTCCAAAGACCAGCCGTCGGCGTCGCAGTCGTAGAACCACACCTGGTCGGTCCCGCCGGAGTTGGTCTTGGTGAAAAGTAGAATGGCGGTGGACACGCCAGCGTAGGGCTTGAACACGCCGCCGGGCAACGAAATCACGGCGTCGAGCTTCTGCTCCTCGATGAGCATCTGGCGCAGGGTCTTGTGCGCGTTACTGGAGCCGAAGAGCACACCATCGGGCACAATTACCGCGGCGCGGCCACCGGGCTTTAAGAGCCGCAGGAAGAGCGCGAGGAAGAGCAGTTCGGTCTTCTTAGTCTTGACGATCTGCTGGAGGTCCTTGGCGGTGTTCTCGTAGTCGAGTGACCCGGCGAAGGGCGGATTGGCTAAAACCAGGGTGTAACGTTCCTCTTCGCCGGCATGGTCTTCTGCGAGCGAGTCGCGGTAGCGGATGTCGGGGTTCTCCACACCGTGCAGCAACATGTTCATACTACCGATGCGCAACATGGTGTTGTCGAAATCGAAACCGTGGAAGGCATGCTGGTGGAAGTGCGTCTTCTGCTTCGCGTCGCGCAGGATCTCCGGGTGGCGCTCGCGTAGGTATTCACCCGCCGCGACGAGGAAACCGGCGGTGCCGCAAGCAGGGTCGCAGATTACGTCGCGTGGACCGGGGGCCGTCATCTCCACCATCAACCGGATGATGTGGCGCGGGGTACGGAACTGGCCGTTGGTGCCGGCGGTGGCGATTTTGCCAAGCATGTATTCGTAGAGGTCTCCCTTGGTGTCGCGGTCCTCCATCGGCACGCGGTCGATCAGGTCCACCACCTTGACCAGTAGTGCGGGTGTGGGTATGGTAAAACGAGCGTCCTTCATGTAATGTGCGTAGGTGGAACCGTTACCGACCTGAGTGCGGAGAAAGGGGAAGACGTGTTCGCTAACTATGGTAAACATCTCGTGCGCCTCGAAGTGTTTGAAGCGCGACCAGCGCAGATCGTCGTAGGGGCGGCCCTTGGGGTCTGTGCTCTTGGGGAAGACGCGCCGCTCCATCGGCGTTTTGAGCCGGGAGGACTTGTTCTCTTCCAGGGTGTGTAGGTCATCGAGACGACGCAGGAAGAGCAAGTAGGTGATTTGCTCGATGACTTCGAGCGGATTTGAGATGCCACCGGACCAAAAGGCGTCCCAGATGTGGTCGATTTGGTTGCGCAGTTCACCTGTAATCACGGTTGTTCAGTTGTTAAAAAATAATACCTTCGGCAAAGAAAAAAGACAACCCATTTTTCTATTCAGGACACACAGTAAATGTTAGCATCCTGCCAGAATCCAGTCAAGGGATTATTAGTATGGAAAATATGATATAATACAGGGCAGCGGGGCCCGTGGCTCAGCGGTAGAGCAGCGGACTCATAATCCGTTCAGTTCAATTTTAACCAGAGGTTTTCTCCCGGGCTAATCTCCAGCAAACCATTACCTATCAACGGTCTTGTCATTGCGAGCCCGAAGGGCGTGACAATCTCATCCTTCCTCATTTTCAGCGAATTCTGTCACACACCTGTCACACTTTTTCACGCCTCCATAATCAGCAGATTATGCCCCCATGGAATTTCTGCAACAAGCTGTTGCAGAAGAAGTTTGACATTATGCGTCTCTGTTTTTTGCTGAAGTTCGTTTAGTATCAAGGGATTTGAAAGAAATCAGCATAACGGGGCGACATCCAAACCTGCCAGTTAGATAATTTCTTACCTATTTTTCCCTCCCGGGAGTACTCCCGGATCCGGTAGAATGCCCCCATGGTAGAAGTCATATAGGAATGGTGGGACGGACTTTTTGGGGAAAGTGATACATAGGATACCACCCGAGGGGAGATTTACGCCAGGCGTGGACGTACGCAAAGCAGGAACGCATAGATTTTCTCCGGGGGTTGTCTCACCTCGGCGGGTGGTTGTCTATCCGGCCTTCCTCTGACAACCCAAAACCTTTCCCAGCAAAACTTTCCCCACCCTCCAGTCGCAATTAATTACTAACAACGAATTTGACTACCCAAAGAGAATGAAGTATCCTTTAATATGATGCGATTGGATCAAAATAGGTTGAGAATGCAATACAAAAAACTCCGTAATGCTTATAAGCCGGATAGTATTCGGGCCGTGTTTGTTTTGGAATCTCCCCCGAAATCGGGAAAGTTTTTCTACAATCCGGAGGGCAAAACCACCGAGTCATTATTCAAAGCAATGATGGAGCTTATCGGCTACGCTCCGAAGGACCAGCAGAAGCAGGACGGTCTTAAGGAATTCAAAAGCCGCGGACTTATCATTGTTGACGCAATCTATATGCCGGTCAATGGCATGAAGAAAAAGGAGCGCAACAACCGGATCATAGGCAAGTATAAGGTTCTTTTACAGGATTTGAACGCTCTTATTCCGGGTAAACGCACGCCGCTCATACTGGTTAAAGCGAATATCTGCCGATTATTGGAGAAGCGTCTAAAGAAAGATGGTTTTACTGTTGCCAATGAAGGTATCGTGGTGTATTTTCCGTCCGGCAGGCAACAGGGTAAGTTCCGGAAGCAGATCGCCTCCGTGCTGAATAAATCTGGAATAAAGGTCTCGTAGCTACCGTTTTTTTCCCACCAATTCTATGCCGACATCTCGGGTAAGGTTGCCGAATCCTTTGTCTATCAACAATTCCTATCTGTTACATATCCCACTTTACTGTCCACTATCTTTTACCCTGCCTGGTCCCCAGAATCCCTTCCCCGCGCTCAGGTCCTACCCACCATACCTACTCTCCCCTGAGTAACTGTTGCATGCAACGGTTACTACTGACAATGTGGTGCCCTACCTCACCACCCAGTTTCAATTCCTTCCTTTCTAATTTGCGATTTGCGAAGATATCACCCCAGAATTGATATTCTTCCCTCACCCAATCTCCAAAAATCCGTAAGAAGCGATTTTGGAGGTTGATTTAGCAGTTCTTCCCAACCACCATCCAAACGCAATTAATTCCGTTGTCGTTTAATTTATGGGTTGAAATGTGATAGAATAAGGGCAAGGAGCATCAGGCTAAAATGTTTCTTTTTGATGGGCAAATGGAGGATTCCAATTAAAATAAGTCCGAAAAGGGTTGCATTAGGAATTGTATTCCTTTTTATTATACTTATACTCTTTTTTTGTAACGACATAAACCAAAGAAAAATAGCAAAACGTGCGGCGATAGAACAACAAAAGATTGCAGAGGAAAAACAAAAGATTACAGAGGAACAACGAAGGATCGCAGAGGAAAAAGCAGCAGATGTTAACGCCACGGACAATTACGGCAAGACCCCGCTACATCTGGCTGCAAACGAGGGTCGCACCGAAGCGGTGGAGGCATTACTCAAACGCGGAGCGGATGTTAGTGCAAAGAACAACGATGGTCAGACACCGCTGCACATAGCTGCTAACGCCGAGGTAGCTGAAGCATTGCTTAAACACGGAGCAGAAATTAATAGCAAAGATAATTACGGTCAGACTCCGCTGCATCAGGCTGCAAGATATGGTTGCGCTGAGGTGGCAGAGTTTTTAATTAGCAACCGGGCAGATGTCAACGCCAAAGATGGGTTTGGCAATACTCCGTTATTGTTGGCTATAATGGAGGGCAAAACCGAGGTGGCTAGTTTGTTACTTAAACACGGAGCAAAGGTTAACGTTAAGGCTGAATTTGGTTATACCCCGTTACACTTCGCTGCATCCGGGGGCCAAATCGACCAAACCGAGACGGTAGACTTGTTGCTCAAGTATGGAGCAAAGGTTAATGCCAGAAATGAGGAAGGTTATACCCCGCTGCACCTGGCTGTGCTCGCGGACCACGCCGAGGCCGCTGCCTTGCTTCGGAAACACGGCGGAGTGGAGTAGTAATATTATTCCAGGTTGGCTAACTGCGTGAAGTTAATCTGCTTGGGGGGCGACTATGGAATTTCCCTCCGTTAGGAAAATGTTTCCATAGGCGGTTACAGCCCGGCCCAGGCAGGTTATCCTAACCTATCTGTCAAAGAGAAGGGAGTTCACTACAGTTTGAGGAAAAAATGAAAAAAGTGCTGATTTGGTGCGGTGTGGGGGTCTTTGTTATTGGCATTGCCTTTACGATTTTTTATAACACTCCAGATAGAAGAGCGAAAAGGCAAGCGCAACAAATTATAAAGGTTTCAGAATATATATACGAAGAAATGCAGGGGTCTGTGGGTGAAGCCAAAATAACCACTGCCCGGGTGCAGATTCAGAACCTGGAGACCGCTCTCCGGCTCTTTTATCTTGACACCGGATTTTATCCCACCACGGAGCAGGGTTTGTGGGCGCTGGTGATACCACCCCCACCCCCTTTCCCTTTCGAGAAATGTCGTAAGGGAGGATACTTGGAGAAAGATGTGGCAGGATACGGAGCGGTGCCCGAGGACCCCTGGGGTAATGACTATATCTACCGCTCTCCGGGGCAAGAGAAACGGGAATATGAAATTATCTGCCTGGGATGGGACGGAAAAGAAGGCGGTACCGGAGTCGATGCGGATATCAAAAGTTGGGAACCTCCTAAGTAATGGGGTGGGCTGTACTTCTACCAACACAAAAACCTTCCCCGACAAGTACCCCACCAGGCTGTCGCAATTAATTCTTTGACTACCCAAAGAGAAGGTGGTATTCTTTAATATGGGTGGAATTAGGAAGGTTGGCAGAAACTTAATCGTTTTCCACTAATATGATACTTACAATAAACGTTCATTTGGAGAAGGCTTTTGTTCAAAATGCTTCCTCGCTGGGTGCCGGTAGCGTCGCGATGCTCATGCTGGTTGGACCTTTCAGTAAGAATGTAGTGACTTTAGCTGGCAAGGTTGTTCCAAAAGAGGGGAACTCGGCAACGCAAACTTTCCTGAAGAGATTGGACTGGGGGGAAAGTGTTCACATGGTTACAGTTCCTCAGAACTGTGAAATTCAGTTGGCTTTGTGTGTCGGCGGTACTCGCACTGGACAGATGGATATTGGAACGGTCAGCGTGGAAAATGAGCCGACAAGAACAATCTATATTAAGTTTACGGGAGATGGAGTTGAGATAATTACGTCTCTGAATTTTCTGGCACAAAATCCTAGTAAAAAAGCAATAGAATCAATCTTACTTCTGGCAGAGAAAACAGATGAAGATACCACCTTACGGATTGAAGCATTGAATATTCTTGGGAAAACAGCTGATTGCGATGATTTGCTGCGGATAAAGGAAATCTTTTTCCGTCTGCGTGAAGGAGACCCGGCGGTTCGCGAAGCCGCTGCTAACGCAATCAAGGAGATAGAGACCAGAACAGGAACTCAAAGGGATATGCCCTGGTTCCTGAAACCTTTGATTGACCGGAGAAAGGGTTAGTGATTAAATCCCTCACCTAATCCCCAGAAACCCACAGGAAGCGATTTTGAAAAGCAAATTTAGGTATAAGATTTCATGATTGGTTCCCTACGATTGACCTTGGAGTACAGGAAGAAGTACAATTTGGGAGGTAGACATTTAACGGAAACGACTACCCGGACCAACACCAAACCACAGAATAGAAATTAGGTGATTGCGTCCACTAAAATCGGAGGACATACAATCGAGGAGGAAAATGACCAGATTGGAAATTAAAGAGGGTGTATTAAAAGAAGCGAATGTGGAGAAACTATCCTTTAAGGAAATCGGGGAAAAAATTTGCTGTGGGCTAATGATTTCACTTACGATTATTCAAAAGTCTGACCAAGAATTTACTAAAATGGAAGATTATAATTTGCCAGATTATACCTTGCAACAGGAGATTTTAAACGAATTTTCGCCGGAATATTATTTAAGTGGTATAAGTATTCTAGGTTTTTCTCCTTCCGGTATAAGTTTTATTGACGAAAGTAATAAAGAGTATTATAAAGGATATATTCATGAAAAATCTGGAGTGGAAATATTCACTAAAATCTCTTGGCCCTCAGTAAACAATAATAATCAATAAAGGGGTTTCGGGTTATTTGTTTGACCTGTTCTCGTACCCGGCGGGTGATTATCTATCCGGTCCCCTCTGACAACACAAGAAACCTTTCCCGGCAAACCCACTCCACCATCCTGTTGCAATTAGTTTTCACCAGAATCCCTTGACCGGCCTTCTGGCAGAGTGATAACATCTTGTTTGGTGTCCTGACAGAAACTTGACTATTTAAGGCTAATAAATTACCGAATTTTTAATATGAAGAAGGCAATCCTGTTATCTTGTATCACGGTTTGGTTATTATTTAGCATCTGCTTTCCTAAAGCCTGCCAGACCGGAGAAACTACCATAATCTTTGCTACAGAACTAACCGGTGATGCCCTCTACGAACAAGGCTTTAGCCTCAACAATCAAGAAAAATACCAAGAGGCTATACCTTATTTCGAAGAAGCCGTTAAAAGAAAAACAAACTTTTTTGAGGCAAATTACCAATTAGGAATTTGTTATCTGAAGATTAAGCAATTTGATAAAGCAAAACAAAATTTAATTTATGTAAAAACATTATCACAAGATAAAACATTAAAAGAGAAAACAAAATTTTTAATTGCCGAGATACCTAAAGAGATAGAAAAAGAGAAAAAGAAACAGGAAGAAAAAATAATAAGAAAAAAGAATGAAGAATATCGCGTAGGGGAAGAAGAAAAACGGTTATTAGAAAAAGAAAAACGGGCGTTAGTGAAAGATGTTAGTGATGCCCTCAAAAAGATAAGCACCTATAAAATACACTCGCTGCAGAACGCAGGTTTTGGCTTCAAAGTTGACTATTTCAAAGATGGTTATCTTGTTGCTTCTATATCGGGGTCCTGCACGGACGGTCACGGAATTTATAGGGTAAGCAATGAGGTGAACATTTATTGGTCTTTTGGTGCCGAAGGTGGGGTTTTTCTTGAACCGAGAGAAGAGTTTGTTTACTTCCGCATAACGAAAGAACAAAAAAGGGATTGGTATCCGGAAATAACAATTCTGCGTACTGTAAAAATACTAAAAAAAGACCTACCCAAAGAAGATTCTTTTAATTTTCCTCCAGAACGTTCGTCGGAACCAACAAAATTAGGCGGATTGACAACGTGGAAAGATAAAGATGGAACAATCCTCGGGATAATCGAGCCAGAGTCTCCTGAATATACCTCCCGATTCGGGCGGATGAAAGCAGAACAGTTTTTTGAGCAAACCAGTTTTTATCAAGATTTTAATTTTACCGTAAAAAAGGAACTTGCCTACAAAGGCGGAGAGTTAAATAAATTCGGGATCAAAAAACGAATTTTTTATACAAGACCAAATGACGACAGCGTTAAAATTCTATTATGTGTTGATGATGAGCAATATGTAAAAATTTTAGGTTTGACTTTCTCAAGGACAGATTCACAATATACGATATGGGTTAAGGCGTTATTAAATGAATGCGGAATAAACGAATCAACTTGTGGAGAGAATTATCCGCTTGACTTCATCCAGGGAAGTGTTATGCAGAACATCAGTAGGTCAGGACGACTTGATTTATCTGATTATTTTACCTCTTATGTTATAGAGTGTTGCAAAGATGGGGAAAATTATGGAGTTTTTGTTAGAAAACAAGTTATAGATATGGGTAAAATTCTTTATTTAGAAGGTGTACAAAGCGAAAAATAGGCGTGGTGTACAAAATGAGCAAGAGCCAGGACAGGAAGGGGGTCCAAAGAACAAGTGCATATTCCGCCGCAAGGTAGCCACCCGTTCCGCTCAAGGTAACTTACCCCACCTCCCAGCCGCAATTTAGTTTCAATATCCCTTGACCGGATTCTGCTGGACCCCAGAATCCCTTCCCCGCGCTCAGGTTCCCCCACCATACCGACTCTCCCCTGAGTTGCTGTTGAGGTCAACAGCAACTTCCGACACCGGGATGCCCTACCCCACCCCCCAGTCTCAATTTCTTCCTTTCTAATTTGCGATTGGCGGCGATATCTCCCCAGAACTGATGTTCTCCCTCACCTAACTCCCCAGAAACCCGTAGGAAGCGATTTTGAAAAGCAAATTAAGGTATAAGGTTTCGTTATTGATTGCCTGCAATCTCTTGACCGTATTCTGACGGAGTGGTAACATTTAGCCAATAAGAATGGAGAACAATAATTATCATAGGAAAAATGTGCTTACCTTTTATAACTTGCCATTCATATTTGCTAGGGGAATCAACATGGTTTTGCTTTTATTTGCACTCAACCGTTTGCCCTATGACTATTATACTCTCCTGCGATTGATTACTTGCGGAGTTAATGGTTATGGAGTCTATATTGCTCTAAAATTACGGAAGACCACATGGGTTTGGATATTTGGGATCATCGCTTTTCTTTTTAACCCTATCTTCACTGTTCATTTGACCAGAGACACTTGGCAAATCATCGACTTGATTACTGCTGTTACCTTGTTTGTATCCTTTTTCCAAATTATGAACCGAACAAAAGCGTAGGTTCTTATGGACGAAATCTTGGATACCAAAAACATCAAGAGGGATAATTGGTTTGTAAGGCGTATAAAAAATTATCAAGTCTTAACTTTTACATTCCTTTTCCTTACCATTTATCGTTTTTCCATACTTACAACTGTATACTGCGTAAACAGAAAAAATTTCTTAGAAATCTATAAATTAAGTTACTGGTTTTTTGTAGTCGCAATACCAATTTTCTACTTCCTGATATGGTTTTTGGTAACTTCAATTGTTTCAAGATATACATTACAATCATTAAGGGGAAAATTCTATCGCCACCCTATCGCATTTATTATTCTTACCATTCTTTATATTCTTGATTTGCCTCATTATCTTTCCAATTTTGCTCATGGTCGTGGATTGTTTAAATTATTTGACGTTTTTGAAATAGTTATCTATTACGGTCTGTTGTCCTTCTTGTGGTATATATTTGCCTGCTGGATTAGTGAAAAGATTTGGAAAAGGGGTATTATATGGAATTGGTATAAAAAATTTATAGATAAGGTATTCGTAATATTTCCTGTAATTTATAGATTTACCTTGGGTTTAATTGTGGCTTTGTTTATTTTTATAGTTCTTTTCTCCAGTTTGGCGTGGATTTTCCATTATTCCGGTCTTGATTTACGAAAATTAGGATTTTAATCTTAAAGGAACGACCATATGAAATCAATTGGGAAAATAATCGGGTACATACTTTGGATAAGCAGCGGGATTCTAATGTTTATTTTTTGGTTATCTGCAATGAGTAAATGGCTTGGTTTTTGGGGTGTTGTTATTGCTCTTGTGTTATCTCCTGGTTTGGTAATTTTTCCAATCGTATTTTGGATTGTGGAACATGTATTCCCTGTATTTTACTTCATAGTTTGGGGAATAGGAATAGCTGGATTAATCATCGCCGGCATTTCCAGCGATACCTAACTGACATTAAAATGCAGCAAATCTAAAACAGCCAATTGTTTCCACTAAATTCTGAAGACACACAGAAGATATACACTTTAAATATATGGGTGATTTTTTGAATTTCCTTACTCGAATCAAAAACCCCCTAATCTTAGTGCTAACTGTTTTCTTCATTATGCTCTTTATCTTGCTTCATCTTGCTTTGCGAAAAAATAGGCGAAACAATATTTTCTTCACAAACAAGTTCGATGAGTTGTATCTGAAAATCAAAGAGGATATCAATTTCGCCGTAACCCCCAAATTCGTTAGTTTGTCCTCAGATATGAATGATCTTGTGGAGTTAACCGTTGAAGTTTGGAGAATCGAGCAACGAATAATAAAATCTTTACCGGCCTTATCGGAAAACCAAAGGAATGGTTTAGAAAATTCTATCCGAAGATTGAGAAGATATCTTGAAAAACACGACATCATGATTGTAGATCATACGAACCAGAAGTTTAATGATGGGCTTAATCTTGATGTCTTGTCCGTTGAGAAGGATTCATCGTTGACAGAACCAATTATCAAGGAAACAATCGAACCGACAATCATGTACAAAGGCCTGGTCGTCAGGAAGGCCAAAATTATTTTATTGAGCAAATAGAGAATAACGTAGAATACCATGGCTAATGAAAACATCCAAATTGGTATTGATTTGGGAACAACAAATTCAGAAGTTGTTATTAATAGCAATGGCGTTATCGAGGTCGTTAAAAATGCATTTGGGGATGAGTATACACCTTCTGTTTTCGGTTTTGATAAGTCAAAGAACGGAACGGTTGGCAAAAGAGCACATGAGCGGCTTTATAAAAATACATCGGAAGAAGAACTTAGGAATAATAAGGCGGAAGTCAAGAGGCTAATGGGGACATCCGAAACCGTCTACTTTGAAAGAACTGGCCTTAAAATGAATGCTGAAGAGATTTCTGCTGAAATTCTCAAGAGCTTAAAAGAAGATGTCTTGAGAAAATATCCGGACTTTGATACTTTGGCCGCAGTCATCACTGTACCTGCCTATTTCTCTGTCTTGCAGTCTGAGGCCACCAAGAGGGCTGGTAATCTCGCTGGGTTCAAATACGTGGTTCTGCTGCAGGAGCCCATTGCGGCGGCAATCTCATATGGATTCATGAACGCGAAAAACGAAAACTGGCTCATTTACGATCTTGGCGGTGGAACATTCGATGTCGCTTTAATCTCCTCGAGGGATGGAGTTTTGTCAGTATTGGGTCATAATGGTGACAACTTCTTGGGAGGTAAGGATTTTGATTGGTTAATTGTTGATCGTGTGATTGTTCCGAAAATTCTTGAAAAATATTCAATGAGCAACTTCGATAGAGGCAATGTCAAATATAGAAGTGTTTTTGCGAAATTGAAATACATTGCCGAAACATTAAAAATTGATCTGGCGCAATATGGTAAAACCTCTATCGAAATAGATGGTATAGGCAAAGATGGTTTAGACAAAGAGATATGTTTTTCCATTACTTTTTTGAGAAAAGAATTTGAGGAGTTAATCAAGCCAATGGTCGACCGGACGATCGAACTAGCAAAAAAAACCTTGAAAGAAGCCGGGATTAAAAATACTTCAGTCGAGAGAACTATTCTTGTTGGTGGCCCCACCCAGATTCCTTACATCAGAGAAAGGCTTAACAATGATCTCGAAATAACAGTTGATTCCTCTGTTGATCCACTTACTGTTGTGGCTAAAGGAGCCGGCGTGTTTGCTATCAGTCAAAAGATTCCAGGGGAATTTTTTGGGGGTGAACCCCGGAAAATAAAAAAAGGTACTCAAACTTTAAAATTGAATTATGAGACTCTAACTTCTGAACCCGAACCGACGATTAGCGGCATCGTAGATGACTTTAAGAATTCGGAAGATGAATATTACATACAAATTCAATCTGAAAGCGGATTTTACAGTGGTTCAAAGACTAAATTAAAAAATGGCACATTTTTTGACACTGTTGTGCTTGAACCGAATAAAACAAACTTGTTCTGGATATATCTTTTCGACCAGCAAGGTAATTCTATCCCAATTGATCCTGACTCGTTTACAATCACTCATGGTTTGTCTGTTTCTGGCGCTCCGATATCCCACTCTATAGGAATTGCCGTTGTTAAAAAAGATATCAGGGGAGGATTCGTTCCCACCGAAGTATTTGAGGAATTTTTCGAAAAAGGCTCCATTCTACCACTAAAAAAGACGGAGCCATTCAAAACAGTTAGGAGATTGAAGAGAAATGAGAATGACAACCCTCTTTGGATCAAGATTGGCGAGGGCGAATCTGATATTCCAGATAGAAATGTCTATGTTTGTACACTGGGAATAAAAGGAAGTGATTTGCCATATGATTTACCAGAAGGCACTGATATCGAGATAACTGTTGAGGTCAACGAGTCTCGCGAGCTTTTTGTAACAGCTTATATCCCCCTAATCGACCTTCGCCTCAATGCTCGTTCTACATTCAAAGATGAAGTAGTCAACGTCAAAGATATGGAATCCGAACTTGCTATAGAAATGGATAGAGCTAGAGTTATTGCTAAAAATTGTTCCACGGAAAAACGCAACAAAATTGATAATATACTTCAATCCGTGCGCACCAGTTTAAAAAATGCTCACCTTGACGAAGATGAAAAGCGAAAGGCTAACAAGCAATTGAAGGATCTTAAGACTTATGTTGACCAGTTGCAAAAGGAAACTGAAATGCCACAATTGATTGAAATATTTAACGCTGGCATTGAACAAGTACAAAAAATAATCGATGAGTTTGCCGATCAGAAAGAGAAAAACACCAACAATGAACAACTGAGAAAGATAAAGGCCGAGGGAGAAAAAGCAATATGTGAAAATGATAAACCTTTGCTGAGTAGAATTAATGAACAAATTGAAGAATTTCGAATGAAGACCCTGTTATCCAATCCAGAGATGTGGGTTTATTACTTCCAGCAAATTACTCAAGGCGATAAGAAATTTATAAATGAAAAAGAAGCGAATTATTACATTGAAAAAGGGAAAAGGTCAATTGAGTCTGGTGATGTTGAAGATCTAAAACATTGTGTCCGCAATTTGATTTCATTACTCCCAGAGGAGGATCAGGAAATAATGAAGAGAAATCTTGCAGGCATTACTCATTAATAAAGGAAGTGAAAATGGCTGTATTTGAAGAAAAAAAGGTTGTTGTTTGTTCCCGTGGCCATCTCTTTTTTACGGTAAATAAGACATCAGTATCTGCTATTATTTGTCCTGAATGTGGAGAGAAAATTATCGATGCCCTCCCCACTCAACCGAGAAAGACAATTTTGGCGCCTGCAGCGGAAAAACATGAGGTTCAAAGTGCGGAAGCCCCAGCCATTCAAGACAAACTGGATCAGGAGATGGATTTAGCACCAAAAATTACCACGCCCGTTATTTCGAATCAAAAATCAATGGAGCGGGGTAATACGTCTAATACATTCAAAAATAACGCTTATTGCATTCTTGGGTTGGAAACTTCGGCGAACCAAAAAGATATCCTTAAGCGATCAAGGGAAATTATCAATCACCTAAAAATTGGCGAACATCCGGAATACGACTTAGATGTCAATCTATTCAAAGACTTCAGGACGGAAGAATCGGTAAAAGAAGCCGTGCAAAGATTGCAGACCCCAAAGAAAAAAATCAAAGAATATTTTTTCTGGTTCCAAATAGCGGATAGCATCGATCAACAAGCACTGGGATTACTTAGAAGCAAAGATTACTTAGGTTCCTCGGTCACCTGGCAAAATGCATCTGACACCAATAATGCAAGGTTTTACTCCTACAAAAGGAATCTTGCTATTTTGTATTGCTTGTTACTTTCGATAGGAAATAACGAGCATTATCTTCAAGATTCACTATTAATATGGAAGGAACTTCTAGGTTCCGAGGATTTTTGGACTTTCTTTTCTAAAGAATATAAATTACAGGATGAACAAACAACCAGCCAAGAAATAATCACCGATTTTGAAAATCAGGCTGTCGGTTATTTAGCTGATATATATACTGAACTGCATCAAATTCACAATAACGCCGAATATATAAATGAGTTTCAAAAAATCTTTTCGACAAAAGGTGAAAAGATAGAAAGGAATGTATTGGAACCAGCTTACCAAGCGATTAATGATGCTACCAAAAAGTTAGAAGAGATGAAGGTGGGCGAAGACGGTGTACTTACTAAGCAAGAGACGGAAGAAATAAAAAACCTCTATGGATCAATTCAGCTTGAACTAAATAAACTAATCGACCTAGGTTTTTATGATGACAGTCAAACGAAAATAATGCGGGATAAGGTGGCGAACGCATTGAAAACCATCGTCTTGGACCTACACAACAATCTAAGCGAAACAGAAAAGGCTCTTTCCCTGTTAAATATTGCCTTGAAAATAGTCGGCACATCCAGTTTAGAAGCAACAATAAAACATGAAATTCAAACTCTCGAGAAGATTAAAAAGAATACCGACTTAATTAACCCCGTCAGTGACTTGATTGCTCAAGAAAAATATGAAGAAGCATTGCAGCGCCTCTATTTTGACCAAGCAAAATACCAAGAGGACCCAGAACTGCAAAAATTGTATGATCGGCAAAAGAAATTTTTTGTTTCCAACATTGCATCTAGGAATAATAGTTTAGCATGGGGCCATTTAGAACTCTCGCGGATGGATTTGGCAAAGCTCCTTTCGCGGCAGGCTGGAGATTTAATCTACGACAACATTATTCTATATAACTTCAATAGAAAGGCTATTGACGAGATGCTAGCGGAAATCCATTCAAATCTCACAAGGTTCAAATCTTGCCACATTAAACGATGCTATGAATATCGAAATTCCTTCGCGAAATTGGCCAATGAGCAATTCAAAGGACAACCTGAGGAAATGGCATTGGTGATTTTGGTTGATTCATACTTGTTTCCCCACCTTATTAACCTACACAAAAGGAAAAAAGAGGCAGATACGATGTACAATATTGGCAGCTATACGTGGTGGTTCGGTGTGGGTTTAATTTTTTATATAGCCGGCTGGATTCATGAAAATAGGGGTTGAATATGGCACAAGAAAAGCAACATCTCGATATTGACCTCGGATTTTTAGATAAAGTCGATTCCTCCAAAGCAGAAGCAACTAATCGCAAAAATACCGCCTCTGCTTTAGAAACAGAATCATCCAAGAATCGCAGTAAGCCTATTTTTATTTTCTTAGGTATTGTGTTTTGTCTTGCTCTTTTATTTTTTTCTATCCGTTCAGGCGTTTTTTCCAGGAACAATTCAAATGCGAACATAAATTCAAGCAATTATACTGTGCCGACTACAAACCAAGCACCCAGTTACTCCAGCGAACAAAATGATAACAATTCAAATGCTGGCATAAATACAGGAAGTTATCCCCCAACCACAAACCAAACATCTGATTACTCAAGCAATCAAAATGATAGTGTAATCATCGGACAATATCGGCTTTCAAAAGAACAACTTGACGCAGAAAAGCAAGAACTAACCGCCAGATCAGTAGAACTAGACAAATTATTGAATCAGATAAAGAATACCCAGGTGGGTCAGACAGACCAGGTCTCCATTGACAACTATAATAAGATGGTAGACAACTATAATAGAGAGGTAAAAATATGGTTAAAAACTAAAGACGAGTATAATGCAAAAGTCGATGCTTATAACAATTACTTACGGGCGAATGGCACAAAAATTAGATGACTTTAATCCTATGACATCATTAACTAAACCAATACTTTATAATGGGTTCACCGTGAGGAAAGAGCTAGTTGTAAGAAACCGGATCGAGCGTATATTTTTTACCGAGGTATACTTATTATCTGATGATCAGTACTTGTATCTTTTTACTAATATATGTCCGGATGAGATTATTGATAGAAGGAAAAAGTATGACTTGATTACGGTTAACATAGAAAGCAAAAAATATTTGGGAGTGATTATCAATGAACATTCACACGAAAAGATTACTGCTATTATAGATGATCTAACTGTTTTACGTGGTCTTGATTGTGTTGCCGGGATGAACAAACTGAAAGCTCTTTTGATCAATGATGTTATAAATCCACTATTGAATCCGGAAAAGTACAAGAGATTCAGACTTTCAATTCCAAATGGTATTCTACTATATGGACCTCCTGGTTGCGGGAAGACCTTTATTGTAAAAAAACTATCCGAAGAACTTGGATATAATTTTATTGAGTTGAGTCCCTCATCCGTGGCAACCCCTTATATTCATGGTGCGGTAGGAAACATTGCCAAAGTTTTTGAGATGGCTAAACTACAAGCCCCGTCAATCGTATTCATCGATGAGATTGAAGGTCTTATTCCAAAACGAGAAGAATTAGGAGCCCACGCAGATATCAAGAAGGAAGAGATTAATGAATTCTTGCTTCAGCTTAACAATGCTGGCGAAAACAAAATCTTAGTAGTTGGTGCAACAAATAGGCCGCAAATGATAGATTCTGCCATACTCAGGTCTGGAAGGATGGATAAGAGAATTTATGTTTCACCACCGGATTTCGATGCGAGAAAGGCGATGTTCAAAATATGTCTAGTAGGAAGACCTTGCGATAAGAACATTGATTTTGAAAAGTTAGCGAAAATGACCGAAAATTATGTGAGTTCTGATATTGAACTTATTGTTACTGAGTCCGCCCGTATAGCTGTTGCTCAAGACAAGAAATTAATTAATGAGGAAATGTTAGTCAAGTCAATATACAAATTCACACCGTCGATTTCTAAGGAGGGAATAGAATATTTTGAACGGTTTGGAGATTTAGAAAGATGGTAGTGTAGTGCTGTACGGATTTCTACAAATTCTCATCCCAACCGAAAAAACACCATTACAGGAAGAAACTTAAGGTAAAGGGAATGCTGAAGGAATACCAAGGAAAACCGGAGATAATATTGAGAGCACCGTCGCAGATTGAGATAATAAAATAGGATCGACCTGATTTCAATTATTCAGTTATCCTGTGAAGAAGGTTGTATTGAGTAAGTAACCCCTTAGACATTTTTTTGAGTATTTCTTTCCTTCAATATTTTATGTAATTTCTCTGCCGGCGGCAATCCCTTCAAGGCCATATGCGGCCGGTCGAAGTTATACTCATTTTCCCAATCCCTTATACGTTACTCCAACTTAGGTTTGGGATAAGGAAGCAACTTAATTACTTCGTTGATGGGGATGGCAAAGCCTATCACAGGTCGGGCTTCTTCGTAAGGCAACCAGTTCCCGGCTGCAATTCCGATAACCTCACCGTACATATTGAAAACCGGCCCGCCGCTATTTCCTTTTGCCAGCGGAATTGTAACCTGAATAAATTCTTCATCAAGATTTTTGCGGTTGAGGCCGCTGACTACCCCAGGAGTGAGACTGTTTCTGAAAAGGATAGGATTGCCAACGGTCAGGATATCATCGCCAATCATCAGATCATCGGAATTTCCGAGGATAACATAGGGGAATTTTTCCTTCCCATAGATCTTAAGTAATGCGATATCTCTTTCCTTATGCTTCAAGACCAACGACGCCTTGAATTCCTCTTCATTCTGTAATCTTACAATAATAGTAGGAGCACCCGGAAGAAGATGGTAATTGGTTAGAATTAACCCATCCTCGTTTATTAGGAACCCACTCCCACCTCCAGTAGAATCGTCATACTTATCACGGCCTTCTATCATAACCACTGCCGGAGCATTATCACGGTAAATCTGTTGACGGGTAATGACCTTTTTTGTTTTTGCCTGATAATATCTTGTCTCCGCTATCTCAATTTCAGGCATCCAAACATTTCTGCTTGGTAAAAAATCAGAAAAGTAATAAACAAGTAACCAAATAATAGCAAAGAAAAAAATAATTATCGTTACGAAAACTTTCATTCGAAGAGTAAACATCCTCATCCGCCAGAGAAGAACAATACAAACCACGGTCCCAAATCCAAAGGATACGAGAGCCGGCGGGTCATAATTATAGTCGCCATAGAATATGGAGAGCCATGGTATAGCATATTTAGCCAGACAGAAGCATGCTACGGGGATAATCAAAAGCATCCCACATATAAGAAATCCCGGGACATTGGTAATATTTAGACTGGTTTTACCTCGAAGAATTTTCCGGAAAAGTTTCATTCTTTATCCTCTGTTGCTATATTATACCCTATCACTCATCCCCTGGTAGATTTGACCACCTCCAATCACCGGTGATTCAGTTCCTCCAAAAATCGGCTATTGCCTACAAATGAAAGCCATAAACGATCTCTCGCCCGGCTTAGTCCCACGTAAAGCAAGCGTCGCTCCTCTTGCAGCTTCCCTTCCTGAACAGCCTTTCTATGGGGAAAGAGACCTTCGCACAAGCCGACCACAAAGACGTTGTCCCATTCCAAGCCTTTAGCCGAGTGAATTGTAGACAGGGTGACCGCATCTTTGGAAGGGGTAAAACACCTCGTCTTGCCTTTAACAGTGAACGGTATCTCCTTCTCAGATAACTTCCACTCCAGAAGTGGGAACCACCTTTTGACGCGGCAAAGGATGGCAGTCCTGCCTTTTCCGTAATATTCCTTTACCAGGTCGGCAATTTTTTCGGCCTCAGAGAAAGGATCGGGAGCATAAAGAAACACCGGAGCAGGCCCTATCTTTTCAGTATGCAGTTTTAGGTCGTAGCAGGAATTATTCAACCTGATAAAGTCTGAACACAAAAGAATAATCGGCCTGGTGCTTCGGAAGTTGAACGATAGATGGAAAGTAGAGACGGGGGCGAAGTCTATCTCATAGTTGGTCAGATTATCCGGGTCGGCTCCCGCGAAGGAAAACACGGCCTGGTTGTAATCGCCCACAGCAAAGAAACGGTTGTCATATCTTCGGAGAGTCTTTAAAATCTCCACCTGGATGCGGGAGCTGTCTTGGAATTCGTCGACCAGGATATATTTTTCTGAGAGGGGGTTTGCCTGTAAAAGACGCAGGGTATAGAAAAGAAGGTCGTCGAAATCGTAGTAGCCTTCGGCTTCTTTGTATTCCTTGTATCTTTCAGCAAGAAAAGTGTACTCAGGATTTGTGAAGTTTAAATTCCGTAGAGAATTGACCCTGAAGGAGTATTCTTTCAGAAAATACTCCGGTGCCACTGGTAATCTTACCTCTTCTGCCAAGTGCGTTACAGCCTTTAACTGGTGGTAGTCATCCAGAATCGTAAAGTTGTGTCCTGCCTTTCTTAAAAGGACACAAGCCAAGTGGTGAAAAGTGCCGGTTAAATCCAGCGAGTAATCTATCTTGCCTTTTAATCGGCCCAGCATCTCCCGAGCCGCCTTGTTGGTAAATGTTAGCAAAACAATATCTTCAGGTCGGAAGCCCTTGTTTCGTAAATAAAGATAACGAGAAGTTAGTACCCTCGTCTTTCCAGTTCCAGGATTGGCCAGGACAAGGACATTGGTAACTATTGGAGCAGAAACCGCTTGACTCTGTTCTTCGGTTAGACCTGCGAAATACTCCATTTCAGCCTCCTATACGGTCTTCTTTAAAATATTCCCAGTCTCTTAATATTCCTCTGGGAATAAGACTGTTGTGGCGGAACGGTCAGCCTCGGTAATAATCCAGACTTTAGGTTGACCTTCACTCTTGTAAGCGGAAAATAGCCGGTCGCCATCCTTCAGTGCCTGGTCGTTAGCGGTTTTGTCTTCCTGCCCTAATTCGCCCCAATCATTATGGCAATGGCGCCGCAGCGATTGACAGACGAATTTAGCGAAAGAATCATTATCCGCTACTAAATTATTTACTCCTGCCGTCATTACTATTTGCCCCATACTCATTGTCCGCCTCCTTTTTGTGATATTTTTCTGGCAGTTCTGGCCAAGGTTAAAGCAACCACATTAGCAACACCGGCGCCAAGAAGCGCATTAGCGCATTCAGAAAGAGTTGAACCGGAAGTAAAAACATCATCCAGTAAGATAACGTTCTTACCTTTAACCCTCTCCGGCTCCGGGACGGCATAGATATGGCTGACGTTCCGACGCCGCTGGCTGGCACTTTTACAGCAATGCTGTTTTACTAGTTTCCTTCCAACCTGGGTAAGCAGGCCTTCTGCACAATGCCATCCATCACCCTTCAGATTCTTGGCTGTCTCGGCAAGTAAAAGTTGCGTGGTACAGACCTCAGACCTTGGGAATAGGCAAGTCTCTGAACTACCGTAAAATCCGGGGACATTGGTGATAAGACAGGGCGAGAGTTGGACCAGGTATCTGCTTAAGCAGTAGGCAAAGATCCGGCCCAGACTTTCAACAACGGGCCGGCAATGCCTTTTTGCCGCAATCACAGCTTGACTCCAGGGCGAGGTATGGTATTCTTTCTGACATCTGGCGTAATAGATACCGAGGGAATGGACCCAGCCTTGAGTGTTTATCTCAGGATTGGCGCAGGTCCAACAGTTTGCAGGGTATAAGTTTTTTCCGGTAAAAGCACACAACCGGCACCCCTCCCAAAAACCAATCGTATCCATTAGAACCTCCTTGGAAAGTAAAAATTGAACAAAAGAAATAACTTTTTGGCAGGCTAAAAACCGGGCAGGATTAACTGGAATTTAAGAATCAACGATACCGCTGGATTTAAATGAGTAGAACCCGCTGTCGCTGACAATGATATGGTCCAGAAGTTTCACGTCCATTAACGCACAGGCCTCTTTCAGACGGTGGGTGAATGTTTTATCTTCTGCGGAGGGAGAAACGTCGCCTGATGGGTGATTATGGGTTAAAATCACCCCAGTTGAACCGGTAAGAAGTGCTACCCTGACAATCTCCACCGGCGTGGCTGGAGCTGAATTGACCGTGCCAATCGAAACCACCTGCACGCAGTTGATAGCATTGCGGCTGTTGAGGTGGAAAGCCATCATTTTCTCTACGACGCTGTCCCTGATATCCCGGACCAGATCGTAGACATCCTCCGGCTTTAAGACGCCAATTCCTTCAGCACCTATGGCTGGACGTTTCCGGAACTTCAGCTGGATTTCTTTAACGTAAAACATTAAGCCTCCTGGGCTTGCTCCGATATGGTAAAAACTTCTTCTCTAATTTCTGCCGTCTTGGAGACGATTCTCGTCTCGACCCGGATATCTTTTATGGCACGAAAGATGATATCGTTAACCAGCGAGGTCATTCTGAGATGCTTCGCTTTCGCGATGCGGTAAAGATCCGGTACCAGTTCTTCGCTTATCTTTGGACTGTACATGGCAATCACCTCCTTTGTTACTTCTGAATAAAGAAAAGGCGGGCAGACACAGAAAGGAAGCCTACCCGCCCCTGTAATCAATCCAGACTTACTTCTTCGCACTCAAGACCCCGATATCTGTCCTCTACCGGTCTTTTTGTCAGCGTAGCGGCAATCTCTTCCTTCTGGTTGCGACAGATTGGACAGAAAGAACAGAAGCCGCAGTAGAGGGAAGGTTTCTTGTAAAAGAAACCTGACTCGATGTCAGCCACCGTCTTCATTACCTTGACCTGATAGTCCAGGTAGTCCTCTGTGTTCCGGACAGCGAAGACGAAGTTTACTTCCGGTTCCTTCTTTTTGAGAAGAATGCCGTAACCAACTCTTCCAATACCGGAAAGCATGCTGTAAGCGGTCAGCTGGTCATCCAGGTCTGGCCGGCTGTCCTGAAAAAATCCGTTAGCCGTCTTCCAGTCAAGGACAACGTTTCCCTTGCCGTCGTCGTAGATAAGGTCTATCTTGCCTTTGAAGATAGTGCCGTCAGCCAATTCTGTCTGATAAGCCTTCTCCACCGCAACCACCCTCTGATAGACCTCGGTCTTTGCCACTTTCTCAATCAGCAGAAGTCCTGTTTTCCTGAAGGATTCCTGGGTATCTGACCGGGAATAGATAAGGTCGCCAGTCTTCTCCCACTTCTCCAGAAAGACCTCCTGGGCCGTATGGCCATTGAGGAACTCCTCGGCAAGGCTTTCATGAACGACGCTGCCGAAAACCATGTTTGCGGAGGGCCGGATCGCTTTCCAGCCCTCCACGTATTCGTAGTAATATTTTTTGGGGCAGTCATACGCCTGGACCATAGAAGCCGTAAGGTAACCTAACGAGTTATTTTTCATTCTGATCGCCCCCTTTGTGGTTGTTGGAAAGCAGATTTTTAATCGTTGCTGAGGCTTCTTCCTTAGTCTTGATGCCAAGCAGTCGAAACCTCTCCTTGCCGAATATCTTTTGCTCTGTAACCAGTTTCTCAAGCAGCCGCTTTTGGTTCGCGGTGATGGAAGCGTTTTCAGAAGAAGAATCGTTCTTTTCTTCCTTCTTTTCCGGAAGAACACCATGAGAAACACCGTTGGAGACAATTTGTTCTTTCACTGCCTTCTCCAGAATGCCGTACATCTCCTGAAACTTCTTGTGGACGTCTTCCGAAGAGGCGTCGTTTCCGACTTCTATTTCCATCCCGGCCAGAAAACACTGTGATGAGAACTCGGTTCCCGGAATGGGGACCTTGCGACTAACACTACCCGTTAACTTCACCATCGTGCCCTCCTGCTGACCAAGTAACCGGGGGCGGATTTAGTGGCACCGCCCCGTAGCCAGTCGGACCAGTATTTCAGACGACGCCCTGGCCAGGCGTTACTTCAAAGAACTTAGGAATTAATGGAATGGAAAGTGGATTCTTCCAGCTGTTCCACGTTCAGTACGTGATAGCCCCTGTCAGCCAAGTTAGTTGAAAGAGCCGGCGCGTCCGCGTCATTCACAATCTTCATCACGACGCCACCGTCAATAGCGTCGATGTACTCCAGCTTCACGTTCATAAACACCTCCGGTTTAATGTGAGATTGGAGATTAGGCGGGTTTTCCCGCCCTCCCAAAAAAGGGCGGGTATGATGGAAGATTAGTCTGGCAGGTAGTTACTGTTGAGGTCAACAGTAACTCGGTTTCATGGAACAAGTACCTAACCTTCGCCTTCGAGTTCGGCGGGACTCAGCGTACATTCACACTCTCGGATTTCTTTTCCACAATCCTGACAAACCATCTCTTCTTCCTTTTCCACTGGAAGTGGGATATTCATAGCAACCTCCTGTCTTGCCAGGGACCGCCTGGTCGGAAGAGGCATTTCTTTATCCCCTTCACGAAGTGAGGGGATATTTAGATAAGGTCAATCAGGGCACAGGGAGGATGCTTTTGGGAATCTGTGTAGTGTCTGCGTCGTAAGAGGGTTAACGCCAAAGGCAAACAGATAACGCAGGACAGCCGGTGTTTGGCAAACAAGGTGGCTGTCCCGGGTCGTCGCCTTATGTCTGAGGACTTGCGATGGTACGCTATCACAATGCAGTTGGAGTAGTGGCATCTTCCCTGAGATAGTTAATGTAGTACGAGTCCCTGCACCTTCCTCTGTTAGTATTACTTCTCTCTGCTATGCTGATGTAGGGTGGGTCTGTGTGTTGTCCTTGGATGGTACTACTTCTGTCTGCTATGCTAATGTGGCTGGCGGGATTCTGGCTGGAAAACAAAATAATGGGGATGGGGGAATTCTGGTTTTTGGGTATGTGTGATTAGTTCACTACCCCATTTTTCGGTCCGGAATCCGGCCCGGAGTGCCAGGGAACAAAAAGGGAATTTGGAAAAACATCCTTACTTGCCATATTAATATAAAGCATCGTAAGACACGTGCCAAAAGGCTAATATCGTAGTGGTACTCTACAGGATAAGTATCATAAAGGCAATCATTAGTATTAGGCAATGGGTAGGGGGGTAGTACTCAGCATCCAGACCAAACCACCCAAAACCAACCCAAACCATAGACGAAAGCCGAAATCCAATAATATCCAATAGAATAGACAAGATAAGAGATAGATCCGTGATAGACACAGCAACAGCCTTGATAAATACGACTTAAGGGAAATAACGAATACGAGATAACGTAACATAGGGAAACTTACGAGAACGAGATTGCCTACGACATCGAGACTGATTAGACTTAATGACTTCCCATATAGGAGACTGTAATTGATTAACACGAGAACGTAGGAAATACTTAGATAGATAGCAATAACCGAATCAGTAATGATTTTAGACACAAACCCTCCGCCCTTATCCAAGGGACACCCGGGTCAAAGCCGGACCCGGAGACGGCCTGGCCACCGGCTTCCACCGGGTAGAATACAGAATAGCGTACAGCCGTGCTTTCTTCAACCTGCCGAACTTAAGTCTGCCTTGAGACCATATCTCGGACAGAAGTTCCACCGACTGCCACTTCTTACGAAGTGGACAGAGACGGCTAGTTACTGTTGACCTCAACAGTAACTCCGGAGAGAGTAGTATGGGACCTGCACCGATCGGATAAAAAATTTTGCTTGGTCCTTGGTCGGATATCTGGTCTATCCTGGGTCTTAACAGCAAGACAAAATCTCCCATACTGAAGCTCTTGAGTTGGCGTTTACCGTAAACGGCAACTCTTCGTTTCTTGTTGAATTGTTGATTTTTTGCACCGAGGTAAAAAAAGGGGAAAACCTCAGGTAGTACCCGGGAGTTACTGTTTAGCCTAAACAGCAACTAAGGCCTACTATCTTTCTCTCTCGCGTGTAGGGTAGGACATTCAAATCCGGGCCAAAAGATGCCAATCAGGGACAGGCTTACGACAATTGAAATAGTCATGCAAAAGTGTTAAGATTTACCTACATCCGAGGAGAAGATACATATGAGCCATTGAGATAAGGCATAGGACAAAAAGAAGTTACGTACGAAGCATTGTTAGACTTTATGAAAATGAAAAATGAGAATGAATCAAGTGATTATCCCCGGACTTATCTAGAGCCCTCTGAATTGTACATATTAAAGAAACTCATTCTTCTGGAGAGAGACGCCTCGATATCGAAACAACAAACATTTACAATTAGTGAATTCGTCAGTTATTTTGATCATAGGACAGTTGAACCCCTTTATCCCGGGCATCTTTCGTATTATACAGATACCTGTACCCCGGCGATATTAATTACAAGATTTCTCTACGATCTTTCAAGAAATGGCCTTATAAAATTCTGTGATCCTCTTGGGAGACCGGGAAAGTTAGTTTTAAAGAAAGAGGGAAGGAAAATAGTAGCAGAGTTACTTGCGTTTGCAAAACATCCCAATGGCGGTATGGAACCTTATATTTATCGTATTGATACGGACTTCAAGTTCAAAATAGAATTTATCGAACAAGGAACCAAAAGAATGAAACAGTGGTTGAGCAAGTATTTGGATTTGTATATAGACAATAAGCTACCCTCAGATACGTCGAGGTGGAATCGTAAAGAGTTTTACTTATACGTCGATGCCTTGGCTTTTTTTCAGGACCTGTTTAAGGAAAAGTATGAAGTCCTCCGAGATCAATCAATTAGACTTGAGATAGCGGAATTGATTCAATACAAAAACGAATGGGAAGAAAAAACTCCTCTTTCCGGTTCACCGAATTGGTTGGATCACTGGTTCGATGAACCCATCCTACGGCCGATGGAAACCATTTTAGCAATGGAGAAAGAGGGTATCCTTGAAATTAAGGCTATGTACCCGGACGAAATCGTTGTTAATTGGAAAGGTATTCAAAATCCCAAAATTCAAGAAATGATTCGTGGGGTTGCAGAAGCAAGAGTTAAGGCGAGAAAGGAAACAATAGGTAAAGCCATCTCAAACTTAAAAACTGGCGAAGTAGAATCGGGGAATACAGAAGAAAATAGATTCACAAGCCAAGCAGAAATATATCATTACGACCGACGAGAACATACAATAATGAAAAGTAAAGAGGTAATTCATAAATTCCGAAAAAAGGGAGAAGGAGACCCCGAAAGAATTTTTCAGAAATTCTGGGATAACAAGAAAAAGCCAATTTCTATAACCAAAGAGTTCAAGGATATACTGAATGCTAAACAGGTGATTGCTGGAATAAACAAGAAAATACTGAGAAAGAAGAATATCCCCTATGAAATCCAAGCCCTAAAGCCCTACCGTGAAAAAAAGTATGAATTAGTCAGAGTGGCTAGCCCATCATTGTAGAATAAAACAAGGAGAATTTGGGGAATTTCTAATTCTCCACTTCACTTCAAACCCGCATCCCACAAGCATTTCACAATGACCCGCTAAAATCCTTCTTTTTCCCTCTTCTACCAAAGAGTCTTTAGTGGCACAATAAAGTAAATTGTCAGAGGTCTATTCACAATTTTTGACGAAGTAGGAAATAAGATGAATACAAATTTAAATGAGCAGACCTATCAAACCAGCGATCTTGCCCTTGCCACCTGTCTTTGTCTTTTCTTTCCTCTGGAAGGAATCGACAGAACAAACGCCAGACGAGTTACCTTCATATTCGAGAAGTCAGAAGACCTCGATACTCTGGTCAATCAATACTGGCGTGGCCAAGTTCAAGTGGAACCCCAGAAATTCTTCAATCAATTGAAAATTATCAAATCACGACTTTATGGTGAACAGTAGAGTTAGAAGGGAATAAAAATGAGTAGGAGCCACAATGAATAGCCAGCGCATCAATAAAATTTACGATTATAAAGACGCAGCCGGGAACCTGCTTTTTCAGGTCGTAAGGTTCGAGCCAAAAGGTTTTTCACAGCGCCTCCCGTTTAAGGACGGCTTTGTCTGGGGGTTGACTGAAGGTTGGTATCAAAAAGACGAGCCAGCAAATGACTACTACAGAATCAAAAATGCCTCACCGGATAAGGCAACACCTCCGTATCCAGACGCAGTTTGGTTTGATATTGTTGAACCGGTCTTGTATCGCTTGCCGGAACTAATGCAGGGTATTCGCAACGGCGAAACTGTATTTATTTGCGAAGGCGAAAAAGACGCCGAGGCCCTTACCGCTTTAGGATTTATTGCTACTACCTGTCCGATGGGAGCCGGTAAATGGCGAAGCACCTACACAGAAACCTTGAGGGGGTGTCATGAAGCAGTAGTGCTGGCGGATAAAGATGATTCAGGCCGGGCGCACGCACAAAGTGTAGCAAGTGAACTGTATTTAACAGGCATTCCCGTCAAAGTCTTAGAGATGCCGGACATAGAGGGTGCGGCGGTCAAAGACGTTTCGGATTGGTTGAGCGCAGGTGGCACGCGTGAGGCCTTCCTGAACCTCTTAAAGGAATGTCCAAATTGGACGCCTCCGCAAGATTCAGAACCAGTTATCACACCAGAACTACAAGACCTCATCAATCAATATGGCGAGCCGTATTATGAGAGCGAAGCCAGAGGCGTAACCGCCATAAATCAAACCTTTTGGGCTGGCCTCCATCAATTTGAGCATATCCAGTTATTTGAACCGGATGAACGCGCTTTCTATCGCTATAACCCGGAGAACGGGCTTTATGGCGTTGTTTCAGAGGACGTTATCAAGCAGGAGATCGCAAACCGCATTCTTGAAGTATCCCGCCAGCAAGGACTGCCATCGCTTGAACGCAATCGAACCAACAGTAATCTGAATCACATTGTGTCTCAGCTAAGAGGTATCAGCGAGAAGAAAAACGCCTTCCGAAGAGGTAATAAATTTGTCCATTTGGCTAATGGTGTGATTGTGTTTAAAGATAACGGCGAGGCTGACTTCTGCTCCTTCTCGCCTGAATTTTATTCACGGAATCAATGCCCGATTCCGTTTAACTCCTCAGCAAAGTGCGAGCGGTTTTTTAACGAGCTTCTTTATCCGGCGGTAACGTCTAATGATGTCGTGCTTTTACAGAAATATGCCGGCCTATGTCTATTAGGGAATAACCTCATTCAGAAACTGCTCATTCTTGACGGCGAGCCGGAACGCGGAAAATCCACATTGGCTTTGATCATTCAAGGTCTGATCGGGCAGACTAATGTGACGGAATTACGCACCAAACATCTCAGTGAGCGCTTTGAACTATTCCGTTATTTAAAGAAGACTCTTCTCGTGGGTGTGGACGTACCGGGACAGTTTCTTTCTGAAAAAGGCGCCTATGTAATCAAAGGCTTAGTTGGCGGTGACTGGTTTGACGCTGAGCAAAAGTGTGGAACCGGAAACTTCCCGTTTCAGGGGAATTTCTGCATTCTAATAACGTCAAATTCACGTCTACAGGTTCGTCTTGACGGCGACACCGGGGCGTGGAAAAGACGGTTATTGATTATTCGATTTGAAGGTCCGGCCCCAGCAAAAAATATACCTGACTTTAAGGATGTATTGATCCGGGAAGAAGGTAGTGGAATCCTTAACTGGGCATTGCAAGGCTTGGGAATGCTTCTTGAAGATATCGAGGCGCATGGAGATATTCAACTGACAGAAAAGCAAGAAAAAATTCTTGACGGGCTCTTGGCTGAAAGCGACAGCTTGCGGCATTTTCTGGTCGAAAACGTTGTGCAGGATGAGAATGTCGACCTTTCGACTACGGAGATTGTGGAGGCGTACGCTGAGTATTGCCCGCGTAAAGGCTGGAACCCCAAGCCCATTACGGTTATTCACCGGGAACTGGAAAGTTTAATACTTGAACTCTTTGGGACGTCAAAATCACACTCGATAAAGCGGGATGGTAAAAACACCAGGGGCTTTCACCGAGTAGCATTCAAGGATGAGGACAAGCGGCCATGAGATTAGACTTAACCAAATTAGAAAAGGTTAGACGCCGAGGCTCAAACACAATAGCCCGGTGCCCTGCCTGCGCTGAATCCGGAGGCGACCGTAAAGGCGAACACCTTTTTATTAACGATAGGGGGCAATTCGGATGCGTCTTATATCCCGGAGTAGATGGACAAACGCACCGGCAACGAATATTTGAACTGGCAGGGACGAAAGAAATGCCGGGCAATGGTTTTGAGGTCAGAAGACCCCTTTCTTCTTCTACCCCCGGGCCTACGGTTATTCAAAAAGATATTTTGGGACACTTGGGACACATTGAATCAACTCACGCCCGAAAGAGTTTGAATATTCCTGTAAAGAAAATTGAAGACGATATTCAAGAAGACTTGAACAAATCCGTCCCAACCGTCCCAGAACCTGAGACAAAAAGCCAAAACAAGGTTATCTTCACGTCGGAGGAAGAACGATTGCTTGCGGGAATAGATACTAAATCTTTGGAACAAGTACGCAGGATCAAGAAAATTTTCAGTGGAACCGTTGTTGCGGTTGAGGATACCGCTTGCGGAACTGGCGCGAACAGGTGAATAAAACTCCAATGGAAAAACAACTACTTAATATTCCGGCTGAATTTACTCCGGACCTCTGGATTTTACACCAGAGGGAGAAAAGTTATAAAATACATACATCTGTAACTTGGCTCTTTGACAATTTACGACCTTGGTTTCTGGAAATTGGTTCGGGAGAGAACCTCCCTAAAAATGAGAATCGGGAGGTTCAAATGTCTCTCTATAAACGAAAGCGAAGCAGATACTTATACATCAACATCTCCTATGGTGGCAAGAGAATGAGGGTCACCAGCCGGTGTGAGAATAGAAAAGACGCAGAGAAGGTAAAACTTCTGCTTCTCACTCAACTAATGCAGGGGGTTTCTCTCCCCATGCAGGCATTCCAGCCGAAGCCAATCTTTAAAAAGTGTTCGGAGCAGTACCTCAAAGAGATGTGCATCGGTAAAAAAGCCGCTTGGAAACGAGAAGACCTCTGTCACCGGGACCTGGTTCCCTTCTTTGGAGAGTACCGAATCGATCAGATTACTCCCCAGATTGTCTTGAAATGGCGGGAAGAGGAAATGCAGAGGATTGTGAGGGGCGGGAAACAGATCTCTCCCCGGAGCGTCAACTACAATCTTGGATACCTTAAACGGTTCTTTAACTATGCGATAGGTATCCAGGGCTGGTTGAAAGACAATCCTGCCGGTAAGATAAAGCCTCTGCCTGAAAACAACAAAAGAGACAGGGTGCTTTCTGAAGACGAAGAGCAGAGGCTTCTTGACGCCTGTGAACATGCCTGGTTCAAACGGCTGCTCATCTTTGGTATCGAAACAGGACTCAGAATCGGTGAGATTGCGTCGATAAGAACAGGTGAGTTCTACTTGGATTACGGGATCCCTCACTTCAAAAAGGCGAGGGCAAAGAATAAAACCCTCACCGAGTTTCCCGTCGTTTCGGAAAGACTTACTACGGTGATTCACGAACAGATGTCCGCCAGCAGAACCACCGACCACTTCTTCACCGATGAAAATGGGAGTCCTGTCACCACAGACAAGATAGAACGCCAGTTTAAGAAAGCAACCACAAAGGCAGGCATCTCGGGTCTTGTCTTACATGATTTGCGTCGAACCTTCTGTAGCCGGCTAAACTGGCTGGGGTGCAACAAGATGTTTACTGAGTATCTCATGGGGCATTCCGTAAAGGGAATAGAATCCCGTTACCTAGTAAACAACCTTGAGAGTCTGTACGAAGAGTTGAAGCGGGTTGAGACAAAAAAGAAGGAGAATTCTGTCACACGCCTGTCACACCTTGAGAAAACGGAAGGTATTCCGGTTTCTGTCAATACTGCGGAAACCGTTGCCGGACAATGGTTTCAGACACAAGCGGGGCCCGTGGCTCAGCGGTAGAGCAGCGGACTCATAATCCGTTGGTCGCAGGTTCGAACCCTGCCGGGCCCACTCGACGTAGTTTGTCGTTGCGAGGAACGTTTCTTGTGACGTGGCAATCTCAAGCGAGATTGCTTCGCAAACAACGCTCGCAATGACATTATTGTGGTCGGCTGGCCGAGTTATGGTTACGAAATGTCAGGCCTGGGCTAAATTAGTACTGTTACTGCTTATTCTGTCGGCTCTCGTTTCCAGCCTTCGGTTACTCTACTACACCTCCAGACTCCCAAAAGTGCCGGGAAAAGACGAGGTTACGCTCTTAGAGAAGAGGTTGGAGGAACTAAAGAAGGTATTGCCGCCAAAGGGTGTGGTTGGCTACATCACTGATACCGAGGTTAACTTCAGTCCGCCCTACTCTCCGGAAGACGTTATCCGGGTAAAGAATCACCTTTTGACCCAGTACAGCCTGGCACCGGTCATTGTGGCCAAAGACCAAAACCACGGCCTGGTGGTGGGTGTTTTTGAAAACCCCAAGATAGACCCGGACCTGTTTGTTAATCAAGGTTTTAGGGTGGTCCAAAATTTTGGTAATGGTGTGGTGTTGTTTAAAAAGATCCGGTGATGTTACTCTTGATTCTATCTTTTCTGGTCTCTTTCTTTTTGGGTTATCTCTTTCTCAATATCCTCTGGCCGGAGAATAATGGTTATGTACTTATCAAGGCATCACTAGTGCCGGGGTTGGGCCTGGGAATCTCCTCTCTGCTCTCTTTTATCTGGCTCTTACTTACCAACAACTCCCGTGGGAATTTTTGTCTTATCCTTACCGAAATAGTCTTTCTGCTCTTGTTGTATCTTATCTTCATCTGGAAGAAAAAGGACCGGCAAAAAAGCGTCTCACCGGTTTCAACGTATTTTATTCCGACACCGGAAGCAAAAATTCAATTCGGCCTGGAAATAATCTTTTATCTCATGCTCGTTCTCGCCATCCTCTCCTTTCTCTTCTTAACCCTTGATTCACCCTTAGGATACTGGGATGCCTGGTCAATCTGGAACCTGAGAGCGCGCTGGATATTCCGCGGCGGAATGGACTGGCGGGATGCTTTTAAAGTAGCACCGGAGTTCCAGCCAGACTATCCTTTACTCCTCCCGCTGAGTATTTTCAGAACCTGGAAATATACCGGCTACGAAATTCTTATTGCTCCGATTTTTATTGCCTTCCTTTTTGCTATCGGAACCACTGGACTCCTTGTTTCCAGCCTGGTGAGGTTCCGGAGTGTCGGTCAGGGCTTTTTAGCCGGCATTGTTCTGTTGGGTACACCTTTCTTTATCATCAAAGGTGCAGACCAGTACGCTGATGTCCCGTTAAGTTTCTTCTACCTGGCAACTTTTGTCTTTTTCTATCTTTCGGAGAAATTGATGGGAAAAAGCAAAGCGTTTTCAACGCTGGCTGGAGTTACCACAGGACTGGCAATTTGGACCAAAAATGAAGGAATGCTCTTTCTGTTGGCTTTCGTTCTTAGTTGGGTTTTGGTAAAAAGACACCGAACCGGCCTTAAAAAATTAGGGGGCTTCTCGCTGGGCCTCATGCCCATACTGGGTGTGGTGCTCTATTTCAAACGACAACTGGCTCCATTCAACGATTTGATTGCCGTAACAAATTTTGCGGCCGGGCTGAAAAGGTCAGGTGAACCATCCCGTTACCTTTTAATCCTGAAATCTTTCTGTCAGCAGTTTTTCCTTTCCGGAAAGTTCTTCTTTATTCCCCTTACGCTTATCCTGCCAGTTTACCTCTTTTTGGCAAAAACCGGGATTAAAAAAGAGGCGAAGGATGTTTCGGTTATTATGGCTCTTACGCTGACTATCGTTCTGATAGGATATTTCGTTATTTACTTGCTCACGCCCCACGACCTGAACTGGCACCTCGGTACCTCTCTAAACCGGCTGTTCTTACAACTCTGGCCTGTCTTTCTCTTTGCTTATTTTCTGGTGGTTAAAACTCCGGAAGAGGCATGGGCTAAATCGACGTTACCGGAATAGATTGTATTTCAGGATGTACCAGATGGTTTTGACTCCGTCTTTCCAGTTTATCTTCTTCCCTTCTTCATATGTCCTGCCCGAATAGGAAATCCCGATTTCGTAGATACGGCAGTTCAGATTTGCCACCTTGGCGGTAATCTCCGGTTCAAAACCGAACCGGTCTTCTTCAAGTTTAATCTGCTGGATGATATCCCGGCGAAAGATTTTGTAACCAGTCTCCATATCGGTCATATTGAGGTTGGTCAGCATATTGGAGAGCAATGTGAGAAATTTATTACCGGCATAATGCCAAAAATACAAAACACGGTGAGGCTCGCTACCGATAAGTCTTGAGCCGTAGACTACATCGGCTTTCCCTTCCAGAATGGGCCGGAGAAGTTTTGGATACTCTGCCGGATCGTATTCCAGGTCGGCATCCTGGATAATCACAATATCACCGGTAGCAAAGGGAATAGCGGTTTTGAGAGCAGCTCCTTTCCCCAGATTTTTCTGGTGGTAACAGACTCTGGTCACCAGGGATTCAATCTTCGCTTTGAGTAATTCGCTGGTTCCGTCTGTCGAGCAATCATCAACGATGATAATCTCTTTCTCTTCTATCGGCGAGGAAAGAACATTTTTGACCAGGGGTTCGATTGTCTTTACCTCGTTATAACAGGGAATAATTATGGTTATTTTAGGCATCAGTCAGGTCAGGAGATTACTGCCGTGTTCTGTAGATAGGGACGGAGGACTTCCGGCACAACGATGGAGCCGTCTTTCTGCTGGTATGTTTCCAGAAGCGCCGCGACGGTCCGGGCTAAGGCGACGCCGGAACCGTTCAGGGTATGAACAAAACGCCGGCTCCCGTCTTTGGTGCGGTATTTGATATTTGCCCGCCGCGCCTGAAAGTCTTCAAAATTACTGCAGGAAGAAACTTCAAGATACCGGCCGATCCCGGGCGCCCAGGCTTCCAAATCGTAACACTTTGCCGCGGCAAAGGAGAGTTCTCCGGTACAGAGCAAAATTACCCGGTAGTGCAGACCTAACGCCTGAAGGATGCTTTCCGCATCGGCCACCAATTTTTCCAGTTCCGCATAAGAATCCTCTGCCCGGCAGAACTTCACCAGTTCCACCTTGTCAAACTGGTGGAGCCGTACCAGACCCCGGGTATCCTTTCCGTAGGCACCCGCTTCCAGGCGAAAACAGGGCGTATAGGCGGTATAGTATAACGGCAGGTCTTTTTCCTCCAGGACTTCGTCCAGATGGATATTGGTAAGCGGTACCTCCGCGGTAGGAACAAGGAATAAATCCTCACTCTCAATCCGGTACATATCCTTCTCCAATTTGGGCAACTGGCCGGTATTGAACATGCTCCGGCGGTTAACCATAAACGGCGGAGAAATCTCGTGATAGCCGTTCTGTCGCTGTCTATCAAGCATAAAGTTGATTAAGGCGCGCTCCAGGCGGGCGCCCCAGCCGGAATAGAGCGCAAAAAAACTGCCGGTCATTTTGCTGGCGGCCTTAAAATCAATGAGGCCCAGCCTCTCAGCCAGTTCGTGGTGAGGCAAAGGCGGAAACCCAAACTCCGGTTTTTTGCCCCAGGACCTGACTTCCACGTTGTCGTCTGCGCCTTTCCCTTCCGGGACGTCGGGTGCCGGAATGTTGGGTACAAAACTTAAAAGGTTGTCAAGTTCAGTTTCAGTCTGCCGGAGGATTTCGTCTAATTTTTTAATCCGGTCTGCGACTACTCGCATTTCGTCAACCAGCCCGCTCGTTTCCTTCCCTTCTTTCTTTAACCGGTTGATACGTTCGCTTACCTCGTTCCGCTGGCGCCGGAGTTCTTCCACTTCCCCAAGGGTCTTACGGCGCTCTTCGTCTAATTTCAGTATCGCTTCAATTTCCGCCGACATACCCTTCTGCCGGGCAGCATTCTCTACCAGCGCCCGGTTTTCCCGGATAAATTTCATCTCAAGCATCGCTCTTATTTTACGCCAATAGTTTCGTCACGGTCAAATATAGGGGTTGCTAAACAATAAAATGGTCAATTTTATTGTTTAGCAACCCCTATGCTACAATAATTGCTATGAATAAAGAGTTGAACCTTTCTCACGATACCTGGCGCGTCTTCCACATTATGGCGGAATTTGTGGACGGATTCGAGGCGCTTGCCAACGTCGGCAAAGCGGTCAGCATCTTCGGTTCCGCACGCGTTACGCCGGACGACCCTTATTATAAGAAAGCGGAGACCTCGGCGCGGCTTCTGGTAAAAGCCGGTTACGCCGTCATTACCGGCGGCGGACCAGGCATAATGGAGGCGGCCAACAAAGGCGCCGCTGAAGCGGGCGGACGTTCTTTTGGCCTGAACATTGAACTGCCGAAAGAACAGAAGCCGAACGCCTACATTAAAACTCTGCTCTCTTTCCGCTACTTCTTCGTCCGCAAATATATGTTCGTCAAGTACGCATCCGGATTCATTTTCTTCCCGGGCGGGTTGGGAACCAACGACGAACTCTTTGAGATTCTCTGCCTGATTCAGACCGGAAGAAGTAAAGAAGTACCTATTGTCCTGGTAGGGAAAAAGTACTGGAAGGGGTTTCTGGATTGGTTTTCCGACACCCTGGTAAAGGAAAAATATCTTGACCCGGAGAACCTCCATCTCCTCAATCTGGTGGAAACACCCGAAGACGCGGTAAAAATTATCATAGGGTCATCCTGAACAATGGAATTATACCGTTTTGGACGGCAACATGGCACAAATCTGGCACAAGAAAAAAGGAGTGTGGGAACAGGGTTATGATTTTACTATTTCAATAAACAACAGGTGGGAAAAACGACATGGTTTGGAATACCGTGTTTGCACCTATCCTCCATACTCAGTCCTTCCAAAAGATGGCAGATATGGTTTATTCTTGTATCGCAAGTTATTAAATGTAAATTTTTCTTTTCCACTATCCTCACGAGTTCAATGCCCATGGCAATAAATAAAATGTCAAAAGTGCTTAAACACCAATCCTCTTTCTTGCCACTTCCATCCCTTGCTTCTCTTTGTAAATCAATTTGATGGTCAAAAGGGGCAACAAGATTTGAGTTAAGCATGTGATATCTATTTAATTCATAGTGGTAAAGTAGATTACCTTCATGAATGTGTTCCCGAAATTTAGTGGTACACTTTTCATAGTCATCTTCTGAAATTGCTTTGGTTGGTTTGGTAGTCGCATAACGATAACGGTATTTGGCAAAAGTATTAAAGGCCTCTGCGATACAAAAATTGGGAATAAATAGGAAAGCAAAACCATTCTTTTTCTTGTCTACGATAGTTTGAATCTTGCTGGTCTTATCGGAGGGGATATAATAATGGATAATAGCGCTGGTGTCAATTAAATAATAGGTCATACAGTCTGACCATGCCTCATTTTTAATATCATTTCACAAGCATCATTCCCAGAGATGCCTTTTAAAATGAAGATTTTGCGAATTGCCTTTATTTCCTTATCTTCCTTTTTTATTTCTTCCTTGGACCACTTGACCCCGCCATTCCCTTTTCCATTCTTTTTCATCTTAACCGCCTTTCAATTAAAAGAAACCTATTTCATTTTCACAGCTATTATACCCGTCCTGTATACACCTGTCAAGGAACGGAATTTCAGATTTCAGACGGGGCCAACCCCAGGCAGCAGCCGGTATTAAAGGTGCTACGGCTCTACTTCTTTTACCCTTCCCCTACCTTTCCTTCTCCGTCAGATAACGAGCCACCTTCAAGATAACCTTCTCGAACCCTTCTCCCCGGTCTGCGATTAATCCTTTCAGACGTCTTAAGAAAAGGTCTTCTTCGCTCTGGAGGTAGACAACCGGCTCTTTCGGCAGGCAAAAAAGATTCCGGATGGGAATTCCAAGGGCATCGGCTAACTTCTGAACCGTATGGAGGCTCGCTTTCTTTGCCCCCCTTTCAATGTGACTCAGAAAAGTGGGGCTTATTTTAGCCTTAAAGGCTAACCTTTCCTGGGTTATCCCCAATTCCTTCCTTATCTTTCTCACCCGGGTCCCTAAGTCGCGGTAAACATTCCTCTTTTCCATCGTAGGGATATTATCCTCTATAAAACCTTCGGTTTTTAATAGTCTATAAGAATTGTAAAAAACTTGACCTATGGATAAAAATTATGGTATATAATAAATACCCAGTGAACACCGTTCCCAGGTGTCATTCTGAGGAGTTCTGCGACGAAGAATCTGTTTAGATTCTTCACTCCCTATCTTGATGATAGGGAACCCGTGTTCAGAATGACACGTACTTCACTGAATATTTACGGTATATGTTACCTAAAATGGGTAAGAGAATAAAAGAGGATATCTTTTTAGTCTTTCTTTTACTTTTAAGTTCCTTTTTCCTGCCTTTGCCTGCCGAGGCAGTTATCTCCGGTTCTGCCACTAAATTAACGATTGCCAACCAGGGAATCTTGCCGGTCAGCCCGGACACGGCGGTCTTACGGTGTGACCTTTCTTCCGATACCGACGTAGATGTGTTTGATTTCGTGACCGTAAACATCTCTTCTGATGATGGAACAACTGACACCGGTGAAATTTCCTCGGTCTCAATCTGGAAAGATGCCAATAGTAACGACGTCTTTGATGCCGGAGACACCCTTTTATCTGATAATATCAAAGGTCAGAACCCGCTCCCTAACCCGGACATCGGTTCAGATACAACTATCATTTTTAATGATGTGACGACTGATAATTGGCCTGGAACCGCTGGTAACCGAAACCAGTCCTACTTTATCGTTATTAAGACCGCCAACGTTATAGACCATGCTGATAACTTCTACGTTACCCTTTGGTATATTACAACCGGGGTTCCGTTTACGTAACAGTGAAAAATTACGAGAAGGCAATGGATGACTTCAAAACCGTGCTTTCGTTAGACCCTAATCACGAAGGTGCATACTATATGATAGGAAAAATCTATTATCTCCAGGGAAAATTTCCGGAGGCAAAAGCCTATTTTGAAAAATCATTAGGCATAAATCCTTTTACCCACTTCGCGGTCTTATCCTATCGGCGGTTGGGAAGCATCTATTCCAAACTTGGCAACAAAAATTTATCTCAAGAATATTGTAAGAAATCACAGGATTTGTTAGAGCAGATAAAAAATAGCGAAAAATGAACGGATAGAGTATGGAGAACAATAAAACTGGCTTTTTCCTGTGGTTATCTGGATAACACACTTATTGGGGAGGCACAATGCATAAAAAAGGCTTTACCTTGGTGGAACTTTTGGTCGTAATCGTAATCATCGTTATTCTGTCCGCTATCTTACTTCCGGGTGTAAATCGCGCGATGAAAAACGCTAAGGTAAGTCAGGCGCAATCAGAAATGGCGCAATTTGAAATGGCTTATCGGGAATTAGCCAGCCGGCTCCCGGTATTTTACTACTGCCGATTAGAAGACCTTTTAAAGCCAGACCCGGCAGGTACAGCCGGTAGTAATCTTGATATCGGAGGAATAAGAATCTGGGCCTCAACCGACACAAGCAGTGCTGCATGTTATAAAGGGTTAAGTGATTCGGACTTACAAGATACCGGCACTACTGTCACTGACCCTAAAAGAAGTCTCTATGATGCATACTTTGAGATCGGTGACACGGCCAGTGCCGTTGAAGCCACAATTAGACGTTATTGGCGAGAACCAGTGTCAACCTGGAAAAAAACTACCCTTACGACTCTCGCTAATGATACCGCCTACAACGTAAGTTCTCCATTCACTCAAGACAGAAAAGGATATCGTCCTCTTGACCCCTGGGAAAGACCTTACCGGATGTTCTGGTATACAGACGATAATACAGTCACCTGGGACGCCGAGATAACAGATAAGGTTGTACCCAAAGGCGCAACCGGCACGATGGTTATCATATCCGCAGGACCTGACGGCGTCTTCCAGTCTTTGGTTGCAGACACAAACTGGAAAACTTCCCCAAAGACCAAAACCGAGATAATTACGATTTCCTCTCAGACTGCTCATAGTGGCGAAGGTATTACCCCAACTAACGCCAACCAAAGTGACTTTGCCAACTTCAACCCTTTCCACCCCAACATCACCGAAGCAGACCCCTACTATACCTTTAACGTCGGCATCCAGTAACTTCAAAAAAGTATGCTACTCAACAAAAATAAAGGGGTCGCCCTTATTTCTTCGTTGATGCTGGCTTTTATCTTTCTCATCCTGGGCTTGGGATTAGTTATGCTAACCAAGCGGACTACCCGGCAGGCTGAGATAGGTAGGGACGACTTCATCGCCTACCAATTAGCAGAGGCTGGTGTAGCAGATGCCTTATTCCGGCTGAACTACTCTCCCGAGTCAGGAAGTTTTCCATTTGCTGGGACATTCCCAACCAATTCTTTAGCGACCAGCGAACTGGATCCTACTGACCCCACTCCAGGTGAAATACTACGAACAGCCGATGAAAATATAGATTTTGATACACCGGCTATCAGGGGAGAAAAAGAGACTTATCGACCATTTAATGGAACAACCGGCGACTACTACCGGGTCAGCGTTATAAAAGTAGATTCTGCCGCTCCTGACCCACCACCAACGCAATACAAAATAGTTTCTGAAGGATTCTACAAAGGAGCGCATAAGAAGATAGAGGTGAAGTTGCGGGGAAAGCAAAGTCAAAGTTCTTTCCGACACGGTTCCGGTTCCACGAATGGTATCAGCGAGGCGTTCAACAAACATATTATCTATGCTAATAAGGTGGATTATTTCGACACCTGGCCTGGTACGCCCAGTACCGCCGTAGTGTACGGAAATATTGTCTACGCAAATATTGATACTGCCGGTAAGGATACTGACAATTGGAATGTCCCTAATTATATTACCAATCCATATTCCAAAACCAAGGTTGAAGGGACCAATTTTAAGGATAATCTACCAATTCCCTCACCGCCAACTCTACCTTCCAGTAGTATGCCTACCTCCACTCCTGTGTGGACTTATGACCCTTCCGGCGGTCCATATCCAGCGAGCGTTTCCGGCGGCGGTAGTTCTCCGACAGCCACCGAAGATCCTGCAGGTACTTTTACTTTTGATACCGGAAATAATATAAGTTCTGCCACTTTGGTTAATGGCAATGTAATTTTACAAGGCACCTGCCAAATAAATGCTTTTTTAGAAACAGCAACAGGAAAGGATATTACCGTGAATGCGACGACGGTGGTAATTAACGGTACCCTAAAGTCAGGTCAAACTATAGATATGGATCCTTTTGTTCCCAGCGGGGATATTAACGGAGTAGTGGCTGCTGCTAACAGTATTACTATAGCAAATTTGGGTAGTACAACCGCTACCGATACGATAATCAGTCAGAACGGGAATATTACCTTAAACGGTGGCAAATTTACCGGACCTATAATCAGCGGCGGGGACATAACTTTAAACTCAGGAACTTATGAAATTGATAATTCCTCCCCTACCAATACCAATTCAGACGCACCTATTTACGGGAGAGGAACAATTACCATAAGTTCCGGTGTTACTTTTACTTCTGGAAAATTTAAACTCGGAGCGAACCAAAAAACTGCTATTTTGGCATACTCAGACACTGTCCCTGTTACTATAAACCTTCTTAATGCTGATTTAATCCCCACCTACCGAACTAACAATCCTAATGGTGCCCAAGCGGCTATCATCGCTTACTCTGCCGCTACGGCAACGGTGAGTATTAACTCCAATATAAATGATGTTACTACCCCTGGTCGCGGCAGACTTATCTATGCCTATGGAGATACTAATACTACTGAAGGAATTACACTCGATGCTTCCGGAAAAACAGTTTATGGTTGTCTGGTAACAAATGGAACCGTAACACTTAAGCAGGGGACGCTTAGAGATGACCTGTCAACATCATTATTCAGCAGTGTTCCAAAAGATGTTGATATCTATCAAGGTTTTTTGGGTGGGAGACGGGCTTACATTCCGGTAATCGGTGGTTGGAAATGAGAAATAAGGAAGGTTATACCCTGATTGAGGTTGTAATATCGCTTTTGATTGTTGTTATCGCCACCACCAGCATTCTGGTTGTTATGGCGAAATTGGTCAACCTTACCGGCCGAGGAGGAGCAACTATAGAAATCAGCCGGGCTACTGCTATCGCCCAGCAGATTCTGGATGAATATAAGTATGGTGAATATGAAGATACTGGCACTAAGTATCCCAGAAATTTCCCGCCAGTAAAATACTTTCCAGGAAGTCCGTTTAGTAATGCCAGCGGTTCGGTTTCTTACAGCAGTGGTCCCGGATTAGCACCAAACGAATCTTATGCATATGAGGTGGTAATCCGTGCTCCAGACCGTGACGCTCCTGCATCTGGTCTTCTTACCCCAATCGCTACCGACGAATACGGAACGAGTATCACAGGTAAAGTCAGTCACGATTCACTTTTTATTACCGGACCTGACCGAAATATCTTTAAGATAATGGTACGAGTATACCGGGGAACGATAGCCAGCGGAAAACCATTAGTAACTGTTTCAACCTATCGGGTACGCAATGGATATTATTAGAAGGGCCCAAGGACAAAATCAGACAGGGTTTACCCTGTTAGAACTACTGGTTACCTGTGCGATTCTGGTTATTATGTTTGGCTTATTGGCAATAATCTTCGGTCGGGTAAGCACGGTGCGCCAGGCAATTGTAAACAGTGGAAATGCAGAAAATTTAGCGGTCTATCTGACGAATACGATTCTTTATGGACCAACGGTCGATGAAGTAGGCTATGGACTCATGAATGCAAAAGCGGATGGAATCATCAGCGTCAATGACACTACGACGGTTGATTCTGAAGTCATCTTTAAAGTTCTCGATGCCACCGGAACCGAAAGGGAAGTAAAATTCGATTTCACTCCCGCTTCTCCAGTACCCAGTAACACTCTCACCGGAAAATGGGACGTGATTGATACTGGTGCGGAAAAAGACCTACGGCCAAGTTGGGCGCAGGAAAAAGGGCTGGAAATCTATTACGATATTGGCAGTGGCAGTCCTTATACTTCAGGCTTCTGGTGTTATCAGAAGGATAGGAGTACACTGGCTACCAGTGCCAGCGATATCGCCTGGGTAGCGATAAGAGTTACGGTTAAAAGCCAGGGACAGGCCCCGGAAAATGGGGTTTCGGTCTGGCGCTGGGTATGGTTAAAGAACCAGCAAAAAGCGCTGTTTTAAAATAATTTGGAGGGCAAAATGAGAAAGAAAAATGGATTTACTTTAATGGAAATTTTGGTGGTAATTGCGATAATTGCAGTCTTATCTGCCTTATTATTGCCTGCTTTAAGCCTTGCCCGGGAGAAAGCCCGACGGACAACCTGTATGAACAACCTGAAACAAATAGGTCAATGCCTCAATATGTATGCCCAGGACTACCATATGTTTCTGCCGCCAACTAATTATACTGCTTATGACTCCGGCACCGGAAATGGAAACTCTGATTTGGGCGGAAGTGACCCAGCGGCAACGGCTATCGTATGGAGAGACAGCGAAGATACTTATTTGAATTTAGGTTACCTTTATCGTTTTGACTATCTTAAAGATACCGCATCTTATTACTGCTCGGTTGACAGCAAAGGATTGAAACCAAGTACCGCCTTTAATGATACCTATGATGAATGTTCCTACGAATACTTTACTTACAATCCAACGCAGAGTTACTGGGATACTGAGAACGAAAGGTATTACGCAGGTAGCCTAGAAAGCAGCAGGAGCGTATCCTCCAACCGGGCAATCGCCTGGGACCGGTTAAATTACGACGGCAGCGGAAATGTTCTGGGTGTGAAAAACCATAAACAAGCCGGAGGTAATTTCCTCTTTGGAGATGGACATACCGAGTGGATTAATTCCGGTACCCTGGCATCCAAAATATATACCAAAGATACTATTACTGGAAATAATATCATACATAACTATCTGCCGCCGGAAGCCAGTGGTAGTGATATTTACGGTGGGTTCAGACCCAGCGATTAATTATGGATTTGTTTGAGGTGGTGGGGGTGGTGGGCGGAATAATACTTCTGGTTTCAGGAGGATTATGTCTCTGGAAGCCAGAAAGGGCGGCGGGAATTGATAGGAGGTACCTGCCTAAAGTCGCAACACGGGGCCATTCCGCAACACCGATACAGGAAAAGTTACTTTTTCGGCTCACTGGCGCTGGATTGATAATACTGGGCGTCGTGTTAATAAAAGGTATGTTTTAGAGGTTCCTCACCCTGAAGAAGCCTGCCAGAAACTCAGAATGACATCGTAGAAAGGAAGATGAATAATAGAGCACTGAGTGAGTTTGGACAAAGAATCCGGCAACTGCGAAAGGTCAGGGGACTAACTCAGGGGCGGTTGGCAGTCAAGGCGGGTCTGCACTATACCTACGTTGGCTCAGTAGAGCGAGGCGAGAAGAATATCTCCCTGATTAGTATAAAGAATTTAGCCCGGGCTCTGGAGGTTGAGGTTTGCGAACTCTTCCTAATCAGCAACCCAATCCGGATTAAAAAATATTCCCTGGTTGAAGAGGTAACCAGTTACCTGAAGACCAGATCGTTGGATGAGATAGAACGCGCCCGCCGTATCCTGTACATCGCCCTGGAGAAGTAAATGTCTTTTAGGGGAACATAATTGAAAAAGTTAAAGATACAATTTAGACTAAAGTTCTTTGAAAGGTTGAAAGTAGGGTTTCCTACTTAACTTCCAAATGACCTGCGACTAATTTCCTATAGTTTTAGGGAATCTCCTCTTTGTGATATCTTACCCTCCCGTTCAGTCTCCATTAATTTTGACACACCTATTTTGATTGTGATATAATAAATACGAAAATGAATTGCCAATTCCATTATAAATGCCTTCCTAAAAACCTGAGACTTTTAGAAAAATTGATGTAGATGACTACCCCTATTGTTAAAGTGATGCTTTTATGGATAAGAAAATGTACTTCCCAGTAGAATTTAGATTTAAGGTTGATAAATTTATCGCTTGCCTTACTTTATTTGCCAAGGCGAATCTTAAAAATTTGGATAAATTGAAGGCCGCAAAATTAATTTATTTTGCTGACAAATATCATTTAACTCATTACGGCAGGCCAATTATAGGGGATAGATATGTTCATCTTGATAATGGGCCGATTCCATCAACGGCATTAGATGTGATGAATGAAGTCTCTGAGGATAGACCTGTTCAATATAAAGAGGCAAAGTCAAACAAACGAAAATTTGAAGAATTTTTAAAAATCGAAAAGGAGGGGTTGAAATACCCGGTTTTCATCGCAATCAAAGAACCCAATTTGAATTGTCTATCTGAGACCGAAATAGAGGCCGTTGAAAAAACTATTAAAAAATATGGAAAGTATTCGCCAGGTGCATTAATTGAATTAACCCACAAAGATGCTTCTTGGCAAAGAACACAGAAAAATGAAGGGATAGATTATAGATTGTTTTTTGAGGACGATAAGCATAATAAAGTAGCAAAAGAAGCCCGGGAATACATGGAATCAATGTCTGAAATTAACAACGTATGTTCATTGATGGGTTTTCATGATTAATATCCCCAATGAAATTTATAAAAAAGTTACCGAATTAAGAATAAAAAAAGGCTCTGTAATAAAAACTTCACTAAAAGAAATCGCAAAACCTCATTTCTATATTTTAGTAAGTCATTCCGCAAAAGATAATCCATTGCTTTTTGTAATTGCCACTTCAAAAATTGACTTTTACGACAGACATCCCGAATTTAATAAAGATATACTTAGAATAGGCGCAAAAGAATTGTCTGTTTTTTGTAAACCAACTATCATAAAGTGCCGAGAACTCAAGCGGATATCTCGGGAGGATTTATTGAGAAATTTTTTAGATAAAAAATTGCATTTTGAGGAAGATTTACCTCCAGAATATATTTCAAAAATTGATGATATAATCCGACGTTCCAGATTGATTTCTAATGAAGACAAAGAACTTGTTTTAGGTCCTTCGTGAATTATACTCATACCCTAACTTCTCCGTAACGCCTGCCAGATATTCTGGTCCCAGGTATATCCACCATCCAGTCGCAATTATTGTCGGCTTTAGGGGGGTTGACCCTAGAACGCGGGAAGAAGTATAATTTGGAAGGGAAAACCACGAAACCGTTGCGGTACAATAGTCGGGCGGTTGGCTCAGACGGCTAGAGCGCTACCTTCACACGGTAGAGGTCGGGGGTTCGAGTCCCTCACCGCCCACAATATAAAATGAAAACCATCCATAAGATAATTATCGGAGATGCGAGGTGGATGAAGGAGATTCCAGATGAGTCTATTCATCTCATCGTTACCTCTCCACCGTACTGGCAACTTAAAGATTACGGAAACGGCAGCCAGATCGGATTTCATGATACCTATGAAGACTATATAAACAATCTGAATCTGGTTTGGAATGAGTCTTTCCGCGTTTTACATAGCGGTTGCCGTCTCTGCGTTAATATCGGAGACCAATTTGCCCGTTCCGTGTATTACGGAAGATATAAGGTCATTCCCATCAGAACCGAGATTATCAAATTTTGTGAAACAAGGGGTTTTGACTATATGGGCGCCATAATCTGGCGGAAAGTGACTACCTGTAACACCACCGGCGGCGCGTCCGTTATGGGTTCGTTTCCTTATCCCAGAAATGGAATCATAAAATTGGACTATGAATTTATCCTGATTTTTAAGAAGTTGGGACAAGCGCCGTGGATAAGCAAGGAGGCGAGAGAAAAATC